>CAUTIE010000013.1:0-31499 GCA_963538475.1 uncultured Atopobiaceae bacterium
GCCCACCACGCAAACGTCAGTACTGCGACAAAAAACGCTCCATGAAGGAAGGACGCGCGGCTTTGAATAGCGGAGCTGCAAGAGTTTCTCATGGTAGAAGTTGTTGTTTTAGTCACGAGAAACACCGTCCTCATCAGTTGTCTTTGTGGCGTCTTTAGTGGAGCTGACGGCGTCGCTTTTCTCAGCGTCGTCTGCAGCGTCCGCAGCAGCGTTCTTCTTGGTAGTAGCGTCGTCTGCGGCGTCCGCGGCGGCCTCTTCCTGGTGTGCTAGAACGCGCTCGAGGATAAACTTACCTGCGGCTTCTCCGCCGTGGCCCAGGTTGAAGATCATGTTGTTACGAATCTCTTCAATCTTGTGCGACCAGCTATCAGTCTCATCGAGCATCTGCGCAACCGCGTCGCCCAGGCCCGAGAGGTCCTTAGGATCAAAGCTGCGGCCAATCTCGTTTCTGAGCGTAATGTCGCATGGATCCGAATGAATCTTGCTCCAGTCAGGGTTATTCTCCTTCATTGCGGTGTCAATGAAGACCGACGGCTTGAGCGTGGTAAATGAGAACTCCTCAGCAACACTCGACCAGTCAGTAAACAGCAGATCAGCCGAGAGAACCGAAGTGTTGGAGCTGAAGTCAGTCTCAAAGGAGAGCTCCTCTGGGTCCGCGTCAGCGTAGCGAGCAAGAATCTCCTCCATGCGGGCAGGATAGCGCTTCAAATACTCTGGGTGTGGGCGGACCACAATGCGCCAGCCGCGGCCCATGAGCTGCTCAAGCAGGCCGTCAAGGCAGCTGTCCATCAAGTTGTCATACTGCCACGAAGGACCAATCAGCAACAGGGGTTTCTCGCCAGGTTTGCGCTGGCCCAGATTCTGCTTCTGGTAGTTTTTGATTGACCTATCGAGAAGATCGTAGCCAATAGCAGGCTTTCTCTTGGATGGCGTACCGTAGTACTTCTCGACCAGCTCAAGATCGTGCTGCTGGTGAGGGCCAACGCAGAGGACGTCGTCGTAGTAGGTGTACTCGTTGCGCGTTGAGGTGACCGTCATGGAGGTCATATGGTGGCACATATACATGTATTCAGCGTCTTTGCGCACGTAGGAGCGCTTCATGTAAGAGCTCTCTAGGTCACCGAGGGAGGTAACCACAACGTCGGCGTCGAGCTTCATGAAAAGTGTGATGAGGCGACGCTGGCCCAAGTAATAAGGAATCAGACGAGGCTGCTGTTTTGCCAGTTCAAAGACCTGGTCATTGGGGTCAGAGGTGACGTAGTGAATGCGGATATCCGAGTTTGCCAGCAGCCACTCAATGGCGCCCTGGAAGTATTTGTAGAAGCCGCTTGACTCAGAATAGAAAACCAGGTGCTTGCCGATGGTGTCAAAGAAGCGCTTGTAGTCCTCTTTTTCGCGAGCAGCATGAGGATCGCGCTGGAACCACTTGTGAGTGGACTTAGTTGCTGCGTCCATTGCCTCAAACTCGTCGCGAGCAGCGTTGAGATCGTCATAGTCAACCTGTTTACGAGGGTCAATGATAATGTTGCAGACAATCTGAACCAGGATTGAGAGAAGGTTTGAGCAAACCCAGTAGAATGCCATGCCGCAAACAACGTAAACCGCAAGCACAAGCGACATTGCAATAGAGAGGCCGTTTGTGGTGTTCTTCTCGGCACGAGACTGCTCGCGCTGGAGTGGATTCAGCTTGTTGGATGCAAGGCCAAGAGCAACCGAGGACAGAGCTGCTGCGAGAGGCATAATCCAGGTGATACCACCATCAATGATTGGGGTCATGCCCAAAAACTCTGTACCCGGAGCGCCGGAATCAGTGATGCCATGGATGACGTCTACCAGACCAAACAGAATGACTACCTGGATAGCCAAAGGAATAAGGCTCAGCAGCGGGTGATAACCTGCCTTTTTGTTGAGCTCGTTGGAGCGCTCCTCGATGGTCTCTCTGTCGCCGAAGTAGCGTGTCTTCAAGCGGAAGGTCTCGGGCATAAGACGCACCATAACAATAGAATTTTGCTGCGTCCAGAGCGCCAGAGGCATCAGGATGATTTTAGTTGCAAGGGTGAAAAGGAAGATTGCCGCCCACCAACTGCCGGTCAAGTCGTATGCAGGCTGAACGATAAGTGAAAAAACGTGTGCGAGCTGCTCCATATACAAACCTTCTACGAGAAAACTCTACAGAAGCCAAAAAAACCTAAGAACTGAAAAACCAATGGAATCCATGGCAGGCCAAAAGAAAGCTACGGCATCTAAACGAAGTTTGCAGTATCTAAAGTTAACCTGAAGTATCCATTTGTGCATAACTAATTTATGGTATCAAAAAACGCTATTTATCGGCAGTTTAAAGCGAATAAACAAAATGGAATATCTTTGATTTGCATGGATAAAATTTATACATAAATTGTTCTTTTTAAAATCATTCTCTACAAGTTACGTAGGCAATTGTCTTTCTCGTTAATCAAAATTTAACCCCTGAAATGGCATTTTATTTGATTTTGGGGTTGCAATCGCAGTTCTGCTGGCTAAAATACTCTCCATGTTATTTTTAATATTCGGCGCATTAGAGCGCTTTTGAAATGAGGAGATTCTATGCAGACAAATCTGCAGGAGCTAAAAGAGACCTATTCGCGGCAGACGTATAGTGTGTTTTCGATCAACCGCCAGCAGAAGATTGCTGACTCCCAAGTTACTTTTTCGCTTGCTCACTCTGTTTTCATTATTCCCGTATTTGGATCAGCTGAGATTACTATTGGCGGCAAAGAATTCATCTGTGAAGGAACCACAGTTGTACACGCTCCTGCAGGTCAAACCGTAACGTATCGCACACTATACGGTCGCTCGTTTGACCATATAAACATCTACTATGATGGCGTTCAGGGAGATACCAGCAGCCCAATCTTCAATGCATACGCATTTGATCCTCAGGGATTCGATCGTATTCTTGATAAGACACTTGACCTGGAAAAACTTAACACTACCCCATCGCTGGACAACCGTGTCGCGCAAATTGTCAACGGAACCGAGCTCATCAAATCAATGTTCCTGCTCACCAACAGCCAAAAAGTCCAGGAGAGCATGGCCGAGGCTCGCACGTACATCGAGCTCCACTTTGCAGATCCAATTACCATTCCTGGTCTGGCTAAACGCTGTGGAATGAGTACTCAGCGCTTCTCTAACAATTTTGTTCAAACATTTGGCGTTCGCCCAATGACGTTCATCATTGCAAAACGTCTTGACCATGCTCAGCAGCTGCTTCAATCTGGTCTTTCTGTACGCGAAACCTCCGAGGCGGTTGGTTACAATGATCCGTTCTACTTCAGCAGGCTTTATAAGAAGCACATGGGCGTAACACCTCAGGACGTTCATGACAGCTATGAGGGAAATGTCCTGATTAAGTAGGTGTCGTTTACAAAATAGCGAACTTCAGTCTTTTTAGTAACAAAGTTAAGGGTCAGAATGTTTCGTTCTGACCCTTTTTGCATAATCAGATTATTATATTCAATTCTATGAATACATAATTTTTAAGCTCAAAATTATGTGCCGAAAAAGGTAAAAAACCCGTTTAGTTGGGGATGAAAACTTAAAATTGGCCGATTTATCCCCAACTAAGACGATTTTTTACCGCCTCAAAAACTTTTATCTGGGCAAACGTTGTATGCAGAAAAATGAAAACCCCAACTAAACGCATTTTTTACCACTTGGAGACTTATTTGAGTGATTCGCGAAGGATCTCTGCATCCACTGCCCCTCCATCAGCCGCCTATCACCATTCTTCGAACAACTCTTGCGCGGAGCCAGTGCTACTTCGCGGCACAAAAAATCCCAGCACCGCTAGGTGCTGGGATTTTGTGCTTGAACTGTAGAACTTGTTAAGCAGCCTCAACAACTTTCTCTGAAGTGTTGTCTTTCTTAGCAAAGTGCTCAGCGACATAACCAGTAATCAAAGGAGTCAGGATTGCAGTAACGATAACTGCAGCTGCTACCTGTGCATTTGCTGTTGCAAGAGCAGCACCGCCATACAGGGCTGGGTTTGCTTCTGCCATTGCAGCAGGTGTAAGCGCGTTTGCACCTGCGCAGGAAGAAATTGCAACGCCTGCAATTCCGGTTCCGCCAGTTGCTTTATCAACAAAGTAGTTGATAAAGCCACCGCAAACAGAGCAGATAACGCCAAGCAGAATACCTGCAGGACCAGCCATAATGAGCGAATCAAACTTCATGGTTGTGCCCATAGCAAAGAAGGTCATGACAATAATTGCTGGCAGAGCGCTTGTGAGCATCTTCTTCATAGATGGGAAGCAGTTGCCAAGCAGAATACCCAGGATAATTGGGAGAACTGCACCAAGCAAAGACCAGTTAATTGGAGACTGACCAGTTGCACCAAGAGCAAGCATGGTAACTGGAGGGCCAACTACCAGCGTAGTAATTGCAACTGCACCCTGCTCATACTCGTTACCATAATCAGCCATCAGGCCTGCATACATGGAGTTGTTTGCACCAGAGCAAGCAGCAAGGATGACCATGGAAGAAAGGCCAAGCAGGTTATCGTTCAGGAAGAACAGAACTGCAAGACCAAGAGCAACGCAGAACACAACCTTAGAGATGATGATGATTGCACCACGAAGTGCAGCCTTTGGTGCGCTCTTAAACGAAATAGTTGCACCAACACACAACATGAAAGCACCAACCAGAGCAGCAGTACCCTTAACGGTCATAGCTGCAGAAAAGCTACCAAGCGTTGGGAATACATCTGGGAAAAATGTGTTCATGAAAACACCAAGAAGCAGTGGTACCAGGATGTTTGCGCCTGGAATGCGGCCCAGTGCCTTAAATGGGTGCTGAAGAGAAATTGGTTCTTTTGTAGCCATCAACAATCACCTAATCCATTACGATGCCGCCGTCGCAGTCGCCAACCTCACCGTTGACGAAGCTTGCAGCATCAGAAGCAAAGAACAGTACCATCTGTGCAGGCTCAGATGCCTGTGCAGGACGGCCGAGAGGAATAATGCCTACGACCTTCTTGTACTTCTCCTCATCGTTGGAGAGTGCAGTGGTCATATCTGTAATGGTGAAAGATGGGCAAACAGCGTTACAAGAAATGCCGTACTTGCCGCCCTCTTTAGCGATAGCCTTGGTAAAGCCGTTCATACCAGCCTTAGAAGATGCGTAAGCAACAGTACCAAGGAGGCCGCCGCCGATCTTGCCTGCTACGGAAGAAACGTTGACAATGCGAGCACCGCCACGATCAATGAAGTGCTGCCACAGAGCGTGAGTTACGTTGTAGGTACCGGTAAGGTTGGTGTTGATAGTGTTGTTCCACTCTTTGTCGTCAACCTCGGTGAAAGGAACGGAGCTGATGCGACCAGCGCAGTTGATAAGAACATTGACGTCGCCGCACTCCTCAAGAATCTGAGCAACAGTCTTCTTAACGCCCTCGGCATCTGCAATGTCCATTGTGTAGAAGAAGTTACCCTCGCCGAGCTCCTCGACAAACTTACGGCCAGTGTCCTCGTGACGAGAGCAAACGATTACATGTCCACCTCCAGCAACAATACCCTTGGAGATCTCAGCGCCAATACCAGCGCTTCCGCCTGTAACCAGAACCAGCTTACCTGTAAAATCGAATGCCATGCTCTCTCCTTATTTTTTTCACGAGCATAAACCATTAGGAAACAAATAAATTCTAGCCATATTCACATAATTTTCTATAGAAAAATTATTTTAAAGAGACAAATCCAAAGGTAAATTAGATAAAAGAAAGTAATTTGCTTAAAATGTGACAAAAATGACACATTAAAATTCATGTTCAATCTTTTGGACATTTGTCTGCAAACCAAACCCTTTTCTTTCCACGTAAATTTCAAAAGTTAGACAAAGCTAACTTTTAGGAATACAATATGGCGAGAAACTCGTTGAGCTCGTAGCTCCAAACTCCTAACTCTTGGCCTCACGCTATCAGTTTCTTGCTTTCAGTCTCGTAGCTACCTGCTCTCATCTCTTTGAAGGAAGTCGCTATGAAACATCGCTGCACGCATAACTCAGTAGCTGCAAGTCTGCAACTGCGCACGAGCTCGCACCCACACGCTGACTCACAGCCTCACTGCACCTGCAACCCTCTCCTATCCCGCAGGTCAGCACTCACCTTACTCGGCGCAAGCTCTGCGGCCACCATCGCTTCTCTCGCCGCATGTAGTCCACGCGATTCTGCAGCCAGCTCAAGCTCCGCGCAAAACCAGAACTCCTCGGCTCCCCTCGTCTTGACCACCTTCACCGTGATCCAGGACATGGCTTCTCGCGTTGCGGGCGAGTTTTTCCAGGTAGAGTCCATCACCAAGGCCGGCGCCGAGATCCACGACTACGAGCCTACGCCCGACGACCTCAAGCGCGCACAGAAAGCCCAGCTCATCCTCAACAACGGCCTGGGTCTTGAGCGCTGGTTTGAGCGCTTCGTCGACGACTCGCCTGCTCAGCGCGCCGACCTCAGCGAAGGCATCACCGCCATCCCCATCGCCGAGGGCGACTACCAGGGCCAAGCCAACCCACACGCGTGGATGTCGCCCACAAACGGCAAGATCTACGTCGAGAATATCGTCCGCGCGCTCAGCAACCTTGTCCCTGACCACGCCAAGGACTTCGAGGCCAACGGCGACGCATACAAAAAGGAACTCGACAACATCTCCTCTCATCTGATCGAGGAGCTCAGCTCACTGCCGGAAAACCAGCGCACGCTGGTGACCTGCGAGGGAGCGTTCTCGTACCTATGCCGCGACACCAACATGCAGGAGCTCTATCTCTGGGCCGTTAACGCGGCCGACGAAGGCACTCCGCAGCAGATCGCAAAGGTCGTTGAGACCGTAAAGGCCCAGCAAATTCCTGCGGTGTTCTGCGAGTCTACGGTAAGCCCCAAGGCAATGCAGCAGGTAGCCGACGAGACGGGCGCCACCCTCAAAACTGACGAGAAAAACATCTTGTACGTAGACTCCCTCTCGGAGGCCGATGGTCCCGTGCCCACCTATCTTGACCTGCTGCAACACGATGCAGACGCAATTGTATCCGGCCTCACGGGAAGGTAGTGCGTTCGATGAATCTTTGTGTTTCGCAACTTTGCGCCTGGTACGAGAAAAAAGACCGCGAGAAACCCATCATCCATGACGTGAATTTCTCGCTTTCAACAGGAGATCTTTGCGCACTTGTGGGCGTCAATGGAGCCGGAAAATCTACGCTCTTCAAAGCGCTGATGGACACCATCGCATGGGAGGGGTCACTTACTTGGGGTCAGCAACCTCTTTCACAGGCGCGCAAGCAGGGAAAAGTCGCTTACGTCCCTCAAACGGAGGCAATTGACGCGACGTTTCCGTTACTCGTAAAAGACGTTGTTATGCAGGGTAGATATGTTCATCAGGGTTGGATGCGCATACCTTCCGCTCAGGACAAAGAACTGGTCACCCAGGCGCTTGAACGCGTTAATCTGGCCGACCTTGCATATCGTCCTCTTGCCCAACTCTCGGGCGGACAAAGAAAGCGTGTTTTTGTGGCACGCGGAATAGCGCAAGCCGCTGAACTGGTATTTCTCGACGAACCGTTTGCGGGAGTAGACGCTCGCTCTGAGGCCATCATCACCGAACAGCTCAATAACCTCAGTAAAGAAGGCAAAACATTGCTCGTTTCAATTCACGACATCAATTTGGCTCAGCAAAAATTCCCGCTTTGCCTGGTCATTAATAAAACCATAACCGCGCAGGGTCCTTCGAAAGAAATTCTTTCTGGAGACGCCCTCCTGCAGAACCTTGGTATTTCCGAAGATACCCACATTGAGGAGGTGCTCCATGCCTGAGGTAGACATTCTCCAATACGCATTCATGCAGCGAGCCCTCATCACCGGAATTGCAACCGCCATAGTCTGCGGGCTTTTGAGCTGCTGGATTACGCATATGGGATGGTCGCTCATGGGCGACGCCATCTCGCATTCTATTCTCCCAGGCGTGGTCATTGCTCACCTGCTAGGGCTTCCCTATCTGGTGGGAGCACTTGTGTTTGCTCTCATTACCGTGGTGTTGGTCGGACAAGTCAAAAAAAGCCAAATTGTACGTCCCGATACTGCTATCGGCATTGTATTTACAACGTTTTTTGCACTAGGAACAGTTCTCATATCAAAGGTTCCAAGCCAAATTAATCTCTCACACATACTCTTTGGAAACCTTTTGGGGGTCACAACTCCCGATATGCTGCAAGTTCTTTGTATTGGCCTGCCTATTGCAATCCTGCTCATCCTTAAAAACAAGGACCTAACCTTGCTTTCATTTGATCCTACGCAGGTTCAAGCAATCGGTCTTTCTACTAAAACACTCACTTCATTCTTGCTTGTTGCCCTAGCCCTCGCAATTGTCATATCGCTCCAGGCAGTTGGCGTTATTTTGTCAGTCTCGCTGCTTATTGTTCCGGGTGCCTGCGCAAGGCTTCTTACCAATCAGATGCGGCATATGCTCTGGATTTCTCCGCTTATTGCCACGGTCAGCGTTTTGATTGGAATAACTGGCAGTTATTACTTAGACGCATCATCTGGAGGAATGATTGGACTCACCCTCGGCATGGTTTTTTGTTTCATTTTTATACTCAAGAGTTTACCTAAGCTTACTTTTGGGCATATACTAGACAAGAACTAAGAAAGGAGGACCAATGCATAAACTCAATACCTCACAAACCCAGCCTATCCGTACAACCCGCGCGCAAAAGCTCTTGCACAGGCAAGCCTCAGCAGCTCTCAGAACATCCATTGGTCTTATGGTCGGAGCTCTTCTTATCGCAATCGTTCATTAAGGCTTCATCTCATAAATCACCCAGATTTGGCGAGAAACCCCTTCTATTCAAAGGGTTTCTCGCTAAATTTTTATATAAGTGTTTGAACGAGAATACCTACGGATACTGACGCAAGGTTGGACAAGATTGAAAGAGTCCATGGGGTGTTGCTTACTCTTTTTACCTTGTAAATGAGGCCTTCAACAGCAATAACAACCAGCTCAACAGTTATGACGCACGCCCAGTACTGAACGTCGTTAGCAACCACATCAACAAGGGCGCTTGTGATAAAAACAGCAATTGGATTAGTAAGCACTTGAGCAGCAACAACAATCAACAGTGCTTGATTGTCTTTAACGCCCAGCGATTTTGCGACAATAAGTTCAACAGTGATAGTCAGAATCAGACAAAACGCAAATATCGGAATAATGGTTATCAAATACGGCAATAAAAATAATTGGTCATCCATGTCATTAGTCTTCTACTTGTTTGTCTTCAGCAACAAGATAGTCTTCAGCCGTGCACTCATCTTCAACCGCAAGCTCATCAACCTGATCAGATAGCTCTGCGATTAGATTATCTTCCTCTACAGCCTCAACAACTTGTGCTGCCTGGAACATACGCTCATGACCAAATGGCCCTGTAGCCACGGAATCTTTGACTAACGTAAGACCTACACCCAACGCAAGTGCCGAGACCAAACTGATACCAGAGAGCATTACAGGATGTTCAATACGGAATCCTACGAGCGCAGGTAACGCACCTACGGCTAGTGAGAAACTGGCCAGTCCAAACGCAGTGCCTTTTGCGTTAGGCAAAATGTTTGCTAGAGATGCCAACGTAATGGACATAGTAAAGTTGAAGAAAAATACACCCAGAAGACCCATAACCGGTATCTCCCATGAGGGCGCAAACAAGGTGGCTGCAACAATGAGCGAAAAGGTAGCTGTAGTCCTAAAGCCAATACGATCAGCAACCATTCCACCAAGCGCTTTACCTGCAAATACGCCAAGGATACTTAATACCAGTAAGAGCATCTCGCTCTTCCAAGGAAATGCCATAACCATGCCGGCATAGCTTCTCAGCGCCACCACAAGGCTCAGCAGTGCAATCGTAAGCAATGTATTGAATGAAAGCTTCGAAATATCAAACGAAACGTTATGCACGTTCCAGTACTTCTTGTTAACCTTTTGTACTACAAGCGTGATAAGCGCGCATAAGAACAACAGCACAAGCAGGGAAAATGCAATCTGAAGTCTTTCCATTTGAGCACTTTGTGTACCTAAAAAGACTCCAATTGCACCAGTTGCAATAAAGATTCCCGAAGGTCCTGCATGTTTTTGCGAGATATTAAGGACGCTCAGTCCGCCTGCACTATGGAAGAGCGCGTTTCCAATCGCAAGCAAAAGAATTGCAGGCCACTCGAGAAGGGCTATAGGGACCAGCGAAAGAATAACTCCAGCGCCCACTAAAGCATACGAAAGTAAGGCGGCATAGGAGTTCTTATCCAGCTGATCCAGCGCAATGCCTATAGGGAGCTGCAGGGTAAAGGCAACTATGTCATACAGTAAAATACTGAGCGCAACAACTTCCATCGAACCCTGGCCAGACTCGCCCAACACTCGGCTTACGGCACAGAGCATGGTAGATACGCATGCAAAGTCAACTACAAAATGACATAACGCAAATGCAAAGGTAGTGACTTCTTTTTTGGGAGGAACTTGCTTTGTTGTAGGCAAATTATTACCTGTTACGCCTTTTAATCATGATAAATCCAACTACAGCCACAAGAATAACAACTGCAATCAAACTTGCATGAGAAGTAGCTAGACCAACTCTTGGCGCATTACCAACTCTTGGCGCATCAATAACATCAGCTTTTGCCATAACAGAAATCACGGTTGCCATTACAAAAGTGCTGATAGCAAGCACAATTTTATGGGCTGATCCTAAACTAGCACGTAGATGACGATACAGTGACATAGTACCTCCTTCATCAACTTTTTAATAGTTTACCAGTACACACGCCGCGTTCCAAATGTACTCCCGTAAACGGCATAAAAAAGCGCCTGACGAATGTGAACTGCCTCCCATTTCTTGGACATAAGAAATGGGAGGCAGTTCATATGCGAGTGATTATGATTCTGTAGCGTGTTAGTGTCGGCTTTTAGGCCTGGCGCACAAAATAGCGCAGCTTTGGTAGGTTTTGCTGAAGAATTGACATATTCCTAATCAAGATAGCCAGGCAGCTAGGCGGTCGCACTACCCGATATGCATCTTTATGCATAAACTTCATCTAATATGCTTAAAAATGAATAGACTTATATAAGAAATTTAACTATCGATAAATTCTGTATCTACGGAACACACCTAAGTCAGATAATCTGCTCAGATGCGGGCATTTTACACACCTAATAAAGATAATCTGCGCGTTAGAGGTATTTTCAGCGTAATGTATACGTCTTTTTGACAGATTATCTGACTTAGGTGTGTTTTGCACTGCCTCTCATTTCTCATGTCTAAGAAATGGGAGGCAGTTCACGAATGTCAGGCGCTGCGCAGTTAATTGAGGTTTTTCGCAACACGCTAGGTTTAACGTTGCAGTTATTCCGGCTTTTAACCTTGCCGGATTAGTTTTCAGCCTTCTTGATCTTCTCGCCAAGCTTTTTATCAATGACGACGTAGAGGTAACCCAAGGCAACAAAGACAACAATCAAAATCATAATGGTCAGAGCAACCGTTGGGACTCCCAGCTTATCAAAGTCCATGAATCCATAAGGCCAGCGAGACTTCTCTTTAATCTGCACGCCAAAGCCCAGAACCAAGACAATGATGTACGCAAAATACGTGAGCGGGTACAAAGGCCAGATCAGAGGCTCTTTAAAGCCCATAGTTGGCTTCTCGTCAAAGAGCAGCCAGTCCAAAACGGCACAGATTGGGGTCACATCGTGCAAGATAAAATTATTGAACTTAAAGACGCCATTTACAAAGACCTCGCCGTGGTCAAGCAGGAAGTAAGCTACCAGGCCCGTTACGGTAATGCCCAGCATAAGCGTGTGCTTAACCGTTGGCATCCATGGTTTCTGAGCGGTCTCGGGATGCTTGTAAGCCTGGAACAGCGCGCCCCAGAAATAGGCAACAAGCAGCACGTTGGAGATGTTAGTGAAGTAGTACAAGAAAGAAACGCGGAAGTTCATTCGGAAGACGCCCGCCGAATCACACAGCACAAAGGTGCCAATCACAGCAATAAACAGCTTAAAAATAAATGACGCTTTTTTTGATTTAATCAACGCAGTACCTCCTTCTGTAAAGCGAGAGGTCACTGTAAACCTACCGCGCCGCGTCAAAAATACGTAATTCTCAGAGTTAACAGTTATGTTTCAAATGAAAAAGATTCAAAAAAATGCGGTCTTCTCGCTTTTGTGGCGAGAAGACCGTAGAGTCGCAAGAAAACCATGGTGTTGCAGACTTTATCAGCGCGAGCCTAAGACAAGTGCAGCAGAAAACCTTTGTCATCTACCAGCGCTTAATTACTGCAGCGCATGCTTGATCACAAGAATTGGGTGGTGCAGTAAAAGTCGTGGACCTGAAGATTTCATGACCTCTTTGACTCGAGCTCGCATCTCTTTGTTGTAGCAATGCGATATGCATTTTGAGCAAAACGTCTTTGTCTCAATATGAGGACAGCGATCTACACGCGTATGTGCGTATTTCTCTAGCTCAGCGCACTCTTCGCACAGAGGCTCATGAGCTTTGGTGTGGTGGCGCTTCTCGCAATAGAAGCGAATCATAAGCGAGAAGAGATCCTTTTCTCTTTGGCGCTTTCGTTCAATTTCTTCAGGCGTCATTAGCTCACACGTCCCCCATCAACGGTGTAAACAACATCTGCAATTCCCATGGTAGAAGCCCTATGAGAGACAAGAACCACGGATTTGCGCTCAGTTTCTTTATCAAGTGAGCGCAAGATAATAGCCTCGTTTAGGCTGTCTAGGTTACTGGTTGGCTCGTCGAGCAGCATGAGTGGCGCGTCATGCAAGAATGCGCGAGCAAGGCCAATGCGCTGGCGCTCTCCGCCAGAAAGTGAGTCGCCAAGCTCTGCAACAGGCGTATCGTACCCCTGGGGCAGCGTGGAAATGTACTCGTGAATTGAAGCCTTCTTGCACGCCTCAACAATCTCTTCATTCGTTGCGTCAAGCTTTGCAATGCTGAGATTGTTCTTAATGGAATCGTGATACAGATGCGTATCCTGCGTCATGTAACTCTCAAGATCGCGCAGGTTAGAAGTATTAACCTGCTCCAAAGGGGTTCCAGAAATCTCAATGGCACCAGGTGTTGCTGGCCAGAAACGCATCAAAAGTTTAAGCAGCGTAGACTTGCCTGAGCCGCTCTTTCCTACAATTCCCACAATCTTATCGGTAGGAATATCCACGGAAATGTTGTCCAGAATCTGCTCGTTATCATACGCAAATGAGAGCTCAGAGACACGTACGCCCTCATAGGAGATGTCTTTTTGGTCCACTACGTCTTCAACCAGGGGTTTCTCGTCCAGAATATCCAAAACGCGATTACCTGCAGCAAACGTACTGGTAAGCGTTGTACCAAGTGCTGCCAAAGCCACAACAGGACCAAACGAGCTCATCAATGCAATGGTGACAATAAAGGCATCAGTCATAAAAATCTGCTGGTTATTGGCCAGATAGAACGAACTAAAGAACATAACAAGGACGGAGAGCAAAATAACCGTTGACGTGACGGCATCGTTGACACCAAATGCCTTCTTAACTGCCTGTTGTCTGTCACTTAACTGATCAGCAAGTTGACTTGTTTCCTTAATCATCTGCTTACCAGTGTTATATTGCAGAATCTCGTCAAGTCCGCGCAGGTTATCAAGGGTAACCGTAGAAAGCTTACCAGCAAGATCTCTTGCCTCAGCAGAGTCTTGCTCAGAGCGCTTAGACATAGCAAGCGGAATTGCCACACCAACTACCAGGTAAGAAACAAGTGCAATAATACCTAAAATCCAGTTGGTAGTACCTGCAATAAACCACACCATTACAATGCAGAACACAACCGCAATGCAGATAGGCGAGATAGTGTGTGCGTAGAAAACCTCAAGCAGCTCAATGTCTGAGGTAATGACGCTCATCAGGTTACCTTTATTTTTGACCTCAAGCTTTGCAGGAGCAAGCTTTCTGAGCGCCGTGAACACACGGTCTCTAATAAGCGCAAGCAGTTTAAACGCAATAAAGTGGTTGCATTCCTGCTCGGCATAGCGCAGCAGACCGCGGACCAGGGCAAGCAAAAGCATGCCACCAAAAAGCAGCGCCATAGGAGAAGATGAAGCAAAGCCCATAGTACTGAGCAGCGCATATGCTCCAAAAATGCTGATGAACGTGGCGGCAAGGTTACCCAAAACGCCCATCAAAATTGCAAGTATCATAAAGCCAGCCAGCGGACGAACCAGCCCCACCAGTCTCAGCATAATAGTGAGCGCACTACGGCGAGAAGTACGTGCAGTTGTGGCGCTGTTCTTAACTTCTGTCTTCATTACGCCTCAACTCCTTTCACATAATTCTCAAGCTCGGTCTGGGCCTGCGTCATTCGTTTGTACTCGTCATTTGTTGCAAGCAACTCTTGGTGCGTTCCACTTCCAACAACGCGACCATGCTGCATAACAACAATTTGATCAGCATTTTTAACGTTTACTAAGCGGTGAGAAATTACCAGCACCATCTTCGTCTGAGCAAGCTGGTGAACCTGCTGCATAATAACGTCTTCACTCTCAACATCAATATTTGAAGTAGCTTCGTCAAAAATGTAAACCTGACTGTCATGCAGAAGTGCTCGAGCAAGCGCTAACCTCTGGCGCTGACCACCTGACAAGTTGGAACCCTTCTCGGCAACTGGCGCGTTAAGTCCACCCAAAGACTTTACGAACTCAGCAAGATTGACCTGCTCAAGAGCATGCCAAAGCTGCTCTTCAGTTGCTTCTGGGTTGCCCATAGCAAGGTTGGAGCGAACGCTTCCCATAAAGAGATGCGCTTGATGTCCAATATACGTAACGTTTTGAAGCAAATTCTGGTCAGAAATGTCTGACAAACTGGTATTTCCAAACAGAACATCTCCCGTATACGAGCGAAGCTTTCCTGTCAGAAGTGCGGCAATTGTTGATTTGCCACAGCCCGACTCTCCTACCAGGGCATTCAGAGAGTTGGCACGCATTCCAAAAGAAACGTTCACTAAGACGGGTTTCTCGCCATCGTAGGAGAAAGAAACGTTGCGCAGTGACACATCACTAGAAGCTGGAACGGTCTTAGTTCCCTGCTCTCGAACAGGCATATCAAGCAGGTCAAAAATCTTATCCGATGCCGCCATACCGTTCATAGCAATATGGAAATAGCTGCCCAAAAGACGCATAGGCAGGAAGAACTCAGCCGAAATCAAAATGACAAAGACGCCTTCCCACATAGAGAGAAGCTGGTCGTTTACCTGCTGAATTGCAAGAATCGTACCAAGCGCGCTCCCACCAAATGCAACCACATCCATCACGGTGATGGAGTTGAGCTGCATGGTTAGGACTTTCATGGTAATACGCCTGAAGTGCTCGGCTTCCTCGTTCATCTGCTTGTGTTTAAAATCGTCAGCCTTGTAAATCTTTGCTGTAGTCAGGCCCTGCAGGTTTTCCAAAAACGTATCGCCAAGCTGTGTATACTGACCCCAATACTTAGACAGAAGCTTCTTTGCAAACTTCTGGATAAGAACAATGGTCATGGGAATAAGCGGAACAAATATCAGCAAAACGATGCCAACTACAGGACTAATAAGAAGCAAAACAAGGAAAAGTGTGAGCGGAGCTAAAACTGCGTAGAAAAACTGAGGTAGATACTGCGCAAAATACGTTTCCAGCTGATCAACGCCTTCCACAGCAAGCTGAACAATCTCGCTGGTAGCATACGAGTTCTTGTAAGATGGACCAAACTCCAAAAGCTTTTGATAGATTTTCTGGCGTAGGGTCTTTTTAACCCTTCTAGCTGCATAAAAGCTTGTCTTATGCTGAGCAAGTTTGCAGAAATACCTAATCACAATAGCAATGAGGCACAGAGCAATAAATACCAGCTGCTCTTCAAAGACAAAAGAATCCATGAACAGGGCTTGTATCATTCTTGCCAAAGAATACATAAATACAATATTGGCGAGAAGTGCAATCCACTGGTAAAGCACGGTCAAGCCAATGTATTTTTTACTCTCCTCAATAAGGGCAATGAGGCGTTTGTTGATCATCATAAAAACTTCTCTCGCTCTTCTTACAAGCAAAATCTTTAGTCCGCTAACTGTTTCAACTACTTTATATGCAGTTCTGCCGTTGCAAATATGAGTTTGCCTTATGCAACATTTAAAAACAACACACAAAATAGCGAGAAGAACTACTATTTTTGAACACGTTCCCAGTCCTCTTTTGTGAGTACTGAGATACCAAACTGCTCTTCTTTGCCTGTGTATTTATTTAAGTCAGTAAAGATTTTTGCTTCCGTGAAACCACACTTTTGAGCCACTGAAGCAGACCTCTTATTACTCTCAAGATATCTAATAATCACCTGGTCAACGCCATGCTCTTCAAATGCATAGGTAGTAAGAGCTTGAGCGCCTTCCGGTGCAAATCCTTGTCCCCAATAAGGACGACCAATCCAATAGCCAATTTCTGCCTGATATAACTGCTTTGAGGAATCTTTTGGATCAGGAATTTCTTTAAAGTCCAATGACATCGAGCCAATTACATGACCGGTCTTCATATCCTTTACGGCATAACAGAACTTCTCGGACAATACATTTGCAAGAACCTGCTTGGAATCTTCCAGAGTCTTGTGCGGTTCCCAGCCACAAAGTGGTCCGATCTCTGGATCTTTTGCCAGTTCATAGAGCTCTTCAGCATCAGATGCATGCCATGGAATAAGAAACAATCTCTTAGTGGTAATCATGCAAACTCCCTTTGAAACTCATTTTCTCTTACTGTGTTGTCTTACAGCTATTTTTTACTGTCCAATCTGTTGGACACTCATTCTTTAACAAATCCGTATTCTGTTCTCAACATCTTCTAAGGAGGCTCTTATGTACAGTCCTACAAAGCTTGTTGATTCCTTCGTTATTTCCGGTCTTCCCTACTACGACGCTCCTCTTATCTTTGATCAGCTCAAACTTGGCTCAGATTTAACCATTGTTCCTGAACGCGATAACCCTTATGACCCAGAGGCTCTTGCTCTGTACTCTAATGACAACAAGCTTGGCTTTGTTCCTAGAGAAAGCAATTCTCTCTGGAGTACTTTGCTCTTCTATGGACATCAAAACATTGTTACTTGCAAGATTACGCAGCTCAGTGATCACCATGGTCATCTTCTTGTTAAAGCAGGTCTTTACGTCATTGATGCTCGTTAATTGGGCGAGAAAGACTACTTGTTTTGACCTGGTTTAGCTAATCATCTTTCTGTGTTTGGTAGCTCTGAAGAATTCCGCTCAAGTACTCTTGGTATTTCTGCCTGGTCTTCTTTGGAGCTACCAGTTCTATATCTGTTCCAAAGGTTGCAAGCCAACCATAAAACGTTGGAGCTTCCATTACAGAAACATGTACGTCAGCTGTAGTTCCATCAGAACTTGGATTGTTCAAAATAATGTTTTTGCCAAAACGGTCGTACACTGAGCACATTACGCGCTCATTGACGCGAAGCGTGACCTCAACAACCTCGCCCGAGTACATGCCAAAGACGCGCTCTTGATACTTGTCTATATCAAACTGTTTTATTTGTTCGTTAACCGTGGCATCAGCATCAGAAACCTCAAGTCTAAACATGCGATCCACACGATAATTGACAAAGTTTTGATGCTTATCATTCCACACAATAAGGTAGTAGAAATCGTCAATATACGTAAGTTGAACAGGCGTTTCTTCTCTTACGGGAAGCTCTTCAATAACCTTATCTTTAAAGCCCTTCTTGCGATACTTAAACGAGACTTTTTTCTTCTGCAAAAGCGCCGTCTGAATAGCATTAAGCGCATAAAACACAGACTCATTTTGCGACTTAATACGGCCCTCAACATGAATGCGCTTCTTGAGCGTGTCAGAGGTAGACTTCCCGCCCAGCTCTCCAATGAGGTTCACCAGATTGTTTGCCTTACGCTCCGTCAAAAACTTTGATGACTGTACGGCATCTGCCATCAGCATAAGTTCCTCGGCCTGAAACTTCCTAGTAGCCAGGCCATATTCAACAGGATGGCGCTGATAAGACTGGATATCGTACCCAAAATTCTGCAACGATTTAATATCGTCATACAGCGTCTTACGTTCCACACTAAGCCCGCGTTCAGCAAGTCTTTCGATAAGCTGAGGGGTACTCAGACCGTGGTCATCGTCAGTTTCTTCTTCAAAAATCTGAATGAGATGCAAGCAGCGGGTCTTCTCGCTTGGCATACTGCCTCCGAAGTCTAGCGCCAATAAAAAACTCCTGTCCATTTTAGTGGACAGGAGTCGAGAAGATCGTATGGTCAGAAACTCTTCGGTAAACGGCATGTAAGTCGCAGACAAACCGTTACAAACTGATATTTAGCCCCAAACCTCTTCGGCAATTTCTTTTACAAGCGCAATCTTTGCCCACTGCTCATCTTCGGTGAGCTTGTTACCAATCTCGCAGCTTGCAAAGCCGCACTGGGGAGAAAGGCAGAGATTCTCCAGAGGTACGTACTGAGCCGCCTCATGAATACGCTCGATAACCTTGGCTTTCTCTTCCAGCTGGGCGTGCTTGGTGGTGATCAGACCAAGCACAACCTTTTTACCAGCTGGAACAGAAGCCAGGGGCTCAAAGCCACCGGAGCGATGATCATCAAATTCTAAGAAGAACGCGTTTACGTGCTCTTGAGCAAGAAGAGCATCAGCTACATCGTCGTAGCCGCCCTCGCAAGCCCAAGTGCTGTGGAAGTTACCACGGCAAACATGCGTATTAATAGTCAGATCAGCTGGAGCAGCATCAAGGACGCGGTTGTTAATCTCCAAGAGCAGTGCCTTAATCTTCTTGAGACCTTCCTGGTCAGCACCAAAAAAGAGCTCCGCACGAGGGTCAACCAGCACACCCCATGAGCAGTCATCAAGCTGAAGATTACGGCAGCCTGCAGCATATGCCTGCTTAATAAACACACCATAGCCAGCAACAATATCTTCAAGAAGCTCCTGGTCATTGGCATAGTACTTGTCAGTCTGCTCACGATTCATAGGCATAATGAACTGCTCAATAAACTGTGCAGGAGCAGGAATAGTAAGCTTGGCAACGGTAGTCTCGTCCTCAAACTGCTGGACAAAACGGAAGTGCTCGATAAACGGATGCTCTTTAGTGAGCTCCACTTTTCCTACGAGGAACGTGTCGTCAATCTTTGCAGTTTCATCGTGGAAAGGAAGGCCAGTATTAGTTGGTGCATGACCAATACCTTCAAACGACTACATAAAATCGAGGTGCCATGTTGCACGCCTAAACTCGCCGTCAGTGATGACTTTGAGGCCTGCTTCCTTCTCCTTTTGGATAAGCTCTGTAATAGCTTTGTCCTCTACTTGCTTTAACTCGTGAGCATCAATCTGACCAGCTTCAAACTGAACACGAGCCTGCTTAAGATTTTCTGGACGAAGAAAGCTGCCAACAACATCAAAGCGATGTGGAGTAGTTTTATCATTTTTGATTGCCATAATGACCCCTTAGAACTGCTTACGAGAAACCAGTATGACAATCAGCACTTCACTTGTGAAATACAAATACTTAACTAATTCATATAGCTAAAAACTATACCTTAACGTTTACCGTTCCACTCATCTAAGAACTGGTTAACATACTCACGCATGTACTTCTCGCGAGCTTTTCCTAGCTCTTTGCCACTGCGCGTATTCATCATATCTGCCAGCAAAAAGAGTTTCTCGTAAAAGTGATTGAGCGACGTTGATTTGTGTGAGTGATACTCCACGCCACTCATATTAAGGGTCGGTGGTTCATCCGGGTCATACATACCGCGACCATGACTTCCGCCATAGGCAAAGGTACGTGCGATGCCAACAGCACCAAGCGCGTCCAGGCGATCTGCATCTTGAACACACATACCCTCAAGCGTTGAAGGAACTACCGAGTCTGTTCCTGAGAAAGAAACCTCATCGATTGCGGTACAAATTGCCTGGATAGTGGCCTCGTCGACAGCATGCTGGCGCAGAAAACCAACGGCCCTATCCTTATGCTCATGCGTCTCTGGAGAAAGCTTGATGTCATCAACATCGTGCAAAAGCGCAGCAAGGGCAACAATCTCTTGATTTGCTCCTTCCTCCTGCGCAATTCTTACAGCCATTTTGTACACACGCAACGTGTGGAAGTAATCGTGGCCACTAAAATCTGTGGAGAAGACCTCTTTTACAAAGTCCAAGGCGTCATCAATAATTTTTGAGTTCATAGTCCCCTACTCAGTACATTCAAAAAGGTTTCACGCACATTTTTTACGTTTTTTGCGCGGAGTAATCTCTCTTGATTCTCTCTTACTTAGTGTACAGAGCTTTTCTTGGCAACAAATTTTGAACTCCATATTTCATGAATTTGTTAACCATCTGCTTCCACTATCTGGTTTCCGCATAACTCACATTTGTCTTAAAATTTAATACATTTCCTTTGCAATTTTTATCCGTTGCACGTTTATGACAAATGTCGAGAAAATCGTCAAAAATAGTGCAATTTAAATGCCATTTCTGAACGCATCAAATATTTTGATTAAATTATTTATATAACATGAGATAAAGGCATTTTTTGAAATGTGTTCAAACTATAAAAATCGCTGGTTGAGACAATAATTTTTGTCAAAATAATGGATAATTATCTATACGAAAAATGCTCTAAATTTGTACCGTTTAGTTCTATTGTGCTTCTCGTGATTCGTCACTTTTTGCACAAGATTTAATTGCAAATTTTGTTGGGGTATTCACTATTTGTTAGGGGTAGGTATGGAAAGAAAAGACAAGAATTTTGCAAGCAAAGGCGCTAAGACAGCTATGTCTTTGGTGCTTGCACTCTCGCTGGTTCCTTCTTCAGCATTAGCAGAGATTGCTAGCACTCAAGAGGTAACTCAGACGCAAGAAGTTGCAGCAGCTCAAACAAGCGATGCAACTGCTTCTACTTCAGAAGCAACAGCAGAAACCTCAACTGAAACTACCACTAACGCAGAAGCCACTTCCAACCAGCAAACTTCCGAGCAAGCTACCGCTCCTACAGAAAGATCTTCTCGCCGTGTTACCAGAAGCCTTTCTTACATCACAAATGAGCTCTGGGTAGACGGAACAAGCGGCAACGATACTAACGAGGGTTCCAGCTCAGATCCTCTTAAATCTCTCCAGAAAGCACTGGAACTATGGGGAGAAACTTCTTCAATTAACACCATTCACCTCAAGGGCAACCTTGATTTGACCTCTACAGTTACTATTCCTTCTGGCCTCACACTCAAAATTGAGGATGAAGGCGCAACTCTTACCGGCACTGGTAACAGCATTGACGGACTGGTTCTTTCTCCTGGCTCAACACTCACCGGCACTGGTACTCTTACCATGTCCGGCTTCAAAACCGCTCTAACTGCAGAAGATGGCTCAACCATCACCGATGGTACCTATGTGTTTAGAAACAACGCAGGTTCCAGCGGTACTCGTGGTATTTCTCTTGGCGGAACCGTTAGTGGTAGCACTAACAAGAACAGCGTCACTATCACTGCAGACGATAAGAGCAATACAAACTTCTTTGAGTCTGGCGTTACTTTTGAAAACGCTACGATTAACGTAACTTCACAGGCTCGTACCTGGAATGACGCTCGTAATCTTACCCTTCGAAATGCTGATCTTAAGGTCGAGGGTTTTGGTCAGACTTTCTATGTCAACCAGCTCAACATGACTGATTCAACCCTGACCATCAATCCATCCTTCTGGGGTCAGACGGGCATGACCATTCAGGGTTCTTCCAATATTGTTAACTCCACCATCAACGCAAATGCCGGCTCAACTTCTGGTATTTCTGTTGGTGTAGCTGGTGGAACAGTAAACGTTACTAACTCAACCCTTAACTTCACTAACGGCGGAACCGGCGGCCTTAACGTCAATACCGGTGACGTCATCATTAACAACTCCACCATTAAGGGAGACGGCCGTAACTCTGGCGCTCTCTTTGGTGCACAGACTAACGGTTCCATCCAGTTCACCGGAAACAGCTTGGTAGAAACCCCTGCTACCAAGAACTCCGATAACGGCGCTGGTCAGACTCGTCAAAACTACAACGTTGTTGGCGGTTCTTACCTGCTCAAATACGCACCAAGCTACAACAGTGGCTTTGGCAGCACTATCCCAACAAACGGCGCAGCTAACGGCAACGAGGTTCTCTCGCTCTTTACCCTTGCTGACCCATCAACTAGCTCTCTGAGCCTCATTAATGCCAACGGAGCAACCTACACCTACCCAGTTGCTAACGCTTCAAGTGATGGTCAGAAGCACGTTTGGGCACCTGCTGCAACCGTCACTTTTGACCTTAACACCCCAGGTGTTACCGGCGTCAACCCAACGTTTGCTGACGGCACTACTGCTAACAAAACTGCTCTTGCTATGCGCGGCAACTCTCTTGCAACTGCTTCTTCTGTAGCAGGCGGCTCCACTACCCTGCCTGCAGATCCTTATGCAAGTGGTCAGGAATTTGACGGCTGGTACTACACTGACGCTGCTGGTACCGAGCACCAGTTCACCGCTGATACCCAGGTCACCTCTGACATGACGGTCTATCCACACTGGAGAGCTAACACCTCTTGGCTCTACGTTAGATACCACAATGGCAACGGTGTCTCTGTAATTGACCGCGTTGCTACCAACGCAAGCCGTACCGTAACGGTCCGCTCTGACGCTGAGGTCAACAACCTCGATAATAACTTCAATATTGCAGGTAAAACCTTCAAGCGCTGGACCACTCAGGCAAACGGCGCTGGCGATGAGGTAGCGGCTAATTCCAGCCTTGCTGTTCCTGCAGGTACTGATACTGTTGATCTGTATGCAGAGTGGGAAGAGCAGCACCTTACCGTGTCCTTCTCGGCAAATGGTGGAACCTTCTCTGCGAACAGCGTCTTTAAGCAGAATCCAAACGTCTTTGACATCACCACCGATGCAAACGGCGGTGAAGTTGCAACTATCAAGACTCACCCAACTGTTGCTGAGCAGACCAACATCAACGCACTGCTTCAGAACCTCAGTGGCAACACCCTGAGCGCTACAACAGCTGGAATTGCAAGTCCTACCAGCTCTAACACCAATACTGCCTACACCGATATTGCAACTTTTGAGAACCACATTCTGGACAACACAGACGATCCAATGACTTTCTTTGGCATTGTTATTGGTCACAACTACCACTATTGGTTCACTGACGCTGCAGGTAATTCACCTGCAACCATCAACGGTGGCGCAACACTTACCAATGACGTCACCTACTACCTCAAGTGGAAAGAGGATCCTTCCATCCAGAGAGTAGAACTTACCAGCGATCTTCCTGCAGATATGTGGAGCGATTCCCAGAGCAACACCACCCAGATCAAGGAAGTTTCTAACGATAAGAGCTTTAGTCTTACAGGCGCAATTGATGCCACTTCCGTCATCAATCAGATGAGTGCCTTTGAGAATGGCATTGCTGGCGGCCTTGACGACCTAACCAAGATCACGCTTTCTGGTACCACTTCTACCTTTACTGCCAAGCTCACGCTTCCTGCTGGCGTTGTTGTCCCAGCTAATCCAACGGTAACCACCTCTGGCCTCGGTGACCTCTTTGAGGTTTCTAACGTCTCCGTTAACGGCCAGGAAGTTACCGTTACCTTGAAGCTCAAGGGCACTTACACCAACTATAAGCAGCTCAAAGACGCTGTCGAGACTGTTGGCAAAGACGATGCAGCTACCGCAGAGATTGCAAGACCTCTTACCGTAACTGTTGACGGTCTTACCCTTGACCCAACTCAGGTTACCAATGGTCAGGAGCTCACCGCTACAGGTACTCTGACCGGCACCTTTGAGTCTTTTGCAAAGAACACCGTCACTAACGTCACCAAGAAGTTCGAGCTTTCTTGGAACGGCGTTCAGATTGCTGCTAGCAGAGACCCTCGTGGCACCGGCATTCAGCAAACCCTGATTGTGAACAACCCAATTGAGATGGACCTTCCTGCCGATATGCTTGCTGACGAGAATACCGAGCACGACCAGGTCATCACTATGAAGGCAGGTTCTACCTTTAACCTCACTGGTTCCATTCTTGCTTCCTCTATTCAGGAGCAGATGAACAACATTGAGCGCGCCTACCCTAATACCAACCACGACACCATTACGCTGAGCAACCTTAAGTTCAAATTCACCGCAACTCTGACCGTTCCTGAGGGAATGACTCTCCCAAGCAACCTTGATGCCAACACCATCCAGGCTTCCAACTTTGGTAGTGGCTTTAAGGTCAGCGATGTCCAGGTCAGCGGCCGTACAGTTACTGTCACCTTTGAGCTCAGCGATCCTTCTTCCATTAGGACGTACTCTGACCTCGAGCGCATTGTTGACGAGGCTAGCGCAAACGATGGCTGGATGAAGCTCACTATTCCTGGCGTCACCATTGACTCCAACGTTGCTGCAGGTACTCAGCTCACTGCCGTCGGCACCGTTACGGGCTCCTTCAGCGCTATTGCTGATTCCGCAGCTGGCAACCGCAAGGTCTTCTCGTTCACCTGGAATGGTGTCCAGTGGCCAGACGGTAAGGACGCTGTTGCAACCGATAACGACACCATCCAGCTAACCATTACTGTTGCAGAGGAAGAGACTCCAGAGACTCCTTCCACTCCAACTAAGCCATCTAAGAAAAAGAAGCAGAAGACTCCATACACCGGAGACGCTTCTGCTGCAGCACCTCTTGCTGCACTTCTCGCAGGTATGGCCGCTGTAATGACTTCACTTGGCATTACTAAGCGTCGTAAGAATAAGTAAGAAAGAAAGTGATAGGTTCTGTATCGCTCTAGTTAGGATGTGCTATGAAAAGTAAGGCAAGGATTGTAGCGGGACTGCTTTTAGCTGCCGTTGCATTCGTCGCAGCACTGCTGCCCAACCTTAGCGTGGCTTACGCAGAAGACACCACAGGTCTTCAAATCAATGCTCTGAGCATTGAAGATGCGTCGACTCACGCCCAAGTTGCTGACCTTCTTGCAGGTCAAACCCCTGCGCTTAAGGCGGGAGTCACCTACGCCTTGAATGTTGGCTATACAATCCCTGCCTCGCTGCAGTTCTCGCCAACCTACCTCAACGTGAGGTTTGGAGACGGACTCTATGTCACAGGTCTTCCAGGTGCAACGTTTACCGTTGGTGGCATCTCAAACACCAGTTTCTCTAACCTGGTTACCGCACCTACGGGAACAGGAACCCTTCCTTACGGCTATCCTGGCGCAAGTTCCGAGAAGAACCGCAGTGGTGATTTGGTCTACATGACCAATAACGGCCTTACCCAGGTCTCTTCCAGGGGAGAGATTCAGTTCAAGCTTGATGACGCTGTTGAGAACCAGAGCGCAAGTCAGGTTATCGCAAATGCAATTCGTGTTAGCTTGAGCACCGCTGCAACACAAAACATTGATCCACATACCTCATCTGTTACTGCAGCTGACGCCATGACCTACGGCTTCTGGGCTGATCAGTCCACCGAGGTTCTCTCTAAGGGTGGCACCACCTCTACCCTGCAGGTTTCTACCACAGGCTCTAAGGTACTCACCGAGGCTAACAGCAAGACTACAGTTCAGGTTGTCTACCCAAGCGATATGGAGCTTGTTGGTGTCAACGAGACCAGCCTCTACAACACCCCAGGTACCATCGTCTCTACTACCGATGACGGCACTAACAAGACCGCAACAGTCGAGTGGAACGAGCCAGGCTCTTACGCAGGCACCCCAACCTTTAAGCCACAGATTAAGGTTCCTGCATCAAGCACCAGACCTAACAACTCAACCTTTAACGTCACCATCAAGAACCTCACTATGTCCGTTTGGAATGACACCCCAAACGTCAACCGTACCTCCGCAAACGCTTCTTCTACGCTTACGGTTACCGTAATTGACGGTCTTAACCCAGAGCGTCTTACCACACACGCTCTTGTCGACACAGCTCCTAACTGGGCATACAAGAAAAACGATACCTACAACGTTCGTCTTGGCACCTACCTCATCAAGAACGAGCTCTCCACGGACACCGCTCCAAAGACGCTCGAGATGACCATCGACCAGAACCAGACCGCTATCATCCGTGGCGTCACCATCCCTTACAAGGCTGGTATGACCTATGGTCCAATCCATTGGACCGCATCGGACGGTACGAGCGGAACTGCTGATCCAAGCATTCTGCGCACCTCTGGTGTCTCCGCACTTATCACCAACACTGCCCTTGGCCTTGATATCAATACCTCCATCACTTCCATCAAGGTTGACCTTGGTCCAATTCTTGGCGGATACGATGGCATTAGGCCAATGAGCGATCTTCTCGATACATGGAATCCAAACAACAAGCATGTCACTGACGAGTACTACGGCTGGAGCTACATCTCCAATGGCGTTTATGGCTCTTGGAAGAAGGGCACCAACGCCGACGTTGTCACTAACGTCAAGCTCTACGACACCGGTACCACTCCTGACGCAGGCGTTACGCTGACCGCTAAGTCCGGCGCGCCTAAGGTTCTTAACGGCGTTGGTAGCATCGATAAGACCCAGATTAACGGCGGCGAGACCTTCAAGATTTCTGGTCGCATCGACGACGCTAACTGGGACTGGAACCCTCTTCAGGAGCCAGTGCTCTACGTCATCATGCCTGAGGGCTTTACCTACAGCAACCTCACCGTTTCCAATGGCACGCTCAGCGCTCCTGAGTTTGTAGGAACGTACGATAAGGACGGCGTGGCTGTTAAGGTTTGGAAGTACACCATTGATGTTGGCGACGAGACTCGCGGTCAGTATCAGCCAGACTTTACCAGCAAGAACATGACTCTGAGCATGGATGTCCACACCACCGATCTTGCAGGCAAGGGTATCTACCACATCAACGATTTTGTTGGCATTACCACCAAAGACTTCAAGGAAATTGGTGCTCAAATTAAGTCTGAGCACTGGGACCGTAGCAACTGGAACACTTCCCAGTACACCAACTTGTTTGGCAACAGCGTCAACTCTGGCGAGACTATGGTTTCTCTCTCCGAGCGCCCTGGTATCAACATTGCACAGGCATCTGCTATTGCCGCTGCATCTACCCTTTCTGTAAAGGACGCTATCTCTGGAACCGTTACTGACTACACGTACGACTCCGCTAATCCAGGCGCAACTACCCCTGTTATGCAGCGCGATGACACCGCTACTGTCCACATTGCTGTCCGCAATAACACCGGCAACACCGCAAATACCACGCAGCTCTTTGTTCCTTTGCTCTCCAAGTCTGCAGACCGCGGTGCTGGCATCAATCCAGAAGGTGCAACTCAGCTTCCTCTTACACTTGAGGGCGTAAGTTCTTCTTCCAACTTCTCTTACCAGTACATCAAGCTGAACCCTGGTGTTACCTACACTGCAAACCATGCTCCACAGCCTGGCGACTACACCGTAGTCACCAATCCTGCTGAGGCCGACATGGTACTGTTTACTTCAACGCACGCACTTGCTGCAAATAGCGGCGGCTTTGTTGACGTCACGTATAAGGTTGCCGACAACGTTGATGCTTCCTACGACGGTAATCGCAGCGTATTCAGCAGCGTTCTTGACTACGACATTGCTGGTAACCACTCCACTCGTACCCTCTCCACTCACGCTCTGAGCTATGCAGGCATTGACCTCAAGATCAATAAGGTCTGGGACGATAACAACAATGCAGCTGGTAAGCGCCCATCCACAACTGACTTTGGTGCTAACAATCTGGTTCTCTCTAACGATAAGAACCTTGATACCAGCACCATTGCGCCTGAGGTTACCGATAATGGCGATAATACCTACACCATCGTCTACAAGGGTCTTCGTAAGTACGTAGACAACACTGCTGCTGATACTGTTTCGTACACCATCACCGAGAACGTTCCTAATTCCTACGTTTCAACTAGAAGTAGTATTTCTCGCGTTGAGCAGTACACCACCACTCAGTCGCTGGTAAATGTCTACAATGTCAGGCCTACCATTGTGACGCCATCCGTTACCAAGATTGTCGAAGGCGATTACCCAGTTGTTCCTATACCTGGAGGGCCTTCACCTGCGTCTCTGGTTAATTCTTACCTGAGCTCAAGTAACGTTAGCGCAGCAGGCGCCACAAGCACTGCAAGCGCGACAAGCGCCGACGACACTGCAAGCGGCAGCTTTGCCGAGAGCCTGATCAACAACTTCCTGGCGAACGGCTCTGAAGACGAGGGCGACGCTCCTAACGTCTTTATCTTTGAGATGACACGCCTTGATCCATCCAGCCCTATGCCTGAGGGATCTACCGGCAATACTGCTCGTACACGCAGGCTTCTCGGTGGCGACGCTGTATTCCGCAACATTACGTTCACTCAGCCTGGCACCTACGTGTACACCATCAAAGAGGTTACCGGCACCCAGAACATCCAGTACGATCAGAGCGTCTACACCGTTACCTATAACGTTGTTGACGACGGTACTGGCCAGCTTGAGGCAACACGTACTATGACCAAGACTGACGAGGACGGAAACGTTACTACCGTTGACCTTGGCGAGTATAACGATGCAACAGGTGCCGTCTTTACTAACGTCTATCCTGATCCACTGCCAGCCAGGGACTATCCAGTTGTACAGAAGGTTGTTACTGGTAACGCGCCAGATGCTCCAACTGACTATCCATCAGTTCTCCCTGACGACAACGGCGGCAACCCACGCACTGCAACAACTCAGGATGTCTTCAAGTTCACGCTCACCCGCAACGATCCTTCCTACCCAATGCCAAACAACGCAACAACAGATAGCGTTGAGACTTCTGTTGCAGTTTCTGGCGATAATAACTTCGGTGAGCTAGTCTTTACGCAACCTGGCACCTATGTTTACACCATCAAAGAGGTTACCGGCACTAACCAGAGGGTTACTTACGACAAGTCCGTCTACACCCTCACCTACACCGTCTTTAAGAATGATGATGGCGAGCTTGATTTCACCTATCACATTACTAAGACCGCTGAAGATGGAACCGTATCAGAGGTTGATCAGTGCGAGTGCAACAGCACGCCTCCTCTGGTCTTCACTAACGACTATCCAGAGCCTGAGCCTCAGCCAACACCAGATCCTGAGCCAACTCCTAGCTCTGATCCACACAAGCCTTCTAAGACTAAGAAGAAGCATGTTCTGCCAGACACTGGCGATGTCGCTGAGCTTGTAATTGCTTCTGTTGGCATGGTTGCTTCTGGCATCACTGCTCTCGGCTTTGCACTAAGGGCTCGCAAGCAGAAGTAAGATCAAACTGCTAGAGCGATCTTCTCGCCCTTAAGGTTTTATCGTTTTACGAAATAACCCCGGACTTTCCCGGGGTTATTTTTTATGCAAATTTTTCTGCAAATTCATCTTTGAAGATTTATCCATTAACGAAAAATATACGACCTTTTACAGAAATGCTTTCATCTCTCGCCTGTTTCGAAATCATAATTTCCAATAATTACTGAAGAAATCTGTGTCGTTCTATTCTTCTGTCCATTCTGTTGTACAGGAGTTCCATTTTAGCTGGAAATACTAATCATATAGATTTCTCTTACAGAAAGGACTTCTTATGAAGCCTACCATTGATTTAGATGCAGCTCGTAACAAATTGGTTGACGGCAAGGATCAGCTTCTTAAGAAAATTGATGAAGCACATATTCCCGCTAATGCACAGAGCATTATATCTGCTGCAGGAGATGCTCTATCTGCAACCGCTAAAGGAGTTGCAGATAACGCAATCGAAACTGCATCTAACGTCTCAAAGGCTGTTACTGACGGAGTTAATGTTATTAAGGAAAACACACCTGCAGCACGTCGTAAACAAGCTCGAATGAGTGGATTTGGCGATGGCATTAAGCAGGGTGCTTATCTTGCTGGAACAAAGCGCTTTAACTTCCTCTATGCATACGTTTCTACAATGTGTTATTTTCTCCGAGCTGATGGAGAGTTTTCATCACAGGAACAACTTTGGGTCGAAGAACAACTCGATAATCTACAGCTAGGTTTCACGCTTCCAGAGGCCGTTAAAGATAAGTTGCTTTCTATCATTGCTGATGATTTTTTAACTTTTGATGCTGTTAAGGAGTTTCTTGAGCCTGTTGAAGTTTCTCAACTAGAATCAATCTCTCAAAAGGTACAGATTGCTATCGAAATCGATGAGGAAATTACTGAAGAAGAACTAGCAGCAAATGAGCTCTTTAATGCATACATTACAGAGAGAGTTACAAACGATATTGTCAATGACCAGCGAGTCAAAGAGATTATCAGTTCCGCTGTAAAGGAATATGGTGAAAATCTCGACCGCATTGATTATGAGTTTAAACAGCTTACTAAACTCCAGGATTCAGATGCGGCATTTGTTTTTGGTGCAACTGCATTTCAAATTCTCAGAATTATTCTTATTAATCGGCTTACTAAGATTGAGCTAGCTGGAAAAGGCTCGCTTGAAACATCCCTTAAAGACCTTCAAAAGAAAATTTTTGACCCCCTTGATAAAACTCCGGGAGAAAACCGTCCACTTTATGCTTCAAAGCATCACATATTAACAAACCGTGGAGTTCCATATGATGCTACCTCTTTTGCTGATTTTAATAACGACATGTTTAAAGGAGCAAACCATCGATTTGGTACACTTGGCCATGATCCACTTCTCGGTCTTATTTTTGGCACTGCTAACATTATGACCAACACGATTACCTGTCCTCCCATTAATTCAATATTCAAAGGAATTGATTTATTTCCAAAAACATTTAATGTGACTTATGACATTGGTGGTAAAAACCCACATATTGTTTCAGCTGATCCATTTGGAGTTAGTGCTCAATTTTTAACACCATTAATGCTAGCCTCTGCTGCTAATAGAATTCTTGTAGAACCAGATGCGGCGGCCGCAGCTTTGATTAAGCAAATTATTCATATTGGAACAGATTTATATACGCCAATGGGTATTCAATTACCTTTTGCAAATTTAATTCTTGATAAAGCAACTACTGAAAGACTGACAAGTTACGTCAATATGGGTGACATTGTAAAAGTTGGAGGTCAGGCAGCGACTGCAATTGCAATCAATTGGCTTGTTGCCGCACTACATGGATGCTCTCTCTTTAATAAAGATGATGGAACTGAATTTTGCTCTGAAATGCACCAAGTCAGAACAAAAAAGATTCTTCTTATCTCGAATTCTATTGCCACATCAAGTAGCGTCATTCAGGCTGCTATCACAAAGAATCCTAGAAACCTTGATATTGGTGGAGCTGCAGTTTTAATTTATAGACTCTTCACAGATACGAAATTCATATCCAAACTCAAGCAAGAGTTCATGACATCTGAACTGGCAAAAGTATATGACCAGAGGGTTCAAGGTCTTCTATAACCTATAAACTAAAAAACAGCCGTCTTCAAATGAACTGCCTCCCATTTCTTGGACACGAGAAATGGGAGGCTTTTTATGCGTATGG
>CAUTIE010000014.1:0-29104 GCA_963538475.1 uncultured Atopobiaceae bacterium
CGGTCGTCATCATTACCATACTTAGGGAAGTCGCCCTCAGTGACGTAATCGGTAACAAGGCCAGTCTCATCGCGGACAACCCTTACCTTTGCATACTTGATTGCAGAGAGGGAGTCGGCAACAACAGAAAGGCCTGCGATGCCTGTTGCAAACCAACGGTGAACATGCTCATCGTGCAGAGCCATCTGGATGCGCTCGTAGCTGTACTTATCGTGCATGTAGTGGATTGCGTTAAGAGCGTTGACATAAACGCCTGCAAGCCAGCGCATCATATCCAAGTACTTGGAGAAGACATCGTCGTAATCAAGGTATTCGCCTTCAATTGCACGGTACTTAGGACCAATCTGCTCGCCGGTCTTCTCGTCACGGCCGCCATTGATTGCGTAAAGCAGGCATTTAGCAAGGTTGGCACGAGCGCCAAAGAACTGCATCTCTTTACCAACGCGCATGGAGCTGACGCAGCAAGCAATTGCGTAGTCATCGCCATGATAGACGCGCATAAGATCATCATTTTCGTACTGAATGGAGCTGGTAGTAATAGAGATTTTTGCGCAGTAGCGCTTAAAGCCCTCTGGAAGCTTGGTAGACCACAGAACAGTCAGGTTAGGCTCTGGGCTGGTACCCATGTTTTCAAGGGTGCGAAGCCAGCGGAAGGAGGACTTGGTAACCATAGAGCGGCCATCAACACCAATACCACCAATGGACTCAGTAACCCACTGAGGGTCTCCGGAGAAGAGCTCGTTGTACTCAGGAGTGCGAGCAAACTTGACCATGCGAAGTTTCATAACCAGGTGGTCAACAATCTCCTGAATCTCTGACTCAGTAAACGTACCACGAGCAAGATCGCGCTCTGCATAGATGTCCAGGAAGGTGGTGTTACGACCAATGGACATTGCAGCGCCATTCTGCTCTTTTACAGCTGCGAGGTAGCCCAGATAGAGCCACTGAACAGCCTCTTTGAAGTTCTCTGCAGGACGACTCAAATCAAAACCATAAATCTCGCCAAGCTGCTTAAGCTCCTTGAGAGCGCGAATCTGCTCGGAGAGCTCCTCGCGATGACGAATGGTCTTCTCGTCCATGATGGTGCTGGTGCCATTTTTCTGATTTGTCTTATCGGCGATAAGAGCATCAACACCGTAGAGAGCAACACGACGATAGTCGCCGATGATACGGCCGCGGCCATATGCATCAGGCAGACCAGTAATGATGTGGGAGTGACGGCATTTACGCATGTCCTCGGTGTAGACATCAAAAACACCAGCGTTGTGAGTCTTGCGACGATAGGTGTAGAAGTCAACAATCTCTGGGTCAACTTCATAACCGTAGGCCTTGCATGCAGCCATTGCCATACGAACGCCGCCGTCTACCATCAGAGCGCGCTTGAGGGGCTTGTCAGTCTGGAGACCAACAATCTGCTCAAGTGGTTTGTCAATGTAGCCAGCCTCGTGGGAGGTGATAGTGGAAACCTGCTTGGTATCCATATCAAGTACGCCACCGTTTGCGGTCTCTTGTGCAAAGAGATCCATAACATCCGCCCAAAGCTTTGTAGTAGCCTCAGTTGGACCAGCGAGGAAGGAATCATCACCGTCATAAGGGGTGTAATTCTTCTGAATGAAGTCTCGGACATCAACAGCTCTTTGCCAGTTGCCACCGACAAAGCCGTCCCAAGCCTCCTGTGCTGGTGTTTCCTGCATAACACACTCCTTTTTACACGGACAATTTATACGTCCGCGTTCATGCTGAGCGTGTTGAGTGGAGCATGGCCGCTCAGCAGTTTACAAATAGCAATCTTGAGACTAATTTTGACAGCAGGTATGTCTTTGGACAAATGACGTCAAATATTAGTTGCGACCTCTAACTTTACTCAATATGTAGTGCCAAACAAGTGACAAATACGCAATATTTTGACAAGTTAGAAACGGTTTACATTTGCGCAGGTCAGAAATTTGCTAAAAAGAAAGCTATATAAAAATTGTTGAGAATTAGTCACATTTATTGCGACAGGTGTCTGTTTCTTCTCCAAATGTCCACAAAATTGTTGTTATTCTTAGCTATAGGGGAGGCTTCATGAATACTGTAGCAACAGAAAAACAACGCTTGCGAGAAGAACGTCTAGCAGCAAGAGAAACTCTTTCTGAGAAAGAGAGAGTCAGACTTGATGACTGCATTACCCAGAAGCTTCTTGCATCCCCTGAATATGCAGAGGCAATTACTGTTTTAACGTATGTTTCTGTCTCATCTGAAGTTTCTACGAGGATGTTTATTGAGTGCGCCCTACGCGATGGAAAAACGGTGGCGGTACCTCGTTGTATGCCTGGACATCGGTTAGAGTTTGTTGCCATCACTTCATTAGATCAGCTTGTGCCAGCTCCTTTTAATTTGCTTGAGCCACCAAAAGATCTGCCTACTTTAACAGAAGTCCAGATGAGCAACGCGATTTGCATTGTTCCAGCGCTCCTTGTTGATACAAAAGGATATCGCCTGGGTTATGGTGCGGGATTTTATGACCGATTCTTGTCTACGTATTCTGGCAAGAAAATCTGCCTTGCCTACCAGCAAAATTTGAGTAAGACAATGCTTCCTCATACAGAATTTGACGTTCCTGTAGATACGGTAATAACTGAATCAGACGTGCTTTCGTGTGCATAAAAAACCTGCTGTAACTTTGCCGTTACAGCAGGTTTGTGTTTCTCGCCAGATAGCTATAAGGAGCGACTTATGCTTCATCTTTGAGATGGGCAGCCATCAGCTGGATTGCCTCTCTGTAGCTGTCAATTCCTTTGCCAGCAGCTGTAGCAAAGCACGCATCTTTTATATAAGAAATGCGTCTAAAGTCTTCTCTGGCAGAGATGTCTGTAAGGTGAACCTCAATCATGGGAATTTGCACGGCAAGCGCGGCGTCGAGCAGGGCAACTGAGGTGTGCGTATAGGCGGCAGGATTGATGATAATGCCATCATAGCTACCCAGCGCATCCTGGATTGCATCAACTAAATCGCCCTCGTGGTTTGATTGATAGCAAACGCAATCCGAGAAACCTTGAGATTGCGCCTCCGCCTTACAGACTTCTATAAGGGTTCTGTAGTCAGCTTTTCCGTAAATCTCTGGTTCACGAATACCTAACATGTTGATATTTGGGCCATTAATGATAAGCAGGCGAGGGGCTTCGAGGTCATCCTCATAGTCATCTTCAAAGTCGTCTGCATCTAAGTCAGAAACAAGGCCGTCAAAGTCTTCTTCATCCTGATCAAGAGTATTTTTTTGAGCAAGAAGAGAGATTAGCTCGTCCACCTCTTCATTGTGTTGAGCTGGGTTATCTGAGCGCTTCTCGTCTAACGAACAAAAAGTTTTTTCTGGCTCACCTAGAATGCAATTAAGGGAATTATTTACCTGGCTAACAAGATTGGGACCAAAAACTACCTCAAGGCCGTTTGATCCCTTTCCCACAATGCCAAGAACGCCAGTGGCAGTGGCCAGCTGTTCATGGTCGATAAGCGTCATATCATCAATAGAAAGACGAAGTCGCGTCATACATACTTCGTTATGCGTTAAGTTTTTTGAACCGCCTATTGCATTAAGAATCTCGTGAGCAATAGCATTGCTGTCCATCGGATATCTCCCCAAATATGACCAAACATCAAACACTTAACTGTTTGACTGGACGTAACATCCTTGAGTTTTCTGAATACAAACCTACGAGGTATAAGTATAGGGGCTTCAACGTGCCTATATCCAAAGTCTCCTGTCCGTCCGGTGAACGGTTGGAAAATAACTGTAAACGTTTCCTGTTATTTAAATGCTGTGGTGAGAAGACCTTTGGCATCTGCATCTGGACTACCGAGACAAGAAAAGGTTACGTCAGCCCATGCTTCATAGAGAGATAGTCGCCCTGCAGCAAGTTCTTGTATACCAACACTTTGTGAGAGCGGTCTTCCTGCAATAGCCAATTCTTCAAGAGGGCGAGTTAGATAAATAAGCTTTCCATTTTGACGGAGGAGCTGGTAGTTTGAAGGTGTGACAACTACGCCACCTCCACAAGAGATTACCGCACCACTCATGTCGGAAATCTCTTGAATTACCTCATGTTCTAGACGCCTAAATGCTGCTTCACCGTGTGTTTGTAGATAGGTTGCCGCTTCGCAGTGAGTTTTCTGCTTGATAAGAAAATCAGTGTCTATCCAGGGACGATTCAGGAGTTTTGCTAGAGCTTCTCCCGTAGAGGTCTTTCCAACTCCCGGCATACCAATAAGTATAATGTTTTCTTTTGAAGCATGAAGCTCACGCGAGATGTTTTCTATCTGAGAGCCTGATACATCTTGTCCCAAAAAAAGCGAGCTTGCTCTAGCTGCTTGAGCCACCAGCATTTTTAAGCCATTTGCATTGAGTATTCCAAGACTTTCTGCATCTAAAAGAAGCTGAGAGCGCAGCGGATTATAGATAAGATCAATCACACATTGGAGGGAAGTAAAAGCAGCAAGTTCCTCTTTTGAAAGAGGAGAATCACCAGCATGTGGGGACATTCCTACTGGCGTTGCATTGACAAGAAGAACAGCATCATAGTGGAGTTTAAGCTGGTTATAGGTAATTGCGCAGTCTACAAATGAAGAACATTCGTGAGGGTTCCTGGAGACTCCCACAACATATGAACCGCCTTTTTTGAGCGCATAGCAAATTGCCTGACCAGCGCCACCAAAGGCTCCAAAGACAATCGTTTTCTTTTGGTTTAAGTTGACCTTGAGGCTTTTTACCAAATGCTCAAATCCATATACATCGGTATTGTCTGCTGCTATAAAACCATTTACATCTTTTACTAGGGTATTTGCCGCTCCTGTGGCCCGTGCAGCCTCAGAAGCTGAGTCCGCAAGAGCACAGGCATCCTTTTTGAAGGGGATAGTAACGTTCAGGCCCTGCCAAGGTTGGTCTTTGAGAAAACCCTTCAGCTCAGAAGCAGAAAGCTCATGAAGCTGGTAAGGAAATGACCCCAATTTTTCATGAATTGCTGCCGACCAACTATGAGAGAGTTTCTCGCCAATAAGGCCGTAAGGAGCAAGAGGGGCTGTAGGGTTACTTGAACCTTGTTGTACAGTTTTAGAGCTCACGAGATGTCTCCTGAACTGCCTTTGCAGCGTTCATCAAAACCTCAAGTAACTCTAAAGCATACGGTTCAAGTTCATTAGAAACAGAGGCTTTAACCTGGTCTCTTTTGGTATTTTCTCTTGATGGATCAAGAACAGTGAGGTCCTGCTCTTTTTTGTAAGCACCAATTTGTTTGGCAACCTTAATCCTTTGCTCAAAGAGGTCAAAGATTTGCGCATCAATTGAATCGATTTCCTGGCGAAGCGTTTCTAGCTGATTAGTCATTGTTATGTCCGTTCTGCTCAGAGGGCCAGGAATATAAGGTGTCGAGAAGAGCTAGTGCAAAAGCGCTTTCAACGCAGGGCACAGCACGCAAAACCGCAGTTACATCATGTCTGCCCTGAACAACAAGCTGCTCTGGTTCCATAGTTTGAAGGTTTACCGAGTTCTGTGGTAGGCCAATGCTCGAGATAGGTTTTAACGCACATCTAAACCAGATGGGAGCGCCTGTTGAAATACCGCCCAGAATACCTCCAGCATGATTGGTGGTTGGCATAACGGAGCCGTTACGCACCTCAAAGGCGTCGTTATTCTCAGAGCCAAGTAGATTAGCAACATTCATGCCGCTACCAAATTCTACGGCTTTAACAGCAGGAACACCAAAGACTGCAGCAGAGATGGTATTTTCAAGCCCATGGAAATGAGGGCACCCAATACCCGCAGGAACACCTGTTGCCGCACATTCTATGATGCCGCCAACAGTATTTTTCTCTGAGCGCAGCTGCGTAAGGAGTGAGCGGGTTTTCTCGCCAGCTTGGGCATCAAGGAAAGGAAGCGCTTGAGGATCAGCTTGGAGCAGCTGATCCATTTGGTAAGCAAGTAGCTTGTTGGCCTCAAGTGAGTTGTCTACGAGCTCAAGGGGAGTATCGCTGACGTCCTTTATTTTGAGAACGTGAGCTGCAATAGTTATGCCCTGAGCTCGCAAAATCTGGAGCGCTATTCCTCCCGCAATGCAGAGAGGGGCGGTTAGACGGGCGGAAAAATGTCCTCCACCTGTTTGCTTGTACGAGTCTCCCCATTTTACCCAGGCAGAAAAATCGGCATGTCCTGGTCGTGGGACAAGCTTTGTAGCTGCGTAATCTTGTGGACGAACGTTTGTGTTAGGTAGCTCTGCCGTGAGTGGGGAGCCATCTAGAATACCTTCTGCTGAAATTCCAGAGATAAACTGTGGATTGTCAGTCTCTTTACGCGGAGTATCCCACGGATGCAACGAGGATCTTCTTTGAAGGAATGTCTTGAGAGCTGCTAAGTCAACGGCAAAACCAGCAGGTAAACCTTCAATGGTGCAGCCGATTTTTGGAGCATGAGACTCGCCAAAAATAGATACTTTTACTGTTGCCCCAAAAGTTGAGGTCATCATCTATGCCTCCATACTGCGGCAGACACCACCGAGCTGCTTAAAGTGCTCAAAGAAGAGCGGATACGACTTATTGATTGCCTCGGCGTGGGTGATTATGACAGGACCCGTTGCATACGAAGCCAAAATAGTTGCCATCATCACAATGCGATGATCATTGCACGAGTCCACAATGCAGCTGACGGGCTGTTTTCCTCCCGTGATTATAAGCTCCGTTTGATCTTCAGAGAGCTCAACGGTCACACCAAATGCCCTAAGTACGCTGCAGATACTTTGAACGCGGTCGGACTCTTTAAGACGAAGGCGCTGAATATTGGTAAGTCTACTTGTTCCAGGGATAAACGCAGCTAATGCAGCAAGTACCGGAGCAAGATCGCACACCTCGGAGGCAGAAATGGTAAACGGCCGCAGGTGTTCCATCATACAAGCTGCACCTTTTTGCTGGCGAGAAACACGTGCGCCCACAAGCGATAACGCGGCTAAGATAACTCTATCTCCCTGGACGCTTTGCATGGAGAGTCCTGTGACCTCTACGCCTTGCCCAATTGCTCCTGCGGCAAGCCATGGCGCAGCGTTTGACCAATCTCCTTCGATTGAATAAACGCCTGGACAAACGTAGTGTTGAGGTTCAATGGTATAGGTGGCATTCTTTGCATCAAACACAGTAGTAACGCCAAAGTCTTTCAATACGTGCTCTGTGATAGCCAGATAGTCTTTTGACTGGATGGACCCTGTAATTTGTATCGTTGAAGATTCGTTTAACAAAGGTAATGACAGCAAAAGTCCAGAAATAAATTGAGATGAAATATCTCCTGGTAGCTCAAATAAACCGCCAATAAGTTTGCCTGAAACCTCAAGGGTCTTCTCGTCTTGCCAGCTAAAAGACATACCATGGGCAGAGAGTTCTGAGACAAGCGGCTCTAGGGGTCGAAAGAAGAGTCTTCCTTCTGCAGAAATTGTGGCGTTTACGTTTAGCGTGCCCAGAAGGGGGAGTAAAAACCTGAGCGTGGTGCCAGATTCTTTGCAGTAAAGCTGCACGTTTTGAGGGCGATTTTGCTCTTTTGCAGGGACAACTCTAAATCCCTGTTTAGTTCTAGCGATAGTGGTGCCTAAAGCTTTAAGACAATCAACAGTTACTTGGATGTCCTCTGAGATGTAAGGACAGGTAATGTTGGTAGCGCCGTTTGCAAATGAAGCGCAGATGAGCGCGCGATGAGCACATGATTTTGACGGGATGGCTTCTACCGTTCCAAACAAATCATGAGGAGTTATTGAAACATCCATTTTTTACACGCTCCATAACTAATTGCTTGATGTAAGAATACCGCAGTTGAGTGTCAGAGAAGGATATGGTTAAAATTGTTTGAAGATTAAAGGAGGAAGCAAGTGAATAAGCCTTTTAGCGCCGTAACTCAGGTTTTACGTGGCTATACGTACAATCAGGTTAAAGCTGTCGTTGAGGTTCTTGTTGATTCTCCTGTACATAACGTTGAAGTAACCATGAACACTCCAGAAGCTGCCTCGTTAATTCAGAAGTTGTCCAGGGAATATGGCTCTGATATCAATATTGGCGCTGGTACCGTACTTACTCTTGAAGATCTGCGGACGGCTCATAAAGCTGGTGCTACGTTTGTTTTAGCTCCAACGCTGCTCTCTGAAAAGATGTTTGACTACTGCAAAGAGCATGAGATTTTGAGTGTTCCGGGAGCGTTCTCGCCAACAGAGATTGCACATGCATTTGCTCTTGGTGCAGATATTGTCAAAGTATTCCCCGCAAATGAGGTTAGTTATGGATACGCCAAAAAGGTATGCGAACCTTTAGGAAACTTACCGCTTATGGCGGTTGGTGGCGTTACAACAGATACTATTGCTGAAGTATTTGCTGGTGGTTATACCTATGTAGGAACTGCTAACGGCATCTTCAACAAAAACGATATCCTAGCTGAAGACAAGACTGCCTTAAACGAGTCAGTACGTAAGCTTGCAGAAGAGTTGGAGCGTTTAGGACGTTAGTCTTCTTTTGCTAGCTCAATCAGCTGTTTAAGTTCTGCAAATGACTTGCGCTCAATGCGAACATCACCAATGCCATAGATAAGCGCCATATCAATTGAATCTGCGTGGCTTTTCTTGTCATGGAGTGCTGCGCTGTAAAGTTCTTCCACAGTAAATGAAGTGCTGGTAGGAAGGTTATATGACTGCGTGAGTGTAATGATGTTCGCTGCGTCTTCAACAGAACAAAGACCAAGCTTGGAACAGGCTTTTGCCAACATGGAAGTTCCAGCGGCCACACAGGAGCCGTGTCCAAGTTCAAAGTTGCTGAGCGTCTCAATAGCATGGCCAAGTGTATGACCCAGATTGAGCAATTTTCTAGACCCTGCTTCTTTGAAGTCTGCTTCAACGATTGATTTTTTTATTTTGATACACGCTTGAATGAGTTCTTGCCTATGCGGCACGTCGATGACCTGCACAGGGTTTCTCGCCAGAGAGATTTTATTGAAGAGCTCATGTCCAGAAAGAACGCCATATTTAATAAGCTCTCCGCAGCTATCTTGCAAGAAGGGAGTCGCAATAGAGTTTAGCAGCTCAAGGTCAACAATAACGGCCTTGGGGTTATAGAAGGCTCCAACCAGATTTTTTCCAAAGGGCAGGTCAATGGCAGTTTTTCCACCAATCGAGGAGTCAATCATTGCCAAAAGCGAGGTGGGAATGTGGACGAGTGCACAGCCGCGCATGTAGGTAGCTGCAACAAATCCCGCAAGATCGCCAATAACGCCTCCGCCAAGGGCCACGACAATGTCTTCTCGCGTAAAACGGTTTTCTGCAAGGATGCTTACCAGTTTTTGATACGACTCAAATGATTTTGCGTGCTCGCCTTTGGGTACTGAGGCAGTTGTAACAGAAAAGCCAGCTGACTCTAACGAGTCGAGAAGTTCTGTGCCAAAGAGCATGTTCAAATCTGGATGAGTGACTACAAGAATCTTTGACCCTGAGGTGTAGGAATGAATAAGGTTTCCGGCCTGCGCAAGCAGGTGATGCCCTACATGAATTTGATATGAGTCGGATGTTAGGTCAACAGAAATAGTATTCATGAGCTCCTCATTTGCTGGTTGAATTCATTTTAGCATGGGAAATTACCAGAAGAAAATTACGCAAACCGTTACAAAAGACAGTAAGTAGGCTGGGGTATACTTATGCACCATGACTCCGTAGCTCAGTGGATTAGAGCGTTTGCCTCCGGAGCAAAAGGTCGTGGGTTCGAAACCCACCGGGGTCACCACGTGCAAAAAACCGGCCATCACTGACTGGAGATTGTTTATATGTCATTGCAAGACACTGCAGGCAAGAATAGCAAACGTTTTGAAGAAACGTATGAAGGCTTGACGTCAAAAGAAGTTGCAGAGAGAGTATCTGCAGGTAAAGTCAATACTAATACAGACGTCAAAACCAAATCTATTGCTCAGATTATTGCAGAACACAGCTTTACGCTCTTTAACATAGTTAATGTTTTGATGGCGCTGCTTGTTGTTGTAACGGGACAGTACAGAAACGCACTGTTCATGAGCGTGGTTCTTGCAAACTTGGTCATTGGTATTGTGCAAGAAGTTCGTGCAAAACGCATGATTGACCGACTGTCTCTTATGACAGCTCAGAGTGTTTGTGTAATTCGTGACGGAAAAGATACCTTTATCAAACCAGACGAGCTTGTCATTGATGATCTTGTGCGTTTGAAGACGGGCGATCAAATTCCTGCTGACAGTATTCTTGTGTCAGAGCACGTAAGCGTTGACGAAAGCCTTCTAACTGGCGAGGCAGAGCCCGTGCAAAAGATCACGGGAGATGAGCTTCTCTCTGGTAGTTTTGTCGAGAGGGGCAGTCTTGTTGGTAGGGTATGCCGTGTTGGTCAGGAAGGCTATGCTGCGCGTATTAACGCAGAAGCTAAGTTTGTAAAAGAGATCAATTCAGAGATTCTCACCACCATTAAATCGATTATTCGCGCAGGTTCCATTGGTTTGATTCCGCTGGGTATTGGTCTTTTTGTTCGTACCTATTTCATTGGTAATGCTGATTTAAATGAAGCGCTTCTTTCGATGATTGCTGCCGTTATTGGTATGATTCCTCAAGGACTCGTTCTTCTCACCAGCTCGGTTCTTGCTATTGCAACCATTAGGCTTGGTCAGAAGAATGTTTTGGTTCAGCAGCAATACTGCATTGAAACGCTGGCACGCGTAGATACCCTTTGTTTGGACAAGACGGGTACTATTACCACGGGAAACATGGAAGTTGCTCGTGTTTTGGATGCTTCGTTTACGCCAATTACTGAGGCTGCAGGTGCTCTGCAAGCGGCTGTAAACGTTGTCGGCGCAAACAAAGATGACGCCAACGACACGGCTACCGCAATTCTTGCGTATGCATCCAAGCAGGGGATTCAAAGCAAGCGTCCTTCTCGCGTTGTGGCGTTTTCTTCCAAGCGAAAGTACTCTGGCTGTGTGACTGAGGACGGAGAGGCTTTTGTTATTGGTGCAGCTCAATTTGTGCTTGGTCCTGAGGCGGCAGACGTAATTGCAGGCTCCGATGCGTTTGCGTCCATTGAACGCGTGCTGGTTGCCTGTAGCGTTGATGGATTTGACCAGAATGATACTTTCCAGGGAACTCCTCAGCTCCTAGGTTACGTAGTGCTTAGGGATCAGATTAGAGAGACTGCCCCACAAACCATTGCGTACTTCCTTGAGCAAGGCGTTGACCTGCGCGTTATTTCGGGTGATGACCCTCGTACCGTCTCCGCTATTGCTGAGCGAGCGGGTATCCCTTATGCCGACGGTTGGGTAGACGCAACCACGCTACACACAGAGGAAGATATTGCTGCAGCTGTCGAGAAGTACCACGTATTTGGTCGCGTTACGCCAGAGCAAAAGCGTGAGCTTGTTATTGCGCTCCAGAATCTTGGCCACACCGTTGCCATGACCGGCGACGGCGTAAACGACATCCTGGCTCTGAGGCAGTCGGACTGCTCTATCTCTGTTGCTTCAGGTTCTGCAGCAGCTAGAAACGTTGCGGAGATTGTCCTGGCAGATAATGACTTTGCGCACATGCCAGAAGTTGTTGCCGAAGGCAGACGCTCTATCAATAACCTTCAGCGCTCTGCTGCGCTCATTCTTGTTAAGACGGTTTACACTGCAGCACTTGCGCTCTATTGCATTATTGCGCCGCCATATCCTTTTATTCCTGTTCAGATGTCACTTTTGTCTTTTGCAACCGTTGGTCTGCCATCGTTTGTGTTGGCGCTTGAGCCAAATCACGACCGCGTAAAAGGCAACTTCTTGGTCAATATTTTGCGCAAGTCACTTCCAGCTTCTATTGCGGTTACTATCACGCTTGCGCTCCTTATGACTGCAGGCCATCTGTTTAAGCTCAATCTTTCTCAGGTATCTACGATGGCGCTTATCACCACCGCAACAGTTGGTTTTGCGCTACTGAGAAGAATCTCTTTGCCGCTTACCAAGCTCCGCATTGCACTTCTTGTTGTATGTATTGCCATTGTTGTTGGTGGATGTACGGTGGCGCAGGACTTCTTCCGTATTGCACCTCTCACGCCACGCATCTTGCCATACTTGGCACTTTGTCTGGTGATTTCCGTTATCATCTTCAACAGAATTTCTGAGCGTTACATTCACAACTATGCAAATGACCGATTCTTTGACCTGGTTGTGAGATTAATGGGAGGAAAGTCAACTTATAGCTCTTCTGCTGATACAAACGATTAAACTGAAGCACAAGCAAAGAGTTGTGGAGGGTGTATGCGTTGTCCAAACTGTGGATCTGAGGTCGATGAAGGGGCTTTAACCTGCCCTCATTGTCAGATTGATCTAAGTTTGACCCAAAGGATTCCTGTTACTCAAGCTCACTGGTGCCCTCATTGCGGCGCCTTGGTGCCTGCTGCCGCAGAAAGCTGCCCAAAGTGCGGCCTCCCTCTGCCACAGGCGGTGCCTACTGCTCGTCCCGCGCGAGCCATCAGGCCCACACGCAACATCTCGCTCCCAGAGATCGACGCCGCTCCAGCACCTGGCGAGAAACACGATCCACTCGCAGATTCAGACCCTCATGCAGCATCTTCTGCTGCAGCAGGTCCTACTGTTTTGCAACAAATGCCAGCCGACAACGCTGACCCAGACACTACCAGCGCGTTTGCCTCGGTAAGTCGCAGGCCAGCTCCTCGCTTTGAGTCTGCAATCCCTTCCGAGCCTTCAAAAGAGAACCTCCCTGAAGCTGAAGGAATCCCACGTACGCGCGTTATTCTGCTTTCAGCACTTCTTGTTACCTCGCTGGCAGTAGCTGCAATTTTTGTTATCACGCACCCGTGGGACCCTCAGGCAACCGATAATCGCGCAAAGGTTGAGGCGCCAGTCTCATCTACTCCTACCACCACTCCTGTTACGCACCTTACAGGTCAAGACACCAGTGCAACTCAGCAAAATACAAGTTCGGATGCTGTTTTTGACGCACTTGATAGTGATTATCAGAAACTTGGAGACCTCTCAAAGCGCCTTGATGATAACGAGAAAACCTTTGATCAGCTTGCCATTACTGGCTCTGATCAGGAGCGCGCTGATGCTCAACAGGAAGCAGAGCAGATTTCGCTGGATATTAGTAATGTTATCTCTGATCTTTCTAGTCTTGATGACTCCAACGGAAACTACCGTCAGACTATTGAAAACCTCACTAAACTGGGTAACTGGCTTCGTAATCGCTCCGATGCTTTGAGTGAGGGGTGGAAGCGCTCAGTTGCTTCTAACAATCCTTCTCAGGACAAAGACAACATCTTGGCGCCAGTTGATAACATCAGAGACTCCAGCGGCTCCAGCTCATACCAGAAACTTTTTGATGAAAATTACGTGAATTGGAAGCCACAAAAGCAGTAAATCTCTACCGTTCAGCTGCTTTAATTTCAAAATTCTCATCATACTGGTAAAATAATTAGGTTAGAAAAGAAGTTCTTTATTACTAAGGGTTTCTCGCGTTTTTTCTTCTCTTAGATGTAAAGAAGCTTGGAGGAATTATGTTTGGACTTGATCCATTGTATACACCAGAGCGCCAGGTTACTGGTACTGAGGTTGCCGTCTTTGATACCAACAAGGGAATCATTAAGGTTCAACTTGATGGTAAGGGCGCACCTATTCATGTGGCAAACTTCTGCGAGCTTGCAGAGTCTGGCTTCTATGACGATACCAAGTTCCACCGTCTTGTTCCTGGTTTTGTAGTTCAGGGTGGAGACCCAAACACTCGTGAGATGAGTGTTGAGGATGTTGTGTTTGGAAACCCTGGTCCTGACGGAATTCCTGGTACCGGTGGTCCTGGTTATCGCATCAAAGAGGAGTTCACCACAAATCCTAACAACTCCCACGTTGACGGTGCTCTTGCTATGGCTCGTTCTCAGGATCCAAACTCCGCAGGTTCTCAGTTCTATTTCTGTCTTGGTCCACAGCATGGCTTGGATTCTGGATACACCGTATTTGGCACAACTATCGAGGGAATGGATGTCATTTCCCAGTTAAAGGTTGGCGATATCGTCAATTCCATTAGAATTGAAAACGCTTAAAGCCAAGTCGCACAGACTCTTGGAGGATATTGTGAATCAACAGGCATTTGAGTTAGGTAAATCTGCATATGATCAGGGCGACTGGTTTGTAGCTATCAGTCAGTTTGATGTGGCCAAAGAGCCAGGCGAGGTAAACGGTCAGATTGACCACCTTCTTGGAAACGCTTATATGAAGCTTGGACAGTTTGATTCCGCAGCTTCTGCTTACAAGTCCGCTCTTGCTGACGCTTCCTACGGCAAGGTTGGCGCTCTCTCTACTAATCAGGGTCGCGCACTTCTGGCTGCTGGTAGGGTACAGGAGGCTATTGCTGCCCTTACTAACGCTGTCCAGGACGCCTCTTACGCAACTCCTTATAAGGCACAGCTTGCTCTTGGTTCTGCATACGAGAAGATCGGTGATATTCGCAACGCCGGCATTGCTTACAGAAACGCTGCAGTTGACGAGAAGAACCCTAATCCTTCATCAGCACTTTGCAGCCTTGGCGCATGCTTCATGGGTCTGAACAGGCCTGTTGATGCAGTTGAGGCATATCGTACTGCTCTTGATTTTGCTAATCCTCTGGATAATTCCAATAAGATTTATGCAGATCTTGGTCTTGCATACGTTGCAGCTAATCGCATGTCTGAGGCAGTTGATGCTTTCACTCACGCTACTGCTGATGGCAGCTTTGTTCTGTCTAATCAGCAGCAGTCTGCTTTTGATGCAGCTCGCAAGGCTATTACTGCAATGACTTCTGGCAAGCCATCTGAGACTGATGCCTTCCTTCAGGCAGCTGGCTATGGTGCCTATGATCCACTGGATCCTACAGGTATGTCCGGCGAGCTCATTCCTTCTGCAGAAGATACTGGCTTCTTCCAGATTACTGAGCAGGAGATTATTGAGCAGGATAAGAAGGACAAGAAGATTAGGCGCAAGCATCGCCATACCGGCCTTAAGGTCTTTATCACTATTCTTATTTTGCTTATCCTGGCTGTTGGCGGCGCTGGTTATGCTTACTATCGTGGCTATGGATGGCCAACCCAGCAGTCTGTTGTTCAGGATATTTTCAACGCTAAGGCACAGGGCACCGATATTGGTCGCTATGTCTCTAGCTCTGTCTCTAGCACAACGCTTCAGCAGATTTCCAACAGCCTGCCAACAAGCTCCGCTGTTACCATCAACGGTGTTGACCAGAGCATGACTCACTCTACAGTTAACGCTTCTGTCAGTCTTTCTAATGGCGGCAATGTTGACTACACCATTGAGCTTGTTCGTGATGGTATTGGCTGGAAGGTGGCAAGCGTTACCACTTCATACGTAAGCCAGAATAACCAGAACTCCGGCACAACTTCTGGTACTAACGGCTCCAATTCGGGAACTACTTCTGGAACTAATGGATCTAACTCCTCAAATTCCACTAATAGTTCCTCCAGCTCTTCAAAGTCTGGTAACTAGTACTAAACTGTTTTAATCGTTCTTTCTGCAGGATAATTACGCACACGCGTAGCACGTTTGATTGGATATCATGTCTATCTTCGATTCGCTCTTCGGAGAATATGGCGGAGACCTAGCCATCGATCTGGGAACTGCAAACACCCTTGTTGCAGTTCGTGGTCAGGGTATTGTCATCAATGAGCCATCGGTTGTTGCAATCGATAAAAGCGAGAGCCGCGTTCTGGCTGTTGGCGCCGATGCAAAGCGCATGATTGGCCGTACTCCTGGCTCCATCATCGCTGAGCGCCCTCTTAAAGACGGCGTCATTGCAGACTTTGATGTTACTGAGGTTATGCTTCGTTACTTCATCGAGAAGGCACGAGAGCGTAAATATCCTTGGTCGCCACGTCCACGCGTAGTTGTTTGCGTTCCTTCTGGCGTTACATCTGTCGAGAAACGCGCTGTTTTTGAAGCAACTATTCAGGCAGGCGCTCGCCAGGCATTCTTGATTGAAGAGCCTATGGCTGCAGCTATTGGTGCAGACCTTCCAATTGAGGATCCTACGGGTTCTATGGTTGTAGACATCGGTGGCGGCACTACCGAAGTTGCTGTTATCTCCATGGGCGGTATTGTTGTCTCGCAGTCCATTAGAACTGCAGGTGACGAGTTTGATCAAACTATTCTTGAGCATGTTCGTGATGCGTACAACCTCTCTATTGGTGAGCGTACCGCAGAAGACATCAAGATTAAGGTTGGCTCAGCAGCTCCTCTTGCAGAAGAGCTTGACGTTGAGGTAAACGGTCGTGACGTCATGAGTGGTCTTCCAAAGACTGTTCGTATTGAGTCAGAAGAGATTCGTCGTGCCCTTGATCGTCCTCTTGACGAGGTCACCAAGGCTGTCAAAGATGCGCTTGATGTGACTCCACCAGATCTTGCCTCTGATCTTATGTACTACGGTATTTTGCTTACCGGTGGCGGCGGCATGCTTCGCGGTCTTGATCAAAGACTTCGAGAAGAGACTGGCGTTCCCGTTAACGTAAGCCCAACCGCGTTAGAAAATGTTGTTACCGGTTGTGCAAAGGTTCTTGAGGCTAACGCATTGTCCGGTGGATTTGTTCAGAGTGCAGGCCAATAAATATGCCATTGTCTCATCAGATCCAGGGTGCTTCAACAGGCCTTGGATCTAACAATAATAAGCATACGGGTGGCCGTAGTTTTATTATTCTTTCGCTGCTTTCAATTGTGTTATTGACGGTCAGCGCTCGTATGGGTACGGAAGGACCGCTCGAGATGGTTCGAGGTGGGTTCTCTACTATTACCATGCCTTTTAGAATGGCGGGTTCTGCTATAGCCATGCCTTTCCAGGGCATTGGTAACATTTTTAGTAACTTAACAGCAGACCAGCAAACGCTTTCTGACCTCAAGGCAGAAAATGAGCAGTTGCGTTCAAGAAATGCAGAGCTAGAAGAGACAAATCAGTCCACCCAGCGTCTGCAGGGTCTTCTCGACCTCAAAAATACCTATAACCTGCAGTCCACAGGTGCTCGTGTTATCTCTGGTTCTACTGACTCGTTCAATAACACCATCGTGATTGACAAGGGAACTTCGTCCGGGCTGGCTGTTGGTATGCCTGTTGTTGATAGCGGTGGCGTTATCGGCCAGATTATTGAGTGTAGTCCTACAACCTCTACCGTTCGTCTTATCACTGACGAGAAGAGCGGTGTGGCTGCTATGGTTCAAAGTAGTCGAGCTCAAGGCATGCTTATGGGTTCTGCGTCAAGACAGATTACTCTTAACCTAATCAACACCAACCAGAAGGTTGCCGTAGGCGATACAGTTGTTACCAGCGGTCTTGGTGGCGTATTCCCTAAGGGTCTTCCTCTAGGTAAGGTTACCAGCGTTGAGGCAGCTCCAGGATCGCTTTATTACACCATTGTTGTTGAGCCTTATGGAAATGTCAGCACTAACGAGGAGGTAATGGTTATCACGTCTCTTTCTGAGGAGCAAAAAGCTACCGCAGATGATATTGCAGAGGCAGATAAGCAAAACACTCCAACAGCAACTGACTCAGACGGTAAGGATAAAGACTCAAAAGACGGATCTTCTACGTCTTCATCGAGCGGTTCTACTGGCAGCGGTTCAACAAACAACACAACAAACGCTCAGCAGAATGCAACAGTTGCTGCTCCAACGGGTAATACACAACATAACAGCGGAAGAACAGATTAAGGGGGATGCATGCAGGTTTCTGATAGAAATAAAAACACACGCAGCATCGCCGTTCTTGCTGTTATTTGCTTCATTTTGCAGATTATGCTTACACCACAGGTTTCTTTTGGTGGGGGAGTTATCAATTTTGCACTTATTTTCTCGGCAGCTATTGCGCTGAGATATGGTGGTAAAACTGGCGTGATATGCGGCTTTATTGCTGGTCTTATCTATGATTTGGCTTCTCCTAATCCTATTGGCCTCATGGCACTCTTGCTTGTGGTCAGTTCTTATTTCATGGGCCAAGAGGTAAGAGACAGAATCTCAGGCAATTTTGGTACCTCTATGGGCTTTGTTGCCCTTCAAACTTTTGGTGTCACCTTTATGTATCAGCTCATTAATTCTTTGATTGGCTCTGGTGGCAACTTCTTTGAGGGGCTGCTGTTTAAGTCTTTCCCCACCATGTTGTTCACCATTTTGGCTGCTCTGCCTGTTTTCTATGTACTTTCTCATTCCCAAAGGTCTCATTCATCTTTGGGTGGAACTTCGCTCTACCGCGGATCTCATCGAGCTCCACAGCGCCTTAAATAAGGGGTTAGTATGAATTTCACCCTTGTTATCCTTGCTTGTTGCGCTGTTGCAGCAATTGGTTTGATCATTGTTTACCTCACCTTTGGTAGAAAAGACTCGCCGTTTACCTTTGATATTGGTGGCGGTGCTCCCAAGGCGTCTGGTGGTTCTGACGGCTCTGCCGAGAAGACCCTCTCGTCCAGACTTATCGGATTTGCAATTGCTGTTGGCGGCATGTTTGCCGTGCTTATTGGTCGTCTTTGGACCATGCAACTCTTATCGTCAGCTGACTATACCGAGCAAGCAGAGAGAAACCGTACGCGAACAGTTACTACCGCAGCTCCTCGCGGTCGTATTTTGGACAGAAATGGCGTAGAGATCGTTACTAACAGGCCAAGTCCAACGGTAGTAGCTCGAGCAGACGTTGCAGAAGACTACATTAAACTGCAGATTCTTGCTAACCTTTTGGGTATGCCTATGTTGGCGGTGCGCAGAAAAATCATGGATACCTCTGATGGTGCCCAAGCGCTTCGCACGGTTTCTGTAGATGTTTCTAGGCGCGTAGTTGCCTACATTTACGCTCATGGCGCGTTGCTTGATGGCGTTTCAATTGAGGAGCGCACCCAGCGCGCCTATCCAAACGGTTCTCTTGCAGCTCATGTTGTTGGCTACACCGGAACCGTTACACAAGAGCAGCTTGAAAGCAGTAAAACTGCGGATGGCGGCTTTGTGTATGCCCACGGCGATATCGTGGGACAAACGGGTGTTGAGTATCAGTACGAGTCCGCTCTTCAGGGTGTTCGTGGTGAGCAAACGGTGTATGTTGACGCTGCTGGTAATGTTTTATCTCACTCAACGTCTATTGCTCCTCAGAGCGGCTCAGATGTTGTTTTGACCATTGATGCAAACATCCAAAAAGCAGCAGAAGCATCCCTTGTCAGTGTTATCAACACCGTTCGATCACAAGACTTCCAAGGTCGCAGTGCAAGTGTGGTGGCACTTGATTGTACTAACGGTGAAGTTATTGCTATGGCAAGCTATCCAACGTATTCACCTTCAATGTTTGTTGGAGGTATTTCCAGTTCTGACTGGGATACGCTTTCTTCTGAAGAGGCAAACTATCCGCTGATGAATCGCGCAATTGCTGGACAGTATCCAACTGGATCTACCATCAAAGCACTTACTACCTTTGCTGGACTCAAATATGGCATTTGTGACGGAAATTCAAGCTGGTATTGTACGGGTTTCTGGACTGGTTTTGGCGAGCAGTACGGCATGCACTGTTGGCTTCTTTCTGGTCACGGCACCGTTAATCTGATTACCGGTATTACCAACTCTTGCGATATTGTTTTTTATGAGATTGGTAAAGGCTTCTTCTATAACAACGATCATCCAGAGGGCATGCAAGAGACATTCCGTGCCTTTGGACTTGGTGCGCTTTCTGGTATTGACCTTCCAGAAGAGGCATCTGGCCGCGTTCCTGATGCAGAGTGGAAGTGGAATTACTTTACCAGCTCGCCTGATGATGCTCGTAAGTGGCAGGGTGGCGACAACTGTAACCTTGCAATTGGACAGGGCGATCTTTTGGTAACCTGCCTCCAGATGGCAAATGCGTATTGTGGTATTGCAAACCGAGGTCCAATTTACAAACCACATGTTTTGAAGAGTATTAATGCCAGAAACGGAAATGGCTCTGTTATTGAGTACAAAAACGAGGTCATTCTGAGCCCAGAAGAAAAAGATGAGCACCGAGACATTGTTGCTCGCGGTCTGTATGGTGTTGTCTACGAGGAATCCGCTTCTCAGACTATCCACTGGACCAATCTTGATGTCACGGTTAATGGCAAGACGGGTACTGCTGAGCAGCAGTCTATTGGCGAGCCCGTTGGTTGGTTTGTTGGTTATGCACCTGCTGACAAGCCTCAGTATGTTGTTGCTGCAAATCTAGATTGCGCACCTTCTGGCGCAGGTTCTGGTATGTATATTGTTCGAGACGTTTTTGGTGCAATTTATAATCAGCCAGACAATGTTGGTAGGTAAGGAGGCGAGAAACCCATGGCACTTGATTCATCTGCAGTTACAAAACAGAGAATGAACTCTCCCTTTAGAAGGCGAGGAGGTATTCCTTCAGGCGGTCTTGCTAAGAAAGAGAGACTTACTGGTAAGAATATTCTGAACAATCTTTATCTAGCGCAGCTTGTTCCCGCGGCTCTTCTCGTCCTCATTGGTATTGTGGTTATTTGGACCGCATCAATGAACATTGCCGAAGCTAGTTTTCCTAGGCATCTTCTTGGTATTGGCCTGGGCCTTGTTTTTGCCACGCTTATGTGGCGCTATGACTATAGAGCACTAGCAAATATGACAAACGTGCTGCTTGTTGGCGTTGTTGTATTGATGATTTTGCCTAAGGTTCCAGGCTTTGGTGTCTCGGTCAAGGGTATGACTGGTTGGGTTAATATCCCGTTTGTTGGCTTTAGATTTCAGCCGTCTGAGCTGGGAAAGATTGTCACAATCTTCCTAATGGCATCGGTGTGCGCTCAGTATAACGGCAAGGTAGAAACACTGAGGGACTATGTAAAGCTTTGTGGAACGCTGATGGTCCCATTTGGCTCCATTATGCTTTTGCCTGACCTGGGAACTGGTCTGATTATTTTGGTTATCGGAGCTACTATCATCATTTGCTCTGGCGCAAAACGTTCTTGGATTCTTGTGACCGTTCTGCTGCTCATTGCCGTTGTTGCTCTTGTTGTTGTGACCTCTATGATTCCTGGTATTCCTCACATTCTTAAGGAGTACCAGATGAAGCGCCTTACCGTCTTTTTGGATCCATCCGTTGATCCGTCAGGAGATGGCTATAACCTGCAGCAGGCAAAAATTGCCGTAGGTTCTGGTGGCTTTATTGGAAAAGGACCAGGTAACGCTACGCAGGCAAGTGGTCGATTCTTGCCTGAGGCACACACGGACTTTGTTTTTGCGCTCTTCTCGGAAGAGTTTGGCTTCCTAGGTGCATTCATTATGCTTTCGCTCTTTGCGTGGATGATTTTTGCAACCATTCTGTTTGCTATGAAGACCGAGAATACCTTCTCTAAGCTGGTGCTTGTTGGTTGTGCAGCCATGTGGTCGTTCCAGGTTTTGCAAAACGTTGGTATGTGTATTGGCATCATGCCTATTACCGGTATTCCTCTGCCTTTTATTAGCTTTGGATCTACATCGATGATTGCCCAGCTTGTCTCTGTAGGAATTGTTCAGTCAGTTTACAGACATAGAACTAAGGCGGCATAAGCTATGGCAAAAAGAAACAGCTTAGGGAAGCTTGCAACTTCTGTACTGCAGGAATTCCGCGGCTCACTTTCATCTCTTGAGCCAACTTACACGCACATCTATGTTGATTCTCTTGCTTCTGAAGAGGCAATTCTTGCTGTTCATACGTATTTTATGCCAGAGAGAACAGATGCTACGGTACGTGTTTCTAAACTTGCCGATGGCGTCTCGTTTACCTCTGGAGGCACTGGTCGTGCGGGAAAGAATGCCGCTATTCCTGATATTGCGGTGATTATTCCTACACCAACATCACAGTATGAGGACGCCCTTACCATGTTGGTAAGCCATTCAATTCCATGTGCTGTGGTTGTTGAGTCTGCAGTTGAAGCGCCAAAAATTGCTGATACGCTCTACAACACAGGGCTTATTAGCATCATTGCAGGTACTACTGAAGAAGTGCTCTTTGATCGACTCTCTTCATGGATTGCAACTGCAACAGAAAAATCTGTTTCTTTTGCGGCAGCATACCCTCTTTGCAGAGCTCAAGTAGTCAAGCAGATAACTGCTGCTTGTGCTAAAGAAAATGCAGCTATTGGTGCCGTAGCCTTTGTTCCTGGTTCTGATATGCCCCTGATGACTGCACGTCAGATTAGACTTGCGCTTGATATTACCGCTGCGTATAACATCAATATGAGCGTTGAAACCATCGCCGAACTTCTCGGCGTTGTGGGTGCGGGCTTTGGATATCGTACGGTTGCACGCACGGTCGCAGGCACAGTTCCAGGATTTGGCTGGGCACTTAAGGCTGGTATGGGATATGCAGGAACTCATACGACCGCTCGCGTCATTCACGCATATGCTCGCAAAATTGCCCAGAAGCGCGATGGGGTAGCAACTGATTCTACAAGCAAGACCAGCACCTCGAGTACTTCTACAGACGCAGCTGCAACAGTAGATACAAATTCACAACCAAATATCGTAGAGATACCAACCACACAGTCCCTCGCAAAAAGATAGAAAGTAGACTATCGTGCGTGTTAAACGAGAAAATCTCTTCCATCTCATCGAGCCCATGCTTCCGCATGTCGAGAAACCCTCAAGGTATTTGAATCACGAATGGGGAGCGGTAGAGGAGCAAGAAGGCCCTTTTCACGTTTGCATGGTTTACGCCGACGTGTACGAGGTAGGTCAGCCTAATCTGGGCATCGCTATTTTGTATAACACCCTGAATAAGGCACCTTATATTTCTTGTGAGCGCGCCTATCTGCCTTGGACTGATATGGCAACTCTCATGCGTAAGCGCAATGTTCCTTTGCTCTCTTTGGAGGGTGCCGCGCCTCTAGCATCTTTTGATGTGGTGGGTTTCACCCTTGCGCATGAAATGATTGCTACCAATATTATAGAAACGCTTGATCTAGCAGGTATTCCAAAGCTTTCCGAAGAGCGTGATGAAGAGGATCCGCTTATTTTTGGTGGCGGCCCATCTGTTTGGAACTCAGAACCCGTGGCTCCGCTTTTTGATGCCATTCTTTTAGGTGATGGCGAAGAAGCACTGGTAGAGATGTGCGAATGCGTGAGAACTTCCAAGCTTGAAGGGGTTTCTCGCCAAGAGATTTTGCACAGGCTGTCTCAGATTCAGGGCGTTTACGTGCCATCACTCTATCAGATTGTGCATGATAACACGGCAACACGCTGGGGCCATGCGGTTCCTAAAGAGGGAAGTGGCGCTCCAAGCGTGGTGTATAAGCGCTGTCTGCCAGATCTTTCAGTAACAGACCCTGTTGCCCAGCGCATTGTTCCGTATACCGAAATTGTTCAGGACAGGCTGGCTCTAGAGATTCAACGAGGCTGTGCTCGTGGCTGCAGATTCTGTCAGGCTGGTATGACGTATCGTCCTGTTCGCGAGCGCCCTGCTCAGCAGATTGTCATAGCAGGCGAGGAAGGCCTTTTGAAGAGCGGCTACGATGAAGTTTCGCTCACGTCGCTCTCTACAACGGATCACTCTCAGTGCGGCTATATTCTGCGCCGTATGAACTCTGATTTGCGTAAACGCGGCGTGCGAATCTCCATTCCTTCCCAGCGTATGGACGCGTTTGGTGCGGAGATGGCAGACGCCGTTTCTACTTCAAGGCGTGGCGGACTGACGTTTGCTCCAGAAGCAGGCTCTCAGCGCATGCGTGACGTCATCAACAAAAATGTTACCGAGGATGATCTTGAATCGGCAGCTAGAAATGCGTTTGAAAACGGCTGGCGCCGCATGAAGCTCTACTTTATGATGGGCCTTCCAACCGAAACCGATGAGGACATCCAAGCTATTCCCGCAGTTGCTAAGCGTATTTTGGACATCGGCCGAGAAATTGGTGGCAAGGGCGTTACGGTTTCTGCTTCTGTTGCCGTATTTGTGCCCAAGTCCTACACGCCATTCCAGTGGGTTGGCCAGATTTCTCGTGAGGAAGCCCAGCGTAGACAGCAGTTGCTCTTGTCGTCAAATCACGATAGGGGACTCAAGATTGCCTATCATGATTCTGGAACGTCCCTGGTAGAAGGTGCGCTTTCAAAGATGGGCCGCGACGGTTTTGATTTGATTTACCGGGCTTGGAAAAATGGTTGTAAGTTTGATGCATGGACCAGCGAGTTTAATCTTGATGCTTGGAATGCGGCAGCAGAAAGTCTGGGTTTCTCGCTCTCTGATATTGCAACAGAAACCTTTGATATCCAGGCAAAACTTCCATGGGATCACACGTCTCCTGGCGTCTCCAAGGGCTATTTACAGCGAGAATATCGTCGAGCAATGGACGAGGTCACCACACCAGACTGCACGTTTACTTCTTGTACGGGATGTGCGGTATGCCAGACCTTGAAGGTCGACAACGTTTTGATGGGGGTGCGCTCATGACGGATACGCAGCTAGAGAGCGTGGCTCCTGAGGTGGTTGAGCCCATGAAGAAGGACTGGCGCGCTGGTAGACCGCAGATTCAGCCAGAGATTATGACGGAGCGCGGAGCAGAGATTTTTAGGCTTCGCGTGGCTTACAAGAAAGATGACCGCCTTGCGTTTTTAGGACACCTTGAGCTTATTGGCACCATTGAGCGCTGTGTTCGTAGAGCTCAGCTGCCGTTTAGGGTAGGCAATGGCTTTGCAAAGCGCATGGGCGTGCAGTTCTCTCAGGCGCTTCCCGTTGGTGCTTCGTCTGAGGCGGAGTACTTTGACTTGAAGCTCACTGAATATGTGGACCCGGATGAAGCGCTAGAGAGGCTGTTGTCGGCAACGCCTCCCGCGCTTGCTCCGTTTGCTGCCAGCTACGTTGATCGGTCGCTGCCAGCGCTTGAAGCATGGTTGAATGCCGCTCACTGGAGATGCGACATTTTGGGAGAGGGCCTTAAGTCCGAGGCGTTGTGTTGGGGGTTTGAGGATCTTCTCGCCAAAAAAGAGCTGACGTACATGCGCGGTGACAAGCAAAAAGTGGTCAACTTGGAGACAACGTTTGCGGGTTACAACATCTCTGAAAGCTCATCTGATGCATGCATTTCATTTGAGCTTGATACGCTCCAAGATCCAAGAGCAGCGCTTAGACCTGCAGTTTTGATTTATGAGGCACAAAGAATTGCAGCTCAAGCTGGAGTGGATGGCCTACAAGGCATTGACTCGTTGAAGGTGTGTCGCACCTCACAGGCACACGTTTCAGAAAATGGACTCCTTGTGAAGCCTCTATAACATGTAGTTTTGTCTTGGAATTTTCTGAAATATGCAGTAGACTATTTCGAGTTGTGTTTCTCGCCGAGGGACATGGGACACCGACAGTTTCCCGCGGATGCCACAGGTCACGGCGGCGAAGATCTTTGCTCGGATCTTCAGAAATGCAAAGATAGTATTAATCGTTGCAAGAATCAGCAATGAAGGGTTACACACATGTACGCAATCGTAGCAACTGGTGGCAAGCAGTATAAGGTTGCCAAGGGCGACGTAATCAGCGTCGAGAAGCTTGATGCGCAGCCTGGCGATAAGGTAAAGCTTGATGTTCTTATGCTTAACGACGGCAAGAAGGTTGTTGCTGACGCTGCCACTCTTTCCTCTAAGAAGGTTACCTGTGAGGTTCTTGAGCAGTACAAGGACAAGAAGGTCCTCGTCTTCAAGTTCCACAAGCGTAAGCGCTATCACCGCGCCAACGGTCACCGTCAGAACCTTACTAAGCTGAAGGTTACCGCGCTCCCTACCGCTCGTAAGGCTGCTGCTAAGGCATCCGACGAGTCTGCAGAGTAATTGGTCACTTCTGATATTGAGATAGGCAGGTAGCATTTATGGCACACAAGAAAGGTCTCGGCTCTTCCCGCAATGGTCGCGACTCACAAGCACAGCGCCTTGGCGTTAAGATTTACGGTGGTCAGGCAATCAAGGCTGGCCAGATTATCATCCGTCAGCGTGGTACTCACATCACTCCTGGCGTAAACGTTGGTCGCGGCAAGGATGACACTCTCTTTGCACTTTGCGATGGCGTTGTTGAGTTCAAGAAGGGTGCTAAGCACGTCGTTAACGTCGTTGCTGCTGAGGCATAAGTTTTCTTGAACATTTGCAGTTCATTCAAGGGGTCCTTCGGGGCCCCTTTTTATTTCTCGCGGTATTTTGCTCTTACCCTTTGCCGCTTACAGTTTCTAAATTGTTTCTTAATGTATTTCTTGACACAATCTGGCTAAGTAATGGTATTCTTCTTACATTGCAATTTACGCTTTTGGGAGGAGGACATATCATGCGCGCTACATGCACTCAGCAGTGGTGGTGGAACAACTTGTCTTTCTCCGGTCAGCGATGAGTTGCTTCTGCATACGCATTTAGAGGCTCTCGGGTGACCGAGAGCTTTTTTTGTGCGTACGTTTCTCGCTAAATCCGGATGGCGAGAAACCCGTTTAGTTGAAAGTTTTGTTTGTTCATTATGTTTTGCGTTAAAGGAGTTTGTATGTCTTCAGAAAATCTTAATCAGGTCAGCGCCGCAGGCACAGAGACAGGATCTGCTGAGCAGGCACCACGCGTTGTTGCTGTTTCAAAGTCTGCAGGCGTTTTGGATGTAACTTCTCTTGTTCTTGTTGCCGTACTTATTGCTGCTGGTTTTATTCTTAACCTGACCGTTGGTAAGGCAATTAGCGCTATTGGTATTGGTCCAGAGTTCATTATTGCATCGTTCTGCCTGGCTATTCTTCTTTTGAAGCCAACTGCTGTTCAGAGTCTGGTTATTGGCCTTATCGCAGCTACCGTTATTCAGCTGACCACCTCTGTCCCTGGTGCTGATTTTGTTGCAGAAGGCGTTGCTTCACTTGTTATGTTTGCTTTTACTAAGTCTGCTCTTGCAGATAAGCCAGTAATGCCTGCAATTGGCTCTTTTGTAACAACTCTCATCTCTGGTCTGATCTTTGCTGCCATTGCTATTCCAGCCAAAGGTGCAACTATTGAGCTTTTCTACGTAATGCTTCCTGTCATCGTAGGAACCGCATTCTTTAATGCTATTGTTGTTCAGGTTCTTGCGGCTCCTCTTAAGAAGGTTTTGGGCCGATAAGTTCTTAGATACGCTCATATTTCCTGGAGAACACTGTGTCTATTATTGAAGTTCAATCTGTGTCATACAGCTATCCTGATAGCTCAGCACGCGCTCTGAATGAGCTGTCGCTGAGTGTTCAGGAGGGTGACTTTGTAGGTATTGTTGGCCCTTCTGGTGCAGGTAAGTCTACGCTTGCTCTTGCACTCTCTGGCGCCATTCCTCATCACTTTAGAGGCAATTTCTTTGGCAAGATTCTTGTCTCTGGAATGGATACCTGTACGGTTGCCTTAACTGATATCTCTAAGATTGTGGGATCAATCACCCAAGATATCAATGCGCAGATGGTTGCTTCTATTGTTGAGGATGAGCTTCTCTTTGGTCTTGAGAACTTTGCCGTTCCTCACGCAGAAATTCCAGAGCGAATTACCTATGCGTTAGAAACAGTAGGTATTGCTAACCTTCGTTTTAGAGAGATTGCTTCTCTTTCTGGTGGACAGAAGCAAAAGGTTGCTATTGCAGCACTTTTGGCACTTCAGCCACAGGTTATGGTACTAGACGAGCCAACAGCAGCCTTGGATCCAGCGTCGTCCGAGCTAATCTTCCAGACCCTTTCAGAGCTCAACAAAACCAAAGGTATTACGGTTGTGGTAATTGAGCAAAAAGTTGGTCTTCTCGCCAAGTATTGCTCAAAGATTGCCGTTATGGACAAGGGTGCCATTTGTGCTTTTGGCAGTGGTGAAGAAGTGTTCTCACAGGTAGATTTGCTGCAAGAGGTTGGTGTTGACGTTCCTCGTTGCGTGCGCGTCTCAAAGGGTGTCCACGAGCTCTCTCATCAGTCTGAGTATGCTCACTTGTTATCTGAGGCGGACAGAGCTGTCTGCGATGAAACTGCGTTGTCAGTTCAGTCAGCCGCCAAGCAGCTTGCGTGCTGTGTAGGCGCTCTCCAGCATCGCAGCATTTCCCTTACAGAGAACCATGAATCACCAGCTGCTGATGCTGTTGAGCTAGCGGGGGAGACGTATCTTCCAAAAATAGATGGTCCTGTGGTTGCTGAGTCGAGCGGACCATTTGACAGGATTGGTGTTCTTCAAGACGCAGAGCAGCCAAGTGTTCAATCTGTTCTTGACGTTATCGATGCCACCTTTAAATATCAGAATAGTACTGATGGTGTAGAGCGCGTTTCTCTCAGTTTGCATCCTGGTGAGCTTGTTGCTCTTGTTGGCCAAAACGGCGCCGGCAAAACAACTCTGACAAAGCTGGTAAATGGCCTCTTGCGTCCTCGATCGGGAGACATTCATATTAAGGGTGTTTCATGCAAGGATTGGAAGACGTCGCAGATTGCCCAGCATGTCTCAACGCTGTTCCAAAATCCCGATTACCAGATTTGTAAAGAGAGCGTCCTTGAGGAGATTGCGTTTGGTCTTGAGCTCAAGGGTGCGTCTGCAGAGGATGCCCGATGCAAGGCACGAGAAGTCATTGAGCGTATGGGACTGGATGCAGAGGCGTCTCCGTTTATGCTTTCTCGCGGTCAGCGTCAGATGGTTGCGCTTGCGTCTGTGGTTGCCTGCGAGCCAGATATTCTTGTGCTTGATGAGCCAACATCGGGCCTGGATTACAAAGAGTGTATGCAGGTCATGAACATGGTTGCCTCACTGTGCGAGAAGGCCTGTGCAGTTCTTATGGTTTGCCATGACATGGAGGTTGTGCTGGACTTTGCCACAAGAATTGTCGTTATGGCACATGGCAGTGTGTTAGATGATGGGGAAGTTTCACAGATCTTCTCGACAGATGAGGTTTTGAAGGAAGCGTATGTTGAGGCTCCTCAGATGATTCAGCTGTCAAAGCTTGCTGGAGCGCACGTGGATTCATCATTTACTGGGCTTAGCAGTGCTTCAGAGGTGCTTGACGCATTGCAGCATCAGTTTGAGATTGCTCGTATTGCAGCCACGCTTAATGGTAAGGAGGCTCCTCGTGGGTAGTGTTATTGATTACACCGAAGGAACAAGCTTCCTTCATAAGGCAAATCCTGTGGCCAAGCT
>CAUTIE010000015.1:0-28847 GCA_963538475.1 uncultured Atopobiaceae bacterium
CCGGAGCTGTACTTGCAAAGGCTTCAAGCCCTTCGTATACCCACGCTGAACTGGGCACCATTATCGAGTCCGGAACCGGCAGTCAGCTGGTCGACAGAACTACCCAGGCGCTCTACTCCCCTGGTTCATCGTTCAAGACCATTACACTTTCTGCTGGTATTGATACGCATACCACCACGCTGGACACCACGTATTCCGCTCCAGGAACCATGGAGCTTGGCGGTGGTACTATCCACAACTACGCCAACGAAGACATGGGCACCATTCCTCTGCGTGAGGCGTTTGCCCGCTCTTCCAATACGGCTTTGGCACAGCTTGGTGTTGCACTTGGCGCAGATAACCTGGTCAGCTATGCACGTGCCTTTGGTTATGGCACCGCACTTGGTCAGGACTTCTCCACAACTCCATCGCTGATGCCAAATCCTGCCGAGATGACCACCTGGGAGCTTGGCTGGGCATCCTGCGGCCTTCCTGTTGGAGAGCATGCAAGTCCTGCAGGTCCTCAGACCACCGTCATGCAAAACGCTGTTGTTGCGGCTGCAATTGCTAACGGCGGCGTGGTCATGAACCCTTACATTGTTGATCGCGTTCTCTCACCAGAGGGAGCTGTTGTTTCTACAACGTCACCAAAATCGCTTGGACAGGCCGTGTCTGCAGATACCGCCGCACAGGTCAGAGAAGCAATGCTGGGTGTTGTTGAATCCGGCACCGGTATGGGAGCTCGCGTTCCGGGTGTCAAGATTGCGGGTAAAACAGGTACAGCAGACGTCGAGAACGGTAACTTTAACTCGTTCTTCATCGGTTTTGCGCCTTACGACCACCCAACCCTTGTTGTTTCTGTTGTCATCGAAGGCAACGGCGAGAACGTTTTGGGTTACGGTGCTCAGGTTGGCGGCCGTGTTCTTGCGCAGTGCCTGAACATCCAGGCTTTGGGTGCCGCTTCATAGCGCTCAAAACATCGCACGGTCTTCTCCCCAAGTAGTTGGGTGTGTTCTAAGATAGTAAGTGACGTGGCGAGAAAATCGCACGCTTGATAGGAGTTGAGTTATGCCAGGTAGAATGCTCGGTGGGCGTTACCAGGTTCAAGACAAAATTGGTACCGGTGGAATGGCCACCGTTTACCGCGGACAGGACCAGGTTCTTGGTCGTACTGTTGCCATCAAAATGATGCTGCCGCAGTACGCAAACGATCCTTCCTTTGCTGCTCGTTTTAAGCAGGAAGCTCAGGCTGCAGCAGCGCTCTCCAGTCCTTATATTGTCTCGGTCTATGACTGGGGTAAGGACGGCGAGTCCTACTACATTGTCATGGAGTATCTGCGCGGTACAGACCTTAAGAGCGGCATCCGCAAGCATGGAGCCCTTGATTCCCGTAAGGTCGCTCAGATTGGCTCTCAGATTGCTCAGGCGCTCTCTGTAGCACACCGTCACGACATCATTCACCGTGACATCAAACCACAGAACATCATGGTCCAGCCAGATGGCAACATCAAGGTCATGGACTTTGGCATTGCTCGTGCAAAGAACAGCAGTCTAACCACCGATAACTCTGTTCTTGGCACCGCTCACTACGTTTCTCCAGAGCAGAGTACGGGCAAGCCTTTGGGGCCAACCACCGATATCTATTCCCTGGGCATTGTCATGTACGAGGCTGCAACTGGCCGCGTTCCTTTTGCTGGTGACGACGCTATCAGCGTTGCTATGAAGCAGGTCAACGAGGCTCCTCAGCCACCATCGCTGATCAATCCCAACGTAGATCCTGCACTCGAGGCAATCATTCTTCGTTGCATGGAGAAAAACCCAGCTGACCGCTATCAGAGTGCTGACGAGCTTGCTCGTGCGCTGCGCGATTTCATTGCTGGCCGCGCCACTATTCCAAGCAACACCACCGTAAGCCCCCGCATTGTGACGCCACCTCAGCCAACTTCCAGGTTGGATCGTCGCGGCATTGACGGTTCCAACACCTACATTACGCGCGGTGGCGACACTGGTCGCTTGAACCGCGTCCATTCTCGTGAAGAGGCCGATGAGCTGGACAAGCGCGAGAATAAGCGTCACAAGCGCAACGTTATTCTCGGCGTTTTAGGCGCTTTGGTTGTCCTGGCTCTTGCGGGCTTTGCTATTGCGCACATCCTCGGCAACTCCTCCCAGCAGTATCTGGTTCCACAGTTTGTTGGTCAGACAAAAGACCAGGCAACTCAGGCGCTAAATGCATCTGGTAGCCACTTTAAGCTGGGAACTGTTACAGAAAGCTACAGCGATTCTGCTCCAGAAGGCCAGGTCATCGACCAGACACCAAGCGCTAACAGGCAGGCTCCTGAGGGGACCGCGGTTAACCTTGTCATTTCTAAGGGAGCTAAACCTGCTGCTGCAGTTAAAGTACCTGATCTTACCAACAAGAGTCCATCAGAGGCTGAGTCTGCTCTTGCTGCCGTTGGCCTCAAAGCAAGAAATGGTGACTCGGTTGAGTCGGACGACGTAACCGTTGGTTATGTTGCAACACAGGAACCAGCCGCAGGTAGCGACGCTAAGGCTGGCGACACCATCACCTATCACCTGTCTTCTGGCAAGGGTAAAGTAGATGTTCCGGACGTCACCGAGATGACTGCCGAGCGTGCGTCCGATGTCCTGAAAGATGCAGGTTTCAAGGTAGACACTCAGCAGCAGCCTTCGTCGAGCGTTCCTGAAGGTCGCGTCATCTCTCAGTCTCCAGCTAATGGCAAGGCAGATAAGGGATCTACGGTAACCATCGTTGTTTCTTCTGGCGCCCAAAGCGGATCTGTTCCAAGCGTTGTTGGCAAGGACTTTGAAACCGCCCAGTCCACGCTGGAAAACGCTGGCTTCCAGGTCAACACGGTTTGGGTCTACGATGACAACGTTGCAACCGGAAACGTAGTTGGTCAGACACCATCAAGCGCTGCACCTGGTGCTACGATCACCATCCGCGTCTCTAGCGGACCCCGCCCATCAGCGTAATCGCTGCGGCGTGCAATGTGCGGCTCCAAGCGCGCAATGAGCACAACTAGTACGTTCAAGCCCTGCAACCGTGTTTGGTTGCAGGGCTTTTTGCTGTAGGAAAAATGGTTGAACACACCTATGACAGATAATCTGTCAAAAAGACGTATACATTACGCTGAAAATACCTCAAACGTGCAGATTATCTTCATTAGGTGTGTAATATGCCCGCAATTGTGCAGAATATCTGTCATAGGTGTGTTCTCTTGAAGCGGAATTTACCTATAGTTAGATTTTTTATATTTCTCTATTCATTTTCCAGCATATTAGATGAAGTTTATGCATAGAGATGCATATCGGGTAGTGAGGCCGTCTGGCGTCCAGCTTTCTTGGTCAGAAGTACGGCGATTCTTCAGCGAGACCTGCCAAAACCGCACTATTTTGCATGCCGAGCTCGAGGCTTGACGCTAACTCGCTGCAGCAAAGAAAAACCGACAGCGCTAAGCTGCCGGTTTGAAATCAATGGTGCCCCCGGGCCGATTCGAACGGCCGACACCCGCTTTAGGAGAGCGGTGCTCTATCCCCTGAGCTACGAAGGCATGTGGGATATTCTACTCACGTAGGCTCGCGTACGCAAATCTTGCTAGCAAGCTAGCAACTGCGTGACGAGAAGTGCTATGCGCTCGCTACCGCTTGCGGCGCCGGCAGCAGCACGAAGCCGCTACTTGCGACGAGCCTTGCGCTCGGCTCTCTTTCTGTCGTACTCGGCCTGACGCTCGAGGTAGAAATCGTTGAGCTTCTTATCGGTCATGCCAGCAACCTTAGCCTCAATCTTCTTGCGAAGAGGACGCATCTTAAAGAAGCTGTAGACGACCGAACCAAAGATGCAGAAGTAAGCAAAGACCAGCATGATGGCAGAAATCATACCAACGCCGGTGTTCAGGTCTCTAGACTCAGGAACCATATACGAAAGCACCAGCGTAATGATGGTCGCAACAAAGCCAAGGCCCAGGAAGACCCACCAAACGCGCTCAGCACGATGGTAGTCTGGATCTGCGCGCAGCATTGCCTCAAATCCACGGCTGCGGATATCCTCGCGCTCGCGCTGACGAGCACGTGCAGCACGCTTCTCCTCTTTGCTCTTTGGGGCGCTGGAGCCAGAACCAGAGCCACTCACGCGCACAGACGCAGCTGCCTCTCGTACTGGTTTAGCAGTAGCAGCAGATTTGCGACCAAAAGCGGAATACGAAGGACGCTCAGTCTCCTCAGAGTTTTCTTTCTTTGAAAGGCTTGCGGTAGCCTCACGCGCTTCTTTGGTTGCGCCTGTAATGGTGTCACGCAGTGACATTGGTCTCCTTCAGTGGTACAAACTCAGTTCCCGTAATAATCTGGAATGCCGTACGATAGCGCTCGGACGTGCCCTCAATGACCTCTTCTGGAAGATGAGGTGGCTCTCCTTGCATGTCCCAGTGGGCTTTCAGCCAATCGCGTACATACTGTTTGTCGTAGCTTGGCTGAACGTGTCCCTCAGAATAACCCTCAGCAGGCCAGAAACGGCTTGAATCAGGCGTAAGGCACTCATCAATAAGTGTAAGTTTTCCGTCGATAAAACCAAACTCAAATTTGGTATCCGCAATAATAATTCCACGAGTTGCAGCATATTCTGCAGCAGCCTTATAAATTGCAAGCGAAGCTACCTTCAGCTGAGTAGCAACATCCTCGCCAACAATCTCGCAGCAACGCTCAAACGAGATATTCTCGTCGTGATCGCCAAGCTCAGCCTTAGTGGAAGGGGTAAAGATTGGCTCAGGAAGCTTTGATGCCTCGGTCAAACCGTCAGGCAGCTTAATGCCACAGACAGTGCCGTCCTGGTCGTAAGTCTTCTTACCAGAACCCGTGAGGTAACCGCGGACGATGCACTCGATAGGCACTGTTTGAGCCTTCTTGACCAGCATAGCGCGGCCAGCAAGGTACTCAGCGTAATCTGTAAACTGCTCAGGAGTCTGATCTGGCAGAACAGAAATCATGTGGTTAGGCAGAAGATCCTTAAAGCGGTTGAACCAAAATGCGCTAATACGCGTCAGAATTTCTCCCTTAAAAGGAATCTCATCTGGGAGGATAAAGTCAAAAGCACTAATGCGATCGCTCGCAACCATCAAAAGTTTGTCGCCACAATCGTAGATATCGCGGACCTTACCGTGCGAATCGGGACGAAGCTCAGCTCCAGCCACAATGACCTCACTTCTGCGCAAAGCGCGTTGTATTGCAGGACTTTTGATTGTACGGCAAAATGCCCAAAAATCGGCCTACAACAACGTTTCTGTAACAGAGATATTATTTTGAGTAAGCACCGGAAGATGTAGCGAGAAGGTAGTGCCCTTTCCAAGCTCGGATTCTACCGAAATGGTGCCGTTATGACGGTCCATAATCTCTTTTGTGATTGCCAAACCTACGCCAAGGCCGCCTGATGCGCGCTCACGGCTTTCTTCTGCACGCCAGAATCGCGAGAAGGTCTGTGGAATATCCTCAGGAGCAATTCCCATGCCGTCATCAGACACGGAAATAACCGCATCGGTATCGTCAATTGAAACGGTTATGACAACATGACCACCGTCATCGGTGTAGCGGATGGCGTTGCTCAGCAAATTAGTCAGAGCTTCTCGGATCAAGTCCGAGTCAATATCAACAAAACAGTTGCCCTCGGGCGTCATATCCACAAAGGTTAGCGTGCGATTATTCTCCTTGAAAAGCGTCTCTTGCACAGCAACAATACTTGCCACCATTGCCACCACATTAACGCTTTCTGGGTTGAACTTTGTCTTTCCGTTCTCAAGCCTTGAAAGGTGGAGCATGGCATCTACCAGGCGAGAAAGACGTCTACTCTCAGACACAATGTTTTCCAGGCGCTCTTCATCTGCAGGCAAGATGCCATCTTGAATTGCTTCGACGGTAGCCATAATTGCCATGAGTGGAGTTCTGAGTTCGTGCGCAACATCGCTGGTCAAACGGCGTTCAAGCTTAATGTCTCTTTCGAGTGAAGACGCCATGTCATCAAAGGTTTCTCCCAGGCGCCCCAGTTCATTCTCGCCACGGATACCTGAACGAGCTGCAAGATTGCCGCTTCTAATCTGAACAGCCGTCTCGGTAATGCGACGCATAGGCTTGGTAAGCGAGCGCGAAGCCAAAATGCCAATCAATCCAGACAGTGAGATTGCAATAGCTGCAGCAAGACTGATTGCCTGGTAGGAGCCATTACGGAATGCAATATCTCGCTGGGTCAAGAACGGCTCAGAACCAAACGTCCAGATTCTGATGCTGCCTACAGCTTCTCCTTGCAAGTTTTGAACAACTGCATACACCACAGCGTCGCCTGTCTGAGGACCAGAGAGTGAACTGTTCACGCCAGGTCGACGTGCGTTTGGCGCCGAGTCGTCATACAGCACCACGCCAGAAACGTCTAAAACCTGGATGCCAATATCGGGATTAGACGATGAGGCTTGACGCGCTATAGAAAGTACGTCAGCATTCCAGCCGTCTGCACGCGCGTATGCTTGAGACATATTAAGCGCGGTGTTATCGACGGTATTCTGCAAGTTCTCCCTGGTATAAGCAGTAAAGCGACTCTCCCACACAATACCCAAAACAGAAATAAGCACCAAAACCGTCATGACCGCAGTCAGCGCAAAGAACGCCGCCATGCGGGTAGTAAAGCTCTGAGTACCAACGGGATCAGGCTTAATAGTTTTGTAAGAACCCTCAGTTTCCGGAGGGTTCTCAAGAGTATTTGAATGATGTTTCTTGAAGAGCGCCAAAACTCTAGAGCTTAGGACTCGTGGCTAGCGTTGCCGGCCTCAAAGCGATAGCCAACACCGTGAACAGTGAACAGCCAGCGAGGATTACGAGGATCATCACCAAGCTTTGCACGCAAATTCTTGACGTGCGAATCAATAGTGCGCTCATAGCCCTCAAAGTCATAGCCCAGGACCTTCTCGACAAGCTCCATACGTGTGTACACGCGGCCAGGATAGCGAGCAAGGGTGGTGAGCAGCTTAAACTCTGAAGCGGTAAGGTCAACTTCCTCGTTGTTAATGAGAATCTTGTGACCAGAAATATCAATGGTAAGCGTACCGTAATCAAGCACATCAACAGCAGTCTCTGGCTCAGAATACGTGCGGCGGAACAGCGCGCGAACACGTGCCACCAGCTCACGAGGCGAGAAAGGTTTGACAAGGTAGTCATCAGCACCAAGCTCAAGACCAATAATCCTGTCTTCTACCTCACCTTTTGCGGTAAGCATAATGATAGGCACATTGGAGGTATCTCTGATTGCACGGCAAACGCGCTCTCCAGAAAGCTTTGGAAGCATGAGGTCAAGGATAACCAGGTCAAATGCATGTTTCTCAAACTCTTCAACTGCACTCTGACCGTCGCCAACACCCTTAACAACGTAATTTTCGCGCTCAAGATATGCTGAGACGGCGTCACGGATGACTTTCTCATCTTCGACAATCAGAATTTTCTTCTCGTCGGAAGCCATTGTCTCCCCTTTTCTTTTGCCCTGCATGTATGTGCTTATGGCACATTACGATTATTCATTAATTATTTGTATTCATTCTATCGCTATGCCTACAAATAATCTACAAAGAAAAAACACGAACTGTCACGGAAGCAGGATATCCGCTGGTAGGGTCTTTAACAGTGGAGTAGGTTACAAAAGAATCACAGTTGCCTTCTCGAGCGGGAAATTCTCCGTAATCAACGCTTCTATCCATTGAATAAAGCCAGTTTGCCGTTTGATTCTGTGTATCAACAAGCACGTAAGAAGCACGACTCTTAATAATATAAAGGCTACCTTTACCTGCAGCTATTGCATAAGGCTCGCGTTCAATGATGTAAGGATTTTCTCCTGAAGCAGGCAAGATATACGTTCCCATCTTGCCCAAAAGGCCGCCCGAGTCATAACTTGCTTCAACAGACACAACAAACTTATCGTCTACGCGACTCGCTGCAAAAGGCTTAACAGACTGAGGCATAACAAGCTGGTCAACCTTGGTTTTAAGGTTATCGCCCAGTAGGTATGCCGTAACGCCATAGTAGGTGCCCTCAGAGGCACGAACTCGAGGAGTAAGGGTAACTACGCCCTTAGAGATAGATGGCGCAGTAGCAAATCTACCTGGAGATTCAACGGCATCCGTTCCTTCTGAATCGCCCACACGCCATACGTAGCAGTGAGAAGACTCACGGGTTTTCTCGCCCGAAGAAGAAGGCTGGACAAGCCAAACCACCTTATCGTCTCCGCAGGCAAATGGAGCCGGATCCCAGTTTTTATCGGCCTTGTACAGTACCTTTGCGTCACCTGTGAGCTTGCCGTCAGAAAATGGTGCGGCGAGAAGCTCCCAATCAAAGGTTGTGGTATCCACCTCGACCCATGCGTATACAGAGTCAGAGCAGCGGACGTCGTAAATAACGGCGGTAGTGTTGTTCATCTGAGCTGTAGGAACAACGTCAACTACCTGGCCAGACGTCAGCGAGAGAGCAGAACCCTTTACCATAGGCGTGGCAGATGCGCCGGCCGTGGTAACGGGAATCCAATTTCCGTCAGCTGGATGTAGCACGCTTCCCAAAGGTAGCGTCCATGTCTGGCTTGGCTGAGCAGAATATTCCGTTGAGCTATAGGAGTCCAGCACGTTTGTGCCGGAAGACTCATCAAGTACCAGCGGCTTTCCTGCGTCACCCGAGCCCTCTTGATGGGAGCAGCCTGCTGCGATGCTAATTGCGCCAGCAACTACTACGCCAGCTGCTCCCGTCTTGAAGAAGTTTCGACGAGAAATGTTCCCAAACAAAGCCACGATTTAGTCCAATTCAAGGTGCTCAAGACGGTCAAACAGAACGTTTGAGCGGGTAAGGAACGCGCGAGGATCAAAAATCTTCTCAAGCTCCTCGTGGCTCAGCGTACAAGCTGGATCTGCCTCAAGAAGCTCCTGGTAGGATGGTCCTTCCTTGCACTGCTGAATGTCGCCCCACACCTTCATGGCGTTAGACTGGACAATCTTGTATGCCTCTTCGCGAGTAATACCAGTGTTTACCAGGGCAAGAAGGACCTTTGACGAGAAGAGCATGCCGCGGGTCTTATTGAGGTTTGCCATCATCTGCTCTGGATACAGAACCATGCCATTAAGCAAGAACTCAAGCTTTGACAGCATGTGGTCAAGAGCAATAAAGCTATCTGCCTGAGCAACACGCTCAGCAGAAGAGTGACTAATGTCACGCTCGTGCCAGAGTGCAACGTTATCAAAGGCAACCTGTGCGTTTGCCTTAACTACGCGGGACAAACCACAGATCTTCTCGGCAGTAATAGGATTGCGCTTGTGAGGCATAGCGGAAGAGCCCTTCTGGCCCTTGCGGAATGGCTCCTCGGCCTCGAGGGTATCGGTCTTCTGCAGTGCTCGCATCTCAGTTGCAACGCGCTCGCAGGTTGCGGCAACAGTTGCCAGAACACCAGCAAGGTACGCGTGGTGGTCACGAGAAATTACCTGGGTTGAAAGAGGATCGTGGACAAGACCGAGTTTCTCGCAAACGTACTCTTCAACAAAAGGATCAATAGAAGAGTAAGTTCCAACAGCACCAGAAATAGCACCATAGGCAACGTTTTTGCGAGCGTCCTTGAGGCGGTCAAGATCGCGCTTGAACTCCCAGGCCCAGCTACCAAACTTCATGCCAAAGGTCATAGGCTCGGCATGAATGCCGTGAGTGCGGCCGACGCACAGAGTGTCGCGCTCCTCAAAAGCACGACGCTTGCAGATAGCAGCGCAGCGACGAACCGCGGCAATGAGCAGGTCACATGCCTGAGTGAGCTGGTAGCAAAGAGCGGTATCGCCCAGGTCTGTTGAGGTCATGCCATAGTGAACCCAGCGGCTTGGCTTAAGCTCACCCTCTGGAACCTCAGCATCAATATAGGAGCCCATGTTGGTCAGAAACGCAATAACATCGTGGTTGGTAACAGCCTCAATCTCATCTACCTCAGCGCGATTAAACGCTGCATGCTCACGAATCCAGGCTGCCTCTTCGCGAGAAATGCCAATAACACCCAGCTCAGCCTGTGCTTCGCACGCAAGGACTTCAATCTCCTGCCAAACGGCGTACTTGTTCTCCAAAGAAAAGATGTGGCCCATTTCTTTGCCGGTGTAGCGATCTACCACGATGAGACTCCTTCTGCTCGTAAAAGAAAAGGTCGAGTACCACTATGGTACCCGACCTTTGAATTACCTGGTGGGCCGTTAGGGGTTCGAACCCTAGACCTTGGGATTAAAAGTCCCCTGCTCTACCAACTGAGCTAACGGCCCATTATCGGGCGTGGCAATTTTACCACGCAACTAGGATAGTGTAGCAGTTTACTCCCATGCCCATTGTCCATTTACGAAAATTGGTGTTTCTTTTCCATCGGCAGAAATTCCCCAAATATTCAAATCGTCTGCACCAATCATAAAATCGACGTGTGTTGTGCTCTGATTGACACCATGAGCCAAGAGTTCATCAGGGTTCATCTCAAGACCACCCTCCAGGCACTCTGGGAAGCCCATTCCAAGTGCTAAGTGACAGCTAGCGTTCTCGTCATAGAGAGTGTCGTAGAACAAAATACCACTCTGGCGGATAGGCGTATTCTTGGAGATAAGAGCGCATTCTCCCAGGTACTTGCCGCCTTTTTGAGAAACAATAGAGGTCAGAACATCTTTGCCCTGCTCAGCGCCGTAGTCAACAACCTCGCCGTCTTTGAAGGTAAACCAGAAGTTCTTAACAATCTGTCCAGCATGAATCAGCGGCAGCGCAGAGTGAACAGTGCCGTTTACCTTGCGATAATTTGGCGTAGTAAAGACTTCCTCGGTAGGAATGTTAGGGAAGAACAACGTTCCATCCTGAGTCTTACCAGCACCGCCCTCCCAAAGATGTCCTGGATTCATGCCGATGGTCAGGTTAGTTCCATTTGAAGACTCATAACGAAGCTCTTCAAACTGGTGAGAATTCATGAAGCGCTTGGTCTTCTCAAATGTTGCATTGTGGGTCTCCCAAGCACTCTGAGGATCTTCTCCACTTGCATGAGCAACATCCAAAATAGCAACCCAAAGCCTGTAGATTGCCTCAGCCTCAGAAAGCTCTGGGAAAATTACCTTTGTCCATTCAGCAGCAGGAACGCCAGCAATACACCAAACGTTTTTACCAAAGTCCATGCCATTTCTAAAGACGTCGCACTCCAGATTTCTTGCACGAGAAACGGCAGCTGGCTTTTCTGGATCAATACCCTTGAGCCCATTTGGGTCATCAGACGAGAGGAACAAAAATGCTGCACCCTGCTCTGCGAGGGAGTTAAGCTGCTCAATCTTCCAGCTTGGAGTTTTAGAAAGACGAGCTAGATCAACGTTTTCGTACATGATTCTTGAGGACTCTTGATCTCCCCAGATAACCGTGACAAATTCTGCACCAGCTGCATAAGCTGCGCGCTGAACTCTACGAGCAAAATCGGCAATCTCAATTGAAGCGTTAATTACCAGCTGACTTCCCTCAGAAATTGCGCATCCCTTCTTCACAAGAAGCTCAGCGTATTTATCAATCTGATCAGACAGCGCATCGAGGGCAATCTTTACCTCTTGATCTGTCATAGGAATTTGTGCCATGTTGTTCCCTTCAACCATCAATCCGCTTAATTCAAGAAATTAAGAGCAAACGTTTTGGCGATAAATCCAAAGTATTTCCGTTCCACTTCTACCCGAACAGCCTTCTTCACAACGCCAAATTTCAATCTTGTCCATAAAAAGAGCCCCGAAGGGCTCTTGTATGTCATTGGAGCGGGCAACGGGATTCGAACCCGCGGATGATGGCTTGGGAAGCCATTGCCTTACCACTTGGCGATGCCCGCAATTGTGTAGATTTTATCACAGTATTTTTTGCCTTTTGATTGCTTGCTCGGCAACTAGATAAAAGTTTGATGCGTTGTTTTCTGCCTAGCTGCATGTATACAACAAAAATGCGCCTACACAAATTTTCTTTGTCAGAAATTGGACAAGCGCTGGTCAGAATAGGCGCAAAATCACTCTTTAGCATGCTCTCCAACGAAAGGAGCGCTATGCAAAAGTACTTTTGGCGAGAAACCCCCGCACACCACTATCCCACCTCTTATAGACGCCTACTCTCCACCCGACAACTCCACCTTCCTCGGGCAAAGCTGCTTGGCGGAGACCCCGTCATGCCAAGCAGCTTTCCTTCCATAGGGCATGCAGGTCTACGGTCGCGTCTAGCAGATAGGTTTTCTCGCAAACCTGAGGCTCCCCCATAAAGAAAAAGACCGGTGAACACCGGTCTTAAAGAGAGCTGTTTTGTTGCAATGCAATTAGTTTACGCTGTGATGAAGCGCTGGATTCTTAGCTAGGCACTCATTACAAATACCTGTAAAGCACAAGGCATAAGAGTCAATCTCGCCACAAGAGTCCTTGGTGAGGCTGGTAAGATCCCTTAGAACTGGTCCATCAACATCAAAGACACGGCCGCACTCATGACACTGGAAGTGGGCATGCTCAGTTGTAGTTGGATCAAAACGAGAGATGTTATCACCAGTATTAACAACCTGAAGCTCACCTGCGTCAACAAGCTGCATAAGGTTGCGGTAAACGGTTCCAAGAGAGATATTTGGTAACTCCTCTCTTACTGCCGCATACACGCTATCTGCTGTTGGATGGTCATGGCGACCTTCCATATACGTACGAATTGCCTCACGTTGCTTACTGTAACGCACGATAACCTCATTAATTAGTAAGTGTTACTGATTACTGATACGTTAACACTAATTGTCTATATGTTGCAACAAAAGCTCTTATTTATGCATTACAAAAATCTCATCATACGCAATCTACCTCTGATTTTTCAGTTTGGAGGCACGCATGTTTATCACAAAATCCTCAAAACCTAAGGAAGAAAGAACTGCGCGGAGGCGCCCCTTTGCTTCTGCCTTTCACTTTTGGTTTATCCCTCTGTTGATTGGAGCTCTTCTCCTTAGTCATTTTTTCCTAAAGCCTGCTCATAGACTTGCTTTTGCACAAGAGCCCTCTTTTACTGTTGCACAAAGAGAAGATTTTCCTGGTGGACAACAAATTCCTATGTGGACCGCTAGTGACGGTACGTATCTTTACTGTGGAGATGAGTTCAATCACTATGGTGCCTGGCCAGGAGTAACTGGAAGTGTAATTGACCCGCAGTCTTATACAAAACTCACCTCAGCTAACGGTGCTCGCGGTGGAACGTATACCGCTGAGCAGCTTAGAGCTATTGACTACATCATTTATCACGGAGCTACTGCGTCCCAAGAAAAAGACGTATATGGATATACAGGCTGGAAGGCGCGAGCCATCACGCAGTTTGCGCTGTGGGCGGTTATGCGCGGAGAAGCTCATGCTCTTGCGGTGAGTGTTCCTCAGGCAGAGCTTCATCAACCTATTGAACAGTTCTATTCCGATGCTATGAACTACGCTCAAACCAACGGTGGTGGTCCGGAGAGTGGAGTTGCCAAGCTGTTTGTGCCTACAGGAGACAAACAGGTTCTATTTTTCTTTGGACAGCAATCTGGCTCACTCAAAATCACCAAAGGCTCCCTATTGCCCGATGTCACCTCAAATAACGAGCACTACTCCCTAGAAGGCGCTGTCTACGGAGTATATTCCGATGAGGGTTGCACCAATCTTCTTGGCAGTCTCACCCTTGATAAATCTGGGTCTGCAACGCTCGATGAGCTTCCTGTTGAAACGGTATACGTAAAAGAAACCACTGCACCAAAGGGCTTTCTTCTTGATCAAACAATTCATGCTGTAGAGATAAAAAACCAGGAAGAGAGCGCTCTCACAGTTACCGACACTCCTATTGGAGAGTTTGATCTACGCATTTCAAAGCAAGACTTTGACCACAGCATCAGCCTCAGCGAAGACAATCATTCCGAGCAACAAAGTGCTTCTCCCCAAGGAAACGCAACGCTGCAAGGTGCACTTTTTAAGGTGACCTACAGTGGCTCCTCTGAAACCACGCTTAGGACATGGGTTTTCTCGACCGACGAACAAGGTTTTGCCTCTTTTGATGCAGACCATAAGGTTTCTGGAGATGACCTTTTTACTCTTGGCGAGAAACCCTGGCTTCCTCTGGGGTATTACCAAATCGAAGAAATTCAAGCACCTGAAGGCTATAAACTTCCAGAACATTCACTTCAAACCTGGAAGCTATCAAGCCAAGATGGAAATCTATTCTGGACAAATATCTCTAGCGGAAAAGTAAATCCTTCCTCTGAACACCTCTTCACCTTTAAAGACGAGGTTATAAAAGGAAGTCTTAAGATTAAGAAAATTGGACACACTTCTCTAAATTCATCCGATGGTTATTCTGAAGCAGAAGAAATGCCAAGTTTAAAGGGCGCAAAAATTGAACTCACCAATAACTCCACTCAGCCCATTTTCTACCAAGGCAACTGGATTGCTCCGCACGAAGTTGTCACCACAGTAGAAACAGACGAATCTGGAGAGGCCGCGGTTGAAGACCTTCCCTTTGGCTCCTACTCGCTTAAAGAGGTGCTGGCTCCAGCAGGTTACTCTCTTAATAAAGAATGGAACCCTACGGTTACCCTTACTTCTGAAGAGACTATAGAGGCTCCTGAGCTTATTAATGAAAGAATTTCTCTACAAACGATGCTTGTAGATGCCGCTGGATCAAAAAATCCTGAGTATGCCGAGAAACTCAATCTTGTTGATCACATTAAATACGAGGGTCTTACCCCAGGAGAAGAGTACGAAATTACCGGAGAGCTCTATGAGACAAAACAGCTCCAAGAAGGTACAGCGGAGCCCATCGCTCGTGGAACTGTCCGCTTCAAAGCTCCCACCTCATCGGGAGAGGCTGCGGTTCCTTTTTCTGTAAGGACTGCTTCGCTTGAAGGTAAAGAAGTTACTGCCTACGAAACAATCTCAAAAGATGGTGAGAAAGTTGCTTCGCACACCGACAGTCACTCTAAAGCACAAACTATTCGTGTAACCCCTAAGCCTCATCTTCCTGGAACAGCAGATAATGCCTATGCAGTTCCCCTTTTACTCGCCCTAGCAGGATCGGTACTCATTGGATGTGTCCACTTGTTTGCAGCAAAAATTAGACGTTCTTTTTAGTTGAACAATCTTGCCTTAGCACTAAAAAAGAAAGGGCAGAAACCTCTGCCCTTTCTTAAAAACTTACTCTAGCTAGTAACTTATTCGTTTATGAGCGTCTAATAAGCTCAGTAACAAGAGCTGCTGCGTCAGCGCACTGACCAGCGTTGACATTCTCGCGAACATCAGCGGCGGTACGGCTGAGTGCAGGAAGTCCATCCTCGTTTAAGCCCATTAAGGTAACGGAACGAACTGAATTCTGCATTGCAGGAGTTGCGTCAGTGGTGCCCCAGTCAAATGCGCTCTGCTCAACATCGATATGAAGATCAGTTGCAATAGTAGAAAGGAGTCGAGTCATTCTACGGTCAGCGCGGCGAACGTTGCCAATTCCCTCGTTCTTAAGAATGGAGAGCGAGCCAGCGCCAACGCAATCAAGGTTAATCAAGAAAGCACCACGAATATCAGTTCTGTGCTTTGAGAGGAATTCCCTCATGCCTGCGTGATCAAAGTCAGATGCTCCAAGCGCAACAAACCAAATGTCATGTGCAATGAGTTCGTCATCAGATAGAGACAAAACAGCGTTACGAAGATCATCCTCAGAAATAGCAGGTGCATCTTCAGAGTCGGTCTCTTCACGATTCTCAGCAGATGGAGCTGCGCCGCCCTTCCAGTCATCCGATGGACCGTCGTTGCGACCGAAGAGTCTAAAGGAACGACGCTTTGCCTCAGGAGTCTTTGCGTCTTGCGCCTCTGTTAGGCCTTCATCGGCTGAAATGGTATCAAATGGGCTCTCTGCATCTTCTGCCTCTGGAGTTGGCGCAGGTGCTTGAGTTGGGACATAGTGAGGAGCTGGCTCGGAAGATGGAGCCAGTGGATCAACGGCATCGCCAGAAGGATCAGGAAGATCAAAGAGGGACGCACGACGAGCAAAATCGTTCTTAGCATGGAGTTCATGTGTTGCTTCAGGCTGTACCTGGGTTGCATCTGCATCAGCAGACTCATGAACCTGCTTCATGGTTGCATTAAGCTCATCGTCAACAGAATCATAAGCAACGGTGTTGTCAGCAGCAGCATCCTCAGCCTGCTCGTCTTCTGTTGTTGCATTTACGGCCTCTGCAACATCCTCAAGAGATGCAGTCTGGCTTGCACCAGTAGTGTCATAAGCAACGTAGCTTACTTCGCAATCTTCAGGAAGAATTCCCAGTGAATTGAGAACGTCCTCACCATGACGGACGCCCTCTACCTCATCAGGTTCTGGGATAAGTGCAGCAGCATCTCCTGCAAAGTGATGTACAACCTCAGGACGATGACCGGTAGGACGGACATTCTCGAGAATACCAAGAAGAGCTGCAACTGAAGACTTGTTATTGTTTGCGCCAATGGTACAAGGTGCAAAACGCTCTGCAATTGTTGCAACAGAAAGAGCAACAAGTGGAAGAGCTGCAAGAATACCAACAATCCAGAAGAGGACACGGACTGGATCAGGAAGGAAGCGAAGAATCTGAACAAACGTAGCAACAAACACTGCAACTACACACCAACGCGAATACTTCTGTGCAAGAGGCACGTACTTTGCTACAGGAGACTCAACAAGGAAGTTTGTATGTGGAGAGTCATAGTGAGCAACGATGACAATAGGACGGTTGCCCTTTGCAACAAGCTCGCCAGTGGCCTCGTGCTTAGCAACAACGTTCTGGCTTCTGATGGAAGATCCAAATGAACCAAGAATGTCATTACCAAAGTACTTGAGGCACGTAAGTGCACCAAAGCCGACAACAAGCAGAACGCCAAAAGCAATAAGTGCTGCATTGCCAGTGCCTGCAAAAATAACGCCAATGAAGAGGAGGATTAAATAGATTGAATAACCAAGACTCTTAATAGACTTAGCATCAAATTCTTCAATGGTTGCCTCAAGCCCGTGAAGTTTCATTTCTTCAGCAATGGTTTGAGCAGCCTGAAGCTCCTCTTGGCTACCGGCAGGAGCAATATCAATCTGCTCGTCTAGATAGTCAACATAGTCATGTGTAATGGCCATACTGCGTCCTTCGTTGGCATGTCTTCTGACAGGTTTCATATATACGTCATTAGTATACGTCTTATATCGAAATATAGCGGTTAAAGTGTATTTTTACGTCCAAATTTAGAAATTCTGCACTAAATATCAAAAACTTTCGTATATGTTTAGAGAGATTTGAGTTCAACTAGCAAAAAGCGGGAGGTGGATATGGCTCCAAACGATCAAACTCTAGGTAATAATGAATTGGGTGCCTGGAGGATTTTCTCGCTATTTATGCTGCTACTTCAAAAGGGACCTCTACCCTCGGCAGAAATATATACGGCAATTTACTCAGATTTATCTACCGATTCTGCTTTAAGAACTTTTTCAAGAGATCGCGCTGTTTTAAAACAGCTTGGATTTGCAATTACAGAGGTAAAAACGGGAAAAGAAAAGTCATTCTATCTTTCGGACTCGAATTTCTTTGATTCCTCGTACGACTTAAGCCCTGAAGATGCCAATCAGCTGCTTGTAATCTGCAGTGCAATTCTCACTGATACAACTTTTGTTTACCAAGAGAAATTGAGAAACGCGCTCTCTAAAATTGTGGGTAACTTTTATTCCTCGGACTCAGGCAAACCAGACAGCCAAAAACTCAATGCTTCTTCCCAAAGCAAAGTCTTTCCTGTTCTATACGAATCTCTCAGCTCTAAACAACTGGTAAACATCACCTACACAAATTCACAGGACCTGGTTAAACAAAAAGATTTGGGCGTACTGGATTTCTTTGTTTCACAGGGACTTCTATACTTTGTGGCCCAAGATTTTTCATCCAGTACTGAGACCGCTTCCATCAAAACTTTTCGCGTTGACCGTGTTTTAGATGCCGCAATTCTTAAAAATGAGTCCTTCTCTATACCAGAAGAATTTGATTCAAAAGACTATACCCTTCTTGATTTCCAGCTTGGATTACAGGCTGGCGTTCTTACTGCATTTATCCCCAAAAACATACTCGCTGCTTTTGAGCATTTCTCTCAGGGGCAAGGGGATGTTGAGCTCCTCTCTAATGGCGCTTTGTGGACCATTGCTTACGCTCATGAAGACACTGCTTTGTCTTGGATTCTTGCTCATGGATTAATTCCAAGATCTCCGGAGTCTCTTCTCGCAAAGTGGAAAGAGTCTTTAAGCGAGGTTGCCAATGGCCGTTAAAAACACCTCTTTTGGAAGAAAAAACATTTCTTCAGCCGTCTACAAACTCGTATTGCTTGCCGCTGCATTTAGAGATTCTTTTGATGCGATTGAGTTAAGCGCGGTTCAGTCGCGGTTTGGCATCTCCTCAGAAGAAGCTGCCATTCTGATGGAGCTCTTGCAGCTCACGGACGAGAATGGCTATCTTCCCCTCCCGCTTACTGGAGACCAAGATACTTTGACGCTCGTTGGAGAGTCTCCGTTTAGAACTCGAAGGCTTGTCTTAACAGACGAAGAAACGTTAGCGCTTAAAGAGGCGTTTACAACACTTGCTTTACCCCAAGAAAGTGTTTTTTGGAAACTTCTGAAGTCTCCATATACGGCAGACTCTTCATCAGATGGTGCTTCAGGTTCACGTGTCTCTAAAAGCCATACTAAAGAAGTAGACGCATTCCTCACCTGCTCAAATGCAATTGCGGAGTCACAGGTTATTTCATTTGTCTATCGTTCTGAGATAGCGTTTGTGGAAGCTCAAGGCAATAAAGAAGCTGTAGTTAGCCAAAGAGACGTTCTTCCCTATCAATTGTCCTACGGAGAGAACGGCTGGCTTATAGAGGGAATTGATTTAGGCCTCGAGCAGCAAAGGGTCTTTAGAGTCAATCGCATGAGTCACATTGAAGCCCGCTCCGCTTCATTGGAGCAGCTAAAACTTGCAGAAAACGTAAAAGAATCTTCTGCGCCGGAAAGATCGCAGTTAGTAGAGCTTGTCTTCCTTGATAAAGGTGCGCTTACGCACTATTCGTGGCCTGGCCTCAAAACGATTGGCGGTCAGCGCAATGCTGCAGAGATTAAAGCAACTATCCCCTATTACGGCGGAACATGGCTGCTACAACGCTTACTTGCTCTTAAGGGAAAAGTAACAACCAAAGACCATGCCGTGACGCAGGCAATGCGCGCCTATGCTGCATCTCTTCTTGCTGCAGAAGAGCAACTTTAAGCCAATTTGGTAGCTGTTAGTGCTGCTACGCGTCGTGTTCTTCTCGCCACTTGGCAATTTGCTCGGAGATATCCTTTGTCGAGACGCGCTGGTAGTTCTTGTTGGGCAATGACTTCAAGAACGAGCTTCCATATCGCTTGGAAACAAGCCTGGAATCGGCAAGCACCAAAACGCCCTTATCCTCAGCGCTCCTGATAAGGCGACCAGCAGCCTGTTTAGTTGCAATTACCGCCTCTGGCAGAGAATAGCGCCACCACGCACGGTCTTCTCGCGCCTCACGCTCTTTGACCAGCGGTTCATTAGGGCTTGCAAACGGAAGCTTAGGGATTACCACGCACCTCAGCGTATCTCCCGCAGCGTCAAAGCCTTCCCAGAACGATTTAAGAGCAAACAGCGAGAGATTCTTCTCGGCTAGGAACTTTTCGCGAACGCGTCGCGCGGAAGAAGATCGCTCCTGACAGGCAAGGTTAAGGCCATACTCACTCAAGCGAGGCTCTAGCGCTTCAAAGAGGCGCTCCATATCGCGTCTGTTAGTAAAGAGCGTTAGCACCGAGCCGCCCATCTGAACATGAACGTCGTACAGCAGCTTTTCCAGAGCGTCCAAGTAGCCCGGGTCTGTTGGCGCAGGCATATCCTCAGCCACAAAGACGCCCATATGATTCTCGTAGTCAAAGCTTGACTCTAAGTGCAGGCTCTTGTGCTCAAAGGAGCCTCTATCCAGGCCAACAGCGTGCTCAAAATGAGAGAAATCGTCTCCAACAGCAATGGTTGCTGAGGTAAACACAACAGAATGCGTCTCCGGCAGCCACTTCTCTGCCAGTTCTGCTCCAATATCAAGCTTTTCGGCCATAAGGGCCTCAGAGCCAATATCGCGTTTCAATCGGGTTAGCTTGGCTGAATAGACGTAGCTCTTGTCCGTTCCCTCACAGATGAGCTTCAGTGAATCCAGAAGGGTGCTCAAGAACACCCCAGCATCACTCAAGTTACTTGCAAGGTTTGGTGCCGATGCGACAAGCGCATCGGTGGCTTTTCCTACTCGAAGCGCAGCTTCTTCAAGAGCAGAAAGGGCGATGGAGGCGGTCTCTAAGACTTCTTTCCATTCCTCTGTTTCTCTTACCTCGTCGTTAATCCAAAGCTGAAGGGAGTTATAACCACCATCACTTTTAGCCAATGGAGCTAGCTCATGCACAGTGGCCATAAGGTTGCCCATTGCTGCCATGGCTCGCTGAACTGCGGCGGCGGAGCGCGTGAGAAGCCCGGTGAGCAGCGTAGAGTCCTCAAGGTTGGCTGCGCCCACCATAGCGGTGTGTATGGCACCAGACTTGATGCCTCCAAGCAGCTCAAAGCCGTTTCGCATCTCTTTGGCAGAGATTTCTACTGCCCACTGACGACGAGCTTCAGCTTCAAAACCATGAGCCTCATCGATTACCCAATGCCTGATAGGAGGCAGAATTTTACCGTCAGCAGCAACGTTTCTGAGCAACAGAGAATGGTTGGTCACCACGACATCTGAAGATCCTGCACGTTTACGAGCTCCATGAACAAAGCACTCGTGAGGGTAATATGGGCACTTGGAGCGCAGACACTCTGCGGCCTTGATGGTTACCATCTCTCGTGGAACTGAACGCCAACGGATACCCAGCGCATCCAAGTCACCGTCGGCTGACTGGCATGCGTAGGCATAAATCGCGGCAATTGCGGTCAGCATATCTGAGGCAACACTGTTGCTCGAGCGACCTTCTTGGTCAATGAGCGTCAGTGGAAGCTCTTCAAGGGCAGCTCTATCAACACGATGCAAGCACGGATAGTGCTCGTACCCTTTTAAGCTGCAAAAACTCAACCCGCTAGGAAGCGCCTTCGCAAGCGCTGGAAGGTCGTGTGCAATAAGCTGGTCGGTCAGTGCGTTTGTCTTTGTAGCAATACCTACCGTAACATCGTTTTTCTGCGCAAAGAGCACCTCAGGCAGCAGGTATGCAATTGACTTGCCAATGCCAGTTCCGGCTTCAAGCTCTCTATGCGAAGAAGTGACCAGCGCATTTCTGACCTCAACGGACATGCTAACTTGCTCACTGCGCGTCTCAAATTTGTCGTACATCTGTGAGACAACGCCCGGCTTGGCAAATGCCCGATGAATCTCGTCTTTAGAAATCGGCAGCATAGCAGGCGTCTCTGGGTCATCCGCGTCCCTTCTCGCCTTTGCTTTTATGTCGGCAACGAGCTGGCTACGAATGTCCTTGAGCGAGAAGAACGTGCCCGAAATCTCCGCGTCTGCAAGCTCGGCTCCTGTTGCGTCTTCTTTTGCGACGCCGCGTCGAACAGCCTCTTCTTCTTTCATCTTTGACAAATACGAGAAGATCGGCCTAAATGTCCACTCCACTCCATCGTGCATTGACGCCAATTTGGCGAGAAGCCCGCGGGGCAGATTCATAAGTCCCAAAAGCAAGATGCGCCACATGCCGCAAAGGGCATCTACGTCGTCGCTTGCGCGGTGAGTGACCTTCATGGTGCCAAACGCTTCAGCCATGCTAGAAAGCTTGTGCGAAGAAAGTCGAGGTAGAGCTATGCGTGAAAGCGACAGCGTATCAATCCAAGTATCGGAGACTGAAGTTCCACCAGGTACTCGTTCAATAAACGTACGGTCAAAAGTGGCGTTGTGTGCCAAAACCGGAAGACCGCCGACAAATTCTGCGAGGGCAGCAACAGCTTCTTTTGCGCTTGGCGCACCTTTAACATCTTCGTCAGTAATTGAGGTCAGTGCTGTAATTTCTTCTGGAATTGGACACCCTGGATCAACAAAAGTCTGAAAGCGCTCCACAATCTCTCTGCCACTCAATTTAGCAGCAGAAATCTCAATAAGGGAACACTTCTTAAAGGACAGACCTGTTGTCTCGGTATCCAAAACAACAATGTCATCCTCTAAGACATCAAATGACTCATGCTCCGCCCTCTCTGCAAGTTCTAAATACTTCTTGCGAACCGCAGAAGGGGTACCTGGAAGAATGAGTTCTTCTAGTTTTTGCGTAGCGCTTTTAGTGCTGGTCATAACCTACAAATCTACTGGCGATCCTCAAGTGCAAACTCAATAAAGCGAGTGCAGAGCTCAGGGAAATCAATGCCGCCGGTACGTGCAGAATCAGGCAGCAAAGAACGGGCAGTCATACCAGGAATGGTATTTGTCTCAAGCACCACTGGAACGCCGTCCTCCGTAACAATAAAGTCACTACGAGAAACGCCACGGCAACCAAGTGCATTGTGAGCCTTAATTGCCAGCTCCTGAGCGCGTGCGTACACCGCAGGCTCAAGACGAGCAGGAATTACGTGGTGCATGGATGCGGGCTCATATTTTGTCTTAATGCTGTAGAACTCATCGCCAGTAACAATCTCAACGATTGGGAGAGCAGTTGGGTTCTCATTACCAATAACAGGAACGGTAATCTCTGTTCCCGCTATGCTCTCTTCAATCAGAATGCGCTCACCCTGTTCACCGGCAAGTTCTAGTGCAGCGGGAAGCTCTTCTCGCGAAGTGACGCGTGTGACGCCATAACTTGAACCGTTGCCAGAAGGCTTTACAAACATAGGGAGACCGAGGTCCTCAATAAGCTTGTCTACCTGCTCATCTGTAAAGACGGTACCTGCAGGAACGTCAATTCCCTTAGGCGTTGGAACTCCTGCCTGCCTATACATAAGCTTTGACAGCTCTTTTTCAGTTCCCATAGCAGACGCGAGAACGCCAGAAAACGTGTAAGGAATGTGCAGAATCTCGAGAAGACCCTGGATGCAGCCATCCTCGCCAAAACGACCGTGCATAGCAACGTATACGACATCATAACCACCCTGAGCAAGGGTAACTACAAAGTCTTTTTCTGCAACATCAAGCAGGTCAACGCTGGTAAAGCCAGCCTCTTTGAGTGCTGCTGCACACTGCTTGCCAGACTCCATGGCAATCTCGTGTTCGTCTGACCAACCGCCTGAAACAACTGCTACATGAAGCTTTTTGAGCTCTTCACGTGTCATTTCCGCTCCTTCAGATAAGTCTCCCATAGGGTAAACTCTTGTAAACGTATTTCTTCTAAGATACCGCAGATAGCTTAGAAGAGTTGGAGAAGGACAAAAATGCAATCAAATAATACTCTTGACGGCACAAACACCACGGTTGACGGCACAAACACCTCCGCGCTCGATTCTCGTCCACAGAAAGCTGCCGCTAAATCTGACCTCAGAAGTCTTTCATCAGAACAAATTCTTGAGCTGGTTACTTCACTCGGCCAGCCAAAATTCCGCGCTAAACAGATTGAGGAGTGGATTTGGTCTAAAGGTGCCACCTCTTTTGGTCAGATGAGCAATCTTCCAAAAACATTGCGAGAAGAACTGTCTAAGCAGGTAACTCTTGCTGGCGCTGAGCAGATTGTTCGTCAGGTTTCCGAAGACGGCAGCCGCAAATACCTGCTTCGATACCCTGATGGCACTTCTGTCGAGTGCGTTGGCATGCCAAATGGCAACAAGCTTTCGGTCTGCGCTTCCACGCAGGCGGGCTGCGCCATGGGCTGCGCTTTCTGCGCAACGGGCGCTGCTGGCCTCACTCGTTCCCTTTCTGCAAGCGAAATCTACGAGCAGGTTATGCATGTCCGTGACGACTTTGACGCACGTGTTACCAGTGTTGTTCTCATGGGTCAGGGCGAGCCCTTCATGAACTACGACGCTACTCTCGCGGCTATGAGACGTCTCAACTCCCCTGACGGAGCCGGCATTGGTGCGCGTCATATCACGGTATCTACCTGCGGTGTTATACCTATGATTAAGCGTTTTGCTTCTGAACCAGAGCAATTTACCCTTGCTGTTTCGCTTCACTCTGCAGTGCAAAAGACGCGAGACGCCCTCATGCCAGGAGTTCGTAAATACTCACTGATTCACCTGTACGACATTATGGGTGAGTATGTCGATAAGACCGGTCGTCGTCCAACGTATGAATATGCGCTGATCAAAGGCGTTAACGATTCTGACAATGAGCTTGGAGCCTTGAGAGACTTCTGTCGTGGAACGCTTTGCCACGTTAACATCATTCAGCTTAATGAGATTGAGGGTTCTAAATTCCATCCAACATCTCCTGCCCGCGCACAGGAGTTTGTAAACAGCCTCAACTCTGTTGGCGTTGAAGCAACTATTCGTCTTTCTCGTGGATCTGACATTGATGCGGCTTGTGGACAGCTCTTCCAGAAGAGAAACGCACGCTAAAGCGCTTATATAGACAGCGCTCATATAGATAGTTCCTACATAAAACTTATCATGCTTTTAAAGCAAAGAAGGGGCCCTCAGGGACCCCTTTCCTTTTAGTTCATATACAGAACATATGTTCTATTTGATTGCGTTTAACCATTCTCTTTCCACCCTAGCTTGGTGAGAAAGAATGTTTTTCGCGCTTTTCCTATTACCGCTACCTGAATAGTCATCAAGAATTGCATCGAGTGCTCTTCTTGACCTTCTCATTGCATGAAGAAAACTTTTCTGTGCTTCTTTAGTCAACAGAGTATGTTTAGCGAGAAAAGCTATTCCTAGCAACGAGACACTGGATATAATCACAAACTTTATCTTCATTATGCTTCTTTAACGTTTGAGAGTTTTTCTACTAGAGCAGCAAGTTCATCCTCGTCATTGAATTCGATTTCAATCTTATTCTTGCCGCGGACATTTCGCACTTTGACTGGAGTATCCAGAGCAATCCTTAATTGCCTTGCTGCACGCTTATATGCCTGTGGGGTTGGCTGTCTTTTTGGTTTCTCAACATTTGTGACAGAAAATAGTGGAGCAAGATTTTCTGTCTGACGGACCGACAAGTTCTCTTCAACTACTTTCTGGGCAAGCCTAATTCTTCCTTCTTTTCCGCTTACGGCAAGAATTGCACGAGCATGTCCAGCACTAATACGTCCCTCCGCCATCAAAGTTTGAACTTCTGTTGGAAGGTCTAGAAGACGAAGAGTATTTGTGATTGCGGATCTAGACTTGGACAAAACCTTTGCCAAATCGTCTTGGGTTAAGTTCTCTTGTTTGATTAACTGCTTATAGCCTTGAGCTTCTTCAATAGGACTTAAGTCAGATCTCTGTAGATTCTCAATCAGAGCTAATTTAAATACTTCCTCATCGGAAATTGCCTTAATTACTACAGGAACTTCCTCTAATTGTGCAAGCTTTGCAGCCTGGAAGCGTCTCTCACCAGCAACAATCTCATAGTGATCGCCTTTCTCGCGAACAAGAAGCGGCTGGAGAATACCGTTTTGCTTAATAGAATCACTGAGTTCAGCGAGTTCAGCTTCATCAAAACGTTTACGAGGCTGATCTTTATTTGGCTTAATCTTCTTTAGTGGAAGTGTTGTAGCTTCTTTTTTATTACCGACCTCTGCATCTACCTCGCTAAAGAGAGAGTTGAGGCCCTTACCAAGTCCTGATTTTTTAACCACGACGATTCACTTCCTTTGCAAGTTTGTTGTATGCAAGTGCGCCCATACTTATTCGAGCATACATGGTTACTGGTAAACCATGACTTGGTGCTTCTGCGATTTTGACATTTCTTGGAATAAGCGTCTTAAATACTTTGTTACCAAAGTAATTTGAAACCTCAGTTACAACCTGCTTAGATAGGGAAGTTCTGCTATCAAACATGGTCATTACTACACCAAAGATATCAAGATCCGGATTGAGCTGCTTTTGAACCATCTTCATTGATTCAACAATCTTAGTTACGCCCTCTAGTGCATAATATTCGCACTGAATTGGGATAAGAATGCTATTTGCCGCAACTAAGGCATTAATTGTTAAAAGGCCTAGTGATGGTGGGCAGTCAATCAAAATGTAGTCAAAATAGTCTTTAACCTGGTCAATTGCCTGCTTTAATATGTTTTCTCTTGATTCCACGGAGACTAGTTCAATTTCTGCACCAGCAAGTTGAATGGTAGCGGGAGCTATAGTCACATACTTTTGAACTGTTTGTTGTAATACGTCTTCAAGCGGTGTTTCGTTGAGGATTACATCATAAATATCAGCTTCAAGTTCCTCTTTATCAATTCCAAATCCACTTGTTGCATTACCTTGTGGATCAAAATCGACAATTAGTACTTTCTTTTTTGTTTCTCCTAGCGCTGCTGCGAGATTAATTACGGTAGTTGATTTTCCAACGCCGCCTTTTTGATTAATTACAGCAAGTACTTTAGGATCTCTATCTTGAAATCCCCTCGAAAGGTCTTTGTAGCTCATTTATCCTCCGTTTGACCAAGTTTATTTAATGATACAGAATGTTTCACGTGAAACATTCCACAATTAGTCTCTTCTTGCAACAAACGGATTTGATTTTGCCATTCCAGTTTTTCTTGGTAGTTTAATTTTGCTTTTTCCAACTTTTCTGTAAAGAAGAATTTCACGATGACCAAGATCGTTTGGTAATTCAAATGTTTCACGTGAAACATTTTCATACCCAAAAATTTTGGCTGCCTGAGAGGCGTCCTGAAGCTCTATCTCATCAACGTTGGCCTTCATTACTATGAGGGTACCTTGTGGAGCTAAGAAAGGCTCTGCGTACTCCAAAAGAATATTTGCCTTTGCAACCGCTCTGAAAGTAACAAAATCAAACTTCTGTTTATAGTCGTTTGGAATTTCTTCAGCACGAAGCTTTTCAGCTCTTACTCTCTCACTAAGACCAATCTCATCAATCATTGACTGTACTGCATTAATCTTTTTTCCAATTGAATCAACAAGCAATGTTTTGTTGTTGCTCATGATTGCAAGAGGCAGTCCAGGGAAGCCTCCACCGGTACCAATATCAATATAGTTTTGAGCTCCAGATATAAACTCATTACATACTTTGAGTGGTAATAAAGAATCAAGTATATGAAGAACCAGTGCGTCATCAATTGAAGTGATTCTTGTGAGATTTAGGTTTTTATTAATCTCAATTAGCAATTCAATATGCTTGAGGAGTTGTCTTCTTTGGGTCTCAGTTGAATTGATTCCATTGGTAAGGAGAAGTTCCTTAAGTACATTCTCTTTTGAATCGTATAACGACTTCTCTGATTCAGACATTGCTTCTCCTGTGACAAAACTTCTTGTAACAAGAAGAATTGTCACAAAAAAAGAGGAAGGCGTAAACCTTCCTCATCAAATTAGTAAAGCTTGTTGAGAATTCTTAGCTGTTAATAGCTGTAACAACAACGCGACGGTATGGATCATCGCCCTCAGAGTGTGTTGTAACTTCGAGATTATCTCGAAGCGCAATATGAATGATACGACGCTCATAGCCACTCATTGGAGCAAGAGAAACCTTACCAGTCTTCTTAGCACGAGCAGCAGCAGAGAGCGCCATCTCCTGAAGTTTATTGCGGCGGCGACTCTTGTAGCTTTCAACATCAACAGATACTGGATAGTGGAAGTGAAGCTTAGCGCTCATAAGAGAAGAGAGAACCGTCTGAAGAGCCTCAAGCGTATTGCCGTGACGACCAATAAGAATTGCAAGATCTCCACCGGTTACATCAAGAATGAGTTCACCGTCTTCACCGTCGTACTCATCAATTGCACAGCTATTCTCGCCAAAGAACGAGAGAAGCTCTCTTAGATAGAAGACAGCAGTATCAGCAATCTTATTCATTTCAGCATCAGTAAGCTGAATTCCAGCTTCAAAGTGCTCTCGAATTGAAGCAAACTCGTCTTGTGAATCAACGACAGGAGACTCATTAAGAGCGTTTGGCTCAGAAACGAAAGTCTCATCCTCCATGTCGTCCTCCAGTCAATATAAAAAATTTAACTATTAATCTACTCTAACAAATTCTGTAAACAAAAGTTATTTTGTTTAACTCCAGCTACTAAGCCTTTTTGTGAGGACGTGGCTTCTTTTCTTTTCTAACCACATCAACCTCAATTGGCTTATTAGCCATCTGAGCCTGTGCCTTGAGCTTCTCTTTTTCCATAATACGCTTGGTAATAAGCTGCTGCTGAGCAAGCTGCCAAATACCAGAAGTTACGTAGTAGAGAAGAACAGCTGCTGGCACAGTCCAACCAAACCAGAGCATCATGAGGGTCATCATGCCGCCCATCATGTACTGCTGGGTACGCTGCTCACCGGAGCTTGTACGAGCGTTTACTGCCATGGAAAGGAAGGTAGTAAGACCAAACAGAAGAACAAAAATCATGTAAGGGATAGCGGTAACAAAGCCATCAACAGCAAAAATGTCGGATGTTGCACGCGCAATAGAAGGAAGAATGTTGTAGAAGCGGGAGTCTACTGGAACCATCTTTGCAACGGTAAAGAGTGCAATAAAGATAGGGGACTGCAGCAGCAAAGGAAGACAACCACCGAGTGGATTGAAGTTGATCTCTGCGTAAAGCTTACGCATTTCTTCATTCTGTCTTACTGGATCATCAGCATAGCGCTCCTGGATTTCTTTGAGCTTTGGCTGAACAACGCTCATACGAGCCATAGAGGCCGTCTGCTTGTTGGTCATTGGAACCAGGATGATACGGATGATGATGGTAAGCAGGATAACTGCCATACCCCAGTCTCCCGAGAATG
>CAUTIE010000016.1:0-28389 GCA_963538475.1 uncultured Atopobiaceae bacterium
CCCAACTTACGCTGTTCCCAAGCTTCAGTGAATCCTTTGAATCTAATTTGAGGTGTTAATGACTTTTCAGAAGACATTGTTATTTCTCACCACCAAGAAGAGAAATAAGTTCGGCGATACCCTGCATATCGGCATCGCTTCCTGTTAATTGAGCTAAGCTTTCGCAAAGTTCAAGTTCCGTAGATTGAATTTCGTTTTCAAGATCCAATAGGGAAGTGTCATATTTCTTGTGTAAGGCAGTCACTCTAGAAACCAGATTTTCTATAGCGTTATTAGAAAGAGCAAGGATTGAAGCCATAAGAGGAGTGATCCACTTTTTTTCAAGAAGATTCTTAATTTGTTCATCCGTTAGGTTCTGGATTATTGAAATTGTTTTGTTATCAAGTTCAGAAGAAAGCTCTTTAATCTGTTTACCAATCTGCTTTTCTTCTGTGACAAGCTTGTTTGCTTTTTTAATTTTTGAGCCAAGACTACCTTCGGATGTATCAGCTGTCTTCAGATACTTGTTAAATGCAGATTTGTTGAAGCTATCTTCGGCATCATTTGTAATTTCTGAAGCGCGCTCTTCCTCTGTGAGAGACTCAAAAATCTCATCTAGCTCTGTTGAAATAGTATCAAGACGATTATTGAGTAATTTAATTGCTAAAAGATCATCAGCAAGTAGTTCTTGTTGAGCAAGTTCGAACGGAATGGTTCTTCCTTGCCATCCTTCTTGAACCTCTTTTTTATTCTTTTCGACCATGCGAGGTTCAACAATTCGAGCAACGTCTAAAGATTGCTTTTCAATAATCTCTTCCAAATCAGGGCTGATTGTTGTCCACGCATTATGAAGCTGTTGATAAGCATCGTATTTATCAACTAAAGGAATACCTTCAAGCCTATTAAATAGCTCTTTTGCAATTTGATCTTCTTCTGTAGAACGATTTACAAAAGTGGGTTCTTCTAAAAGCTCCTCAGATAACCATAAGTCAAAAGAAGATAGGGCTTGTCTATAGTGTTCCTTATAGTTAACAACGTCCGAATTTGCTTCTATAACCTCTCTGATGTTTTCGTTTTTAAGTTTTAAGGTAGAGCTATTGTTTGATTCAAATAAATCAGTCTTGAGGGAAGGGAAAACTTTCCAGTATTTTTTTAGTTCATCAAGTTCGTTTACTGGAATTCCACCAAACATTGAAGCATAGATATCCCATGATTCTGGCTTGGAGGAAGTGTCAACATAGCGAGGAATGTTTAGGTTGTAGTCATTAGCGCGAATTTCTTCAAGGGGTACTACTCGACAGAAATTCTCGATATCTTTTCTTTCTTTTACAGCGTCTGAAATGCGCTTGATGTCTGATGCTTGCAGTTTGTTTTGCTTTCCATCTTTTATAAAATATTTAGAAGCATCAATGATTAAAACTCCATTATCATGACGCAGTCGCTTACTTAAAACCATAATGATTGTTGGTATTCCAGTTCCAAAGAAAATATTAGATGGGAGGCCAATAATTGCTTCAATTTGGCGTTTCTCGATTAATCTTTCTCTAATAAGTCCCTCGGAACCTCCTCGGAACAAAACTCCGTGTGGAAGAACAATAGTCATAAGTCCCTGGGGATTAAGGTGATACAGTCCGTGTAGTAGGAATGCATAATCTGCAGTTGATTTAGGGGCTATACCATAATCAGCAAAGCGCGGATCTAATTCCTTATTTTCTGGATCCCAATTAGCGGAATAAGGAGGATTGGATACCACAGCGTCAACGTAAAGTGGATCATAAGTGTTTTCAGGATCATTCTCATCAAAGAATGGCCAGTCCGTTGCGAGAGTATCGTCGTTTCTAGTAATGATATTTGAGGGAGTAATATCTCGCATTACAAGATTCATACGAGTAATGTTGTATGTCTGTTGATTAAGTTCTTGTGCATAGTATTGGATACAACTTTTATTGATGTTGTGTTGCCTTGCTGCTTCTCCAATATGAATAAGGAGAGAACCTGAACCAGATGTTGGGTCAAAAATTTGAATATTAGTTTTATTGTCAAAAGAAGTTGCAACAATTTCTGACATAAGGATTGAAACCTCGGTTGGAGTATAGAATTCCCCGGATTTCTTACCTGCTGATTCTGCAAAATGCCTAATTAAATCCTCATAGACATGTCCAAGGACATCAAATTTTTCTACTGGAATTTGATTAACAAGATGAATTAAGTCATAACATGCTTTTGTCTGTTGGCTAGTATTTGTGCCAAGTTTGCTAAGTCCTGTTTCTAAAGCAGTAAAAATACCCTTGAAAATTTTGTCATATTTTTTTGAGTAATATCGTTCAAATGCGCTGAGAGCAACATGAAGATTATCTACCGTAAAGTCACTGTCAGCGCTTATCCAAGTCGAAAATAAATTGTCATATGAGATGAAGTACCCTAAATTTTTTTGACAGAAAGTGATGACACTGTCGCTTGTGTCAGTCAAACATTCATTAAATTCAGAAGAATCCATTCCTTTAGAAATCATGAAGTTCTCTTCTTTAACAGAAAGGAACTTATAAAAAATGATACCCAGAAGAAAATCTTTGTAGTCGTTTGCATCTACTTTGCCACGCAGGACATTGGCCATTGCCCAAATTTTACTAGAGAGCTGCTGTTTATTCATGATTCCCCTTGGATAAGGATTTGAATGATTAGACCTTTTAATAATAGGATGTTTGGATTTTAACAGCTATAAGAAATCGATAAACGCATGTAAAAGATATCCAAAAGTACCTCGCGGATGTCTTGGGCAGAAGCGTTTATTCGTTTGTACGGCAAGTCTATTAAAAGCCTATCTTGTCAACTCAATAGCGTCGCGAATGCTCTGTAGCGAGTTCTTGGACTTACGTGGGTTTGCAAGCATTATCGATGTGTAGAGTGAGTCAATAAGAGCTAGCTGAACAATTCTTGATGCTAGAGATTCTGATCTAAAAGAAGTTTCCTCTGAGATGGTCAGTAACGTGACATCCGCTTTTCTCGCCAGAGGAGAATTTCTATCACTAGTAATGACTAATACGCGACCACCAATTTGCTGGAATAAATCAGCAAGCTGAATAGCCTCTTTGCATCTACCGGTGTGAGAGAAGATGATCGCACAGTCGTCTTTTGTGGCTCGACTGGCCTCCATGAGCTGCAGGTGATAATCGGATGCGTATGTTACGTTGAGAGGCGATCTGAGCAGCTTATGATAGGCGTCTGCAGCAATAATATTGCTTCCACCAAGTCCAAAAAGAAACACAGTTTTGCTGGAAACAATCAAGCTAACTGCGCCTTCAAGATTTTCGGATTCAAGCATCTCTTTAGTGTGACTGAGAGAATCAATTGAGGAGTTAAATACACTGACAGCCACGCCCAGTGGGGAAGAGGTGTCAGAAATGTTTTCATGAATTGAAATTGCAGGATCAAATTCTTCAGAAATCAGTGCATTGTGAAAATCCTTAAAACCTGAATAGCCGAGCTTTCTGGTGAATTTAAAAATTGTGGAATCAGCCATTCCAAGGGTCTGTGCCATCTCGTTAATGGTCATTTGCGAAGCCGCGCGTGAATGAGAAGAAATATAGGAAGCTATCATTTTTTCTTTTTTAGAAAGCGAAGACTCAAACGATTTAAGCCTTACGCGGTATGAAGACTCCATGAGATTCTCCTCAAATCAAAGCTAAACGATGAAATAAGACACCTTCTACTTTAAAAAATTTACCACTAAAAGAAAAGAAAAAATTTTTTCTTTTTTAATATTGACTAGTAGAAAATTATTTTTATAGTAATTCTTACAGAAAGTTCGTCGAAAGAAGGAACATGAAAGTTGGATTGGTCGGACTGGGAAAGATGGGCTTTAACCTTGCCTTGAATCTCAAAGATAATGGAGTAGAAGTTAAAGGCTTTGATGTTTCCGACGATGCCCGTCAGGAAGTAGAGAAGCACGGTATTTCTTCTGTTCAGTCTTTAGCAGAGCTTGTTGAAGCACTGGAAACACCAAGAGTTATTTGGATGATGGTTCCTTCTGGAGAGGCAACTGAATCAACAATTTCTCAGGTCCTTCCACTACTTGAAAAGGATGACATCCTTATTGATGCAGGCAACTCAAACTACAAGGATTCCATCAGACATGGAGAAGAGGCTGCTAAGCTTGGCGTAAGATTCCTGGATCTTGGTACCTCTGGAGGTACCTCGGGAGCTCGCTATGGTGCATGCTTGATGGCCGGTGGAGATCAGAGCGCTTACGAGTACCTTAAGGATGTTTTTGAGTCCGTTGCCGTTAAAAATGGCTGCGACTACGTAGGTCCTGCAGGCGCTGGACACTTTATGAAGATGGTCCACAACGGAATTGAATACGGAATGATGGAGGCAATCGGCGAAGGCTTTGCTGTTATGCAAAAGGCTCCCTTCGATTATGACTTGGCACAGGTTGCTCGTAACTGGCAAAACGGTTCTGTTATTCGTTCCTGGCTGATCGATTTAATTGAAGAGCAGCTCAGAGTGCATCCTAACCTTAAGGACTTCAAGGGTATTGTTGATGCATCTGGCGAGGCTAAGTGGACAGTTGAAGCCGCTCTTGCAGAGGATGTTCCAGTACCAGTAATTGCTCAGTCGTTGTTTGAAAGAAACGCATCAAAGCTTGGCGAGGAGAACTTCTCCAATAAGGTTACCGCGGCTCTCCGCAATGGCTTTGGCGGACATGCATATGTAGCAGAGGAAGCCTAGTATGAGTGAAAATATTTCTCAGCTGCAGATTCATCCAGAAGACCTTCAGTTTCATGTTGAGGCAAAAGACTGGGAAGATGCTCTTAAAGTAGCTGCAGCTCCATTGGTAAAGCGCGATGCAATCACCACTGTTTATATTGATGAGATGATTGCAGCAATACACGAGCTTGGACCTTACATCGTTCTGGCTCCTGGTCTTGCGCTTGGACATTCTCGCCCTAGTGATGCAGTTCATCAGACGGCAATTTCAATTGCAACGCTTGCGCAGCCAATCGAATTTGGTAGCAAGCACAATGACCCTGTGGATATCGTTGTCATTTTGGCAGCAAAAGATGACGAGTCTCATATTGGACTTCTTCAGAAGATTGTAATTTTCTTCAATAGTGAGGCAAATTTTGATCTGCTCCGTTCTGCAAGAACAGAAGAAGACGTACTAAACGTATCTAAAGTTATTAATGGGGAGGCATAGTATGGACATCTTGAACGTTTTTGTATTTCAGCTTTTTACAAATCAAACCATCTTCATGGGTTTGCTTGCGCTTGTAGGTCTTTTACTTCAACGTAAAAAGTTGCCGCAGGTAATTGATGGTGTTGTCAAGACGGTCATTGGCCTTCTTGTCCTCTCATCTGGCGCAGGAATCATCTTCAGCTCTCTATCTGAGGTAGTTACTGCATTAAATAACAGCCTTGGAGTTGCAGGTACCCTTCCTATTAATGATGCGGCCGGTGCAATGGTTCTCTCCATGGAGGGCTTCAGCAGGAATTCCGTACTGATATTCCTGTTTGCATTCCTGCTTCACCTGGTAATTGTTAAGTTGGTTCCTAACAACAACTTTAAGAATGTGTATCTGACAGCTCACCTTGCACTTTTCCACGCATGCTTTATGGCTATTACGCTTCCAGGAATCCTGAACACCGATGATAGTGTTGTGATTATTGCAGTTGGTTCAATCCTCAACGCACTTTACTATGCACTTTCTCCTGCAATTACCAGAAAGCTTGCAAAGGAGTGGACACAGGATGCAATTACCCTTGGATTTATGGATCAGGTAGGCTCCGTTGTTGCTCACTTTGTTGGTAAGTTTGTTGGTTCCTCTAACCCAGATGAAGACGCAGATAAGCTAAAGCTTCCTGAGTGGGCTTCAATGTTTAGGGACAACACCGTAGTTCTGTTCTTCTTGATGCCAATCATCTTTGTTGGAATGGGTCTTGCTGTTGGCCAGGAGGGTATCGAGGCTCTGTCCGGTACTGGTCCTGAGGCTACTAACTGGATTTTGTGGCTTGTTATTCGTGCTTGGACCTTCTCTGCAGGTATTGTCATCCTACTTCAGGGTGTACGTATGTTTGTTGGTTCTATTGTTCCAGCATTTAAGGGTATTTCTGACAAGTTCCTTCCTGGTGCTGTTCCGGCGCTGGACGCTCCAACGTTCTATCCATTCTCGCCAATGGGCGGAATGTTTGGCTTCCTTGGATCTTCAATTGGCGCAATTCTTGTTTGTATTTTGACCATTGTTCTTCACGCTCCAGTTATTGTCTTCCCAAGCCCAATCATCATGTACTTTGACGGTAATGTCATGGGCGTCTTTGGTAACAAGGCTGGTGGATGGAAGGGTGCTCTTGCAGCAGGTCTGGTAACTGGTGCAATCACTTCTGCAGCAGCTATCCTGTTCTATCCATTGACCGGCGTAATGTTTGGTTCTGGCGTGACTTGGTCCAACATTGACTACGCACTGGTATGGATGCCTTTGATGTATCTGCTTAAGGCCATTAGAATGCTTGTACTTGGCGCATAACCAGTCCTTTTAGGAGTTAATAATGAAACTTGTTGCTGTATGTGGTTTTGGCGTTGGATCTTCAATCATTGCCAAAATGAATATTGAGAGCATCCTTCAGAAGAGAAACAGGGAAGATATTGTTGTTGAGACTATCGACCTTGGTAGCGTTCAGGGTGCTGATGGCGATTATTACATCACAACCAATGAGCTCTTTGATAACTTCCCTGATGGAATTAAAGAGCGCACTATTGTGCTGAATAACTTCATTGACCTAGCAGCCATTGAAAGCGCGCTAGAAGAGCGAATTGGTCTGTAGGCACTCAACAATTTTGCATTCTTAAGGCACTCGTTATCGGGTGCCTTTTTGTTTGAAGCTGTTCCGCACAGCCCTTCTCCACCCACCGATAAAACGACACCGTTCATGTGAACCCCATCTGTTTGGACAGGTGGGGTTTCTCGTCAGCCGTATAGTGAAAGTACTATGGGCTTGACATGCGAAATCATGTGACATGAGGTATCGGCAGAATCGGGGCGAGAAATGCAAAAGTTACAGAAACGTTTTATGACGGTCTTGAACGTGTTTATGACGTTGGTGCTCTCGTTTGCGCTGGTTGGATGCAATGCGTTTCCGTTCCTGCAAAATAATTCTGACCAGCAGATAGTGCAGTCATCAATCACAACGGGGGAAATCGAGGCAATTTACGAGCCCAAGTTTGGTGGCAGCTACCTGGATATCGCCATCGATGATTTTAATAACCTGGGGTTTGAGTATGGCGACAGCGTGGACGTTACGTTTAGTAACGGATACAAGCTCTCCGATATTCCGTACTACAACGGCAATTACACCAAAACCAACGAGCCACTGGTTGTTGCATATCCAGGCTACCCTTACGTCTATGTGTGCGTAAATAATGGCGAGCCTCTATGGGAAAGCGCTGGTCTTAAGGCGGGAGATACGGCTACGGTGACGCTCCACGAGAAGCAGAAGTATGCAACGGTTCAGAAGGCTTTGAGTGCAACGTACACCAATAATCGCTCCGACTACGCAAGTGATGAGGTCTTTGCCAACTTCCGCCCCATGAAAGGTGGAAATATTGTTGAGGGCGTGGTGTATCGCTCGGCGTCTCCTATTGATAACCAGAACAATCGCGCGCCTTACGCGGCCGATCTTGCTCAGAGGTCTGGTGTGCAGTTTATTCTGGACCTCGCGGATACCAACGAAGAGATCCAGGGCTATTACCAGAATGCGGACTACGACATTATGTGGCATAAGAGCCTGTATGATGCGTTGAACGTTGCCGCTCTTGACCTCAATTATAATTACCGTGGCGGCCAATATGCCCACCGTCTGGCAGCGGGTCTGCGCGAGATAATTCTGCATAAGGGTCCCTACCTTATTCACTGTACCGATGGTAAGGATCGCACGGGCTTTGTCTGCGCTCTTCTCGAGGCACTTTGCGGGGCATCCTACGACGAGATGCGCGACGACTACATGATTACCTACGACAATTATTACGGCATTAACGAGAAGGACGATAAAGCTCGTTACGACGCCGTTGTTGACGTGAAGTTCGACGACATCGCTCGCTGCATTGCTGGGGTGCCTACGTACGGTTCGCTCGACGGCGCGGATTATGCAGCTGGCGCTCGCAAGTATCTGACCGATGCTGGCATGACCGAATGGGAGATCAACAAGCTCATCGAGCGGTTAACGAGCAAGTAGTACGTTCGGGTTGCGGCAAGAACTGATAGGTTAGTCGACTGGCGAGAGGAGTGATTTTCTCGCCAGGTTTTTGTAAAGAATGGTCTTGTTTTTGGAGGTAACAATTGTCTTTGATATATGATTCTATCCTGTGATTCACATCATTATTTTAGGAGATACGCCGGGGACTGTATGAATGTAGCGAAATGCCTTGAGAAAAAGCTTATGCCAATAGCAGAGTTGGTGAGTAAGAATAAATATCTTCTTACTCTGCGCGACTCTTTTGCCATGCTCATGCCAATCCTTATTATCGGATCAATGTTTACGCTGGTAGGCAATCTGCCAATTCCTGCGTGGGTAGATTTCCTGAAGAATACTACGATTCAGGGCAAGTCGCTTTTCTCGCTGTTGGCCATTCCTTCTGCCTGCACTGTTTCGCTCATGGCAATATTTTTGTCGTTCGAGATTGGCTACAACTTTGCTGATCAACTTGGTTTAGAGGATCGAGTTTCTGCTGGTATGGTTTCGCTCGTCAGCTGGTTTATTTTGATGCCTCAGGCGACTGAGTTTTTGCCCCAGGGAGCTTCTCAGCCATTTTTGGTGGAGAGCATTCCTCTTGCGTGGACTGGCGCGAGGGGTGTGTTTGTAGCGATTATCGTAGGCTTTTTGTCGGTGTCCATTTTTGGATTTGCTATCAAGAAGAACTGGGTTATTAGGATGCCGGAGGGCGTTCCTACGTCTGTTTCGCTTGCGTTTAGTGCTCTGGTTCCGATGGCGCTCACGTTTGCCGCAGTGTGGGCGATTAGCGTTTTGTTTGCATTTACCCCTTGGGGAGATGCGTTTACCTGCATTTATTCGATGTTGCAGACTCCGCTGACCATGCTTGGTGGAACCGTTTGGGCTCTGGCGATTGCTTACGTCATCCAGGGCATTTTCTGGTTCTTTGGCATCAACGGGTCAAACATTACTAGCCCTATTTTTACGCCGATTTTGACTGCGCTTACGCTAGAAAACCAGGCCGCCTTTGCCACCGGCACTGCGCTACCCAACATTATCAATCGAGAGTTTGATGCGTTCTTTGCGCTGTTTGGTGGCGGAGGATCAACCCTTTCGCTGTTGATTGTGATATTTTTGTTCTGCAATTCTCGCCGTGCAAAAGACATTGCAAAGATCTCCATTGTGCCTGGTATTTTTGGTATTAACGAGCCCGTCATGTACGGACTGCCGATAGTACTGAACCCCATTATGGCAATTCCTCTGATTTTTACCCCTGCAATCAATATTGCGATTTCCTGGTTTGCCATGAGTACGGGGCTGGTGCCTCTGTGCAACGGTATTATGTTGCCTGGAAGTACCCCTCCATTGATCTCGGGATTTCTTCTGTGCGGATGGCAGGGCGCTTTACTTCAGCTCGTATTAATTTTGATTGATATGGCAATCTACCTGCCGTTTATTAAGGCTCTGGATATGCAGTTTCTCAAAGAGGAAAAGGGAGTTGAGACAGAGCACGCAGTCTAGGTGCTGCGGAGACATAGTGCGCGTTGAAGGCAGCTCTTGGTGAGCTGTCTTTTTCTGTTTTCCATGAGAATCTCAATGTTATGAAAATGGCCCACCGCATTTCAGGACGCATCGCGTAGCCTTGGGTGGGCGCTGATGGTTTAACTATAAACCAAATAGCAAGATTGCCTAGAGTAATAGGGTTAAAACTGTAAATTCTCTATAGCAATCTCTTCAAGCTATTTATGCAGGTTTATGTATATGGTGTAGGCATCAGAGCGTTTCTCGCTAGCCAAGGTTTGATTAAGTTGCGACGTATAAACGCGCCGGTAGAACAGCTGTTGCGTAAAAGTTTTGCGGGGTTGGGACTTGCGCTGTTTGCAGGCGTGGCTTGGCGTATAGTTATAGAGTTACAAGAAGAAATATAGGCGTGATACAAGGCGTTTTTTGCCGAGAAGAGTGTTTATGCTTGCTAAAAAAAATGAAACAAACGTGGTGCTTGCAGTTGATACGTCAACGGACATGTTGGCATGCACGGTCGCGCGTCTGACCAGGCGTGATACCAGCGCCGCGGGTACTGCTGCAGCAGACGGCGGGTTCGACGTAGAGGTGCTGGCGTCAACGGACCATCTGTGTCGTCGCCAGGCAAACGTAGAGCTTGTAGGCTCGGTCCAGGAGGCGCTTAAAGCTGCTGGTTTGACCATGGCCGACGTCGACGCTGTTATCGCAGGTAGAGGTCCTGGTTCGTTTACGGGTGTCCGTATTGGCGTGGCCACCGCAAAGGGTATTGCATGTGGTTCTGGTCTGCCACTTTATGGCGCAAGCGCTCTTGACGCCATGGCATTTAGCGCATGGAAGGCTGGTGTGCGCGGCACCGTTGGTGTTGTTGCAGACGCCATGCGCGGCGAGGTCTATCCGGGCATCTACCTGCTGGACGATGCCGGAGCACATAGAACGTTCCCGGTGGAGACCGTTCTCAAGGCAGACGCTTGTGTGGAGGAGTGGTCGAGCAGGACTGATAAGGCTCAGCTCACGCTTACAGGTAATGGTTTAGTGAAGTACCGTGAGCGTTTTGAGTGCGCGGGTTTCTCGACATACACCGATGAAGCAACGTGGTTTCCAACAGGAGAAGGCCTGGTACGCGCGGTGTGCATGCCCGAGTATCAGCAGGCGGGCGCGGGCGATCCGGCGCTGGTGCTGCCCATTTACACGCGACTTTCGGACGCGGAGGAGTCGGAGCGCAAGCGTTTGGGTCTGAAGGAGCCGGCAACGGTGGCCCTGACCGGCGTGGATGATGCGCTGGCCGATATTCACCTGCAGCTTCGTCCGATGACGGTGAACGATCTGGACCAGGTGGCGGAGCTTGAGGCGGCAACGTATGCTGACGCTGCGCATTCTGCCTGGTCAAGGCAGACGTTCTATGACGAGCTCTCGGGCGTTGGGCGCAGCTGGTGGCTGGCTCACGACCGCGGAACGGTCATCGGTTTTGCGGGCGGTCGTCTGGCAGGAGCTCAGTTTGAGGTGGAAGAAGTGGTGGTCGCGCCCGAGCGTCGCCGCCAAGGAATTGCATCCAAGCTGGTAGAACGCGTGGCGTACGACGCCCAGATGTTGGGCGCGTCCGCAATTACCCTTGAGGTGGAGGAGGATAACGCTCCAGCTCAGGGCGCGTATCGCAAGCTGGGATTTGCTGAGGTTGGCCGTCGTCCGGGGTACTACGGCCCGGATTGTGCAGCAGTTTTGATGACGGCACAGCTGCCTTTAGCGATTGGCACTGGCTTTGAAGCTAGAAACCCCGAGCCTCACACATCGGTGCGCCCATGGCCTATTGTTGCAGGTGAGCGCTCTGAAGAGACGCTTGCAGCACTGCGTGAGGCGGGGGATTTGATTCTCAGTTTGGAGTCGTCTTGCGACGAGACGGCCATGTGCATCATGGATTCACACGGCGTGGTCTGCGCAAACGTTGTCGCAACGCAAATTGACTTCCACGCTCGCTTTGGCGGCGTCGTGCCCGAGATTGCTTCTCGCAAGCATACCGAGGCTATTGTTGGTCTTTTTGAGGAGACCATGGCCCGCGCGGGTGCGCACTTTGGTTGCGACACGCTGGTGCCGTCTGACCTGGCCGCCGTTGGTGTTACCGCAGGTCCAGGCCTTGTTGGCGCGCTTGTTGTAGGCGTGGCGTTTGCCAAGGGCTTCTGCGTGGCCACTGACCTGCTGCTTATTCCCGTCCATCACCTGGAAGGCCACCTGCTGGCCAACCTGTTTGAGACGCCTGACTTAAAGCCACCGTTTGTGGCTAGCCTGGTCTCGGGTGGCAATACTATGCTGGTGCACGTGCGTGCCTGGGGAGATTACGTGGTCCTGGGCTCCACCATTGATGACGCCGTGGGCGAGGCTTTTGACAAGGTTGCTAAGGCGCTTGGCCTGGGCTATCCGGGTGGTCCCGTAATCAGCAAACTTGCAGCTCAGGGTAATCCTAAGGCCATCCACTTCCCGCGCGCGATGATGCACAGCGGCGACTATTCCTTTAGTCTTTCCGGCCTAAAGACCGCCGTTATCACCTACATTGAGGGCGAGAACCGCGCAGGTAGAGCCATCAATCTGCCTGATCTGGCCGCTTCGTTTGAGCAGGCTGTTATTGACGTGCAGGTTGCAAAGGCTAAAACTGCTGTTGATGAGACGGGTGTCTCCGATTTCTGCGTGGGCGGAGGCGTCGCTGCCAACCCCGCGCTCAGAGCTGCATATAAGGAAACCTTTGGTCGTATGGGCGTTCGAGTGACGGTGCCCCCGATGTCGGTTTGTGGCGACAACGCTGCGATGATTGCCGTCGGCGCACTTCGTAGCTACCGTACGCAGGGTTTCTCGCCATTGACCTTGGACGCAAACCCCAACGCGCAGCTGGGATCGTGGTCGTCGGATGCGGCGCCCGTTGTCCCAAGCGGCATGTAAGGAGGCCATTGTGCAAGACGGATTCATCAAAGTTGCAAGTATCACTCCGCGTGTCCGCGTGGCCGACGTAGCGTTTAACGTGGAGAGCTGCCTGGCTGCCATCGAAGAAGCCGCAGGTAATCGCGGTGCCAAGGTGGTCGTGCTGCCCGAGCTCTGCATCACGGGCTACACCTGCGAGGACCTATTCTGGCAGGACGCCCTCCTGGACGCAGCCGAGCGCGGCTTGGTTTCCATTGCCGCCCGCACGGCCGACGTCGACGCGTTGCTGCTGCTAGGCCTGCCTGTTCGCGTGGCCGGCAAGCTCTACAACTGCGCCGCCGTTCTCTTCAGGGGAGAGCTTTTAGGCCTGGTGCCCAAGCGCTACGTGCCCATGTACAACGAGTTTTACGAGGGACGCCACTTTGTTTCTGGCCCCAAGACCGTTACCAGTGTGGACTTTGGCCTGCTGGGCGAGGTTCCGTTTGGTACCAACCAGCTGTTTGCGTGTGACACCATCCCTGAGCTGGTCGTGGGCGCGGAGATCTGCGAGGACCTCTGGGTGCCCATGCCGCCGTCAAACGCGCACGCAGTCGCCGGCGCCACGCTGATCTGCAACTTGTCCGCATCGCCCGCGCTGGCCGGCAAGTCCGCGTACCGTCGTCAGCTGGTTGCGCAACAGAGCGCGCATCTGATCTGCGGCTACGTTTACGCAAGCGCTGGTGAGGGCGAGTCTACGACCGACTTGGTTTTCTCGGGCCATGATCTTGTTGTCGAGAATGGCCGTGTGCTTGCCGACTCTGGCGTGTTTGGTGAGGGTATTGCCGTGTCCGAGATTGACGTGCTGTCGCTGGCGGCTGACCGCAGGCGCACGTCGACGTTTGAGGTTGCTCCGACGCCAGAGGATTACAAGCACCTGACCACGTACTTCTCGCTGGAGTTTGACGGTGATGGCGAGGACGTCGCAGGTCACAGCCACGAGCACGACGTCGCAGGTCGCAGCCACGACGGCGCGGGCGTTGCAGACGGCGTCGAACTTGCGATCCGCACGCCGCTGACCAGGTACGTTGACCCGCACCCGTTTGTGCCCGCGATGGACGACGCTCGCGCGGCGCGCTGCGAGGAGATTTTGTCGATTCAGGCTCACGGTTTGGCTTCAAGACTGGCACACACTGGCTCAGACCACGCGGTTATTGGCATTTCGGGTGGACTTGACTCTACACTGGCTCTTCTCGTCACCGTGCGAGCCTTTGACCAGCTGGGATATGACCGTTCGGGCATTGTAGCTGTGACGATGCCGGGATTTGGCACCACGGACCGCACGTACACCAACGCTATTGAGCTGGTGCAGTCGCTTGGCGCCGACCTGCGCGAGATTTCCATTGTGGATTCCGTGCTGCAGCACTTCGCTGACATCGGCCACGACCAGGACGTTCACGATGTCGTGTACGAAAACTCTCAGGCTCGCGAGCGTACGCAGATCCTGATGGACGTTGCCAACCAGGTGGGCGGCATGGTCATTGGCACGGGCGACCTCTCTGAGCTGGCGCTTGGTTGGGCGACGTACAATGGCGACCAGATGTCCATGTACGGCGTGAATGCATCGGTGCCAAAGACGCTGGTCAGGTACCTTGTTGATTACTGTGCCGACATGTATGAGGAGCAGGGCGAGGACGAGATTGCTCACGTTCTTCGTGACGTTTTGGACACGCCGGTTTCGCCTGAGCTGCTGCCAACTGCGGCTGACGGTTCCATTGAACAGAAGACTGAGGACCTGGTTGGCCCTTACGAGCTGCACGATTTCTTCTTGTTCCACGTGCTTCGTCACGGAAGTGGCCCGCTCAAGGTTCTACGTCTTGCCGAGCGCGCGTTTGGTACGGGCACTGACCAGGAGGTTTACGACCACGAGACCATCGTTCGCTGGCTGAAGGTGTTCTACCGCCGCTTCTTCTCGCAGCAGTTCAAGCGCTCGGCGATGCCTGATGGACCAAAGGTTGGCTCGGTCTCGCTTTCTCCGCGCGGCGACCTGCGCATGCCATCCGACGCTTCTAGCTCGCTTTGGCTCTCTGAGTTAGAGAGCTTGGACGCGTAAGCGCACAGCGCGATAGAGCGTAGCACGGAAACACGCGTTTCCTTGGCGTTCTGTACCCGGATATTCATGTATATGAATAGCCGGGTACTTTTATGCAGGTTGATTTTTGCTATGAGTGGGGAAGAGATGATTTTGCCCCAAAAATGACCCTCAAGTGGTAAAAAATGCGTTTAGTTGGGGATTACAGAAATAGTGTAATTCTATGCATCAAATCTACCTGCTGTTTTGCTTTGGACAAATAATCAGAAATATGGATAGAATTTGTTACCTGGTAAAACGTAGGTGCAGTTTTTCTGAATACTCCATTTGATCTCCAACTAAACGCATTTTTTACCCAAATTGGCCCCTCCCAAAGAGGTGTTCATTTTTCCTATGCAAAATTACGAATATTGCACGTACATTATGCACGCAGCAAAAATTTGCGCCGAAAATTATGCTAATGCCAAGAAATCGCAGGTGGATACCACCTGGCGCTCGCATCCACCGATCGCAAACAGCGCTTACCAGCAGCTCAGCGGCGGCGCGCATCTGCTCGCCGCCCGTCGCGCGCCCGCACGTCGCCCGCGCGCAGCCCGCACCCACCAGCCCGCGTATAACCGTTGACGGCTTATACTGCACGCCTACAGAAAATCTAAGTCGGTTTTGTAAGATTTTTACAATATTTCGTATAAATTATTTTCCCGTGTGGAATAACTAATAGCGTTGGAAAAGGGCGCTTAGCGTCACAATCGGGCGGAGCCCGAAAAGGAGGTTTTCATTATGAATTTGAAGCCACTCGGAGATCGTGTTCTGGTAAAGCCTGCTCCAAAAGAGGAGAAGACATCCTCTGGTCTCTACATTGCATCCGCAGCTCAGGAGCTTCCTCAGCGCGGCGAGGTCCTTGCAGTCGGTGCTGGCAAGCTTGACCAGAATGGCAATCGCATCGCTCTGGATGTCAAGGTTGGTGACCAGGTATTCTACGGCAAGTTCGGTGGCACTGAGGTCAAGGTAGACGACCAGGAGCTCTTGCTTCTTCGCGCTGACGACATCCTTGGCGTCCTCGAGGACTAATCGCTTCGCAGTTGATGCGGCCGGCAAGGCTTAGTCGCGTAGGCGCTGGTCACGCGGGACTCGATGACTTGGCGAGAAACCCGTCTACTTGAAGCCTACTGCTTCGCACCTCTGTTTGCCCGCTTGTTTTGTTTACTTGTAAGTTCAGCTATTTTGGAGGAATACCATGGCTAAAGATATCGATTTTGGCACCGACGCTCGTGCCAAGCTTGCTAAGGGCGTAAATACCCTGGCAGATGCCGTAACCACCACCCTTGGACCTAAGGGTCGCTACGTTGCATTGCAGCGTTCTTACGGCGCACCAACCATCACCAACGACGGCGTCTCTGTTGCTCGCGAGATTGAGCTCAAAGATCCCGTAGAGAACATGGGCGCTCAGCTGGTCAAGGAGGTTGCAACCAAGACCAACGACACCGTCGGTGACGGTACCACCACCGCAACCCTGCTTGCACAGGTCATCGTTAACGAGGGCCTTCGCAACGTTGCAGCTGGCGCAAACCCAATCGCAATCCGCCGCGGCATCGACAAGGCTGTTGAGGCTGTTGTCGCTCAGATGAGGGGCATCGCTAAGGAGGTCTCAACTAAGCAGCAGATTGCTTCCGTTGGTACCATTTCCGCAGGTGACCCAGTCATCGGTGGCAAGATTTCCGACGCTATGGACGTTGTCGGCAAAGACGGCGTTATCACCGTTGAGGAGTCCCAGACCTTCGGCATCGACATCGACACCGTTGAGGGTATGCAGTTTGACAAGGGCTACGTTTCCCCTTACTTCGCAACCAACAACGAGACTCTCACCGCTGAGCTGGACAATCCTTACATCCTGATGACCGACAACAAGATTTCCTCCATCCAGGACATCCTGCCTATCCTTGAGGCTGTCCAGAAGCAGGGCGCACCTCTGCTCATCATGGCTGAGGACGTCGACGGCGAGGCTCTGACCACTCTCATCCTCAACAAGCTCCGCGGCGTTCTGAACGTCTGCGCAATCAAGGCTCCTGCATACGGTGACCGCCGTAAGCGCATGCTCGAGGACATCGCTGTTCTCACCGGCGGCCAGGCAGTCATCAAGGAGCTCGGCGTTAACCTCAACGAGATCAGCGCAGAGATGCTCGGTCGCGCTAAGTCCGTCAAGGTCACCAAGGAGACCACTACCATCGTTGGTGGCGCTGGTTCCAAGGAAGCAATTGACGAGCGTATCGCTCAGATCAAGGCTGAGATTGAGAACACCACTTCTGACTTTGACCGCGAGAAGCTCCAGGAGCGTCTTGCTAAGCTCGCCGGCGGCGTTGCAGTCATCAAGGTTGGCGCAGCTACCGAGGTTGAGCTCAAGGAGATCAAGCACCGCATCGAGGACGCACTACAGGCAACTCGTGCAGCTGTCGAGGAGGGCATTGTCGCAGGTGGCGGCGTTTCCTTCCTGGCTGCAGCTTCCGTTCTTGATAGCGTTCAGACCTCTGACGCAGACGAGAAGATCGGCGTTGAGATCATCCGCAAGGCACTTGAGGCTCCAGTTCGCACCATTGCCAACAACGCTGGCTTTGAGGGCAGCGTAGTTGTCGAGAAGATCAAGGCACTCCCAACCGGCCAGGGTCTTGACTCCGCTTCCGGCCAGTATGGCGACATGATTGAGATGGGCGTTCTTGACCCAGTCAAGGTCACCCGCACCACGCTTCAGAACGCAGCTTCTGTTGCATCTCTCATCCTCATCACCGAGGCAACTGTTTCCGAGATGCCAAAGGACACCACTATCGAGGAGTCCATTACTCGCGCAGCTGCTCAGGGCGGCCAGGGCGGCATGTACTAATCCGTACCTCCAAGGAACTTCAATCGGGTCCAGCATCTTGCTGGGCCCGATTTTTTCTACCGTCAACAACTTGGCGAGAAACCCGTCTTGTCGCAATAAAAATTCTTTTTACGCAAAAGCAATTCTCTGCTCTACAACGTCCATTAATCGAAATCGTATGAATGTGGAGTCGTTTGAGCAAAATTATTGGTCGTCACAGGTTAAAATAATTATTTGCTGCAGTGGCTAGAATGTATAACCGCTTTGACGCGCGCCAAAGGAGAGGAGGCACCATGGCTCAGAGCCAGAATCGTAACGAGAAGCAAGATTCCGAGGAGCGTGATTTTCTCGACGACCTTATTGATATCCAGGATTCCCTGCAGGTGCTTTCTAACCCGCTTGATGCGCTGATGGGAAGCCTGTCCATTGACCCAAACACGGATAAACCGTTTGACCCAATGGATTACAAAGAAATCCCCTGGTCAAATGCTAATCGCTGCCTCAGATGTGCTTCTGGAAAGTCTGAAGCGTGTTCTCGTTGTTTGGATGTTTGCCCAGCTAATTGCATTGATATCCATAACCAGTCCGTACGCATTGACGATGATGCTTGCCTTCAGTGTGGCCTTTGCGTTGCCGCGTGTCCAACCGAGACGTTCAACACGCGCCGCCACACGTCCCGCATGCTGTATGACCAGGTAGCTCGCGCGGCTTCCGCGTACGAGCAGTGCTACATCACCTGCACACGCGCGCTTGGAAGAAAGCCTGAAGGCAATGAGATTTGCTTACCTTGCGTGGGCATGCTTTCAGCTGACATTTGGTTCTCTATTCTTACGGACTTTGACAACGTAAGTGTTTATCTGCCGCTGGGCGTTTGCGACCGTTGTCGCACCACCACTGGTGAGGAGGCTTATACCCAGGCTATCGCTACCGCTGAGGAGTGGACCGGCGCCACGGTTGGCCTTGAGGTTGACGGTAACAACCTTAACCACAACTTCACGCGTGCGTATATCCGTTCACAGTTTATTTCCAATGCGATGAATGGTGCAGAGCGCCTGGTTTCTGCTTCGACTCCTATTCTCGCAGGTGCTAAGGCAATTGCTGACCGCATTAACAATCATGCTCGCTCCCTGGATAAACTCCAGACGCAGCTAGATGACGTGATGGGCCTGCGTACTACTGACATGAGACAGTCTATGCTGACGCAGGATCGCCGTTTGGTTATGGGTGCACTCCAGCACGATCCAGACCTTGCTCCGTACGTGAAGCTTGAGGCTCCTATCTGGGATTCTAGTAAGTGCACGGTCTGTGGCGACTGCAAAAATACGTGTACTACGCATGCTATCAACATCGACGAGCGCGGCAAGCTAACCATTAAGATGCCGTTCTGCGTCAACTGCGAAGCCTGCGTAATTGTTTGTCCAGAGCCTGGAGCGCTTACTATGGTGCCAATGGACACCTCTGAGCTGGTTGTTCATGACCGTAAAGCCGAGGAGACCGCTCGTCTTGAGGCGCTGGCTCGTCGTCAAGCACGTTTCGTGTTTGACACCGGCAAGGAGCAGCTCAAGCACTTGGCAGACTCGATTGCCGAGGAATCGGATGAGGAAGCCCCTGCACAACAGCTGCCAAAAGAGGATAATGGGGAGTAGCAAGCGGCTGACAACACATAGTACAACGCTTCTAGCTCTACGTTCTTCTCGCGAGAAACACACGTAATCGTAACCGTCCACCGACAACAAGAGGACTCACATGTCGCTTTCAATTGGTATTGTTGGCCTGCCAAACGTTGGTAAATCCACGCTGTTCACCGCGTTGACCCGCAAGGGTGGTCTGGCTGCAAACTATCCGTTTGCCACCATCGACCCTAACGTGGGCATCGTTGACGTGCCTGACGTAAGGCTCCAGAAGCTGGCCGAGATTGTCAATCCTGGCCGTATCATGCCAGCAACTGTTGAGTTTGTGGACATCGCTGGCCTGGTCAAGGGTGCAAACGAGGGCGAGGGCCTGGGCAACCAGTTTCTGGCAAACATCCGCAACACCGACGCTATCTGCGAGGTTGTTCGCTACTTCAAAGATCCCGACGTCATTCACGTTGAGGGTCGCGTTAACCCTGACGAGGACGTGGACATCATCCAGACCGAGCTCATCCTTGCTGACCTGGGCACCATTGAGCGCGCCCTGCCTAAGCTTGAGAAAGAGGCCAAGCGCGATAAGGACCTCCAGCCCAAGCTCAACGTGGCAAAGCGCCTCCAGGAGTGGCTGAACGAGGGCAATCGCGCCGCTGACATGGAGATGACCGACGAGGAGCGCCTTGCTGCTCGCGATCTCTTCCTGCTTACCATGAAGCCAATCTTGTATGTCGCAAACGTCGACGAGGACATGCTCACCGAGCCTGCTCCTGTCATTAACGGCATTCAGTCCATCCCTGTTTGCGCAGGTGTCGAGGCTGAACTGGCTGACCTTGATCCAGAGGAGGCTGCAGAGTACCTGGAGTCTTTGGGACTTGAGCACTCCGGCCTGGAGACACTTGCTCAGGCAGCATACAAGCTGCTTGGCCTGCAGAGCTACTTCACCGCTGGCCCCATGGAGGTTAGGGCGTGGACCGTCCGCATTGGCGCCAAGGCCCCCGAGGCTGCGGGCGTCATTCACTCCGACTTTGAGCGCGGCTTCATCAAGGCCGAAGTTGCCAGCTACAACGATTACGTGGAGCTGGGCGGCGAGTCCGGCTGCAAGACTGCGGGCAAACTACGCATCGAGGGCAAGGAGTACGTGGTCGAGGACGGCGACGTTATGCACTTCCGCTTCAACGTCTAAGCTACAAAATCGCTGACAGTAAACGTAAAACGGACGAGAAGATCGGTCTTCTCGCCCGTTTTTTGTGTGGGGTGGGGTAGTGCCGCGCGTCGCGGGTTGCGTGCCGCTGCGGGTCGTCGCAGGTTGCTGCGCTAGCGCTTTGGAGCTTGGTCGGTGCCCAGGACTACGGTAATGTCCGTGTCGGTGGGGTAGGTGCCGTCGTTTGCCTTGATGTTGGCGGTAGGGATGTCCAGCGCTTTTGCAACGCCAACGGCCTTTGCCAGGCCCGTACGCGTGCCGTCGTAGATGATAATCGAGTCGGTTGGATGCTCCAGCGAGCTATCGGCGTAGGCGGTGTAGCCCTTAGTCTTCAGGATGCCAGCCTTTTGAGCTGCAAGTCCTTGAACGTCGGTGCCATTGAGCACGGCAACTTCTCCGGTGTAGTCCGGCTTGATGCTGTCGGCCGCAGAAGTGTCGCCCGCAACGGTACCAACGATACCTGCGGTTTCGTCGGTACTTGCATCCTCCAGAGGAGGCAGCGCCTGGTTTACGCGATCCATCATGGTCTTCCACGCGCTCTTATCGACAATCTCATACCACACATCATCGATGAGCTCGGACGTTGTAGGCGTACGTGCAGAATACATATCCTTGGAGGTGTCCATGCCTCTAAACGACATGGCCAAGCCCACAATATCGGTAACACTGAAGTCGGTAGTTACGCTTTCTGCCATGGTAGATACGGCGCCCGACATAGAAACGGGGTCCAGCTGCAGGACCTTCTTGGCAATGGCCGTCAAAATCATGCGCTGGTTAGCCGCGCGGTAGAAGTCGCCGGCGCCGTAGTTGTCGTACGCGTGGCGACTACGAGAAAGGCCAAGCGCTTGCTGGCCGTTGAGCTGCTGCTCGCCGGCGGGAAGGTCGATGCCCGAGTATTGCATGTCAGAAACAGCAACGGGCAGGTTGACCGTAATGCCGCCGATGGAGTCCACAATCTTGGTGAATGACTCAAAGTCTACTTCGGCGTAGTGCGAGATGTTGACGTTTGCCAGCTTGGAAACGGCCTCGACCATTCCGGATGCGCCGCCGTAACTGTATGCAGAGTTAATCTTCTGCTTTCCGTGTTCTCCCAGGTCAACCATAGTGTCTCGGGGGATGGAAATCAGGGTAATCTTCTTGTTCTTAGGGTCTACACGAGCCAAAATAATAGTGTCGGCGCGGAAGTTTGCGTCGGAATCGCCCCAGTTTTCTGCACGCCCCTCGTCCTTATCGACACCAAGAAGCAGCATGTAGAATGGGTCGGACGGAGCAACCTGTACCAGCGTAGCCTGCAGGTTTGCGTCCAAGCCCTGGCGAAGTTTTGAGTTGGTATCCAGCATCCACCACGCAAATGCTACGCCTGCTACCAGCAGCAACGTGCCCAGAATGCCGGCAAAGATCTTAAGACCACGACCGCGAGAAGATCCCTGGCGCTTCTTGGAGTATGCCCCAACGCCTTCGGCGCGCGAAGGAGCATGGCTGACGGCGCCAGCACGATGTGCAGCAAAGTGGGTATGTTTTTGCTGCTGAGCTGGGGCTTCTTCAGGCCACTCATCGCCAACGTTGGTCTGGCCAATCAAAGGCTCGCGCGTAAACCTGGAGCCGTGGGATTCGTGATTGTTGCGTGCTGAGCTTGCACCTGCACTTTTAACGCTTCCGAGCGTACGAGGCTGATAGCCGCCCTGATCATAAGCGTCATAATCGTCCTGTGCGAAGTCCTCTGTGTCGTACTCAAAGGCGTCTTCGTGTCTGTCGCGACTGTTGCGACCACGATTCTGAGATGAATGTGACCTTCTGGCCATTGGGGCTCCTTTGTGTTTAATCTGCGTCTTGCCCAATGCGTTTTGTCAAACATCTACTATACGCAATTTTGCGTCTTTGTGCTGCATAGAAACAAATCTGCCACAAAAAATCCCCGCTTCAACGTGTGAAGCGGGGATTCATTACGCGAGAAGTTCGTTCAGCTTGTACTACTTACGACGATCCTTCAGAGCATAGCCAAGCGTCGTAATAACGCTGCCCACGGTAGCTACTGCAACAAGAGCAATCTCGGAGAAGTCGCCAGTCTCTGGAAGCTTTGGCTGCTTCTTCTTTGGCTTCTTTGGAGTCTCTGATGGAGGAGTTGCTGGTGGGGTGTTTGGAGGGGTGGTTGGTGGAGTGGATGGCGGAGTGGATGGCGGAGTGGTAGGAGGAGTAGTTGGTGGAATCTCAGTGTTGGTAACCGTGAATCCATCAGTTACATTTCCTGTAACCTCGCTGGTATATCCTTCGGGGACGTTTTCCTCAGCTACCGTGTAGGCAATCTCATGGCCATCAGTGGCATCGTTTTTGAGAAGTCCAGTAAATGTAGCAGTCCAACCGTTTGTCTCATCAAGGGTTACGGTTTCAGTGCTTGCAACGCCGTCTTTGTAAAGCCTGACGGTAACAGGGCCGCCAACAGTGCCAACCCAGGTCTTTTTGACATTGACGTCAACAGTTGGAGTTTTTTTGTTCTCAACAGTCTTGATAACGCCGCTTGTTGCAGAGACGGTTAAGTTGTAAGTGTCAGTAGTAAGTTCGTAACCGTTAGGAGCGGTAATCTCCTGAACAGTGTAGGTGCCTGCAGGGAGTTTCTCGGTAGTAGCAGTACCGTCCTCGCCTGTGGTAATGGTCCAAGTCTTGGTTGGATCAGTGGTGCTGGTTACTTTAAAGACAGCGCCCGCAAGCTTGATGCTGTGATCGTCTTTATCAACTTTAATAATGCGAATACGAGCTACCAAGGTAGAGGTTCCTTCTCCACCGGAAGTTGCGTTGCGATATACCCAATCGGAGCTGTACTCAGGGTTATCGGAGTACATCTTGATGAGGTTACGCAGAGCAACACCTGGAACGTACGTGGTGCGATACGTGAACTTAAAGCTCTGACCGTTGCTAAGGTCTATGCCAGAAAGGTCAAGATCAAACGACTGTCCATCAGGAGAAATGGTGAGCATACCTGGGGTAATAGGGATGCGCGTAGCGGTTCCTGGGATGGTTGAGCCGTACTCGTCAAAGCGAGCGCTCCAGAGCTCAAAGGTTCCTGGAACATACCTAATCTCTGCAGGAAGATCTCCGCCGCCCCAGTCAAGGAGCTGGTCGTGTAGACGGACGTTGTGGAAGTTACCACCAGAGTAGTTGATACGACCGGTCCACTGGATTTCGTTAGCGTTACCCTCAATAATCTTGCCCCACTTGGAGAGGTACTCGGTGTCAATAGTACCTGGCTCTGTAAGATCAAAAGTTACAGGAACAATGCGACCTGAAACAGTGAAGTTAACTGTCTTATTATTACCGGACTGAATTCTGTTATTGCTAATGGTAAAGCCAAGTCGAGCGGTACCGCGCAGGTCAGTGTGGTTGTTAACGTAGTCGGTAAAGACAACACGCATGTTTCCGCCAAAACCATCGGTACCAGGGGTGACGTGAGCTACTGCCATGACCTCGCCGGTTGCTGCATCGGTGATGTTAAAGGTAGACGCAGGATGAGCTGCGGTAAACCTCATCTCGTTAGGGAGGGTGACGTCAAAGTAATCTCCCGGCTCTACGTTAGCGTTTGCAGAGGCGTCCCACGTCATAGCAATGGCATACACATTTGCCTTGTTAACAACGGTAGTTGGATTGCCAAAACGATCTTCAACTCTAAAGTCTGTAATGGTTGCGACAACCGCTTTAGGGGTGCCTGTAGCAGCTTCAGTGCTTGCAGTCTCAGCAAAAGCTGATTTTGCAGCAAGCGGAAGCGCTAGGACCAGCATGAAGACAAAACTTAACAGCTTAAACAGTCGTTTGTTCATCAGGACTCCTTTGCAATAGATGCGTCTATTTTCACCTATTACAAAGAGAATTTATTTGAGATTCTGTATATATTTATATCGCTTATTTAAAGTTCAAATATTTATGCAGGTACAAGGAATTTATCGGTTCTTTTTCTAATACCTTTTAAATAAAAGTACAGGTAAATTCACAGGTTCTTCACAATTGTTCACAACAAACATTTCACACTATGTGCAGCTTAACGTAATAAAAATGGATAAATATTACCCCTAGTTAATCTAAATGCTGGACATTAGTCACTTTTTATACGTGATTCCGAATAGGTCATTTTTCTGTATGCAATTAAGGAGGCGAGAAGTTCTGTGGGGCCTTGCAAATAGATGGGTTTCTCGCCAAAAAAGAACGCCTTGCCACGAGGACAAGACGTTCTTGTTGAGTTGCTCATACGACCGTGCGCTCCTGTGCTTACGCTGAGTTTACTTGCGACGCTTAAGTGCAACTGCGCCACTCAGTGCAGCCAAAGATCCAAAGAGGACGCCTGCAACAGAAGATGTATCTCCGGTGTAGGGGAGGTTGGACTTCTTGTGAGTCTTAGCAGGTTTCTCTGGAGTTGGAGAAACCTGAGTGTTAGTGACTACAAAGCCCTGAGTTGCGTCGCCTGTAATCTGGCTGGTGTAGCCAGCTACCTCGTCCTCAGAGATAGTGTAGGTAATCTCGGAGCCGTTAGCAGCATAAGCCTCAAGACCCGTGAAGGAATCCTGCCAGTTGTTGTCAGAGCTCAAAGTAAGGGTCTTACCAGTGTCAACACCGTTTGCAAGCAGGTGAACAGTGACTGCTCCGCCCTCTGCGCCATTCCAGACTTTCTGTACAGGAATGTCTGCATGAGCGTTCTTCTTGTTCTCAATAATCTTGATAGTGCCGGACTGATTGTCAACGTTTACGGTGTAAACGGTGGTGTCGCGCACGTAACCATCTGGAGCAGTGAGCTCTTCGATGGTGTAGGAGCCGGTAGTGAGTCTCTCGGAGGTTGCAGTTCCGTCGGCGCCTGTAGTAAGAGTCCAAGAATCAGCTGGGTTAGCAACGCTTGTTACCTTAAAAGTTGCGCCTGGAAGCTGGGTAGTTGCGTTGTCAGCATCAACCTTGATAATGCGGATGCGGCCGACAAGATTGCCGTTTGCGGCGCCGGAGTTGTTTGGAGAGTAGTAGGTAAAGCCAATCTCGCTTCTTGGAGCGCCACCAGCGTTGGTGAGAACGCCGTAGTTATGCAGAGCCATGCCTGGGATAAAGGTGGTGCGATACTGCAGGAGGTAACGCTGACCCTGGGAGAAGTCAACGCCGCTCAGGTTGAGGTGGTAGGAGTGACCGTCGGCTGCAATAGAAAGTGCACCATTAGGAATGGTGACCTCCTGGAGGTTGCTGTAGTTTCCGGTTGCATCAAAGTCTGCACGATACAGGTGGAAGGAGTTGGCAATGTAGGTTACAGATGCAGGCAGGTCTCCGCCGTTTCTATCAGAGAGGGAGTCAGAGAACTCAACGCCAGTCATGTTAGCAGCGGAATAGTTAAGACGAACATACCAAAGTACCTCGGACTCAGTACCAGTAACAGGGCCGCCCCACTTGTTGAGCCACTCCTGGCCAATGGTGTTCTTTGGACGAACAATCATGTTGAGAGGAACAGCGGTGCCGTTAACGCCAAAGTCAATGTGGGTGTTGTCACCTGCGTTGATAGCATCGCGGTCGTAGAGAGCGGACAGCGAGAAAGTACCCTTAATCTGAGTGTGGGTGTTTGCATAGTCTGTATAAACAACATGCAGGGTGCCGCCGTAGATGCCGCCTGCTGCTGGAGTTGGATAAGCCCAAGCTACGGTTGCGCCGTTAGGATCTTTAACTTCAATTGGAGTTGTGTTTTGTGTGGCTGTGAACTGGACTTTATCGGGCAAGGTAATATCAAAATAGTCACCTTCTGCCACGGTAGAAGCGGTAGATTCCCAGTTGATTGTAATATGGTACAGATTATCAGTGGTAATCTCATTGACTGGTGTATAGGTATCATCAGCCACAGACATGCTGGTAATTTGAACCGGTGAAACAGTTGCAGCCGAAGCGAATGTTGCCACAAAAGTAACAACAATCATAAAAGGAACAAGAAATGCACCTAGTCTGACCAGTACTTTTTTCATAAACTAAACTCCAATTCGTCTTGCGAGCGTGAGAAAATTATTGCAGATAGGTACTTAAAAAATGTTACCAGTTTTGGTCGTCACAAAACAATTACATTTCAAATTATAGTATCTTTGACCTGCTCTTCTCGTCATATTTTGTGTTTTATAATTGTTAGAACTTAGTAGCATTTCTCGTCAGATTATAAAACTTTGACGTCTTTTGTTTGCGCAGAATAAGAAGACTTTTTGGCGCGCGCAATCTCTCGTGGTGTTATCGGCTGGTTGAAGGTATTATTAATAGCAATAAATTCGTGGTAGAGATATGTGTCCATACGTGCGGCATTGCGTTGGCGCAGAATCCAGAGTGACCGGGAAACCGGAGAAGCGGAGTCATGCATGAGCGAGTCCAGGCCCAAGCAGTTTGTTGCAGTTCTAGACTTTGGTGCCCAGTACGGCCAGTTAATTGCACGTCGCGTGCGTGATCTTAACGTCTACTCCGAGATTGTTCCTTGTGATATTTCTGCAGATGAGCTTCGTGAGCTCAATCCATCTGCGCTTATTTTGTCCGGCGGCCCTGCTTCCGTTTACGCTGAGGACGCGCCAAAGATTGACCCAGAGATTCTGGAGCTTGGCCTTCCTGTCTTTGGTTTCTGCTATGGACAGCAGATTATGGCGGTTACCCTAGGTGGCACCGTTGGACATACCGAGAAGGGCGAGTATGGCCCAGCTCATCTGACCCGCGCAGGTGAGAGCCGCATCTTTGACGGCACCGCTGAGCAGCAGACCGTTTGGATGAGTCACCGTGACGCTGTGTCTGAGGTCCCAGAAGGCTTTACCGTTACCGCTTCTACTGACGTGTGCCCTATTGCAGCTATGGAAAACGCTGCTAAGAACCTGTATTCCACTCAGTTCCATCCAGAGGTTAACCACACCGAGTGCGGTTCCCAGATGCTTTCTAACTTCCTGTTCAATATCTGTGGCTTTGAGAAGACATGGACCATGGACAACATCATTGAGCAGAAGGTAGAGGAGATTCGCCAGAAGGTCGGTGATGGCCGCGTTATTTTGGCGCTTTCCGGCGGCGTTGACTCTTCTGTTGTCGCAGCCCTTGTTCACCGCGCTATCGGCGATCAGCTGACCTGCGTGTTTGTTAACCATGGCATGCTCCGTAAGGGCGAGCCAGAGATGGTTGAGCAGGTCTTCCGCAAGCAGTTTAACGTGCCTCTGATTCACGTTCACGCAGAGGAGCGCTACGCAGAGCTTCTGGCTGGCGTTACCGAGCCAGAGATGAAGCGTCGCCTGATTGGCACTGAGTTCTGGAAGGTCTTTTTTGACGAGGCTCAGAAGCTGGACGGCGTTCAGTTCCTGGCACAGGGCACCATCTACCCCGACATTATTGAGTCTGGTGCTCGTAAGACGGGCGGCAAGGCTGCAACTATCAAGAGCCACCACAACCTGATTCCATTCCCAGAGGGCGTTCACTTTGACCTGATTGAGCCTCTGGATCACTTCTTCAAGGACGAGGTCCGTGCGCTGGGCGTTTCTCTTGGCCTGCCAGAGAACCTTGTCTACAGGCAGCCATTCCCAGGTCCTGGCCTTGCTATCCGCATCATTGGCGACGTTACCCCAGAAAAGCTTGAGATTCTCCGCAACGCCGACGCTATTGTCCGTGAAGAGATTGACGCTTACAACGCCCAGCTCTTTGACGAGACAGGCGATCGTAACTCCGAGCACAGTGTGTGGCAGTACTTTGCCGTGCTACCCGACATTAAGTCCGTTGGCGTTATGGGTGACGAGCGTACGTATGCTCGTCCAGTTATCCTGCGCGCCGTTGAGTCGAGCGACGCTATGACCGCTGACTGGGCAAAGCTTCCTTATGAGTTGCTGACCCGCATTTCTTCCCGTATTGTCAGTGAGGTTGCTGGCGTTAACCGCGTGGCCTATGACATTACTCCTAAGCCACCTGCGACCATTGAGTGGGAGTAGGACGACAGGGTTCTGACCTGCGATTTTGAGTGCCGCACTATGCCGCTGAGTTTCGTTTCGTACGAGAGTCATGACAAAGCCACCAGCGACGGAGA
>CAUTIE010000017.1:0-26689 GCA_963538475.1 uncultured Atopobiaceae bacterium
CAGTGAGCTGCTCAGTATTTTTGGAGCCAACCTCACACGATGCTTGCTTGCACCAGTCTCCCGCATCAAGCTCGTGCGCAATCTTCATGATAGAAACGCCAGCAACCGTGTCACCCGCAAGGATGGCACGCTGTATTGGTGCAGCCCCTCGCCAGCGAGGCAGCAGCGATGCGTGAACGTTCAGAGCGCCATAAGGTGCAAGAGAGATAACTTCATCTGGCAAAATACAGCCAAAAGCAACCACACAGAGCGCTTCTGGTTGTACCTCTTGCATTGAAGAAATTACTTCTGGAGTCATGCGGTTTGCCTCAAGAACGGGCAATCCAAGCTCTTGTGCGCATTCTTTTACGGGAGACGGCTCAAGCGTTTTACCACGACCGCGAACAGCATCTGGCCTTGTAATGACCAGAGCAACCTGGTGGTCATGGGCAAGTTTTTTGAGCGATGGAACAGCAAAATCTGGAGTTCCCATAAAGACTACGCGCATGTCAACTCCTAATAGTCTGTTTGTCCAGGACGGGTACCAGAAGCCAACGCCTCTTTGTACTCCTGCAGCGTCTCCATGCGAGCACCTGGTCCCAGGTGATCTGGCATGGTTACGCCGTTAATGTGGTCAATCTCATGCTGCAAACATACGGCGAGAAGGTCTCCCTCTGCTTCATAGCGCATCAGATCGCCCTCGAGGTTATATGCGTGAACGACAACGTGGCTTGGGCGCGTAACCGGAACCGTAATGCCAGGGAACGAAAGACAGCCCTCTTCATATACACGAGGTTCACCATCTGCAACTTTAATCTCCGGATTAATGAGCACAAAAGGGTTCTCTTGACCGTTTGGGTAATCAACATCGATGACTACCATGCGCTTCATATAGCCAACCTGAGGTCCTGCAAGACCAACGCCGTCGGTGGCATACATAACCTTGAGCATATGCTCGGCCATCTTGCGGACGTCGTCGTTAATATCGTCAATCTCTTCACACTTTTGGCTCAGACGAGGGTCTGGCCAAAGCACCATATCATCAACTTCAGAGCTCATAACTTTCCTTACATCATATCGTAAGCATCAACATCTAATGTCATGTTGATACCCACTCTTTTATCAAGTGAAGCAGCACACTCAGAAAGAATTTCTCCCACCTGAGCATCCACGGGAGATTTTACTAAAATGTGTCTGCGATACTTATCTTTTACCTTAGCTTTTACACAATCAGCAGGACCCAAAATCTCCCATCCTGTTTGCGCGTCTAACTTTGTATGCAGCACCTCTGCCATCTGGTCCGCTACGCGACGAACTTCTTTTTCTGAAGCTCCCCAGAAAAGCACATTAGACAAGCGCGAGAAGGGCGGGTAAGCTCCTTCCCTTCTTTCTTTAAGCTCAGCGTCAAGAAACGGACGACTGTCATGTGTAATTACAGAAGCAATAGCAGGATGTGTTGACCAGTACGACTGAATGATTACCTTACCTGGTTTTTCTCCCCTGCCTGCACGACCAGCAACCTGCTCCAGCAAGTCAAATGTTCTCTCAGCTGCTCTAAAATCTGGCAGCTTAAGCATAGTATCGGCGTTGATAACACCAACCAGGGTGACATCAGGAAAATCCAGGCCCTTTGCAATCATCTGCGTACCAATAAGCACCGCTCCAGGGGTTGCATCAAAAAGCTCAAGAAGACGCTGATGTTCGCCCTTTTTAGCCGTGGTATCGGCATCCATACGAATAATTGGCGCATCGCTGCCAAGCAAAAGTTTGAGCTCATCTTCTACACGCTGTGTTCCCACACCATATGCACCCATATAACGGCTGCCGCAGTTTGGGCATTTGCTGGAAGGGTTAGGATACGCATGTTGAGACCACTGTCTGCCACAACTGTGACAAACCAGAGAATGCGTGCGCTCATGGTACGTGAGAGACGTCGAGCAGTGCGGACACTCGGGCACACAACCACACTCGCGACACATCAAAAAGTTTGCAAATCCACGCCGATTAAGGAGTAGAACGCTTTTCTCGCCACGCTCTGTTGTTTCTTGCAGTGCAAGAGCAAGAGCTGCCGAGAAGACCGATCTGCCTCCGTTTTTGAACTGGGAAGCCATATCAACTACCTGGACCTGCGGGAGCACCGCTACACCAGGACGCTCGGTCATGGCAACACGCGCCCAGTTAGTGCCGCGCCAGCTTCCTTGAGCTGTTCGATAGAGGCTCTCGAGTGACGGTGTTGCAGAGCCAAGCACCAGCGCAGCACCGCGGAGACGCGCCATCTGAGCAGCAACTTCTCTTGCGTGATAGCGTGGAAGCGAATCCTGCTTGTACGAGGCCTCGTGCTCCTCGTCAATGATGTACAGTCCGGGGTTTTGGATGGGTGCAAACAAGGCAGATCGAGCACCTACTACCACGCGAGCCCTACCTTGCCTAATCAAATCCCACTGGTCAAAACGCTCACCGAGGGAAAGCTTTGAGTGGAGAACGGCCACTTGCTCGCCAAAACGCGAGCGGAACCGGCCGACTGTTTGTGCCGTAAGAGAAATTTCTGGCACAAGTACTACAGCACCCTTGCCCACCGCTAAAGTCTTCTCAATAACAGAGAGATATACCTCAGTTTTACCTGAACCCGTTACACCATCAATAAGCACAACATCGCCCTGAGCAGCAGCTTGTGCAGCCGCAATTGCATCAAGAGCAGACTCTTGACCCTCAGTAAGCTGTTGAGGGCGAGGTGCTACGCCACTTGAAAGCGTGGTTCCCAGACCCTCCTGGCTTCCACGAATTTGTCGCTGAGTGCGGACCTCAACAATGCCTTTTTTCTGCAGCGCAGTAACCGCACTACGAGCTCCTGGAATTGTGGCCGAGAGCTCGGATAACCTCATGGCACCTTGCGACAGAGCCTCAAGCACCGATCGTTGCTTGCTTGCATTTGCCGCAGGCGTAAAGTCAGCCGCCTTTTCTGTCAGCTCAACCCATCGCTCATCAACAGGACCGGACTTCTCACAAACAAGCTGCCAGGGTGATTCTGCGTCTTTTCTGGTGACTTTAACCTTTTGGCCAGGCGCTAAAAAAGGATGCAATGCGTCTGCATAACTACAGGCATATTCTTTGCTCATCCATTCTGCTACCTGTGCAGACTGCTCATCAAACGCTGAATCTGCCAGAACTTGTGTTATCGGAAGGACGCGAGAAACATCTAAACCTGAAGACACACGGTCTGAGACACCCACAATGTAGCCAACAACCTGCCTGTGAGAAAACGGCACCAAGACCGTTGTTCCCACAACCGCAGTCTCTTCCAAAGATTCTGGAATGGCGTAGTCAAACGTGCCAGAGAGAGCACGAGTTGGTATGTCTAAAACAACATGTGCAAAAGGCACGTTCTTGCCTCCTTAAAGCCGTGGTTGATGGTTTACATCAAACGTGTAACGAGCAACGTGTGGCTGACCAGCTTCTTCAACCTCAACACAAACAAATACGCACTCAACCTTAGTGAATCCGCGTTGCATCAAGACGTAGGCATAGAAGTTTGCTTGCATCTGATGATGCTCATAAATCTGAGTTGCACTAAGGCCTTTATCGCCTGTTTTATAGTCAACTACCAGCACATCTTTGCTTCCCTTATTATAAGCGAGAAGATCGATGGCTCCTTCTACATAGTTCCCATATTCAGAATTAACCTGCAGCGTAAAGGGAGACTCCGCAATAACCACGTCATGAGCAAGGGCTTCTTGTCTTATCTCAGAGCCGCTCCACAACTCAAGCGCTTTTTTAACTCGAAATACAACGCGCTGAGGAACACTATTCTTCAGGCACAATCTATCAATCGTGCTGTCATCAACCTTAGACTGAGTCTCAACCATAATCTGTGCCAGCTCATGGAAGGCTGAACCAAGGCTGGTTGGATCTACTCCATCATCAGCTAATGAACCAGCCAAAACTGCAGAACTCTCAGTTGCTGGTTGAGGGTTATCTGCATCATATTCCATGCTTTGCGCCTGGCGCTCTTCCTCAAGTGCCTTGTTATTCTCGCCCTTGAAGTTCTCTGCCATTTGTTGGTGAGCAGAAGAATAGCTAAAGAAACCTTCTCGCTGGTCATACGTAGCTTCTGGCGTAACGCTCAGCTGAACCTTCTCATAGAGGTCAAACGTTTCTTCAGCTTGAGGGTTTTTCTCTTCACTTGGGTTGCTATCAGAAGGTTTAGGCTTACCGCCAAAAGGTTCAACCAACTCTAAACCTTCAACCTGAATTGGCTCATCCTTCTTGCCGGAACCCTGAACAACACGCATACAACCAGCAAGATCTCCACCATATTCAAACTGATGCTCACCAGCAGAAAGTGGCGGCTCTTTAAACAAGGCGTTTGTAATCTTGCGTGTATAACGAGGACTAATTCCCTCTTTAGTAAGATCGATGGTTGAAGTAAGAATGACCGCTTCTCGAGCGCGTGTTAAAGCAACATACAGACGGCGGTTCTGCTCCTGCTCTTCAAACTCATTCTCTTGAGTTTCCAGGAACATTCTCCACTCAAGAAGACCCTTGCACTCATCAATACTTGTAGGAACCTCATGACAGCCATCATACAATTCATGAAGTTTTTTAGAACTGCTTGAGAATGCAATCTGATACGAATCGTCTTTTCTAACATGCAAAAATGGTTCACTGCCAGCGCCTGCCTTAGGGCCAGACACAGCTCCTACAACAGCAACAACAGGAAATTCCAATCCCTTAGAAGCATGAATGGTCATAAAAGTTACGGCGTTTTGAGTGCTGCAGTGAAGCACTTTTGGCGACTCTTTAGCCGTGTTACACCATTGACTAAACGCTTTTGCGACTGAAGCTACACCAATGCTTAGTTCCTTTTGCAAGCTATCAATTTGTTCAAGAGCGGCAAAGATATTTGCAATCTTTGACTGTCCCTCATTTCCCATCTTTTCAAGGCGAGAAATCCATCCGGCATCAAGAGCTACCTTTTTGATAACGTCTGAAACTCTCTTGTTTGAAAGAGAGCTACGAGCATTACTCAACACCTCTAAAGCATTTTTGAGCTTTGGACTTATCTCAAAAGGTGGATTACATACGCCATTTACCACTGACTCTGCAATATCTCTATTGGTAATCCTCTGACCATTTTCTCCAAAATTAGTGCCCAAGAGAAGCAGGTCAGACGCATCAAGACTAAAAATCTCACTCGAGAGTACAGGAAACAGTCCCTCGTATGAATCGTACATATTTGCAAGCGTCTGTAAAAGACTGCCAATCAACTGAACCTCAGGCTGTTCACCAAACGTTGAAGCTCCAGAAACCACGCTTTCAATTCCAAAGGTACGAAGTGCCTCAATATAGGGCTGTGCCTTTTTAACTGATTTCATCAAAATTGCAACATCTTTTGCTTGGATATTCTCATCCTGCATAAGTGTGTTGATTCTGTCTGCAAGTTGATACGCAACAAGCTGGCTTCTTGTGGCGTCATCGCCTGGCTTAGAATTTCCTGACTTTTCAAATTTTGTGACTTCAAAATATACGCGAGGCGAATGAGCAATGAACGGAGTTGCAGGTTCTTCTCGCCCAGCAGACAAATCCATAAAGTTAGGTATCATGCCATCAGCGCTGCAAACCTTTGCAACAAATCGCAAAATTTCGTTGTGGCTGCGGAAATTATCTACAAGACGGGGTTGCAAATCTTCTGAAACCTCTGCTTGACGTCTAAAGAACACATCAACATCAGCACCTCGGAATCGATAGATTGACTGCTGCGCATCACCAACTGTGGTGAGATATTGAGCATCTTTACCTGAGAGACTCTTAATCATCTGCACCTGTTGCTGGTCCGTATCTTGGAACTCATCAACCATTACAAGCTTGAATTTATCCGTGTAAACAGCTGCAATCTCTGGATGCTCTTCGAATACCTTTGCCGTTAGATGCAAAAGGTCATCGTTATCAAGGCCGCCAACAGCAAGTTTCTTCTGTTTAAAGAGCTTGTAGACCTGCTCTGTAACATCTTTCAGACACTGACCCTCAGACGTGTCCTGAATAAGTCCAAATAAAGCGCTACAAACTTTAAGCTGGTACGCAGCTTCATCTTTTACAATTTTTATTTCTTTTGAGGAACGACCAATCTTGAGTGCTTTTTGCAACGTATCCCAAAACGCCTGGTCAAAATCAGCTAGCGAGAGAACCAAGTGTTGCTGCAATTTACTTGAAAGCTCAGATTGAATACTTTGTAGCTGCTCTGCTTCATCTGGTTTTGTGGCAGCGATTGCAACCTTTAGCGCTTCAAGTGCACCACAGAGACTCTCAAGCTCCGCTTTTAGAACTTCCAGGTCGGAGCTATCACCCATAAATGAAATAGAATCCATTCCTACAGGAGATGACTGAGCGTACGAAATCAGCGTTTCAATACGGGACTTCAGCGCATCTCTATTCCCTGCGTAAGTAGAGAGGAATTCAGCATAGCTTTCATCTTGAGAAAGCTCCCTAAGTACTTCTTCAATAGATATATTGACCAGCTGATTTCTGGTCATGTCGTTAATGATTTCAAACTCAGGATCAAGACCCAAATCAAGTGCATGAATCTTTAAGATTCTGCTGCACATACCGTGGATAGTACTAATCCACGCATCATCAACCTGCAACGCAGCGCTATGCAAGCCTTCTTTTTCTAGAGCTTCCCTAACGCGCTCTTTAATTTCTGTAGCTGCGGCATTGGTAAACGTAATAATCAATGCCTGGTCAAGACTACTCAGATACGGCTTTCCGTCAGTTCCCGATCCTTCTTTTAAAGCCCACACAATTCTCTGTGTAAGCGTAAAAGTTTTTCCTGAACCAGCACCTGCTGCAACAAAAAGAGGCTTATCAAGCGTCTTGATGGTCTTCTCTTGACCGGGCGTATAACGTGTATCAGCCATAGTAGCTTACCTCCTCTTGTCGCACAGTTTTACTGGACAATACCTACATGCATCCTTATCGCACGGATTGGCTCGAACATCTCCAGAAAGCATGGCTTGAACCTTCTGAGCAATTAAATTCTCCCAAGCGTCCAAGTAGTCTGTAAACTCCGCTGAGTTTTGAGACACGACCATAACTGCCTGGTCCCTGAGCTTTTTATCTTCTGGATGCATATTCCAAATGTGTTCTGTTGCCGCTTCTGTTGCCATGCCCGCAAGAGCAAATGAAGGCTTATCTTTTTGCTCTTTGGTACCCAAATAAATTGCAGCAACTGGCTCAAGCTCATACTTGGTGAGCTGTTTTCTCATAATCTGAGCATATATTGCAGACTGTACATGCCTTGGCAGAATCTCTTTTGAGAGCTCACTGTCCAGACTTAACTTTGCTGAATAAGCTTTCAGATCATTTGTGCCCTTATGCTTGTAGTCAATAATAAGTGCCTGACCATGAGCGTTTACATCTACGCGGTCAATCGAGCCTGTAAATTGAGCTCCTGCATACTCAACAACGTTTTCTTCTCTACCAAAACGAAGCTCAAAGAACCTAGGCTGATAGCCAATAAAGTGCGAAGCTTCAAACTCGAGAAGATCCTTAAGATTTTCTCGAATATTCTCAACCTGTTTTCTTTCTTGAATGCTATGTGGAATCAGCTCATTTGAAGATGCTCGGTTAATGTTGTTGAACTGTTCATCCCACACCTGAGCAAAACAAGTATCTAGCACCTGCTTTGCGTGATCTAAGTTATCAGATGTAATTCTAGAGCCAGCAACGTCTTGCAGAAGCATAGGCTCAACTGCAGAATCAACATCAGCCACATCACAGCCAAGTGCTTCAGCTAAAAGTGTTGCGTGTGTTAACTCCAAAACACGGTGAATAAAGGTACCCATCTGCATCGGAGCAAACTCAGTGTCTACCTGGGAAATCTTGATACGACGTTGCGTGAACCATTTGTAGGGGCACTCAAGATATGTCTCAATCTGAGAAGCGGAAAGAAGCGGTAGTCCTTCTCGCGAGACCTCAATAAGACCCTGTAATTCCTGCTCGAGAGTCTCCCTGGTCAAATGACGTGGGAGTACCACAATGTTTTTGAGCTTAGGATCAATCTCGCCAGATTCGATTGTTGGAAGTTCGGCAACACGTTCTAGATTTGAAGCTTGAGGTAACAGATTTACCAGCACCTCTTCTTCTCCGCGCACAACCCCCGTCTTCTTTGCATAGTCTTTGGGATAGCATGCTTTGACCTCACTGAGAGCCACCGCATTAAAGACATCTTTTTGTTCTACTTTTTCAAATGCAACGCTGGTAGAAGCGGTTGTAAGTGCCGTATAAAAATCTCTTTGATATCGTGCAAATTCTGAGACCTTAGGCATTTTACTGGCGTGGCGAACAAACTCTTGCAGTGCACCATCAGATGCTTTAACACCAAAATTCAACGTATCCATGCCCTGGAAAATGACGGTATCAAAAGAGTGTGGTTCAAAAGAATGAGCTTGGCTCACAGGAACAATCAGCACCTGAATATCAGACTCGATGCCATTAGAAACAGGCATCATGACCGCTTGATCTTTGCAGAGGTCAATAAATGATTTAAGTGTCTGAGGAGTGAGCTTTAATCCTGCCTCATGAAGCTCCTGCGCAGAAGAAACAATCTTACTCATTACCTTAAGCGACTCTTGGTTTTGAAGAGACTGAAGCGTCAACTCTTTAGATTGAACAACCTCTGCCTGCTCATCAGATGTTTCTGTAGCTAGGTATTCAATAATGCGCTGAGCAGCAGATCCAATTCTGCCAAGCTCAAGGCTCTTGATGGTCTCTGCGCACAAACGCGAGCTCATAGCCGCCTTAGAAAGCGTCTCAAGCACTCTGGTGGCATACAGCGTTCTGTTACCACGCCAACTCTTATCCAGCATCCACGCGCGCTCAACACTTATTCCTGAAATAGGAGAAATCAAATAGTCCGTAAGGGTACGCGGAGGCCACCATGACATATCCCCCATCTGGTGATCAGATGCCTGGTAGTCAATGTTTTTCTCGAGTTCTGCACGTTCACTGAGCGTGACATACGCATCAATCAGACTAGAAAACGCACGTCCTGCAAGCGAATCCTGAATGCGCACCGAACGCTTGTAGTGAGCAGCAATCCCCTTTGCTGCAAGCTTTTGCGAGAGCGCGTCCCAAACCCTTTGCGGATCTGAAGTGTACACCGCAAAGTTTTTGCATCCAGACTCAACACGCTGAGAGATATATCTGCTGATAGACTCTGCCTCGGCATGCTGACCCAGCGGCGACAAAAACGTTACCGCACCGCTCGGCGTAACCTCATTGCCCTCCTTGGCCCTGAACACCCTGGCGAGAAGATCGGTGAGCTCCTGACTTTTTGCGGCTGGTGCCAACTCCGCATCCACACGACAATCGCATCCCGGGCCGCCAACCAACTCCAGCTGCTGCTCTGCTGCATAACCTGCCGGTCCTTCAGGCACGTAGAGAGAAAACACCACATCACGCTTCTGCGACAACTTACACACAAACTGAAGACGCGCCTCCGAAAGATCTTCAACTCGCGAGAAAATCAGTGCAGGTCCTTGCGTTGGGATGGACTGAAGCAGGTAATCCAGACACTGACACACCTCAACGTACAACTTTTCTTCAAGCAGCGCCTTATAGCGCTCTAGCACCTTACAAGCACTCATCTGACCAGTAGAAAGTTGACCGGAGGCCATAATCTGATCAAGCTCTGTAAGATACTCTGGGGCAAGCTTGGAAAGAAGCTCCACGGTACCCTTACTAGCATTCAAAGTACCCAGTTCATCAACAGACATTCCATCCAAAATCTGCTGGAAAAATACCTTGCGAAGCGTAGCTGAAAGCAAACGATCTGAGCTTCCATACAACTTCCATTGATCGCGCATCCACTCATCAAAAGTTGAAACATTCACGCCAACAGAGAGCTCTTGGATGGCACCAAGCTGTCTCTTAACTAACAACACAGCATCGGAAGAAGGCACTATAAGCTGAGCAGACCCCCACCTCTCAAGCGAAGCCTCTAGCTGCTCTTTAACAGAGTTTGATAAGAAAGCACCTGTTTGTTGTTTGTACAGAAGCAAGCCCATACGTCACCTCTCCGATTTTTCTTACTTCTAAAGTTACCACGCACACCGGACATAAATTAGAATCAAACTAAACAACAACTAAAAATCCCGTATCAAAAGGATTTTCATGATTATTTTGCTTCCACCATCGTCAGGAAAAACCGCTCCCACCTCGGGACCCTCTCTTGATCTCTCATTGCTTTTGTTTGGCTCCGAGCTTACCAGCTGTCGAGAAGAACTCATCAAGGACTTACAACAGGTATGCTCTCATGCAGACGCAGCTCAGGTACTTAAAATTGGTCCTAACACCGTCGGCGACATAGCCGACAACCTAGACGTCTATGAAGCTCCAACCACAACCGCACTCAACCTCTATACCGGCGTGCTATTTGAGGCTGCAAAATTCAACCAAACACTTGAAAACGCCGCGTTAGAAAACAGGCAGAAAACAGTCCCATTACCAGCAGATATCCTTAACTCAGAAATCATGATTTTCTCTGGTCTTTGGGGTGTTGTAAGACCGCACGATCTTCTCCCCAACTATAGACTGTCTGCCTCAATCAAGCTGCCCACCGTTGGTACCGTTGCAACTTACTGGAAAAAGCAGCTTAATCCCCTGTTAAACGCTGCTCTAAAAGATCAAATAGTTGTGGATTGTCGCTCAGGTGAATACAGAAAGATGTGGACGCCTTCGGCAAAACATCCTTGTGAGCTGTTGCAAGTTGTTGTTCAGCGAGAAGATCCTCGTACGGGAAAGCGTAGTGTTGTCTCGCACAACGCAAAACATATGCGTGGTGTACTTGCAGGTGCCCTCTTTGAGCAGCGAGCAAACAGAAAGCTCCCTCTAGAAGCCAGCGTGTCTCAAATTGTAGAAATCGCAAGCAATTTACCAAGCATCATTGACGTTGACGTAAGCACAGCAAAAGCTTCTGGAGAAGCAACGCTCACGCTAGTCACTGGTCGCTAGTCAAAACTAAGCCAAAACCTTCAAAATAGACCTACATAATTGAACTGCCTCCCATTTCTTAGACACGAGAAATAGGAGGCAGTTCAAAACACACCTAAGTCGGATAATCTGTTAAAAAGACGTATACATGACGTAGAAATTACCTCAATCATGCAGATTATCGTCATTAGATGTGTAAAATGCCCTCATCTGAGCAGAATATCTGACTTAAGTGTGTTCCTTAGGTGCGGAATTTACCTATAGTTAAATCTTTTATATAACGCTATTCATTTTCTAGCATATTAGGTTAAGTTTATGCATAGAAATGTATATCAAGCGGTGCAACCGCCTAGCTTCCTGGCTATCTTGCTTAAGAACATGTCAATTCTTCAGCAAAACCTACCAAAGCTGCGCTATTTTGTGCGCCAGGCCTAAAAGCCGACGCTAACACGCTACAGAATCATAATCACCCGCATATGAACTGCCTCCCATTTCTTATGTCCAAGAAATGGGAGGCAGTTCAAATTTTTATGCAGGTCTATTTATTAACGAATCACAATCCGACTAAGACAGATAAATACAAAAAGACCTATACCTGTATTGACAATTTTTCCACCTAAACCCAAATCTATGTACGCTAAACAGTAAATAAATAGACCTGAGAACAACCAAATAACTAGACACAAACATAGACTTTTAATTATCTTTTGAACTGTCCCGTCATTAAGAATGCGATAGGCCTTATCAAAGACACAAGCAACAAAAATGCACATTACAAAAGAAACCAATGGCACATTACAATAAACATCATCACTAGGAATTAAAATCACAGGAAAAGGAAATCCAAAGATTAAACTAAGCAGACAAAAGCCTAGTATTCTAGCGGGATTGAATGCACGCAGGTGTGGCGTTTTTGTTACATTCTCAGATGCGTTATTAGAAAAATCTTTATTTTTAAAAAACGTAAAAGAGCTCATCTTTGTACTCCTTCAGTTTATATAAAACATATTTTATCTGATACTAAAATTGTTTCTAATATCAACTCAATTTCTCTGATGAAATAGAACGTCTATTTAGCAGAAAATTTCTGTTTGACCTGTCTCATCAGCCACTGGAACACCATAACTACAACAATTGTGACTACAAAAACAAAGATGCCTCGTACAAAAGCGTTACCAAGCAAGCTGTACGGGAATCGGCCAAGTCTTAGTCCTAAGAAGTTAATAACAGGAATCTGGAACAGATAGACTCCTAAAACACCAGCAGATACTGTGCTGATGCGCTTCTTAGTAGCATCAGAGAACTCCTGCAGCTTTGGCTCAAGGTTCAGCACAAACAGGAACAAAGATGCCGCTTGCGCTAAGCAGAGGAAGTTTCTAATAGTAATAGGATAGCTCTGATATGTCATTTCTGGAGTCAATGGGGTTCCAAAGTTGTTAGCAATAAGTCCCCAGCCAAACATACCCGCAGACGAAAGCAAGAAAATTACAGCAAGCACAAGATTGTTTTTAGTAAATTTTGGAAGCTCGTCGTAATACGTCTTAACGAAATATCCCAGCAGATAGTAAAAAAGGCCATCGCTGTTAAACGCAGCCCATCTAAACAGCTGATCAAAGTAAGCACCACGAACGCCAAGAAACTCAAGAAGAGGCAGACCAAAGCTCACAAAGAGCGTAAGCGCCATAACATAGAGCAGAGTCTCTTTCTTTTGAACTACCAGAGAAAGCACAGGCGTCAAAAGATATAGATACAAAATGGTATAGATGAACCAAAGAGTGCTGTTAACGTTATTGGTTAGAAAGCGCTTTACAAAATCAGCAATACCGGCACTTGCGGCGATCTCTTCGGCACCCCAAAACTTTGTAGGAAAAAGCACGTACATCAGATACACCACTGCACTGCCAAGAATGAGCGCCATCAGCGTCTTTCTAGCACGCTTCATAAAAAATGTCTTTGTGGAGTATTTGCTTCTATACCCAAGCAAATTCATGCCACTCAGCATAAAAAAGATGGGTACGGCGTAAATAAACGCAGCTTGCAGAGCTAAAGAGAAGGCCCATGTTTTAGTGTGCGCAAGAGAAAAAACGTTAAGCGAGGTATGTAGCATCACAACAGCAATACCTGCCAGAATGGTAAGAACATCTGCAAAAACAAAGCGCTTCTTGGTAGCAATTGCTTTTGAAGAAACTGTAGCTTTTTCCACGGGCTTCTCCCCAAATCAATCAAACTTCCTCTATGCTTAGTATACGAAAAGTACCAGCAGGAAAGAGGCATCATGGCAAATGTCGTTGACTATCTACACTGGCGCGGCGATCTGACGTTTGAGAATGACCCTTTTAACAACGTTGATAACCTGATTCTTTCAATTCTTTCCTATCTGGGATTTGGTGGCGTCGTGCCTTCTGAACGTAGCGAGAAACGCATTCTGCTTGGTGACGCCTGCGCAAAAATGCTGGAAAAACTTAAAGATGACCCGTCTCTTATCACAGGATTTTCTCGCGTTGATGGAACCTTCCTTGAGGCACTGGTCAACGCTCCTCGCTTTGCCAACATTGAGCTTGGCCGCTATGTAGACCGCATTAATGTCGAGAAAAGCCTGCAGTTTGCAGCATTTACCGCTTACCTGCCTACCGGTCAGATATATGTCTCGTTTAGAGGAACTGACGGCACGCTCGTTGGCTGGCGAGAAAACCTTAACCTTAGCTTCCAGGTTACGTCCGCTGATAAGTCGGCGGCACTATACCTTGAGAAACGTATTCGCGAACACCTTGCAGCAGGCAATAGCACTACCTGCGCAAATGTTATGGTTGGTGGCCACTCTAAGGGCGGCAACCTTGCGGCATACGCAGCAACAGTCTGTCCTGAAGAACTACTCGGCGCAATTGATCGCGTCTGGAGTAACGACGGTCCTAACATGTGTCCAGAAATTCTTCCCACCACAGCCCACAAGGTGCTTGGAGATAAATACATCAGAATTTTGCCTGAGTTTAGTGTAGTTGGCATGATTTTTGATGATCCTGCTGTACCAAAGCTCATCGTAAAAAGCTCCGAGTCTGGCATGCTGGCGCACGACGGCGTTACATGGCAAGTCTCTCGCAATACGTTTGAATTTGCTGATGATTTCCAGTTGGAATGTAAAAAGATTAATGAAGCGTTTAGCAACTGGTATAAAGAACTCCCCCTCTCTGATCGAGAGCATTTTACTAACGAGCTCTTTGATGCTCTTTCGGCAGGCGGAGCAGTCTATTTCAGCGACATTATTAGCTCACCCGCAAGCTTACAGCCTGTTGTTGCTGCGCTCACTAAAACAGAAAAGCAAACCAAAGAAGTCTTCTTTGACCTCCTTAGTTCGCTTGTCAATGCATCCGCAACATCTTTAATTGAAAACATTACCGAGTCATCGCAGATTTCTCAGATTACCTCTGCTATCTCGGATAGTTTTGCCAAGCTTGATAAAGCCCAAAAGGAACTTAGGAAAGGTTCTCCTTCTTCAGACCAGTAAGGCTAATCACAATTGAAGAGACAATTGAGATAACTATTGATCCCAGGATAGCGGTGCCTAAAGAATCAATAGCAACGCCCGCATGCAGCAAATTCCTAGAAATAAAACTCGACAGCTCAAGCATAAAAGCATTGATAAAGAGCGAGAAAATACCTAGGGTCAGCACATTAATAGGCAATGAGAGTAGCTTAACAACAGGCTTAATGCCCGTATTGACTGCTGCGAGTACTAATGAGAACAGAATAGGACCTGCCCACGAACCTCCCACAATAGTTAGACCTGGAATTAAGGTGCAGGCCACCAACGTAGCAACAGTAGTTACGAGCCATGTTGCAACAAATGTCATACTAACCTCTCTTTGAAAAAAGCCCGGCAAAAGCCGGGCTTAACATGCACAGTATGTAAGCCGTTAGCTTACTCGCCGAAGCCGCTGTCAACAAGAGCAACGAGAGCGTCAAGGGCTGCCTGCTCGTCAGCGCCATCGCATGCAATCTCAATCTTGGTGCCAGTACCAAGGCCAGCAGCAAGAATCATCATGATGGACTTAGCGTTAACTGGTGCGGAGTCCTTGTCAACATTCTTGATGGTGACGTTGCTCTCAAACTTCTTTGCCTCAGAAACAAAGACGGATGCTGGACGAGCGTGAAGACCAGTTGCATTGATGATAGTAGTCTGCTTTGAAACCATAAGTGGACTCCCCTTCCGGAAACCAAAAATCTACTCGAGAGTTATTCTCGATTAATCGTTACTATCGTAACAAAACATAACGTATTATATCCAATCTTATTTCCAGAAAGAACCAAATTAGACTATGATTTGCTCAAAAACAGGGTAAAAATAAAAAGTCGGAACTCTTATAGGAGGTTCACCATGGCTGAAAACGATATCCAAAACTCTAGAACCGAGGATTTGGACACAATAGATACTCAAACAACAACTTCTGATGAACAGAATGAGTCTGAGAACACACCTGAAGTCAGCAAGTCCCAGGACATTCAAAAGATTGCCAAAGACACTACTCAGGTTGTAGCAAAGGGCGTAAGCAGTGCGTTTGAGAGCGCCACAACCGCTGTTGCAGAAGGTTTCCAGGCTACCAAAGAAGTCCACAACGCTGCCAAAGAGACAAACTCTGCAAAGCAAGAGCTTAAGCAGATGCAAGAACACCTTGCTCAAGACAAACAAGATCTAGAACACAGAGACTACGTACAGAGCTCATTTGATCAGATTATCGCTGAGCAAGAGAAAATTTTTGCAGAGACCGCTCAGGTCATGAGCGATCAATCTACGCAAGTGGACCTTCTCACGGTTAAGAAAAACCAGCTTATTCAGAAGCTTGAACAGCAAAAAGTTGACGACGAAGCAAAGATTAAGCCTTACAAAGAAGTTGCTGCCACAGCAAAAGGCAGGCTGGATGATATCTCAAAGACTATTTCTGAGGCACAGCGTGGTGTTAAAAACGCCGAGGCTCAGCTCAAAGAAGTTACCGAGAAACGCGATGCTGCTGTAGCGTCTGCAAATAAAGCACTGGAAAACTCCCAGGCAAGACAGCTTTCTCTGAGAGAAGAGCTTGCTGGTCTTAAGACAGACCCTGCTGCTAACCACGATGCAATTGTTCGCATTGAGGAAGACCTTAAGTCAGAGCTTGCTCGTGCAGAGCAAGCTCAAAAGCAAGTTGAGGAACTACAGAACTCTTTCCAGTCTTCACTTGAGATGGCACAAACGCATTACTGGACCCAGGGCAAATCGTTGGAGTCCTCAGAGTCTTCTATTGATGCGGCTCGCAAAGATTATGAGCAGAAACAGCAAGAATATGACGCCGTAGTAGCTGAGGCCAATGCTCGTCAGAGGATTCTGAGCAAAGATATAGAGGGTCTTGAAGAGAAAATTAAGACAGCCAAGGAACTCTTTAACGAAGCAGCAGATAAACACGATGAGGCACAATCGGTTATTGATGACGCTCAAGAGATTCACGCAACACCAGAAATTACTGAGCAGCTCAGAGAGTCTGTTGCCGAGCAGGTAATTAACGTCAATACCAAGCAGCTCACCCTTAAAGAGCTTATTACTGGCGAGAAAATCCTTCGAGAGACAACTCGTGGTCAGCGCATTGGCTTCATCATTGTTGTTCTTGGCATGATAGCGATTCTTGCGTCTTTTGTATGGCTGATTTTTAACTGGTAATTTAGTCTTTGCCCAGACAAATCATCGTATGAAAAAAGTGCTCACAATACTGTGGGCACTTTTTTCTCTAGCTCTGAACCCTCAAGCTGAACGTGAGGGTCATGGTCACCTAACCAAACTCGCTAAATGATGATCATGGCATCACCAAATGACAAGAAGCGGTACTTCTCGTCAATAGCACTTTGATAGGCGTTCATAATCTGCTCGCGCGTTGCAAACGCAGAAACCAGCATCATCAAAGTTGAACGTGGAACGTGGAAGTTGGTCACCATGGTGTCTACCACGTGGAACGTAGAGCCTGGCATCAAATAGAGGTTGGTGGTTGCGTTTTCTCGGGCAACCATATCACCTTTATGAGTCACTGCAGCAGAGTCTTCTGCCTCCTCAAAGCGACGGGCAACAACAGGAGGCTCAGCTGCAGGAATCTGATTATCCCAAGCACTTTCAAGCGAACGAACACTGGTAGTACCAATGGCAATAACCTTATGACCAGCGGCTTTGGTAGCCTTTACTGCTTCTACAACTTCTGGAGCTACGTGGTAGCGCTCGGTATGAATGACGTGCTTAGTAGGATCGTCCTCTGTTACCAACCTGAAGGTATCAATACCAACCTCTAGCTCAACAGATGCCCACTGAACACCCTTTGCTTTGATGGTTTCAATGAGCTCAGGAGTAAAGTGAAGACCCGCGGTAGGAGCTGCAGCAGAATGCTCGTCCTGCATAGCGTAGACCGTCTGGTACTTCTCTGGGTCTCCCTCGTACTGTGTAATATACGGAGGCAGTGGAACGTGGCCCGCCTCATGAATAGCCTCGTCAAGAGTGCGATCTCCCTGTGCTTCAAAACGCACCAGGCGACCTCCCCTGTTGTCGTCAACAAAGTCCACAATGGTGCCCGTCAACACAACAGGAGCTGAGTCTGGGGCATGCAAGCCACCTGCACGATATTCAATTACCGCGCCAGGCTTTAGACGCTTACCAGGATTTACCAGACACTCCCATACACTACCCAAAGCATCAATGTCTTCTCGACGTTTTAAAAGCAGCGTTTCTGAGACGCCTCCCGTATTTTGCTTTTTACCTACAAGGCGAGCTGGCATAACGCGCGTCTGATTAACTACAACCAAATCGCCCGGCTCAAGATACTCCACAATATCGGTGAAGTGCTTGTGCTCTATGCGGCCATCTTCTCTATGCAGCACCAACAGCCTACAAGAGTCCCTTGGCTCAGCAGGAGCTTGTGCAATACGTTCTTCTGGGAGGTTGTAATCAAAATCGTCAGTTCGCATGACGTGCTGCCTTTCTTGCGTCACGAGCTTCATGACGCTCTATCTGAGCCTCGGCCGCAGAATATCTGCAACCGCAATAATTTTGTCGATACATACCAAGCTCACGAGACTCTTTTGTAGCCTCTGGGTAAAACGGACGGAAATCTCTCCATACAGGCGTCAGTCCATGAGCATGCGCAATGGACACCAGCTCATCCTCGCACGCATCAAAAAGCTGATAGGGCGAGACAGCCAGTGTTGTAGAAACGTATTCAAACCCGCGCTCAGCCGCCACACGACAACTCTCTGCCAAGCGGATTGCGTAACAAGCACGACAGCGACGATCTCGCTCAAATCCCTGAGGGGCCACAGCTCGCTCCCACTGCTCTCGCGGATCTCCTGCCACAATCACCTCAACATGAGCCTCTTCTTGAGCCCACGTAAGTAAGGTTTGAAGACGCCTGTCGTGCTCTTCAACTGGCTGAATATTAGGATTAGTCCAGCAGATGGTTGGCTCAAAGCCCTCTTCCCTCAAATGTTTTAAAGGTTCAAGTGAGCATGGACCACAGCATGCATGGAGCAGCAGCGGTGTTCCCGGCTCTACTGAAAGAGTCTCAATTGACTGAAGCATGTTTGAAGCCATTAGTTCTTCTCGCCTTGTGCCTTATAACATTTCCAACCTACTATAGCGCAGGCAGCAAGGCATACAAAAATGGTAACAACGCTTGCTTCAATACCGTAGGCGCCACCCGAGATAAACTCAGATGCTGCAGGATACGCTGTTAAGAGCGTGGTAGGAAGAAGCGTAGTGGTAACCGAGATGCCCAGAATGGGACCAGTCACAAAGTTCCAGATAAAGTGCATAGCAATGGTCATGAGCAGGTTATCGGTAAGCCAAAACACCAAACCATAGAGAATTCCCATCAAAAAGACTGAGATTGCTGCGGCAATAGAGATGTTAGGCGTTAGTCCATACGTTGCGGTAAAAAGCACTGCTTGAAGCACAAGCGCTACAGGGAAAGAACTCTTAGCTGCAACACCAGTTTGTAGGTAACCTCTAAACAAGATTTCTTCTGCAGCAGACTCAATAAGGGTTGCCACAAGTAAAAAGAGAGCGGCAAAAATGTTATAGGAAGCATTGAAGTTAAAGTCAAAGCCTTCAATGAGCATGATAGAGCCAAAGGTAAACAGCACCATCAAAAAGCCAAAGGTAACTCCGCGCATAAATCCTGGCCAGGCGCTTACTCGAAGACCCAAAGACCTAAAATCTCGCTTATTGACGCGGGTAATCCACACAAGGATCAAGCCACCTGCCAACATGCTTCCAAGAAGACCCAACACGGCTGGAAGGATGTCATTGGGTGAGAGTTCTCCCATAACCATCAGCGGAATATGGCACACAAACATGAGTAAAAGCGCAAGGTCAGCCACAAGGAAGGGCGTCACCACGGACTTTGGTGGATCCTTTAGGACAAACTCAAGGCTTGTCTTTGGCTTTTTTCTTCCCACAAACTCTCCTTACATAATTTCTACTCACTATAGTATCGACTTCTGAATCTATTCGTGTAGTGAATCAAAAAAGATTAGAATAAGAAGATAATTTGCGTAATCTACTAATTCCAACTGCGAGGTATCCATGGCCGAAAGCTACGACATGAACAACCGCCCTCATTTTCCTAAGCGCGCTGTTATTACCGGTGGTATGCCCTACGGAAACAAGAATCTCCACTTTGGACATATTGCAGGCGTCTTTGTCCCAGCAGATTTCTTTGCTCGTTTCTTAAGAGATCGTATTGGCCAGAAAAACGTTTTGTTTATCTCGGGAACTGACTGCTATGGCTCTCCTATTGCAGAGGGTTATCGCAAAAAAGTTGAAGAAGAGGGCTACGAGGGCACCATTCTTGATTACGTTAATCATAATCACAACCTGCAGAAAAGCGCTCTTAACGCCTACAATATCTCACTTGATTTCTACGGCGGTTCCGCGCTAGAACCCGCTGCAAAGATCCACGAAGAGATGGCTGACAGCATCATGCACCGCCTCTATGAGCGCGGCAAGCTCTCCAAGCTCTCAACCAAGCAGTTCTATGATACCGAGGCTCAAACGTTCCTTAACGGCCGTCAGGTCAATGGACGCTGCCCTATCAAGGGTTGTAAGTCAGAAAAAGCTTACGCAGAAGAATGCGACCTGGGTCATCAGTTCAACCCAGAAGAGCTCATTGCTCCTGTTTCGCAGCTCACCGGCACCACACCAGAGCTTCGCCCTGCACCAAGCTGGTACTTTGACCTGCCACAATACAAAGAGTTCTTAAACAACCTTGTGGAGAGGTGGAAGAACAACCCACAGATTCGCTCAGTTGTTACTTCTACCGTTCAAGAGACTCTGACCGAGCCTATTATCTATATCCAAAATTCCTACCGCCAAGACTTTGACGGCGTTGCCTCTTCCCTCCCAACTCATAGCGTTATCGAGCCAGAAGGCAATGCATCTTCTTTCTCTGTTGTCTTTGAGAACTGGCAGGACAGAGATGAAGCCCGCGAGAAACTCAAAGAGGCAGGAATTCGCTTTAGAACAAGCAAGACGCTCCTGCCTTACCGTATGACGGGCAACATTTCTTGGGGCCTTAAGTCTCCAGACATTGAAGATCTCAAAGACCTTACCATCTGGGTTTGGACTGAGTCCCTCTGGGCTCCTATCACCTTCACGCGTGCTGCTCTTTCTGAAGACGCCAGCAATGGTGGCTCTCGCTACTCTTCCGATGAGTGGCGCGATTGGTGGTGCAGCGATGATGCTGCCGTCTACCAGTTTATTGGTCAGGACAACATCTTCTTCTATTGCATTGTCCAGAACCCACTGTGGGATGCACTCGATTGGGGTCTTATCACCGATACTCCAGTTGCTAACTACCACATTCTCTTTATGAACAAGAAGGCTTCCAGCTCTGGTGCTATCAAGCCTCCAATGGCTGAAGAGCTTCTTGAGTTCTACACTCCAGAGCAGCTCCGTGCTCACTGGCTCTCGCTTGGCCTTGATCAGCGCGCCGTGTCCTTCTCGCCAAAGGCTTTTGACACCTCCGTTTCCAGGAAGGGCAAAGACGGCGAGCCAGATCTTCTGGTAAAGGATGATCCTCGCGTTGTTGATCCAGCGCTCAAGGAGTCAGCGTTTCTCACTAACATCTTTAACCGCATGGCTCGTAGCTGCCTGTATGGTGCAGCCAATGCGTGTGGTGGTCACCTGCCTATCAGTGAGCCTCACCAGGAAGTTATCGATGCTGCTCAAGAGGTACTGCTTAAGTACGAGCAGCTTGCATACGGCTTTGACGCGCATTCCGCACTTGCCGCTGTTGACGAGTACGCTCGCGCAGAAAACAAGCGTTGGGGTCAGGCTTCCAAGGCTGCTCAGGGCAGTGACGAGGCTTACGACCAAGCACTTTCCGATGCATTCTATGCGCTTAAGACCATCACACTGCTCATGCATCCAGCTGTTCCAGAAGGTTGTGAGCGCATTGCAGATGCCCTCAACTTCCCACATGAGGAGTTCTTCTCTTGGGAGAACGCCTTTATGGGTCCAAAAGAGCTTGCAGCAAAGCTTGGCCAGAGCGCAGAGGAGCACCAGCTTGAAGAGCTCCCTCCTCGCTTTGACTTCTTCAAAGCACATCCAAGCCAGAAGAATTAAAACACGCAGGTAGGAGCACACGTGGTCGAGTTTCCACCCGTCTATCGTCCAAAACCCTATAACAAGCCAACAGCACACCTGAAGAGCCATCTTCAGGTGTTGCTTGATGACGGTGCGGAGATTGCAACGTTTGTCTACACTCCCCACGCCTCTGCTGGCGAGAAACCCTGTGAAGACCTCGCTTCAACTGCGGCTTATTTGACGTCTATTACCGACGGTACTGTTGCTACACCCATTGTTTTTCTCCACGGAAATGGAGAAGAGCACGGCATCTTTGGCACCATCATTGACGAAGTATGCAGCCGCGGCTACATCGCAATTGGTATTGATTCAAGAGATCAGGGTTTAAGCACCCGAGGAACTGCCGCCTTTACCTACGAGCAGATGGCAGAAGATGCGTATGTTGTCCTGAGGCAGCTTGGTATTTCATCTGCTCATATTGTGGGCTTTTCTGATGGCGCCATCCTAGGACTTCTTTTAGCGCGCGATTATTCAAATATTGTTGCTTCTCTCGTGTCTATTGGAGCAAATCTTGAGCCTGACACGTTAGGTGATATGACCTGGCTCTATGAAAGTATCGAGGGCAATAAACGTTGGGCAGCTCAAGGTTGGGAAGGCGCTGTTCTAGAAGATGGCTATCCCGTTCCCTCGCCTGCTGAGGCGGCTCGTATTGCAGAGCATTTGGAGCTCATGGTAGATAACCCTCATATTGACCCCGTATCCCTTGAACACATCTCCGTTCCTGTTGTTGTCATGGCAGGTGAATACGATGAGATTTATCCAGAGGAAACTCGCCGTATTGCTGAGGCAATTCCTACCGCTCGACTCCTCTTTATTCCAGGTTGCCCTCACAATGTTCCTAAGGTGTCTCCTTATGCAGTAGTGCGAAGAATTTTTGCAAATTTTGCCTACCTTTAAAAACAGTGTTGGAACTTCAAACAATTTACCTGCTTTTATTTCAAGAAAATAAAACTTCGGTACTTGATTGTTAGGTACCTTGCTATCTCAAAAATTTTGAGTATAATACCTAACAAGAATTATTTCTGTTATGGGAGGTACTCATGCATCAAGCACCTACCTCACCTACTCAAGAGATGCGCATTATTCGCAATCTTGGCCACTTGGGCCATTATCTTTACATCACACGCGGATGCCGTGGCGGTCAACAATTTATTTTGACTGCACTGTATCGTGATGGAGATATGACACAAAAAGATCTTCTCGCCAAGACAAAGAACACGTCTGCATCGCTTTCAGAAATGGTGAGCAAACTTGAAGCAAAAGGTCTTGTTGAACGCACTCGTGTAGATAAAGATCGCAGGCAAACGCTTCTTTCACTGACAAAAGAGGGGCGTAAACAGGCACAAGAAGCTCAAGAATCTATTGCATCATTTGAAGCGCAGGCTTTGTCCGTTCTTTCAGATGAAGAAAAAGTTACATTTTGCGCATATTTAGATCGTTTAGTTGAGCATTGGAACACAATTAATAGAGATGAGAAAGGAGAAACGACATGCCAGAAGAAGTAGCCTCAACTGAAACACTTGAAGACATGGTTGAATCAACTGAAGCCGATAAAGCCCTGATCTCTTCATCGTTGACTGGCATTGTTGATGTAAATAATCTTTCTTTTAGAGAGATTGCTCAGATCCTTTCAAAGAGTATTGGTGAGTTTAAGAGAGACGCTATTCTCACACCTGTCTTTGTTATGGTAGAAACCATCTTAGAGATTCTCATCCCCTTTAGAACAGCAGCTCTTATTGATACCCTTCGAGCAGGCGCTGATCTCAACGCCATTCTTCAGTCGGGCCTCATTCTTGCTGCTATGGCAATGTTGTCACTGCTGTTTGGAGCACTCTCTGGCATCTCAGTTGCTAAGGCATCTACAGGATTTGCCCGCAACCTTCGTCGTGATATGTTCCGAAATATTCAGAAATTCTCGTTTACCACTATTGATGCTTTCTCGTCATCTTCTCTGGTAACGCGTTTGACCACTGATATTTCAAACGTACAGATGGCATTTATGATGCTTATCCGTATGGCAGTTCGCGCGCCATTCATGTTTATTGCTGCATTTATTGCTGGCTTTATCATGGGTGGCTGGCTTGCAATTATTTTTGTTGCTATCATGCCGCTTCTGGGATTTGGTCTCTATCTTATTATTTCTAGAGTTATCCCTATCTTTAAAAAGATCTTTAAGAAGTACGACGCACTTAATGAATCTGCAGAAGAAAACCTTGCTGGCATTCGCGTTGTTAAGTCTTTTGTCAATGAAGACTTTGAGCGTCAGAAGTTTGATAATGCCTCAGAAGAGTTGCGTAAAGACTTCACTTCAGCCGAGAGGCTCATAGCTCTGAACTCGCCATTTATGAACTTTACTATTTACGTGCTGTTTGTTTTGATTCTTTACTTTGGCTCATACCTTATTGTTTCTTCTCAAGGAAGCGCCTTTGGTGTTGGTCAGCTCTCTTCCCTTATCACCTATGGCTTTATGATGCTCATGTCGCTTATGATGCTTTCCTTTGTCTTTGCCATGATCATCATCGCAGAAGAAGGTGCCCGCCGTATCTGCGAGGTACTGCTTGCGACCTCCACCATTAACAGCCCAGAAAATCCTCTGACTGAAGTTGCTGACGGCTCCATTGATTTTGAAAACGTTGGATTCTCCTACTCTGGACCAGAAGGTCGAGAAGCCCTATCTGACGTAAATCTTCATATCAAATCCGGAGAGGTCATTGGCATCATCGGTGGTACCGGCTCTGCTAAGTCCACTCTGGTACAGCTTATTCCTCGTCTTTATGACGTAACTGCTGGTAGTGTTTCTGTTGGTGGACATAACGTCAAAGACTATGACATTGATGTTCTTCGTGGCGCCGTTGCTATGGTTCTTCAGAAGAACGTACTTTTTAGCGGCACCATTAAAGAAAATCTTCTCTGGGGCAATCCTGATGCTACCGATGAAGAGATTCTTGAAGCAGCACGTCTTGCTCAGGCAGACAGCTTTGTTCAAACCTTCCCTGATAAATATGAAACTCATATTGAGCAGGGCGGCAATAACGTTTCTGGTGGTCAGAAGCAGCGTCTCTGTATTGCACGCGCACTGCTAAGACGTCCAAAAGTACTCATTCTTGATGATTCTACCAGCGCTGTTGATACAAAGACTGATTCTTTGATTCGTGCGGGCCTCAAAGATTATCTGCCCGATACTACCAAAATCATCATTGCTCAGAGAACTTCCAGTATTGAAGAGTCTGACAAGATTATTGTTCTGGATAACGGCCGGATTAACGCCATTGGCACACATGAAGAGCTCCTGAAAGATAATCCGATCTACCGCGAGGTGTACTTCTCGCAGAACAAACAAAGTGTTGATGAAAATCAGTCCCAGGAAGGTGAGGTGACTTCTCATGAGTAAGGCAACAGAAACAAACGGTACAAGACCAAAGCTTCCCGTGGGAAAAATTCTTACCCGTACCATTAAAATGCTCTGGGAGTTCTACCCTGTTCTTCTCCCTGTGGCGCTTCTTGCTACTGTTGTTCAGGCAATCATGCAGTCGCTTCCAAGCGTATTCCTTGAGCGCATCCTCTCCATTATCTCCAACTATATTGATTCCGGTGACTGGAGCTCCGCAGAAGGTCTTGTCTTCCAGAACGTGGCCCTTCTTGCCACCTTCTATGTCCTTGGACTTCTTGCAAACATCATCTCTACCCAGGGCATGGCTATTGTCACCCAGGGCGCTCTGCAAAAATGGCGCTCAAAAATGTTCTCGCACATGCAGGACTTGCCTATTAGGTACTTTGATACGCACCTTAATGGCGACATCATGAGCTATTACACCAACGATATTGACGCTATGCGCCAGATGATTGGTATGAGCCTTCCACAGCTCCTTTTTACCTCTGTGGTCATCATTTCAGTCATCTTTATCATGTTCTACTACAGTGCTTTGATGGCTTTGGTCATTTTGTTTGGCGCCTCTTTGATGGCTCTTGCTACTAAAAATCTTGGCGGTAAATCTGCAAAGAACTTTGTTAAGACCCAAAAGACAACAGCAGACGTTGAGGGCCATATCCAGGAAATTATGAATGGCGAGAAGGTCGTTAAGGTCTTTAGCCACGAGCCAGAAACCATTGAATCGTTTGACAAGATCAATGACGAACTCATGGTTGTTTCCAGAAATGCAAACCTCTATGCCAATACGCTCATGCCAATTCTGAACAACATGGGCAACATCATGTACGTTATTGTTGCTATTGTTTCGGGCGTATTTATTGCGCTGAATGTTCAGAACATTTCTATTTCTGGACTGCCCTTTACCATCGCAGTAGCTGTTCCCTTCCTCAACATGACACGTCAGTTCTCCACTCAGATTAACCAGATTTCTGGCCAGATTAACTCCGTTGTTATGGGTGTTGCTGGAGCTAATCGTGTCTTTGAGATGCTTGATGAGCCTACAGAAACTGATGAAGGCTACGTTACCCTGGTTAGCTCAGAAACAATTGATGGACAGGTACAAGAGGCTGAGTATCGTACCGGTTACTGGGCTTGGAAGTATCCACACAGCGACGGCACCGTTACCTACACTCCAATCAAGGGTGACGTTCGTCTCTTTGATGTTGACTTTGGCTACGAGCCAGGCCACACCGTACTGCATGATATTTCTCTTTATGCAAAGCCTGGTCAGAAGGTTGCCTTTGTTGGTGCAACAGGCGCTGGTAAAACAACCATTACTAACCTGCTTAACCGCTTCTATGACATTGAAGACGGTAAGATTCGCTATGACGGCATCAACATCAACAAGATTAAGAAGAGCTCCCTGCGTCGCGCGCTTGGCATTGTTCTTCAGGACGTTAACCTCTTCACAGGTACCGTTTTGGACAATATTCGCTACGGTCGTCTTGACGCCACTGACGAGGACTGCGTAAAAGCTGCAAAGCTTGCTGGTGCTGATGACTTCATCAGACGTCTTCCTGACGGCTACCACACCATGCTCAAGGACAACGGCAGTGCACTCTCCCAGGGACAGCGTCAGCTCATCTCTATTGCCCGCGCAGCAGTCGCAGATCCACCAGTCATGATTCTGGACGAGGCTACCTCCAGCA
>CAUTIE010000018.1:0-25296 GCA_963538475.1 uncultured Atopobiaceae bacterium
GTCTTCTGCAAACCATTTCTTCAGCGTAGCCTTAGTATCTTTTAAGCTGGTGTAATGCTTTGTAAGTGCTTGCCAAGCTTTAGTCTGTGTTGCGTCAGTAGGCAAAATGCTTGGTGCTGTAGGTGATGCCATACCAGTCTCCTTTTTTTGACTACCTCAAGGATAATCTGAGCAGCGCTCATGAAACGTCACAATGTTGTTTTTCGTAAAAAATACGACAAATCATTACTAATAGGGTTCCCCCAAAGGTGGAACCTGTTTAATTGCAGCCCAGCGCATCTGCTTCTGATGAGGATCATCAAGCGCACCGGCAAAGTTATCAAGATTAACCACGCGCATTCCACATACATGGACAAGAACACGGGGCGAGAAGGTCTTCTCGGCATCAGTTTTAAGCTGGTCAAGCTCGTCTGCATACGCTTCGCGCACCGACGCAACTGCTGCATCATTTACCAAGAGCACCGTGTCAGGACTAAAAGCACTTATCGCCTGCCTAACGAGCTCTGGATTTATGGGCTCGCCTGTTTTTGTTGTGGTAAGCAAGGTGGCCCATGCCTCAGGTGCATAGCCTAAATGCTCTAAAGAAGCTTTAAGAGCAGAAAGTTCTGTCTCTTCAAAGTCTTCTTGCCCTTTTACTAACAAAACCGATGCAAAAGCATTGCCTGCCATACACACCCCCTGAGCAGCAAAATCTCCAAACTCATGCGTTGTTTTTGCCATGTAGGCTTCTTTTCGCATAGATCTTTCGCTTGGCATGCGCACCTCTTTCTTATATGCCAACTATGCACGTAATTCACAATTTGAGCAAGTCTATAAAGTTATGTGTATACACTTTTCTAATTTGGGGATAAGTTTGCTAAGTGCTTGAAATTAAATGGCCTAAAGGCCGTGTGTAACTGGAGGTTCGTTATGGCACAGCAGCTTACTACTGCAGAGTTCGATTCTGTTCTTGCAAACGCAGACAAGCCTGTTCTTGTTGATTTCTGGGCATCTTGGTGCGGTCCTTGCCGTGCTCTTGGTCCAGTTGTCGAGGAAGTTGGCAATGAGATGGCAGACAAGCTTGACGTTTACAAGGTAAACGTTGATGACGAGGCAGATCTTGCAACTCGTTTCCGCATCGTCTCTATCCCAACCCTCATCCTCTTCAAGAACGGCGAGCCTGTTCACACCATGGTTGGCAACCTTCCTAAGGCTGACCTCGTTTCTGAGCTCAACGCTAACCTGTAAGTTCTTGTGTGCCACGCGGCTGCGCTGGCTTATTATTGAACTAAGCGGCGGTACGTCTATCGGCGTGCCGCCTTTTTGTTACAAGGAGAACTAATGGCCGATAAAAGCCTTGATGTCCAACAGACAGGACTTTTAAAAGGAGTTCGTAAGCGCCTCTTTCTACAGCGTCTACGTTCTAGCCTTTCTACCATCATTCTGCTTGTCTCTTCAGCAATCTTTATTTTTTTGCTGATTGACGTTTCTGAAGGTGACGTCATTGGCATTGATCACTTTGCCTACAGGCTCTTTGTTGTCCACCTTAGAACTCCCCTTCTCACTGAGATAATGGAGGGGTTCTCTGGACTTGCAAGTCCTGTCACTGTTATTGTCATGCTTATTGTGGTTGCCGCGTTTGCACCAGGGCCAAGTGTTGGCAGACTCGCATCCATTAACCTTGGCGGTGTTGTTATTGTTGACCTTATCTTTAAAGCTATTGTCCAGCGCCCTCGTCCCGATGGATTTAGACTGGTAGTTGAAACCGGCTACAGCTTCCCTTCGGGCCACTCGATGTTCTCGATGGCTTTTTATGGCCTGCTTATTTGGCTTGTCTGGCACTACGAGAAAGACAAACTACAACGTTGGATTTGGTGTGGTCTTTTCTCCGCGGTCATCATTATGATTGGCGTCAGCAGAATTTATCTGGGCGTACACTACGCCACCGACGTTATTGGTGGTTTCTCGCTTGCCCTTGTATGGCTGGTGCTCTTTACCAAGCTGATGATTCCATCGCTTATTTACAAGAAGAAAGTACCTCAAGCGAAGACAGACTAATAATCTCTGCGCTGACCACCTTGGCCGCTTCTTCATCAACAATTATGCGTCCCATAGTTACGCCCTCGCGACCGCGAGGATAGGTAGGGCTTCCTGGATTCATTACAAGTGTATTGGTCCACTCGTCGCGCTGTACAAAAGGCTTATGTGTATGACCACAGATAGCAATATTGCATTTAACCAGGTCAAGCCTCTCGCGATAATGACATACCTGCCACTTTAAACCGGCCGCAAAGAAAATAATCTTTTTCTTTACCATGGGGCCATAGTTGTAGCAAAAGTCATTATTGCCCAGGCAAAGCTTAACGGGAGCAATCTTCTGCAGTGTCTGATAATCGGCGTTAGAGGTAATATCTCCAGCATGCACAATGTAGTTGGCGCCCTGCAGAGCTTCAAGCAACTCAGATGCCAAATACCCATGCGTATCTGAAATTACATCAAACCTTACAAGTGCCATACCAAACTCCTACGTGCGCTTTTAAGCCTCTGACGAGAAACCCTTTGAGCTTCTACAGTCCCAGTGCTCGCTTGAGTGCAACCACACGACGGCGAGAAACCGAAATGTGACGCTCCTCAAATCCCTGAATAGTCAACTGTAGGATACCAGCAGAGATAACCTCAACATCGTCAACATACTCAAGATTCACGATAAAGCTACGATGAATGCGGAAGAATCCGTGTGGCGCAAGGCGCTCTTCAAGTTTTTGCAGAGAAATAGTAGACAAGAAGCGATCGTCTTCTGTGTAGATGCAAGAATAGTCGTCTTTTGCCTCAATAAAGCGAATCTGATCAATGGGAACAAGAACCTTGCTTCCGCTCTTAATGACAGGAATTCGCTCAATGGTTGCCATAGGAGACTGAGGACGAAGGCGCTCCTCAACCTTATCAAGAGCCTGCTCAAGGCGCTCAGTCTCAACGGGCTTCATCAGGTAATCTACCGCGTTAACGCCAAATGCATCCAGCGCGTACTCGCTATATGCGGTGACAAACACAATCTGGGGAGGATTCTTCAGCTTGTGAAGGGCCTCTGCAAGCTGCATTCCATTTGTCTTAGGCATGGAGATATCGAGGAACAGGACCTCAACGCGAGACTCCATGAGTTTCTCGACAGCATCCCTTGCACTTGTGGCCTCAATGATTTCCTCGAGACGTCCGGTCTCCTCAAGCAAGAACTTGAGTTCAGAACGGGCTGGAGCCTCGTCATCAACAATCATGGCACGCATGTCATTCATCTCCCAACGGCCTAACGCAGCGTTAAGCAAAAACTGATACTACTATGCTGTTGCCTGCAGTGCCGCACCTGCAAGCTTGAGTGTCACGCACGTACCCTGCCCTGGTTTAGACATGATTTCCATGCCAGAGCCAACGGCGTAGAAGCGCTCAACTCGCTCAGCTACGTTCTTAATGGCAATACCCGTGCCCCTATTTCTCCCCGAAGAATCCTGCGGGGTAGGACCTTGACCATTAAGTAAGCGAGAAACAGTCTCTTCATCCATTCCAAGACCATCATCAGCAACAGATATAAGAATATCATCATCGTCGCGTGTGACGTGGATGTCAATATGGAGGGCGCCTTCATCTTTCATGGCGTGCCTCACGGCATTCTCGACAATAGGCTGAATCAAAAAAGACGGTACCTGAACATCTTCGCATCCCTCATCGACATGCTCAGACTCTTGAATACGTTCTTCTCCAAAACGCGCCTTCTCAATTGTCAAATACCTGCGCGTTTGTGTCAATTCCTGAGAAAGCGGAATGAGCGCACCCTGAGAGCTCTCAAGCGTACGGCGATAAAACACAGAAAACTCGCGAAGCAGATCTCGCGCCTTATTGGGGTTTGTACGCGTAAGAGATGCAATGGTATTGAGCGTGTTGAACAAGAAATGCGGATTAATCTGTGCTTGCAAGGCTTTGACCTCAGCTCGAGCGGTTAGCTCTGCCTGGCGATCAAGCTCATACGAGGAAAGCTGCGTGGAGAGAAGCTCACCCAAACCCTCAGCAATTGCCAACTGCGTACGATCAATTTCAATGCCACGACGATAGTAGAGCTTGATAGTGCCAACTGTGCGATCCTGAACAATCAACGGAACAATAATGCCAAAGGAACTGCCACCATTGCCAAAGCCTCCGCGCCTTTGTAGTACCTGCTGACGACTATCTACCGAGACAAACGTCTCCATGCGGCCACTTTCCAGAACCTCAGTTGCAGGTCCAACCACTTTTGAGCCAGGCATATGCGAGGTTGCAATGTCTCCCTCAAAGCCCAATACATATTCTGTATCCGTGATGGAAATAGCGGCTGCAGAAGTTTCTGGAAGCAATAGTGTGCAGATAGTTGGCGCTGTTTCTTGCGACAGGCCTCCGCGTAAGGTCTTGAGCGTCTTAGAGGCAACCTCAAGTGTTCGCTCTGTTGCTTGAGACCTGGCGTGCTCATTACCAGGCTGAGTAGTACCACCAAGAACAATAACCGTGGCAAGTCCTCCGCCTGCAACAAGAGCGGCAAACAAGTTGTCTGCCATGACGCTCCAGGAAAGCAAGCCCAGCAATACACAGGCAAGAATAATCAGGACTATCCTGGTTGATCTATGTATATACTGAGCAAGTCTTTGCATGGTTGTCTAGTTCTCGACTGATTCTGCAGAAGAATCCTCAGAAGCTAGCTGCTGCGGCAAAGGCGAATGCTTAAGCGCACGAGCCAAAGGAGCTCCTAGTACATAGAGAACAACAGCCTCTCCGAGTCCTGTGGTGATAAAACCAAACAAGAACATAAGAGGATACGATCCATCAAGTTCAATGGTGGTAAATGGAATTGTGTAGAATCCTAACCCCTGAAGCAAAATGGGAAGATATGCAGACACAATAACCGCATTTGCAAGCACAGGTCCTAGAAGTGCAAGCGGTACATTCTTCCTGTTTTTCCAGGTAAACCATGCACCAAGGGCAGTTGCTAAGGAGCCAAAGACTACGTCTAACAGCCCCAATGCACCTGTGCCAGAAATAACCATATTTGCAAGGTTAGCGATGACGCAACCAAGTGTCAGTCCTGGAATTGCGTCAGCAGTAAAGAGCGCAAGAACAACAACTGCCTCTGAAATGCGGAACTGCACAGGACCCCAGGCTAGACCACCCAAAAAGAGAAGAGTCGCAAGAGTAAGTGCTGCATAAAGAGCCGCAATGATACCGATACGTGCAAGGCGCTGGGCGCGCTGTTTTGTTGCATAAGCTGAAGAAACCTGTGGCAAAACAATCCCCTTGTTAACTCTAAAAACTTAGTTCATGATACGACGAAACGCATATATGAGCAAATGAGCAGCGCAGACATACAATTAGTAATGCAGGTGCATTCCTGGATAGACCATCTCGCGAGCGTGCTTCTGATATGCCGCAACTGCCTCTTCCTCAAAGGCCAGAGGGGTGTCCTCCTCGCCCGCCATATCCAAAATCCAGCGTGTGAGGTATGGGTTGAGCGGAAGCAGCGGGCCAATAAGCCAGGTGGCAATGGCGTTCTTGCGACGGAAGCCCTCCAACTTGCTTTCTTTATTGATGCCAAATCCAACCTTATTCTTAAGGAAGTAGCAGTTAGAGTTATCTCCCTCGGTAAGAGTGAACTGCATCTTAAAGCCCACAACAGTAAAGGGTTCTTTGCCGTTACCAGGATCAAATTCGCCCACCTGAACGTCGTGGAAACGCTGGGGCATATAGCGAGTGGTCACAAAATTGAAGAGACCCAAGCCCTCAATCTCTGAGCCGTCAGGATTGACGATTTTCTCGCCAAAAAGCTCTGAAGCGTTACCGGCAAACAGCATAGGAACGCCCTGATCAGCCAGCTCAGCAAGCCTGTCCTTGTAAGGCATAAGGCGAGAAATAATAAGCTCTTGCTGGGCTTCTGTCATGCCACCCATGATGATTGCTGATGGCGTATGCTCCACAAAGTAAGGCGTTGCGGCGTGAGAGGTATACACAAAGTTCTCTTTTGGAAGGCAGGCCTCCAGGTAGAGAGCATTTCCGTTGTCTCCACCCTGGTTACCGTACTCTGGGTAAAGAATCTCAATCTTAGTTGCTGGATTACTCATGGGAGGCCTCCATCTGTTTCAAGCGCTCAATGATACGGTTTCTGCTGATGTCAGCAATGCCACCGTTATAGAGGCCGTGTGCATAAAAAACGTGCTGGCAAGCGTTAAGGTCAACCAGGTCAGCGGTCTCTTCAGGAGAGCTTGCCACAAAGGTTTTGGCTGAATCAATACCGGCAAGTCTCAGCCTGAGCTGCAGATCAAGTGAAGTGTCACCGTAAATAATGACCTGCTTAACGCTTGGATCTTGCAGGAACTCAAAGTCAGTCTGGTAGTACCAGCCAATGTACTCTGTCTGGTCCTTTGCTTTTGCCATATATGCATCGGCAATCATGATGATGATTGCCTTATCACCTGGCTGTTTACGCAGGATGTCAATAGTGACAGAAGTTGCCGTGTCATTCTCGCCCTTAGAAGCCATGCTAATAAGGCGACGACCGTTGTAGTCAATCTCGTTATACCTGGAAGAAGCAATGTTAACGCGCTGCAAAGATGCGGCGATAGTTGCGGGCGCAAGACCCATCTCACGTGCAGTAACGATAGCCACAAACAGGTTGTAAAGGTTAACGATTGAGTAGCTGTTGAGCTTGTACTCGTAGGTTGGAGCGCCCTCGTGGCAGTGCTCCTTGACCACAAACGTGCCTGTCTCTGGATCAACCGAGATGACCTCGTAGTCAGGCGTTGGATTGGTATAGCCACACTCTTCGCAGGTTGCATGGCCAAGATGCCTCAGGTGGGCATAATCCCACTTGAGCTTGCCGCCGCATTTGGGGCATGCAGTAAGGTCTGAAACAATTCCTACAGGCTCTGCAGTATCTTCTGCCAACCTTGCGATGGAGTAATACGTACGATGAGTGCACTGAGGAGCAAGTCTGCAGCTAATCATGTCGTCTGCATTCAAAATAAGATGAGTTGAAGCAGGAATGCCCTTATCCATAACGTCAAACACGTAGTCTGGAGTTGCGCTACGAGAGAACGTATCGCGGAACAGATTAGTAACGGACAAAATATCGGGCTGCAGGTACGGGAAAATACGAGGTCCCGAGAGCTCATCGAACTCCATAACTGCAAGCTTAGTCTTTGAGGTACCCTTCCAAGTGGCGTTCTTTGCAAACGAACTTGCAAAACCGCTGGAAATATTGCCGCCAACGCGGTTGGTAACGGTCTGATATCCATTATCAGCGAGAAGATCGTTAAGCAGGTTGTTGGTGGTTGTCTTACCGTTTGTGCCGGTGATAAAGACGATCTGCTCTGGCTTAGCAATATCTCCCAAAAATGCAGGATCAATGCCTTCGGCAATAAAACCTGGCAGCGTTCCGCCCTCATGGTTCGTCAATTTAAGTGCTGCAAGCGTTGCTTTAGCAGCGAGAAAAGCTACAGGAAATAGTCTGCTCTTTTTTTGTGCCACAGTAACTCCCATCGTGAGCAAAGTCTCTCTAGTTTATCACCTCGCGAGAAGAGCTTGAAGAACAGAGGGTCTCTCGCCAAAAATGCTGCATAAAAAAAGCCGAGCCAGGATGTCCTGGCTCGGCTGAAGCTCCGTGAAAGTAAGTTACCTTACTCCTCAGGCTGCTCCTTCTTCTCTGCAGCGTAAAGCTCGGAGAGACGGACAAGGTGATCGTAGCGAGCCATTGCGGCTTCCTCGTTCTCCTTGAAGAGCCTCTCTGCGTGCTCTGGGAACTCGCGGGTGAGTCGGCTGTAACGAGCCTCGTTCATCAGGAACTCCTGGTAGCCACCCTTAGGTGCCTTGGAGTCAAGCGTGAACTTCTTACCTGCAGGTGCAGCTGGGTTGAAGCGATAGAGGTTCCAGTAGCCGGTCTCGACTGCCTTCTTCATCTCCTCCTGTGCGTGAGCCATGCCGCCCTTAATGGAGTGCATCTCGCATGGGGAGTAACCGATGATGAGGGATGGTCCTGGATAAGCCTCTGCCTCAGCAATTGCCTTGAGGGTCTGCTGGAGGTTTGCGCCCATGGAGACCTGAGCAACATAAACGTAACCGTAGGTCATAGCAATCTCAGCAAGGTTCTTCTGCTTGATGTCCTTACCAGCTGCAGCAAACTGTGCAACCTGGCCAAGACGGGAAGCCTTAGAGGACTGACCGCCGGTGTTAGAGTAAACCTCAGTGTCGAAGACAAAGACGTTGATGTCCTCGCCGGAAGCAAGAACGTGGTCAAGGCCACCGAAGCCGATGTCGTATGCCCAACCGTCGCCGCCGAAGATCCAGAAGGACTTCTTGGTGAGGAAGCTCTTGTTAGCAAGGATTTCCTTAGCTGCTGGAAGATCAGACTTCTCAAGCTCAACTACGAAGGTCTTAGAAGCTTCCTTGGAGAGAGCTGCGTCGTTGACGGACTCAATCCATGCCTTAGCAGCATCCTTGAGGTCCTGAGATGCGCCGTCCTCATCGACAAGCTGCTGAGCAAGCTCCAGGAGACGCTTCTGCTGTGCCTGGTGACCAAGCATCAGACCCATACCGTGCTCTGCATTGTCCTCAAAGAGGGAGTTGTTCCATGCTGGGCCGTGGCCGTTTGCATCGGTAGTGAATGGTGAGCAAGAAGCTGGGTTACCCCAAATGGAGGAGCAGCCGGTTGCGTTGGAGATGAACATACGATCGCCGAAGAGCTGAGTGACCAGACGGCCGTAGCTGGTCTCAGCGCAGCCTGCGCAGGAACCAGAGAACTCAAGAAGAGGCTTCTTGAACTGGGATGCCTTGACGTTGTTAGCAACAAGCTCGGTCTTCTCGGAGACGTGGTTGACTGCGTAGTCGAAGATCTCCTGCTTGGACGCCTGCTCCTCGATTGGCTTCATGGTCAGAGCATCTGCAGGGCAGATGTAGACGCAGTTGGAGCAACCGGTGCAGTCGAGCTGAGAAACTGCAATCTCAAACTTGTAGCCCTTAGCCTTAGGACCAACGGCATCCTTGAACTGAGACTGTGCTGGTGCAGCAGCAACCTCTTCGTCGGTAAGGACGAATGGACGAATGACTGCGTGTGGGCAGACATAAGCGCACTGGTTACACTGAATGCACTTCTCGACGTTCCACTCAGGAACAACAACAGCAATGCCACGCTTCTCGTAAGCAGCAGCGCCAAGCTCAAACTGGCCATCAACGTGGTTCTTAAATGCAGAAACAGGAAGTGCGTCACCCTCCATACGAGAGACTGGAGTCATGATGTCGCGAACCTGCTTGAGCAGAGCCTCACGGCCCTCAAGGGTGATTGTGCTTGGAGCATCCTCTGCAGTAGCCCAATCAGCAGGAATCTCAATCTTAGTAAATGCAGTAGCACCAGCGTCGATTGCCTTGTGGTTCATATCGACGATGTTCTGGCCCTTCTTCAGGTAAGAGTGAGTTGCAGCATCCTTCATGTACTGAAGCGCGTCTGCCTCTGGGAGAACCTTTGCAAGAGCAAAGAATGCGGACTGAAGAATGGTGTTGGTGCGCTTGCCCATACCAATTTCCTTGGCAAGGTCAATTGCGTTGATCAGATAAACATTGATGTTGTTCTTAGCAATGTAGCGCTTTGCCTCTGCTGGCAGATGATGTGCAAACTCCTCTGCATCCCACTGGCAGTTGACCAGGAAGGTACCGCCAGGCTTGACGTCGCGGACCATCTTGTAGCCCTTGATGATGTATGCAGGAACGTGGCATGCAACAAAGTCTGCCTTGGTGACATAGTAAGGAGAACGGATCTTGTGATCACCGAAGCGCAGGTGGCTGATGGTGATACCGCCGGTCTTCTTGGAGTCATACTGGAAGTATGCCTGAACATATTTATCGGTGTGGTCACCAATAATCTTAATGGAGTTCTTGTTAGCACCAACGGTACCGTCACCGCCGATACCCCAGAACTTGCACTCAATGGTGCCCTCAGCTGCAGTGTTAGGAGCCTCTGGATCCTCTGGGAGAGACAGGTTAGTAACGTCGTCGACAATACCAACGGTGAACTCACGCTGAGGAGCATCCTTCTTGAGCTCCTCGAAGATTGCGAATGCGGATGATGGTGGGGTGTCCTTGGAACCAAGGCCGTAACGACCGCCAACAACCTTAATGCCTGTACGACCAGCCTCATAGAGGGAAGAAACAACGTCTTCGTAGAGAGGCTCACCAACGGAACCCGGCTCCTTGGTGCGGTCGAGAACAGCAATCTTCTTGACGGACTCAGGAAGAACGTCAACAAAGTGCTTTACAGAGAATGGACGATAGAGACGGACCTTAACCAGACCGACCTTCTCGCCATGAGCGTTCAGGTAGTCGATAACCTCTTCGAGGGTATCGCAGAAGGAACCCATGCAGATAACAACGCGGTCAGCGTCTTCTGCACCGTAGTAGTTGAACAGACCGTAGTCAGTACCAAGCTTAGCGTTGATCTGGTTCATGTAGTCTTCAACAACTGCTGGCAGCTGGTTATAAACCTCGTTGCATGCCTCGCGGTGCTGGAAGAAGATATCGCCGTTCTCGTGGGAACCACGGCTTGATGGGTGCTCTGGATTCAGTGCGTGATCACGGAATGCCTGGACAGCGTCCATGTCGCACATCTCAGCCAGATCAGCGTAATCCCAAACAGCAACCTTCTGAATCTCGTGAGAAGTACGGAAGCCGTCGAAGAAGTTAACAAATGGAACCTTGCCCTTGATTGCTGCGAGGTGAGCAACAGGAGCCAGATCCATAACCTCCTGGACGTTGCCTTCTGCGAGAAGTGCAAAGCCAGTCTGGCGAGCAGACATTACGTCAGAGTGATCGCCAAAGATGTTCAGTGCATGGGTTGCAACGGTACGTGCGCTGACGTGGAAAACACCAGGAAGCTGCTCGCCGGCAATCTTGTACATGTTTGGAAGCATGAGCAAGAGGCCCTGAGAAGCGGTGTAGGTAGTGGTCAGAGCGCCTGAACCAAGAGAACCGTGAACAGCACCAGCTGCGCCAGCCTCGGACTGCATCTCGACAACCTTGACGGTTGTACCAAAGATGTTCTTTACACCCTGGGCGGACCACTGGTCAACATAGTCTGCCATTGGACTTGATGGGGTAATTGGGTAAATGCCCGCTACCTCGGTAAACGCGTACGACACGTAAGCCGCGGCGTTGTTGCCGTCCATGGACTTAAACTTTCTTGCCATTTCCTCTCCTTGCCTAATCTGTGATTTCTCACAGTATGCGTCTGTGCGATCCAAAATAAAGCTGTAGACCCTGGGTGACTACGGAAACAAGTTTCATAGTTCGGCCGGCAGCGGTCGCATAATGCTTTTATTATTGCGCAAAAAAAACAATGAAACAAATCAGAAATATGAGCCAATAAATACCTATTTTCAGGTAGGATTTTCTACCTGCGGAATTGCAAAATAAACATAACAGTAAAGTAGAACTTTTTTGTAAATCGACAAAATATTCAAGTACACAAGCAGCCATCTGTCTGAAAATTGGACAAACTTTTACGTAAGCACTCAACGCACGAAAGTCTTGCTGCACGTTGAGTGCCTTTTTAATAACCTATCTTTAGCGTCATATCTCTTTTGATTACTTAGCCGCTTTGATCTCGCAAAGCTTCTTATAACCAAATAAGAAACGCTCTCCTATCTCACCTTCAGCATCAGAGGCACATACGATTCCATGTTCATCTGAAGTAAGGAAAGCTTCATCAAATTCGGCAGTTCCATCAAATACCTGGGCAATAACGTCTGGATTAAACTCTGTTGGCTCATGAAGAGTCTGTGCCAGATCTAACACTAAACTTGTGACTCCCGATCGAACGCTTTCTTCCGAGACACCCGCAATAAGCTTTCCGTCTTTTACCAGCCAAAGCACCTCTGGTGCACAATGAGTTTGCTGCTCTTCTCGCTGTGAAATCCTTGCACGTCCCCCAAGAGACAGAACAGAACGCTCTTCCAAAGACCGATAAGGTCCAACAGTCATAGCAGCTTGACCATTACTCTCAAGCAAAATCATAAGAACGCCATCTGGAAACTCTTGTGACCCCTCTTTAAGCGTTCCCTCAATGTGCTGCTTAGCCCAAGCAATCAAGTGCGAAGAAACCTCTTTTTGCGCAACAACTCGCTTGCTCAGCGCACGCAAGTGCCTGTTATCAAGAGGGAGGACACCTCCAGCCAGTCTCCAACGACAAACAAGTTCTGGATTATCAAGCTCAAACTTCTGAGCTGCTTCTAGCTCTTCCTGGTCCACAGTGTCCTCCCCCAACTTTTTTAAAATGAACTGCTAATCCCGAATTAGCAGATTAGTGCCTAAAGTGACGCTTGCCTGTAAACACCATTGCAATGCCGTATTCATCACAAGCAGCAATAGATTCATCATCTCTGACCGATCCGCCAGGTTGAATGATAGCCGTTACGCCATGAGCTGCTAGTGTGTCAACGTTATCTCGGAATGGGAAGAAGGCATCAGATGCTGCCACAAGATTCTTTGAATCAATTCCCATGCGCTCACAAGCTGCCTCTGCACGCTCACACGCAAGAAGAGCGGCGTCAACACGATTAGGCTGACCTGGTCCCATACCAATTCCAGCCTGATCTTTTGCAACCAAAATTGCATTTGACTTAACGGTCTTGCAAACTTTCCAAGCAAATACCAAATCACTCAGCTCTTCTGGGGTCGGTTGGCGCTTAGTAACAACCTCAAAGCTATCTGCAGCTTCGTCTGCGTGGTCAAGGTCTTGTACTAAAAGGCCTCCGTCAACAGTTCTCATCTCAAGCTCGCGGCTTCTATCGATTCCGCCCGTAGCCAATACGCGAAGATTTGTTCTCTTTGACAGGCGCTCAAGAGCCTCTTCTGTAAAGCTTGGTGCAATAAGAACCTCAACGAACTGCTTATTGATGTCTGCAAAGTGCTCAACAAACTCCAGCGGAACCTCTCTATTAACTGCAATAATTCCACCAAACGCAGAGACTGGATCGCAAGCAAATGCTCGATCGTATGCCTCAACAACATTTTCCGCCGTAGCAGATCCACAAGGATTCTGGTGCTTCAAAATAATGACTGATGGGTCATCAAACTCACGAACAGCAGCCCAAGCTGCATCAGTATCAAGCAAATTGTTGTAAGACAAGGGCTTACCCTGAAGTTGCTGAGCGTTTGCCAGAGAGTGTGCGGGAGCTCCAGGCATCTTATAAAACGCTGCGGACTGCTGAGGATTTTCTCCGTAACGAAGATCTTGTTCTTTTGTCGCCTTTACCAGCAAAGTCTCTGGGAATTTACTTTGCTCTGATTCAACAACACCAGATAGGTATGCGGCAATAGCGCCATCGTATGCAGCCGTTGTCTTAAATACCTTCAAAGCCAGCTGCTGGCGAGAAGCCCTTGTAGTTGCACCGTCATGGACACGCATCTCATCAAGAACACGACCATAATCTGCCGGATCAACAACAACCGTAACAAAATCATTATTCTTTGCAGCAGAGCGGAGCATTGAAGGTCCGCCGATATCGATATGCTCAATTGCATTCTCTAAAGTTACTGATGGATCAGCTACAGTCTTCTCAAACTCATAGAGATTAACGCAGACCAGGTCAATCATGCCAATACCATTATTCTCTGCGTCTGCAACATGACCGGGATTGTCTCTACGGCATAAAAGACCACCATGAACACGAGGATGCAGCGTCTTAACGCGGCCGTCCATCATCTCTGGAAATCCGGTATAAGACTCAATAGGAACTACAGGCACACCAGCCTCTTCGAGGATTTTTGCGGTTCCGCCTGTTGAAATTACCTCAACGCCAAACTCTTTAGTAAGCGTTTGTGCAAATTCAACAATACCTGTTTTATCTGTTACCGAAATTAGCGCACGTTTGATAGGGGCCTCAGCCATTGCCGCTCCTTTGTGTTCGACACTTGCTATCAGAAACACTTACAGCCTATCAGCTGCGAAACACCACGTACTAGATATAAACAAACTTGAAACTATTCTATAATCTTCCGCTGTAAAACACCTGAAAGGAACTATTTCATATGTCTTCTGATACTCCAATCATAATCCCCTTTGAAGATACTGACTTGTCAGAACTTATATCAATCGTTGAACGCGTCTGGTACTTGGACAGCGATGAATCAAAAGATGAAAGTCGCTCACTTGCAACTATTGATATCGCCTATTTTCTTGGCGTTTCTACTCATCGCTTTGTAGCAAAGCAAGATGGTCAAATACTTGGTCTTGTTTTCTGCTCAAACGGAGAAACTCCAGCAGATTTTGAAAAATGGCAGAAGTTAGAAAACGAAACAACAGCAAAAGCTAAGAAACTATTGAGTGAAGCTCGCTTTAAGGACTACGAGATCTTTGGTGATGTCGAATCTCATCTTGTTCATGATTATTGGAACACAAACACTAACGATGCCAAATGGGAAATTACTCTGTTCTGCGTTAACCCCGCTATAAAGAGCCAAGGTATTGGAGGCATGCTCTTCTCCTACGTTCTGGACTTTATGAAAGAGCAAGGAGCTAAGCATTACTTCCTTGCAACTGATGACGATTGCGACTTTGGTTTCTATCAGCACAAAGGCCTCACCTGTAAAGATAAGGCAGCTATTAAGTCATCAACAAAAGACTATGGATTTGCCTATATCTATGCGGGAGATCTCTAAGAATGAGTTCTTGCATTGGAAGATTTGCGCCAACTCCTTCTGGAAGAATGCACCTAGGCAACGTTTTCTCAGCGCTTATGGCTTGGGCCAGCGTTCGCTCCCAAAATGGCAGCTTCATTCTTCGCATTGAAGACTTAGATATTCGTGCTCATAATCCTCAATACACCTCTCTTCTCCTGGATGATTTACAGTGGCTGGGACTAACTTGGGACAGAGGGCCGTTTTTCCAAAGCAAGCGTACGGAGCTCTATCAGGACGCTCTATTGAAATTGAAACAACAGGAACTTTTGTATCCTTGCTTTTGTTCCCGAGCAGACCTACACGCTGCACAAGCCCCTCATGCCAGCGATGGTGCATATGTCTATGCGGGAACCTGCCGCGACCTGAGCAAATCCGAGCGTGAAGAGCTTTCCAAACATAAAATTCCAGCAACTCGCATACGAGTTCCTAATAAGACCTACACGTTTGAAGACAAAGTCTATGGTCAAACATCTCAAAATGTTTCTAAATTATGTGGAGACTTTATTGTCCAGCGTGCAGACGAAGTCTTTGCATATCAGCTTGCTGTAGTAGTTGACGATGCTGACATGGGCGTAACTGAAGTAGTTAGAGGATCAGATCTTCTTTCATCTACTCCCAGACAGCTTTATTTGCAAGACGTGCTTGGTTTTTCTCATCCCATCTATGCTCACCTCCCGCTCCTTGTTGCGCCAGATGGCAGGAGACTTTCTAAACGCAATCACGATCTAGACCTAGGTGTTCTGAGAGACCAAGGAAAAACACCAGAAGAGATTCTTGGCTTTCTGGCTTATTGCATAGGTCTTGCAGAAAAAGAAGAGCCTCTTTCTGCAGTACAAGTTGCCAATCGCTTTTCATGGGATGTACTTCGCGCTCACCGAAAAAACGTGGTTGTTGAGCATTTTTCACATGTTTTGTAAAATGTCTTATTGTGAGTGACGCCAGTTCGGGGTATCATTCTCAAGCACCCATTTTGGAGAGCTGACCGAGAGGCCGAAGGTGCTCGCCTGCTAAGCGAGTATGGGCCCCAAGCCCATCTGGGGTTCGAATCCCCAGCTCTCCGCCAGAATTTTCTGCTCGTTGCATCTCTGCAACGAGCTTTTTTCTTCTAAATATATTTAAATATGAAAATTCAGTGAAAAAAAAATGAGTACTAAAATTTATTTAACGGTAATCTTTTGCGAAAAGGAGTTTTTATGAACAACACAGTCAACGGTATTATGACGATTCTTGTTATGGTCGCAATCTATCAATTCGTAATTGCAAAACCAAAATACAGAGTTCGTTTGACTGATCCCATTACTTCTCGTTTTCAATATGTGCTGTCTATTGATGGAATTAATGACACATACCAATATACGGCTAGCTCAAAAGACGCTCTTGTTTTAAGAGAATTACCTCGTGCAGAAAAAATGCTTGCCGCTATGCCTGATCATACAAATGCGGTTATTGAGGTGAAACAAGGCTTTATTCCTTGGAAACATCTTAATCCAGAGGCATAACACTCATTTATCATTAAGTATTTTGATTTATGACTTGCATTTTCAACCAGAAAGTGGCATTCTATCTACTTGCACGCGGCGTTACCTCAGCTGGATAGAGGACCTGACTACGAATCAGGGCGTCATAGGTTCGAATCCTATACGCCGCACCACTTGAACTTAGGAGCTCCTTCGGGAGCTCTTTTTATTATCTACCTGGTCTTAAAGCTACTTCACCGGAAGAGTTTGCATACAAATACTGATAAGAAATACCGGCTTCATCAAGCTCATCCATTACCTCAGCCATGCATGTTTCCGCCATGATGACCTCCAGATACTCTTGTGGACTTAAATCTTTTAAACCCACTCTACCTTGGTCTGAAATCCACTTTCTTAAAGTTGCAAATTGCTCTGATGCAATATGGATCTCTGAATAAAACTCCTTGTGGCCGAATCCAATTTTTGCTGCACTACCCTGAACAAACTGCCTTAATACAATTTCTTTCTGTACCTCTACCAGACCTTTCATAGCCACCTCTTTCTTCCTTTACTAATCTCAGTATAGCAAATTTATAGAACATATGTTCTATAAATCAGTAAAAGAAATGGTCTTCACAATTCACTAGAAGACCATTTCAGAGATTGAATCAATTTTGATTAAAAAGAGAAACTATTCTGGTCGAATAACCTCGATGCCACCCATGTAAGAACGGAGCGCCTCGGGCACGGTAACGGAGCCATCTGCGTTCTGATAATTCTCCATAATTGCAGCCATGGTACGGCCAACTGCCAGGCCGGAGCCATTAAGCGTGTGAACTAGACGGGTGCCCTTGAACTCTGCTGGATCCTTATAGCGGATATTTGCACGACGAGCCTGGAAATCCCAGCAATTAGAGCAAGAAGAAATCTCCTTGTATGCGTTATAGCTTGGGAGCCAAACTTCAATGTCATAGCACTTGCATGCAGAGAAGCCAATGTCACCAGTGCAGAGAGTAACCACGTGATAAGGAAGACCCAGAAGCTGGAGGATCTTCTCGGCTTCCTGAACCATGGACTCAAGCTGATTCATGGAGTCTTCAGGCTTTGCAAACTTGACCATCTCTACCTTGTCAAACTGGTGAACGCGGATGATGCCACGGGTGTCTCGACCAGCTGAACCTGCCTCCTCGCGGAAGCATGGGGTGAATGCGGTATAGAGCAGAGGGAGCTGAGATGCGTCCAGAATCTCGTCACGATGGATGTTTGTGAGCTGGACCTCAGCAGTTGGAATGAGGTAGAGGTCAGGCTGTACGTGATAGAGGTCCTCTTCAAACTTAGGAAGCTGACCAGTGCCAAACAGAGAATCCTGATTTGTGATAACTGGTGGCCACCACTCTTTGAAGCCTGCCTGGTTATGTGTATCAATCATGAAGTTGATAAGCGCACGCTCCATGCGAGCGCCCATGCCGCCAAGAAGATAGAAGCGAGTTCCTGCAAGCTTTACGCCACGGTCAAAATCAATCATGCCCAGCTCGGGTCCAAGATCCCAGTGCGCCTTTGGCTCAAAATCAAACTGAGTTGGCTCTCCCCACTTGCGAACCTCAGGGTTATCGGAGTCATCCTTGCCATAAGGAACGGATGCGTCAGGAATGTTTGGAATAGCTGCAACAAGGGCGGTGAGCTCTTCCTCAACCTCTCCGCGGCGCTGATCAAGCTCTGCGATGCGATCTTTGTTAGCTGCTACCTGCTCTTTAGCTGCCTCAGCCTCTTCCTTCTTGCCCTCACGCATAAGAAGGCCAATCTGCTTAGAAACAGCGTTACGCTCTGCCTGAAGAGACTCAACCTCGGCAATTACGCTTCTGCGCTCCTCGTCAAGCTCAAAGAATTTCTCGCGATCCCAGTGGGCGTTTTGCCTGGACTCGCAAGACTTATCTACGAGGTCAGGATTCTCGCGCACAAATTTGATATCAAGCATGCAGCTTCTCCTTGAATCAACACTTTTTGGCAGTGCATTTTTTCTTATAGCTTACCAAGTATATACTTGTATTCAGATTCTTAACCCTTCACATGTTCTGGAGCTAGATTATGGACGCAATTAACTCATTTGTTGGCTGGCTTTTTGGCGATAAAACCGGTGTGTTATTCCTCGTACTTGGTGGAATTCTGCTCTTTTTGGTCATTTCCTTTGTGTTGGAGCGCAAAACTAAAAAGATGTATTTCAACCACAAAAAGACTGAAGACGACTGGGATCTTTTTGGAGAAGACCAAGAAGGCTGGTCTGACTTTGAATCAGATAACAAATAGGTAACAAAAAAGCCCCGTAAAGGGGCTTTTTAAATACAAATGGTGCGGGCGAAGGGACTTGAACCCCCATGAACTTGCGTTCATACGGACCTGAACCGTACGCGTCTGCCAATTCCGCCACACCCGCGTGCTAGGGAATAATACTACAACATTTTGTTTTCTTCTCATGGAAAAACAATAGATATATAAGAAAATTCTTTTCAGCGGTAGAATATAGACAGTCACGGCCGACAAACACACTTTAAACACAGGAGGTTGCCGTGAGTGACTCGCGGTCACAGACCACGCAAACTACATATCTACATTCACCTTCTGCTCAGCAGGCATCACCTGCGACTGAGCCAGAGATTTTGCTGGATCGATATCGCGTTCTTGCTCGCAGAGGTAACGGAGGTTTTGGCACCGTTTGCACCTGCTGGGATACTCGTTTGCAGAGGCGCGTAGCCATTAAACGCATGCCATTGTTAGGGGCTTCCGAGACTCCTGGCGTGCTTGCCTCAACTGTTGACGAGGCTCTTTCTGAGGCAAGAACTGCTTGTTTGCTGGCGCATCCCAACATTGTGACTGTTCATGACTTTGAGATTGAAGGTGATTACGCCTATCTGGTCATGGAGTTTGTTGATGGCCTTAATTTATCGGAGCTCTTGGCTCGCGTTGAGGGTGGCTACCTCACCTATGCCGAAGCAGCTCACATGGTGTCTTCACTTGCAAAGGCGCTTCAATATGCCCATGAAAACGGCGTACTCCATCTGGACATCAAGCCAACAAATATCATGATTGACCGCCAGGGTACGGTAAAACTTGCCGACTTTGGTATGGCAACACTTGCCTCAGCTGCTGGTTATGGTGGTGCTCGCGGAGGTACGGTAGGCTACATGCCGCCTGAACAGGTTGAAGGCATGCTTGTTGACGAGCGCGCTGATATTTTCTCGCTTGCTGTTGTTCTGAGGCAGGCGCTAACGGGCGTCAATGTATTTGCGGGCAGAACGGCTAAAGAATCCCTTGATCATATCTACAAGGGCCCAAAAATTCCTTTGCTCAAACAAGATCCCGAGGTTCCCTTTACTGTAGATGCCGCTCTAACGCAGGCGCTTTCCCCTGAGCCGTCAATGAGACAAGGAAGCGTCTTGGAGTTTGCACAAGAAATTGTGACTCCTCTTGGCAGCGAAAAGCAGGGCGAGAAAAGCCTCAAGTCCCTGGTGGAACAGTCAGAAGAAGAGGAGACCGAGACCTGGGACGTCAAGCATCTTCCGCTCTCAATCCGCTTTCCCTGGCTGCCCTCGGCTGCCGTGCGTGGCATATCAGCCCTAGTCACCGGTGTTCTTCTCGCCCAGTTGTTCCAGCTTATTGCTCCAGAATCGCTCACGTTTATTGTGGTAGCCTCTCTTGTAGGAGCTGCGGCAGCTGCTCTTTGGACTCCATTGGGATCTGCGCTTGTCATTGCATGTGCGGTATATGCTCTGGCAAGTATTAGCCCTACCAGCACTTCATTCCCGTTTGCAACGCTTGTAACCTTGGTAAGCGTTATCTGGTGGGCCTTTGCAGGAAGGGTCTCAAAATTCAGCAGCATCAACTGCTTATTAGGAGCTTTGTTACCTGCTCCTGTTTCAGCACCAGCGCTTGTCTCCGCCACCATGCGTCCATTACCTGCGGTTTTAACAGGAGCCTTTAGCTATCTTTTTGGGACACTGTTTGCAAGAGGCATATCTTTAGGCTTTGCAGCAACTCCTCTTGCCTATGACTACACCTCACTAGCCTCAGGGCTTCCTTTTTGGATTCGCTTTGGAGCATGTGCTCTATCTGCTCTTTTAGGTTCGCTTATAAGCCAGAAAAAACGCCGCGGATGGATGATTTTTGGACAAATTGTCTGTACTGCATTGCTTTCAAGTGGCTTTATATGGGCAGCTTGGATGGAGAATCCCAATTTTTGGGTAGTTGAAAGTATAGTTTCGGTGCTAATTACGGTATTCTTATGTGTACTTGTATGTATTGCAATTGTCCTGATAGGTCCACTTGACGCGGATCAGGAAGGCGAGGAATTAGATGAGCTTTCTTAGTGACTTTGAAAACCGTATTGGTTCGGTCTTTGGCGCCGCACCTCAGGGATACGCAGAGCCTTTCTCTTTTAAGAAGCTTGCCAAACGTGCAGCTAAAGAGATGGAACGTGAGACGTATGAGATTGATGGCGTAGACACTGCGCCAGCTCTCTATACCGTTTTAGTTGCTCCTCAAGATGATTCACTGATGCGTCCTCTTTATGCTGATCTAACTGCAGAGGTTTCTGACTTTGTGGCTGCTCAGGCTCAGCAAAAAGATTATGTATTTGTTGGTCAGCCGCTTGTTCGTTTTATGGTTGACCCATCTCTGAAGCCTGGAAAATTTGCTGTCTTTGCAGAAAACGTTGACAGCAATACGCTTGACCAGCTACGCAATGAAGAGCGTGCTTTCTTGGGTGGAAACTCCAGTGTTGGAGGAGCTGCAGCTCAAATGCCTCAGCAACACAATTCCCGCGCTGCTGTTCAGCCAGAACCACAGCCAGAGCCAGATCCTCTGTCTGTAGTTCGCCCCGTTTCTGCAGATAATGCAACGCCAGAGGTTTTGGGAGATCTTGCTGGTACAGACGCCGGTCTTGCGGTAATGCCGCCAGACTTTGTTGAGGCTCAAGGCGCAATTCCTGTTGTTTCCGCAGCTGAGTCCACTCCTATGCCCGTTCTTCCTAGCTCAAACGGTCTCCCAGACCTGCCCGTAAACGGAGCTATCCCAACAGCAGCTCCTGTTCCTATGACTCAGCGTCGTATCACGCCTTCCCTTGATGCCCAGTTAAACGGCATGGGTGGACGTCCTTCTCGCAATATGCAGGGCACGCCACGCGCAAACATGGACGCTACCTGTATTTTAATTGATCGCCAGAGTGGTCGTTCGTATCGCGTTGAGGCTCCTCGTGCCATTATTGGCCGCGAGCGCTCTCAGGCAGACGTTGTTCTGCGCGATCCTAACGTTTCAAGACGTCACGCCGAGATGACCTATGACGGTCACGATTGGCATATTGCTGATTTGCACTCCACTAACGGAACGCTTGTCAACGATATCGACGTAGATGAGGTAATTCTGCGCGACGGAGACCTCATTACCATTGGTCTTATGGACCTTCAGTTCCGGGAGAACTAATGATTGATTTGATTCTCTTTGCAGGACGCGTTTTGCTTGTTGTCCTGCTGTACATCTTCCTGTTCTCGGTCATGCGCACGGGCATTGGTCTTGTCCGCGGTCAGCGCAAAGACGGAGCTATTTGGTCCGTTGATGTCGAGAAGGGCGTCAAGTCCTTACGTGGTCTTCACGTAGACATCTTAGGTCCTGTTGTTATTGGACGTTCTCCTTCGTCCGACATCGTGATTGACGAACCTTACGTTTCTGCTTCACACGCCCGCTTTACTATCCAGGGCCCTGCTCTGGTACTTGAAGACCTTGGATCCACAAACGGAACCATGGTTAATGGTCACATCATCGAGCAGCCTGTTACCCTTCGCGACACAGACGAAGTCCAGGTCGGCGATGTGATTATGCGTGTTGGACGTCGATAAGAGGCTCATGGTTTCTTCTGATACAACACATATTTCTGATACACCTACACAAGAGCCCGTGAGTGCTCCTGGTCGTTGTGAGCTGCCACTTGACGGTCGAGGCGACGCAGAAGCAGTTTCAGGTTCTAACACCTTTATTTCTTGGGGCGCACGCTCTGACGTGGGATTAGTTCGCGAGCATAACGAAGACTCGTTCCTTTTACGCACCCCTCTCTTTGCTATCTGTGACGGTATGGGAGGCCATGCTGCTGGTGAGGTAGCAAGCTCTATTGCCGTTAAGGTCATTGCTGAACAGGCACCAAGTACTGCAGACGATGTCCGTCTTGGTGCTGCAATTGAGGCCGCTAACCAGGAAGTTATTGACGCTCCTGCCAAGGGCATTGGCAAACCAGGCATGGGTTCTACCGCCTCAGCCGTTCTCATTGAGGGCAATCAGATGGCTGTTGCCCATGTTGGCGACTCTCGTATTTACCTGCTTCATCACGGAACTTTGGTCCGCATTACTCACGACCACAGCTACGTTGAGGAGCTCATTGATTCTGGCCAGATTACCGCTGATGAGGCGCGTACACACCCTTCTCGCTCGGTAGTTACGCGAGCTCTTGGCTCTGATCCAGACATGTATGCAGATCATTTCTCGCTTGAAGTATCTGATGGTGACCGCATCATCTTGTGCTCCGATGGCCTTTCTGGCATGGTGCCCGACGACGAGATTGAATCCATTGCTGTTTCTAACGTCACGCCGCAAAAGGCCGCAGATAACCTTGTTTCCGCAGCTCTTACCTATGGCGGATCTGACAATATCACCGTTATTGTCATCGATGTCTTAGACGACGGTATAGCCGATCAAACCAGACGACACCTTACTCGTGGCGTCATTGCAACGTTTATCTCGTTTCTTGCACTCTTTGCCGCCACTGTTGCCGTGTTCTTCCTGTTTGTAAGTAGCGAGTGGTACTTGGGAATTAACGGAACTACCGTTGGCGTCTATCGAGGTATTCCTACAACAATCGCCGGCATAAACATGTCGTCACTTGTTGAAACTACGTCTATTGAAATAAAAGATTTGCCTGACGCAGTTCAAGACTCACTAGCCGAAGGAATCCGCGTCAAAAACGAGGATGAAGCGCATAGTACCGTCGAGAATTACCGTAAACAAATTGATGACGCCAACACTAAAGCGGTCAAAAAGAAAGAAGACGTTCAGTCTGGCGGAACACCCACAACAGAAACAACAACGTCAACAACAAGTTCGGGAGGTGAGTAGGAATGGAAAAAGCAGGTGGACTAAGGCGTAATACAGAGCTCTTCTTACTATTTGTAGGAGCAATCCCTGTATTTCTGCTGTACGCCATGTACATGATTACTGCTCGCTCAACACTCAGCCTTGAGACTATGGCCGTTCCTATTGGTCTCTTTGCAGCATTTACTGTGGCTCACATTGCTATTAGGTTCCTTGCTCCCGCAGCAGACCCCGCCATTCTCCCCATTGTGTTTGTACTTTCGGGAATTGGCATCACCATGGTCACCAGACTTGCGCCAAATCTTGCAGTTAATCAAACCATCTGGCTCTTCATCTCTGTTGTTGTCATGATTGTGGTGCTGGCGGTTATTAGAAACCTTGACGCGTTAGCACGCTACAAATACTCCATTGGTATTCTCGGCGTCATACTACTTCTTCTACCAATTGTTATTGGCCAGGACCGCTACGGCGCAAAACTCTGGATTTCTTTTGGCGCATTCACCTTCCAGCCTGGCGAGCTTGCAAAGATTGCCATTACGCTCTTCCTGGCGTTTTACCTTGCACTGAATCGAGAAGCCCTGTCGGTCTCCATGCGCTCTTTTGGACCTTTCCGCATTCCTCGCTTCAAAATGCTGCTGCCCTTGTTTGTTATGTGGGGCATCAGTCTGATTGTTGTTATTTTTGAACGCGACCTTGGTAGCGCTCTGCTCTTCTTCGTGTTCTTTGTCATCATGCTCTATGTAGCAACAGGTCGCGCTAGCTACGTTTTTGTCAGTATTGCGCTCTTGGCTATTGGCGGCGTGGTGCTGTACCACTTCTTTGGTCACGTTCAGACTCGTGTCAACATTTGGCTTGATCCGTTCAAAGATCCCGCTGGAGACGGCTACCAAATTGTCCAGTCCCTCTATTCCATCGCAGATGGAGGTCTTGCTGGCACCGGAATTGATAAGGGAATGCCTACGCTTATCCCTATTGTTGAGTCTGACTTTATTTTCTCGGCCATTGCAGAAGAGATGGGACTCTTTGGCGGAGCAGCAATTATTACCCTGTTCCTGCTGCTTACCGTGCGCGGCCTCGCAACAGCCGCTCGTGCAAAGTCCGATTCATCTGCTTTTGCGGCTGCTGGTCTTACCAGTGTTTTGGCGTTCCAAACCTTCCTTATTGTTGCAGGCGTTACTAAGCTCATGCCTCTAACCGGCGTTACCCTGCCCTTTATGAGTCAGGGCGGCAGCTCTCTTCTTTCCAGCTTTATCATTGTTGCCCTGCTACTCAGAGCGGGTGATGAGGGAACTGGTCGCGAGACTGAACTTGAGCCAAGTAAAAAAGTGCTTGATTCACAAAGACTTGAAATTTCTTCCGGTGGAGCTCACGCCTCTTCTGTCCTGCATGGCAGCCACATCCGTGGAGGCTTTGGTCTGCAGTCTGAAGAGTCTGGTGTTCTGGGACGTGTTGCTCTCGGAAAACGTCTGACCAATTTGGTTACCGTATTTACTCTCTTCTTCACCGTTCTTCTCGGCAATTTGACCTTCTTGATGGTGATTGACGCTCCTAGACTTCAGGCACTTCCTACCAACAACCACACCATTGCTAGGAGTGCATACGTTCAGCGCGGCGCCATCATGACTTCTGACGGCGTCACCCTGGCAGAGAGCGTCAAGCAAGACGACGGCACCTACGTGCGCAACTATCCACACGACGGCATGGCCTCTCACACCGTTGGCTACATCTCTACCCAGTACGGAACTGCAGGTATTGAGTCCTCCATGAACGAGACACTCACCGGCCATGCAGATCATTCTGACTGGAGAAGTGCTCTGTACTCGATGGCTGGCGTCAACACCGCTGGTTCAAGTGTTGTCCTGACCATCAACTCTCAGATGCAAGCCGTGGCAGAAGCTGCGCTCCAGGGCTACTCGGGCTCTATTGTTGTCATGGATCCAGCTACCGGAGCTGTACTTGCAAAGGCTTCAAGCCCTTCGTATACCCACGCTGAACTGGG
>CAUTIE010000019.1:0-25154 GCA_963538475.1 uncultured Atopobiaceae bacterium
AGGCAATGCACGAAGCTAGACGTTCTTCTCGCCAGACAGCGCGACCAGCCAGCGCCTTACTCGCTTCTCAGCGCCTGAACTGGATCGGACTTAGCCGCTCTACCTGCAGGGATAAGACCTGCAAGAAGCGTCAGAACAACGCTAATCAGAATCAAAATAAGTGCTCCGTTTATCGGCAAGATCACCAAATTATCCACGTTAAACATGGCTTTGACCACAGCATTTGCGGGCAAAATAAGCAGTTGTGTAATGCCAATGCCCATAACACCAGAGATAAGGCCTTCAATAAACGTCTCTGCATTGAATACGTTGGCAATATCTCGCCTAGAAGCACCAATAGAGCGCAGAATACCAATCTCCTTTTTACGTTCAAGAACCGAGATGAACGTAATGATGCCAATCATAATGCTGGAAACAACAAGCGAAATAGATACAAACGCAATCAGCATCGCCGAGATCATATCAACAATCAGCGTGACAGAACTCATCAGCGCACCAACAATGTCGGTATACGTAACCACCTTAGACTCTTCACCTGCAGCCTTTGCATCAGTATTGTACGTATTAAGAATTTCAACAATCTTCTCTTTGCTTGCAAAGTCTTTAGGATAAATATTGATTGACGTGGGCTTATTAAGATCCGCATATCCCATCTTAGTAAGATTTGATTCATACGTTGCTGGCGTTGCCCTTAGCATTGACGCGGCAATAGCTGCTAGCTGCGATGGGTCAGCATTGAGCTTAAAGGCACTTGCGAGCGTTGCTTGATCTATGTGCATAGCATTGGACATATTTGCCGCAACGCCCTGCATAGCTGTATTGAGAGCGCCTGCAATCTGATTTTGCATCCTGGAAGCAACCTGCGTCATCACGCTGGTTAACGCAGACTGCACGTAAGCACTCATAGCGCGCGTAATAGCTGCAGAAAGAGCACTTGCAATCTGTGATTGATAAGCACTCATAAGCCTTTGAGAAACCTCAGCCTGAACACTTGGAAGGTCTGGATTGGTTCCCAGCTTATTTGCTAGGGCTGTGACCAGCTGTTGCTGCAGGTCATCAGTATCAACCGCAGAAGAAACCGTAGTCACAATCTGCGTGCGCACCTGATCTGTTGCAAGGTAGTCTGCCATAGTCTTGCCGGGATTAGCAGCACTCCAAGAGTTCCATCCCAGAGCAATGTTGCCCATGAGCGAAGAAATAGCAGCTTGTCCTCCTGGTTTGAAATTAACGGTAATGCCAGAAAGAATCTGCTGAATGTCTGCTGCAGAGAGTTCTGGGAAAGCCGCCGCCAGCGCAGCTGGATCAAGTGAAGACGTAACGGAAGACAGTACATTGCTGTCAGACAGATTAAGCTGCGACGGATCAAAAGCAGGTAGCTGCACGTCAGAAAGGTCAAGCGAGGACATATCCAGCCCAGACAGATTAATTGACGAGAAGTTCAGTGCCTGTGGATTAAAGTTAAACGCCGAAGACAGCACGTTAGAATCAACGGAAATGAGAGAGCCGATAGAAAGTCCCTCAGAAGTTTGACCGTTCTTCTCGTCCTCAAAGGTTTTACCAGTGAAAACGTCAACGTCCGGACGATTCATCTGGTCCTGAACAATAGGAGATGCCTCTGCATCAGAAATCATTTTCTGAGTCAGTTGTGGCGTGTAGTAAATGCCCTCAGAAAGCGCTCCTGTGGTAGTTGGGTCTTTTGCCTGAACAACACCAACAATATGCAGGTCGGGTGCGTTAGCAATGAGGTCATTCATGTATGACTGATCATCGGATTTGTCTGTCCAGACACCAAGATTTCCGTCCCATACATAGCGCTGATAAGGCATAACCAGCTTAAAGGTTGGAGACATTAGCTGGTCGTAGGTATATGTATTATGAGACTCTTCGATAGTGCCAGATTCTCCACTTGCAATTTTATCAACGGTAGAGCGCAGGCCAGCGTAGTCACGCAGGCCAAGCGTGTACTCCAAAAAGTCATCCATAGTGCCGTTTGGACGCAGCACCAGAACAGCCTCATTCCAAGCAGTGGGCCATCTACCAGCACGAACCGTATAGCGGTCCTCGTAAATGGAAGGATTTCCCGGAAGCTCACTAAACAGCGTGGTGCTTGCAAATGAAGCAAGCGGACTATATGACGGAATCTTAGGCGACACCTTAGAGAAGGTAACATCTGGCTGCACCTGAACAGGGTCAGAAGAGCCAGAGTCCGCGCCTGCTGGCAGGTAGATGAAGGGGCTTACGGAATAGCCATACGTAATAGCGCTGGCATACGTGTTAATGCCGCCACCATTATTGTCGAGAAACGCCTTCAAGCTGGTCAGATCATTGGACCCGATGCTTTCTGCCTGCATCCCCAACCTATTATTGGTAGGAATAGCGCCCTCAGCGGGCTGATTTTCTAGCTTTGCAGCTTCTGCGTTTTTCTGATTCTGCGTCATCTCACTTTGTTCATCTTGTGTTTGAGAATCAGCCGAGTCAGAACTACTACCACTTCCAGAAATAAAGGAAGAAATATTAACGGACTGCTCAGAGATGGTGAGTGGATACATTGAAAGCGTATCCTCCTCAACCTTCTTGATGTACTCGTTTGTACCATTTGCCAGAGCCAGAATTGCTGCAATACCAATAATGCCAATAGAGCCCGCAAACGCCGTCATAAGCATGCGACCCTTTTTGGTCATGAGGTTGTTAAACGAGAGACCCAGTGCGGTCAGAAGCGACATAGAGGTCTTGCGAGAAGGCTTAGCTTCTCGGCGAGCAACGCTTGCAACGTCAAATGGATCTGAATCCGCAGTTACCCGACCATCTGCCAGCTCAACAATACGCGTTGCATACTGGTGGGCAAGCTCTGGGTTATGCGTAACCATAATAACCAGACGGTCCTGCGCAACCTCTTTGAGCAAGTCCATAACTTGTACAGAGGTTGAAGAGTCAAGCGCGCCTGTTGGCTCGTCTGCCAGCAGAATCTCTGGATCATTTACCAGAGCACGAGCAATAGCCACGCGCTGCATCTGTCCACCAGAAAGCTGATTTGGTCGCTTGTTTGCGTGCGCTTTGAGACCAACCTTATCAAGCGCTTCAAGTGCACGTTCATGACGCTCTGCCTTAGGAACACCAGAAAGTGTCAATGCAAGCTCAACATTGCTGACTACACTTTGGTGCGGAATAAGGTTATAGCTCTGAAATACAAAACCAATGCGGTTGTTTCTGTAGGTATCCCAGTCGCGCTCTTTGAACTTCTTAGTAGAAATGCCATCTACCAGCAAATCTCCTGAGTCAAAGCGATCAAGACCACCAATAACGTTGAGCATAGTAGTCTTACCCGAGCCCGAAGGACCAAGAATTGCCACAAACTCGTTATCTCTAAACGCAACGGAAATATGGTCCATTGCGGTTTGTTCAAATCCACCAGTGTTGTAACGCTTTGAAATACCTTTGAGCTCAAGCACAGGTTACTTCTTTCTTGTTGGGCTATCTGGAACGTGGAGTTGTACCGTTAGTTGATTGCATCTCCGTCAGCTACGTCGGTGTCAGATGCATCGGTCTTCTCGCCAGATGTTTTCTGAACTGCTGCATCCTCTGCAAATGGATCAGTGGTAATGTCTTCAATAATCTTCTGCTGAGCCCAGCTCAAGCCGTAAAGCAGGCCAAAGAGCGCCCAGAACCAAGGTGCATAGAGCATGACAACCATAAGGATGGCAAAAAGTCCTCGGAGAAGAGTCCAAGGAAGCACCACAATCAGGAAGAAAAAGAATGGCAGTACAAAGAGGATTGCTGCAAGCGTGCGAAGTACAACTGCCACTGTCTTAGTCAACGAGAAACCCGTATTGCGTGCAATAAGCAGACCTACTAGGCCAGCAATGCCAAAATACAGCATGATTGGCGCAACAAAATAGGAATAGAACAGCGGTGTAGAAGGGTCTTGAGGCAGCATTTGCCTCAGAACCATCAGCACAATTCCCAAAACCGTTAAAACGCCAAGAAATGATGCGTTTCCAATAAAAGTCTTTTTCGTCATAGTTAACTCCTTTGAGAAGGGGTATTAAGTATAGTGTAACTAGTACCTTGTTCCCGACCTTGGCTGTTTCATACGCGAGATGTCGCTAAAACCGCTGCTCTCCATATGTCTCCGGGTCAAACGTTTGAATTAAAGGAGTTTTTCATGACTGATGCAGAACTCAAAGCAAGCGCCGAGGCGTTTGTTAATGAGCACTGGGAAGAGATTATTGAGGATATTCGCTACCTGGTGCAGGTAGAGTCCGTAGAGGATCTGTCGCTTGCAGAGCCAGGCAAGCCTTGGGGTCCAAAATCTTATGAGGCACTTCGCCGCGGTCTTGAGATTGCAGAGCGTCTGGGCCTTGAGACCACTGACGTAGACGGCTACCTGGGCTTTGGCGACCTTTCCGGTGAATCTGAGAAGTACCTTGCTACCATTGCTCACTCCGACATTGTTCCTCTGGGCAAGGGTTGGACGGTAGATCCGCTTGACGTTACCCGCCGAGAGGGCTTTATTCTGGGCCGCGGTGTTCTGGACGACAAAGGTCCTCTGGCACTCTCGCTCTGGGCAGCACACTACTTTGTTGAACAGGTCAAAAAGACTGGCAAGAAGCTTCCTTACACCCTGCGTGCCATCGTTGGTAACAACGAGGAGACCGGCATGGGTGACGTTCCTTACTACCTCTCCAAGTATCCAGAGCCAGCATTCTGCTTCACGCCAGACGCTGAGTTCCCCCTTATCTGCGGCGAGAAGGGCGTGTACCACGCACAGTTCACGTCTCCAAAGATTGCTGGCGCACACAGCGAGAAGATCGTTGAGCTTGACGGTGGTACCGTACCTAACGCTATTCCAGGTCTTGCAAGCGCACTCGTCCGCGCTGACGCATCTACCTTGGCTGACACTGATTCCATCAAGGTTGAGGACGCAGGCGTTGAAGATGATGGCACCAAGCTTGCTCGCATTAACGCAACAGGTAAGGGTGGACATGCTTCCATGCCTGAAGGAACCGTCAATGCAATTGGCCTGCTTGTAACCTACCTGCTTGACAACAACCTCTGTGGAGAAGAAGAGCGCGGCTTCTTGACCTTCTCGCAGCAGCTTTGCTCAACTACTGATGGTACGGGTACGGGCATCCAGAGTGCTGACGACAAGTTTGGTCCTCTGACCTGCATCTCTGGTACTATCCGCACCAAGGGCGATGTCTACGTACAGACCGTTGACTCTCGCTATCCTACTTCCACCACCGGCGAGGCTATCACTAAGCGCATGACTGAGCTGGGCGAGGATCACGGCTGCACCTTTGAGGTTCTCTCCGATGCTGTACCTTTCTACATTGACCCAAGCTCCCCTGAAATTACTACCCTGCTTGATACCTTCCATGAGTACACCGGCAGCGATGAACAGGCGTTTGTTATTGGTGGAGGCACCTATGCACGTCACTTTAAGCGCGCAGTTGCCTTTGGCCCTTATGACAGCAAGGCCGCAAAAGACCTGCCAGAGTGGGTTGGTATGGAGCACGGTCCTGACGAGGGAATCTCTGAGGAGTGGCTCAAGCGCGCCCTTAAGATTTACATTGTCAGTATTGCTCGCCTGATGCAGCTTGACCTGTAAAGCTACCGAGTAGCAGAAATGCTAAAACAAAGCCTCTGTATTCCATTTGATTTGACTGCCTCCCATTTCTTGGACATAAGAAATGGGAGGTAGTTCATATGCGGGTGATTATGATTCTGCAGCGTGTTAGCGTTGGCTTTTAGGCCTGGCGCACAAAATAGCGCAGCTTTGGTAGCTTCTGCCGAAGAATCGACATGTTCTTAATCAAGATAGCCAGGCAGCTAGAGGTCGTACTGCTTGATATGCATCTCTATGCATAAACTTAACCTAATATGCTAGAAAATGAATAGCGTCATATAAAAGATTTAACTATAGGTAAATTCCGCACCTAAGGAACACACTTAAGTCAGATATTCTGCTCAGATGAGGGCATTTTACACATCTAATGACGATAATCTGCATGATTGAGGTAATTTCTACGTCATGTATACGTCTTTTTAACAGATTATCTGACTTAGGTGTGTTTTGAACTGCCTTCCATTTCTCGTGTCCAATAAATGGGAGGCAGTTCAGATACAGAGGCTTTTTGCAAGCAATTATTCACTACGCTGCGCCTAGGAAGTAAATTTCTTCCACAAGCGCAAACCATAGCTATTAGGAAGCCCTGCCTCAATACGAATAGCCAAGTACAATCCGGAGGCGTTGTAAACAAGCTCAAAGATATCTTGGCTGGTTACGGCAGGAATACCCTGCGTTAATGCCGTAAAGATAATTCTTGCTACGTCAAACAGAACGATAACGGTAACAGCAAGAATATACGGTCTAATAAATCGGGCATCATTTGAACCCTTGAGAGCTAAAAGACCTGCAATAAGAGAAAATGCCGCACCGAGCGTCACCAGGAAAATGGTAAGGATTCCCTGTTGAGCTAAGAATTGATTAACGGTTATCAGGGCAGGCAGATTCACAACCCTAGAAAAATCATGCAATCCAAGCAAAATTAGTACCAGAAAAAGAGCGATGCCACTAAACGCAATGGATACCAGCGCAAACAAATGAAGAACTCGCTGGTGACGAGAGCGCCAATACGTAGTTCCCACAACGCCTTGGTCATGCTCTTTCTTAACCTTATCCGCAAGATTAGAGCAAATTACCACGTAGACAATGGTGTTGAGCTGGATAAATGGGTCCAGGATAATCAGCTCTCCTCTACCCCAGGCCCACAAAATTCCTACCAGAATAATCAAGCCAATCAGATAGCAAAGAAATCTGTAGGGTTCAACTTTTGATGAGTCTTTGGCTGCACGTAATCCAAGTACCGAGGTTACAATCTGCAGCACGCCAATAAGCAATACAAACACATAGCCTAAAAGCACGTTATTGCTAAACGTAAAATACACACCGCTGAACTCAAGCTGTTCCAAAGGAACAGCAGGCTGTAATCCCATAACAGTTGCAAAAAGAGATGCCGACGTAGTCAGAACATCTGCTGCTCCCAAGATAATCAAAACAATTGAAACAATGCGCAAGATATGTTGAGCAGGAGTTCTGGGAACAGTGGCCTTAACTCGGTCAGATGCAGGACGGTTCAGCGGCTGATCCTCATCAACTACAAGGATTTTCTCGGCACGCTCTGCTACTTCAGAAACGTTTTCTGCCAGCTCAGATGATGCCTCGGTGACCTTTTTAGAAAGCTCGCCTACTTTTGAGTTTTCAGCCAGCTTGGTAAGCTCAGCGCCGATGTCTTTCTTCTGTTCCGTTGGCACAACAAATCCTCACACTTGTCCAAAATGTTCAAATAAATCATAGCATTAGCTACTTTGCTGTGTTAGTATGTGCAACTGTCCGTGTACCTGCAAGTATGTAAGGAGGCTTGTTCGATGCTTTTTTAATCTTCTCGTGAGCGTGTCACATGTCCACACCACGAGTCTGTCTGACATGTTCCACCACTAATCGAGGAGAAGTATGGAATCGAATAAGCTTTTTGCGGAAACACCACCATTTAAATTATTTATACGAGCAGCCCTCCCGGGTGCTATTGCCATGCTTGCGTCGATGCTCTACGACACTGCAGATGGAATCCTTGTTGGACGCTATCTGGGTCAGGAGTCCTTTGGCGCGGTAACCATTGCCATTCCGTTGGTTATTCTCTGCTTTGCAGTTGCCGACCTTATTGGCGTTGGAGCCTCTGCGGTTATTGCAGTTGAGCATGGCAAGAAGAACCACCAAACTGCTAATAACATCTTTACCATTGCTTTTATCATGCTTATTACCACAGGTGTTATCAGCGGCATTTTCTTCTTCTTGTGTGCACCAAACGTTCTGGCGCTGATGGGTGCTCAGGGAAAAATTGCCGAGCAAGGAACTATCTACCTGCGCGTATGGACCCTTTTCTTGCCAGTTATGTGCATCTCGTACGCCGTTGATAACTTCCTTAAGATCTGCGGAAAAATTAGGCGTTCTACCAGCATTGCCTTTATTTCTGCAATTTTGGGAACCGTACTTGAATACTACTTCCTGGGAGTTTTGGGATTATCCGTTGAGTATGCGGCGCTGGGTTACTGCATCTCTATTACCTTCTCGTCCCTTTACGGTGTATGGCCCTTTATTGGCAACAAGCAGATTCTCAAATTTGTGAAGCCTCACTTTAATTGGACGCACATAAAAGAGATTTTTGTAAACGGCTTTCCTATCTTTATGCAGAACATCTCAAGTAGGATTTATTCCCTGCTGATGAACGCTGCCCTGCTCACCCTTGGTGGAGATATTGCCATTGCATCTTACGGCGTGCTTCTCTACTCTGGCGGCCTTATCCAGCCGCTCATTTATGGACAGGCCGACGCCATGCAACCAGCTATTGGTTATAACTGGGGCGCAAAGAAAAAAGATCGAGTACTTGCCATTGAGAAGTACATCTTCTCCACAGGCATTATCATTGGCATCTTTGCGTTCTGCGTCTCGTTCTTCTTCTCGGAGTTCTTGGTCAAGCTCTACCTGCCAGAAGGAACGCAAGAGCTGCTTAACATGGCCATCCCAGCTATGCGCATTCACGCATTTATCTTCATTTTTAGCTGGATTACTATGTGCACCGAGAGTCTTGCCATCGCACTGAAGCAAACAAAGATTTCCAATCTTCTGAGCGTCTTTATGGCACTTATTTTCCCTATCAGCTCGCTTATGGTGCTGAGGCCATTTGGTCTGGACGCGCTTTGGTACGTCTCAGTTGTATCCAACATTCTCTCGGCACTGCTCTCCGTTGGCTGCCTCATCCACATCTATCGCAAGCACTTTAGGGGTGTAGACGCTGATGACGCAGACGATGCACCTGATGACGCAGACGAAGCACCTGAGCTCCAGGATGAGGATACCCAGCTCACCGAGGCAGAGCTCACAGCTTCCGAACTCTCTGGCCCAGAAGATCACCTGGACGGCGAGTCCATCTCCCGAGCCCAATAACCTGCGCAGTCGCAGTCCCGGCACCCGCGGCTCCGCACAACAACGTACTCCTCACAAAAACATGGCGAGAAGATCTTCTGATTCCAAGATCTTCTCGCCATAAACATAAGCGGTTATAGAACGTCTACCTACAGCGCAGCAAGTGCCTGCTCGACGTCGTTGATAAGGTCTTCGGTGCCCTCAATACCGCAGCTCAAGCGCACAGTACCTGGGGTAATGCCTGCTGCTACAAGCTCCTCGTCAGTAAGCTGACGGTGCGTTGAAGAAGCTGGGTGCAAACAGCAAGAACGAGCGTCTGCAACGTGCGTTGCAATGGAGAAGACCTTGAGGTTACCCAAGAACTTCTCGGCAGCCTCGCGACCACCAGCAACGTCAACAGTGATAACACCGCAGGAACCGTTTGGCAGATACTTCTGAGCCAGCTCGTAGTACTTATCGCCTGGAAGGCCAGGATAGCTTACGTGTGCAACCTTAGGGTTGTTTACAAGCGCCTCGGCAACTGCCTGGCCATTCTTGCAATGCTGAGCCATACGAACATGTAGGGACTCAAGGCCAAGGTTAAGATAGAAAGCACTCTGAGGCGACTGAATAGAGCCAAAATCACGCATAAGCTGAACAGTTGCCTTAGTAATAAAGGCGCCACCGTTACCAAACGTATCTGCATACACAAGGTTGTGATAGGAAGGGTCAGGCTGTGTCAGACCTGGGAACTTGTCTGCGTGTACAGCCCAGTCGAATTTGCCACCGTCAACAATTGCGCCACCAACAGCAGAGCCATGACCGTCCATGTACTTGGTAGTGGAATGGGTCACAATATCTGCTCCCCACTCAAGAGGACGGCAGTTCACAGGCGTGGCAAACGTATTGTCAACAATCAGTGGCACGCCATGGTCATGAGCAGCCTTTGCCCAACGCTCAATATCAAGGACAACCAGCGCAGGGTTTGCAACAGTCTCACCAAAGACGCACTTGGTATTTGGTCTAAATGCTGCGTTAATCTCCTCGTCAGTTGCATCTGGCGAGATAAACGTGCACTCCACGCCCATCTTCTTAAGGGTGATAGCAAACAGGTTAAAGGTTCCGCCATAAATGGTGGAAAGCGCAATAAAGTGATCTCCAGCCTCAGCAATGTTGAAGACGGCAAAGAAGTTTGCTGCCTGACCAGAAGAAGTCAGCATTGCAGCGGCACCGCCCTCAAGAGCACAAATCTTTGAAGCTACATTATCCAGCGTTGGATTCTGAACGCGAGAATAGAAATAGCCAGCAGCTTTGAGGTCGAACAACTCTCCAAGCTGCATCGACTCGTCATATTTGAACGTGGTTGATTGAATGATAGGCACTTGCCTAGGCTCACCGCAACCAGGTTGATAACCGCCCTGCACGCAGCGAGTCTCGATGCTCTCAGACATAGCATCCTCCCTCATAATCATCATCCACGCCGCGCAAACGTCAATGCGCTCCAAACGTGGACTATGTGATTATCTAAGGATACTAGTCTCTCTACCCTCAATAACACGCTCAATCAAAACTTTTTCATGTTCTGAAACAATTGCGAGGTCTGAGGTAACATCTCTAAAGTCCATGGAGTCTTTCCACTCTTTGACCAGAGAAATATTGCGCTGAGCTGTGCAAACAGTACTAAGCTCAGAGTCAATATCCTGCATAATCTGGGTGTAATTTGCGCGTTTCTCGCCCAACATGTCACTGAGGTGGAAAAGAATGTGCTCAACTTCACGAACTTCTCGCCTTGCATGGTGTACCTCAGAGAAGCTGGTCATATCCAGGCCAAACAGGCGCGCATCAATAGTCTCAAGCATGTAATCAAAGCGGCTGCTGACATCCTCAAACGAGATGCCATCCTGTAGCACTGCGTCTGACCAAGCGGGCTCAAAGAGTTCATCCAAAGCGCAGCGCAGACTACGGCGAACCGCCTTCTTGCGCAGAGCCTCACAGACGCGATCACGCTCATTCTCGCGAGCTGCCTCGACAGCGCTGACCAGCTTGGAGCCTTGAGAAAGCTCTCCGGACTCCATCAAATCTGCAACGGTATCAGAGAAGCCATCAATCTCACGAAGACGTGTAGTTGCACCAAGCATCAGCCTATAAACAGGCTCAGCAATCTCTACTGCCTCTTCATTAAGAAGTGGCGAGAAGAACTTGGTGAGTAGCTGAGTTCCTCTGAGGGCAAACCTAAATGCAGCGATTACCGCAGGGTCTTCTGGATGAGCGCGGAACTCTGCATATGCGTCCTCCAAGTTGGTTGCTGCATGAGCGCATGCCTCATCCAAAGCGTCAAGTGTCTCCCAGGGCTGAGTGGAAGGGCCACTGACCAGCCAAAGAAGCTTACCGTGAGGCTCGCGAACATCTCCAAGCTGCTTCCAGACGCACTCATGCTGGTGTCCAAGTGAACCGCGTACGTCAATTGCGCATACAGCACCCTTTGTCAGCGGAAGTTCAAATCCCAGCAAAGTCTCTGCAACATAACCCAAAAATGGAGCATGACCAACAAGAATCAACGTCTCTGCATCAGCGTGCTCAAGCTCTGCCTGAAGCGCAGGAAGATCTTGATCGTAAAGGGAGTCATGAATCTCTAAGCCCTCTGCATCCAGGGCCTCTGCCACAATCTCTGCAGTTTCAAGTGCACGAAGGGCAGGACTTGTCCAAATCTCGGCCTCTTCACCCTCCGGTCCCAACAGGCCAAAGATGTGAGGATAATTGGCAGATAAAGCCCTCTGACCAGCACGTGTGAGCTCTCGACTCATGTCTTCAGAGCCACGTTCAGATACACCATGTCTTACAAGAACCAAAGTCTTTACCATGTTTACCTCCGCTGGTCATCTGCAGAAAACTGCTTCTTATAGCGTAATAGGACGCCCGCGCAATTTTGCACGAACGTCCTATTTTTACTGCCAACGGGCAAATATATCGGTATATGGCGAGAAAAACTTTTTATCTCGCATCTCTGCTATGCAGTTCTTGCATAACGGCTATGCATAATCTGCACGCAAAAATCCAACTAGAAAGACTTGGCAACTCTGGCGGTTAGATTAGTGCACTAATTGTGCTTCCCCATACCACCTGTGACCTGCAATCTTAGAAGTCAGCGTTTCCAACGGTACGAGGGTGAGGAATAACGTCACGAATGTTATCCACACCGGTGAGGTACATAACAAGGCGCTCAAAGCCAAGACCAAAGCCAGAGTGTGTGCAAGAGCCGTAACGACGAAGATCCAAGTAATACTTGTAATCGTCGGGATTCATACCAAGCTCAACAATGCGCTTCTCCAGAAGCTCAAGTCGATCTTCTCGCTGTGAACCACCAATAATCTCACCAATACCTGGGACAAGGCAGTCAGCTGCGGCAACAGTCTTGCCGTCATCGTTAAGGCGCATATAGAAGGCCTTGATTTCTGCTGGATAATCAGTGACAAAGATTGGCTTTCCAAAGTGCTGCTCGGTGAGGTAGCGCTCGTGCTCAGTCTGAAGGTCAATGCCCCACTCAACAGGGTACTCAAACTTCTGACCACCCTTTACTGCCTCCTGCAGAATCTCAATTGCCTCGGTGTAAGAAACACGAGAGAACTGGGAAGTTGCAACGTGGTTAAGACGCTCAAGCAGGCCCTTATCCACAAACTTGTTAAGCATCTCAAGCTCATCTGGGCAGTGCTCAAGAACATACGCAATAACGTAGCGGAGCATCTCTTCTGCAACATCCATGTCCTGCGCAAGATCACAGAAAGCCATCTCTGGCTCAATCATCCAGAACTCTGCAGCGTGGCGACGTGTGTTGGAGTTCTCTGCGCGGAACGTTGGACCAAAGGTGTACACGTCACCAAAGGCCATAGCAAAGTTCTCTGCCTGAAGCTGGCCAGAAACAGTGAGGTGAGAAGACTGACCAAAGAAGTCCTTTGAGTAGTCAACATCGCCCTTCTCGGTACGTGGAACGTTGTTCAAATCAAGTGTAGTAACACGGAACATCTCACCTGCACCCTCAGCATCAGATGCAGTGATGATTGGGGTGTTCACGTAGACAAAGCCGCGATCCTGGAAGAACTGGTGGATAGCAAAAGCAGCCACAGAACGGATGCGGAAGACCGCGCGGAACATGTTGGTACGAGGACGAAGGTGCTGCTGTGTACGAAGGTACTCAAGAGACTGACGCTTCTTCTGCATTGGATAGTCAGGGCTGGATGGTCCCTCAATCACAATAGTCTGTGCCTGCAGCTCAATAGGCTGTGGACGATCAGGAGTAAGCTCAAGGACGCCCTCAATAATCAGAGCAGCGCCAACGCCACAAGAAGCAACCTCCTCGTAATTGCCAAGGTTCTCACGATTCATAACAACCTGTAGGTCTTTGAAGCAGCTACCGTCATTAAGTGTGACGAAGCCAAAATTCTTCATATCCCTTACTGAACGTACCCAGCCGGCCACGGTAACTTTTTGGCCACCAAGTTGCTCTGCATCTGCGTACAATGCAGAAATCGTGATGCGCTCCACGGGCATACCCTCCTTGTAACTCACTCTGCAGGACTATCCTGCGAGACGAACAAATATCTATTTAGAATACCGCATAACCACATGGCAAACGTTCACTTTTATATATCTGGCGGTATTTACGCTAATCTCACACAGCGAAGCCGGCACGCCATAAAACACCGCGCCATAAAACACCTATCCGTAATTCGGCTAAACTAGTGCAGTAGTACATACCTACAAAGTGCCGCCACGTTAAAAGGCCTGCTAAAGGAGAAACCATGGAAGACTACAAGCGCGAGTTTATTGAGTTTATGGTCCAGAGCAACGTACTCAAATTTGGCGATTTTACGCTCAAGAGTGGTCGCAAATCTCCTTTCTTCATGAACGCCGGCGCTTATGTCACCGGTGAGCAGCTCCACAAGCTGGGACTTTATTATGCTCGCGCCATTCACGACAACTTTGGCCTGGATTTTGACGTAGTTTTTGGTCCTGCTTACAAGGGCATTCCCCTTTCCGTAATCACTGCAATGGGAATCAATGAGCTCTATGGTAAACAGGTTCAGTACTGCTCCAACAGAAAAGAAGCAAAAGATCACGGTGCTGACGCTGGCATGCTTTTAGGAGCAGAGCTCAAAGACGGCCAGAGAGTAGTCATGGTTGAAGACGTCACCACTTCTGGCAAGTCTATTGAAGAGACCTATCCTCTGATTACCTCTATTGCAAACATCCAGGTAGTTGGCCTTATTGTCTCGCTCAATCGCATGGAAGTTGGCAAGGGCGGAAAAGTTGCGGCTCTCCAGGAAGTCTCCGAGCGCTGGGGCATGCCAACCGCAGCCATTGTCTCCATGGATGAGGTTACCGAGGCCCTCTACAACAAAGAGGTTGACGGCAAAGTTATTATCGACGACACCTTGAAGAGCGCCATTGACGTCTACTACCAGCAGTATGGCGTTAAATAAGGCGAGAAAAACCTCTGCGTAGAAACCTGACTTATGACTCTGACTCAACTTAAATACGTTCTTGCTATTGCTAAGGCAGGCACTATTAACGCCGCGGCTAAACAGCTCTTTATCTCTCAGCCTACCCTGAGTAGCGCAGTTAAAGAGCTTGAAGCCGAGCTGGGAATCTCCCTCTTTAACAGAACCAGCAAGGGTGTTGAGCCTACCGCAGATGGCGAGGAGTTTTTGAGTTACGCCAGGCAGGTTGTCATGCAGACTGACCTTATTGAAGAGCGCTATCTGGGCACCGCTCCCGCCAAACAGCGCTTCTGCGTTTCTTGCCAGCACTATTCCTTTGCCGTTGAGGCCTTTGTCAACCTGATTAAAGAGCACGGCGGCTCAAAGTACGATTTCCGTATCAGAGAAACGCAAACGTACGAGATTATTGAAGATGTCTCAAAGCTAAGAAGTGAAGTAGGCGTCCTTTACCTCAACTCGTTCAACGAGCGCGTTATTAGAAAAACGCTGCAGGACCAGGGTTTGGTTTTCTCACCATTGTTTAAATGCAAGCCAAGCGTCTTTGTGGGAAAAGATAACCCGCTGGCAAAGCGCTCCTCGGTAACACTCAACGATCTTGCCCCCTACCCTCGCCTTTCGTACGAGCAGGGCGAGCACAATGCGTTTTATTTCTCCGAGGAGCTTCTGGCAACACTTGATCGCGATAAGGACATCATGGTCCGAGACCGCGCCACTATCTTCAACCTGATTATTGGCCTAAACGGCTACACCATTAGCACTGGCCTTATTAATGAGGAGCTCAACGGACCAAACATTGTTGCAATTCCTCTGGCTGTTGATGATTACATGGAAGTTGGCTACGTCACACACGACGAGAAGAGCCTCTCGCCCTTTGGTGAGCTCTACATTGATGCGCTTAAGCGCTGCTGCCAGGCAGTTACGTGGGTGTAAGGCGTCTATAACTATCATTCAACATGGGCACTTAACGCAATAGCGTGCGTTTATTTATGTTTAATTAAAAGGAGCATGGAGCCCCGACTCACGTGGTGGATTTGCCAAAGTTAATTAGGACTTACTATGGCATCTCATGATTTTAGAGGCCTTAACTTGAAAATGCACGAGCTCCCAAAAGGAGCTTGTGCATTACTTCAATTCTGGATATTCCTTTACTACTAACTAAATACAATATATTTTTCTATGTTTATCCTTTTCACGATATTCCTCAACTATTATAAAGATCAATTGATACTACAAATATAAGCCCTTTTCTACACTTTCCTTAACCAACTCTTCCGTCAGTTTCCATAATTCTTCAGATTCATCTTTTATAAATTTTTTCTTTTCTAATACCATGTCCGCACTTACATTATCAGGATTGTAATTTACTTCTGACACTTCTAAATGATTTATTAATGGTACCAATGCGTCTATTACTCTTGCATATCTCGCTTCAAAACTCTGCCCTGTTTCAAATTCCAACCAGGCATTTTTCATATTTAAATATTTTTCTTCTGGAAGAATGCTCATTGTTTTATTAATCGATTCAAGTTCTCTATCATGAGAGTGAACTTTATTTTTATCATCAAAAACCCAAGTATCACCAGCATAAATCTCACCTAAATCATGAATCAGTAACATAATAATTACCTTTTCTATACTTAACTTTTCAGGATAAAATTCTTGAAGAACCATCGAAGCTATCGCACACTGCCAAGAATGTTCGGCACTATTTTCAAATCTTCCATCAAGGGTTCTGTTAAATCTTGTTACTGACTTTAATTTCTCTATTTCTTTAATAAAATCAACTGTACTATTCAAATTATTCATTGATACTGTAACCTCTCTAATATTTATTTACCACTAAATTTTTCGATTATTGTATTTAAACTTTTATCTGTAAGCAAACAAAAATTACACGAGTTAATTCTTATTTAATTAAATACATCTACATCAATCATCTGTACATACATAGAAATTTAGTTTTATTAAATAAGTTTCAAAAATAACATAATTACTTTAACCGATAAAAATATACCGTTCACAGAATCAATAATCTGTATTGCATTTCAAGACTTATGATGATGACAAGTTAAGGTCTAATCATGGGGGTTGGCCAAACTTAAAAACTAAGGAGGCGTTTATGAATCGCCTAAAGGTTTTAAAGCTATTTACAGTCTTGTCTATTTTTCTTTGTATTTTAGCAGTCCAGAATGTTGCTTACGCTAACTACAATGATACAGCTTATAATTACTACTTTTCCGGCAGCAACACTCAAGGAACACCAGGTCGCACTAAAGATACTAACTCGATGAGTTATATTAGAGTTGATCGCATGGATCCTAATAGCGTTCGTTTTTACATTGACGGTTCCTATAGTCTATGGAGCGGATACGTAAATGAAACGCGAAATGACCACGCTACCATTAGTCACACAGGTCACTTTAATATCCACAATTATGTTTATGAAGCTGGTATGCGCTATGCCAGAATGACAGCTTGGGGCAATGACGGAAACGGCGTCGTAAAAGGAGCATGGAGCCCCGACTCACGTGGCGGTTATACTGAAGTTAATTAGGACTAGCAATGTCATCTCATGATTTTAAAGACCTTAACTTGAAAGTGCACAAGCTCCCAAAAGGAGCTTGTGCTTTGGCAGTATTGATTGTTTGTGTCGTCATTGCTGGTCTACTTTATTTTTATAATCTAGTCCAAAAACAGGCGCAGCAAGAACTTTTTGCGCAGCAAGTTACACAAAGGCAAAACGAAGCCTCAGAAATTTATAAAATTGGCGATACTGTACAACTAACTGGACTTGATCAAGAAGGAGGTAATCCAGCTGAGACTCCTTTTGGGGCTTATTTACCATGGATTGGTACAATAGAGGTAACGGTAACAGACGTAACCCTTTATCATTCTATAGACGAAGCAGGATTTACCTCTGAAGCACTTAACCATTCGTCAGCACCGGAAAATGCAAATAGCTTGTATTTAGTCTATACGCTTCATTTTAAAAACATAGATGCTGTTCAAAAACGCACCTCAAACGGGATGAGCTCTATATTACTTTCTAGCTACTCAATTAATGCCGAAGGACACGATATTTTCATGTCCCAAATTACACCTGAAAATGCCCGAATTGACAATTCGGAAGTGGAAAAAGAAAAAGGATATTTTTGGATTAATGCAGGAGATGAATGTGACGTCAAACTTGCCTTTGTACTATCTCCAGAAGAGATGAGAGATATTACTTCTATTCATCTGGCAGATATGGGAGGAATTTATTCAAACGCAAAGTTAGTTGATATACAGTCTGCATTAAAAAGTGATAAGTAGGTGTTTGCTATGAATTCATTGTTCAAGTCTGAATTTAAGCGACAGCTTACCTATAACCCATTATTTTGGGCATGTGTTGCAATTGGCATCTGTATTGCACTACTTGCCGCTTGGATTGAAATACAAATTGAATTAAATACCTTAGAGGCAACTCTTCAACAGGGAGATCATCTTTCCTATAACACTTTGCTTTCTGTCATTTCTGCTTATACTGCTTGGATTCCCACACGAATCGGAGATTTTTACAGTGGACTGTACTATCTCTTATGGCCACTCTTGGCTACCATCCCAACTGCTTGGATACTAAGCAACGATTCAAAGGAAGGAGTGCTTGAACAGCAATGTCTTAGAATTAGAAAAGCTAGTATTATCAGGATAAAACTATATGTAAGCTTTATTTCTGGAGGTATTTGCTCTGCTCTGCCTCTTGTCCTAAATTTTTTAGCTGCAATCTGTTTCTTACCGTTGTCCACACCAAAAATTTACGATGAGATATATACCGCAGTCCCAATGAGCTCTTTGTTCTCAGGACTCTTTTATAACTCTCCTCTTGCTTATGTCATTAATCTATCCGCATTAGCCTTCATAATTGGAGGGCTGTTTTCCTGCGTTGTTTGTCTTTTTGCCAGTTTAACCAAGACCACATTCCAAGCAATTTTTGTTTCTTATTTTCTACTTCACCTATTAGCGTTCTTAGGTTCACAATTTTCAGCGATTCTTTCCTCTGCTCAATTAAGAGAAGTAGGACAAAATGCATTCATTAAGTTGAATTTCTTTCAATTAATAAGTTCCGAATATGCTCCAACAAAACTTGGATTTTATTGCTTCTGTTTTGTTTTGCTATTACTGGTAATCTTCATTTCTTACAAAAAGACTTGTAGGAATGATTTGCTATGAAACATCAAATTTCAAGGAACTTCACTCAGCTTTTTGATATGCATAAAAATCTTCTAGCAGCGCTTTTTGCGATGTTGTTATCTTGTACTGCGTTTATTTCTTCTTTTGCACAATTCGGCTTAATTACACGAGGAGGATATTCATTTTCTTTAGGTGATTTGATTATCGCAGCATTTTTCGGATCTGCCCACACGTTATCTATAGAGTGGACTGCGCTCTGTATCTCTTTTCTTCTCATAATCGTTATTTCTAGTTCAGACACAAATGAACATTTTTCTATTCAACGCATGATGAGATTCGAGAAGAAAACTAGATATTGGATTTATAGCTATATAAATATAAGCGTATCTTGTCTCGTTTTGATTGCCGTCTATATAATGACATACGTTGTTTTACTTATTTGTACAGGCAACAGCCTTACTATTGCTACACTAAATGTAAATATCTTCATTAACCATACCGTTCAAGTTGCTACAAATTTTTCGCTCACAGCCCTAGAAGTATTGATTTTTCTTGGGATTTACTATCTTGGTCTCTTGTTCTTTTGCTCTATTTACAAAGTAATAAAACTCTATACTCACAATTCACTAGCTGTATTACTAAGCGTAGCACTACTAGTTTTAGGAGAGTTCTTTCCTGAACTTCCATTCCCCTCTACATTAATGACTTTTTCGAGACTTCTTCCTTTTAATCCAGAAGGATTTAGCCTTGTATATACAACTTTATATTTTCTTGTTGGAATCATTTGCTTAAACATTTTTGGCCTCATTGGAACTAAAAATATAGAGTTTGGCGGTCATTATGAGAAACTCTAAAGTAATTCCATTTGGCCCCTTTATCTATTCATTACGTGGTCCATTTTGTATCTGTACCATCTTAATGGTACTTATCGTTGCTACATCTCTTGTAGTGTTCAATCGCTCAGCAACAAGTAATCCAACATTTGCAGATAACGTATCAAGTCTATTTGCTGGAATGCCACAGATATCGCAAAGCATTTCTTCAAATGCTGCTATGCCAAAAATTAAAATTCCTTTTGCCTGGTTAATACTTGTTTTACTTCCCCATCTAATGTGTTTCCTGGCAGTCTCCAGGTCACTAAGAAAAGATATGTATCTCGTTATGTCTTCCTCAAAGAGCTTTTATCCAATTCTTTTAACAGTAAGTTGTGTGACAGCAACTGGGCTTTATTGGATAATAGTGGGAGTTGTAATCCTCTTATTTACACTGCTTCACGGTGGAGAAATTCTATCAACTACGACATTAAGCTTAGAAATTCTCGAAGGTTTTGACGCCTCAACATTACCCGCAAATACGGTAAGTATTGTCCCATTGATGGGATCTCTATTCATTACTTCACTATCTCTTATAACGCTTCAATGTTCAGCAGGATTATTTATTAAAGAGTGGCCTCCTCTCTTTTTAATAATTTCTTGGATAGTTTCCTCAATTTTCAAATTACATCCCATCCTTATTGGCAACTACATGATGTTTTCTCGAAGTTCTCTCTATATTGATTCAGCTAGCAGGGAGATCGTTGAAGGTAACCTCTGTGCAGGAGTCAATCCGCTCTGCACGTTAGCTTTTTGTATTGGCTCACTAGGTATTTTTCTTTATCTGTCTCTTTCACGCTTTAAAAACATTGATCAGTTTGGCGGTGAGTAAACATGTCGTACATTTCAGTTGAACATCTAACAAAGGAAATCGGAAACGATACTGTTCTCAAGGATGTCACATTATCCCTAGAAAAGAGAAAGATAATTGGTCTCGAAGGCCAAAACGGCTCTGGTAAAACAATGCTTATGCGAGCGGTCTGTGGCCTCATTAAGCCTACCCAAGGATATGTTTCTATTGAAAACAAAAAACTCTGGGATGATATAGATTTCCCACCGAGTGTTGGTCTGCTCCTAGAAAAACCAGCACTTCTTAGCTCATATAGCGGTCGTAAGAACTTAGAGATTCTCTCGTCAATAAAACAAATTGCGTCTGAGCAAGATATTGATGCTGCAATTGAAAAAGTAGGACTTGATCCTACAGACAAAAGACCTGTTAGGAAATACTCCCTTGGCATGAAGCAACGCTTAGGAATTGCCATGGCGTTTTTTGAGCAGCCAGATTTAATTATTCTTGACGAGCCAACAAACGCTCTTGATGAAGACGGTGTCCATATGCTCACAGAACTCATTGTTGAACAAAGAGATAGAGGCGCAACACTTCTCATCTCAAGTCATGATGCTGAATTCTTAGAGGTTGTCTGCGATGTAATTTACAAAATGAAGCTCGGTAAAATTGTCGAGAAAATTGACGTGCAAAGACGTGCATCATGAAACTGAAAAGCAAACTACCATTATTCGCAATTGCCATAAGCTTTGTACTGATTTGCGCTCTTGGCTACAGAGTTTGGTGGGTAAATACCCATGCACTAACTATCCCCGAAGAGATTTATCAAATGGGAGAATGGGTCCCTCTTGACGGAAATTTTCATTATTCGTCCTCCGAGAATACAAAGGGATATTCAATACGAATAACTGAAATTGCCCTAACCACATATGACGGTTACCTGGAAAAACATGGTATTACACCACAACAACCCAATGCTCACGGCAATCAAACAAGTGTAATAGATGTCACTATAGAAGTTAAAAATGATAGAGAAGAGACTGAGCCTATAGGAGGAATAGATTTTCTCGGCACAATTTTAATTCCACAAGCCAACAACACCTATTACATTTGCGATTTGGGGAATGAAAATTCCCTTTGGCCGCTTGTCCAGCCAAATATAACCACTTCGCTAATTGCCATCAAACCGCATACCTCGTATGTTTTTCATGTGCCTTATGTAGTAAATCTCACAGGAGAGGAAATCTATAGAAATCCGATTACTGACACGACGTTTGATTTACTTGTTTCTCGTTTGCCTGTAGAAAAACGAATTCGAGTGTCTCTGTAGCAATTCTTACCACTCCCACTACAGATCGTGCCACCCCTCCCACTACGGATGAATGGATTGTTAGCTGCCTCCCAGTTTGCGCTAAAATAATACCTTACGTTTTTGAAGCGCAATGGGAGGCATCATGGGTCTTAAGTATGAAACCGCACGATATGAGGCATCATACGGAGCAATTTCACAACTTCCTTCTCCAGAGACTCCAGAGGTGGCCTTTGTGGGCCGCTCAAACGTGGGTAAGTCTTCCCTCTTAAATAAACTTATTGGTCGAAAGCAACTCGCACGAGTTTCAAGCGTCCCAGGAAAAACTGCAAATATCAACTTCTTTGACGTTGATGGCGTCAAATTTGTAGACTTACCTGGATACGGATTCGCACGAGTTTCTCGCCAAGAAAAGCAACGCTGGGCAGACCTCATTGGCGGCTACTTTGAGCAAGAGCGCAGCTTTAACCTGGTCATTAGCCTTGTTGACATCAGACACGAGGCTCAAAAGCTTGACCTGCAGATGATTAGCTTTCTCCAAGAGGCTGATTTGCCCTTTGTAGTTGCGTTTACCAAGGCGGACAAGATTGCACGCGGCAAGCAAAATCAAGCCGCAGCTTCCCTTCGCAAAGCATTCCACATTACCCCTGAACAGGCCATTATTACCTCATCCGAGACCGGCCTGGGCATTGACGAGTTGCGCCGCCGCATCGAAGACGCAACTATCTAGGAGCATCATGGATCCAATCCACCAGCAAGAGCAAGAGCACCTCTCTCACGTATATCAAAAACTTGTTGAGATTCGTGAGGATTTGGACACAACGCTCAACACCACGCAAAAAGATGCAGCTAGAGACCTTCGTCAGATGAGTGAAGAAATCCGCCCAGACTTTGGCGGCGCGGACGAAACCATCGAAACTCTTGCAGCTATTGAGACGCTCAACAGCGTTATTGATACGTACAACCAGTACCACGATTTTACTGTCGAGAAACTCGGTCGCGTCGAAATCCTTTTGAGGCAACCTTACTTTGCCAAGGTCACACTCAAGATGCGACCTGGACGTCCTTCTCGCGATGTATACATTGGCGCGGCTGGCATCACTGACAAAGATCGCACGCCGCTCATTGTTGACTGGCGCAGCCCCATTGCCGAGACGTATTACAACCAAGAGATGGGCACTACGTCATACCAGGTAGACGGCAAGAAAAGAACGGTTGAGCTGGAACTTCGCCGACAGTTTGACATTACGCGCGACAAGCTGAACCTCTACTTTGACACAACGGTTGCCATCGAAGACTCTCTGCTGCTTGCCGCCCTGAAGCGTCAGCACACCGAGAAGCTGCAGGCCATCACTGCAACTATCCAGCGCGAACAAAATGTTGTGGTCAGGCACGAGGACGTGCCAGTTCTGCTGGTCAACGGCATTGCAGGCTCGGGTAAGACGTCCGTTTTGCTGCAGCGCATCGCGTACCTTCTGTACCAGCAGCGCACTACGCTGACCGCAGATCAGGTGTATCTGTTCACTCCCAACGAGATGTTTTCTCGTTACATTAATACCGTTTTGCCTAGCATGGGCGAGCACAATCCGCAGGTATTTACCTGGGATTCTTTCCTCAAGGCGTTGGGTCTGGCCGACCACGCTTCGGGCGCCCACAACAACCCCGATTCTCTGAAGAAGCTTGAGGAGCAACTTGCTTCACTCGAGCTTTACGAAGACGATTTCAAGGCCATTTCCGTTGAGGGAACCACGCTTATCAAGCCAGCTCAGGTGGCTAGTTCTGTGGCAAAGTTCTCGCAATTCCCTGTGGGTCCGCGCCTCATTGCGCTTGCCAAAGACGAGCTCCATACCCGCCTAGAGCGCAGACTTGGCCAGATGGCTCACAGCGACGAAATCCAGGAAGAGATGCTCTCCCTTGACGTTGAACAGCAGCTTGAGGTCTTTGGCCGCACTATCAGTCCTTCCGACGAGGAAGAAGTTCTGGCGCGCACCCGCGAGTTCCTCAACTGGCGCTTTGCCTCCGCACACGAGGTCATTGAGTCCGCTTCCTGGCTCCGCATCGACCGCATTGGCATGCGCATGCTCAACACCTCCGCGCTCAGTGGTGCCGAGTGCATTTACCTGCGACTTCTTATCACAGGAGCTGGCGAGAAAAACGTCAAGTTTGTCATGATCGACGAGGTTCAGGACTATACCGAAACGCAGCTTATGGTACTTGGAAAGTATTTCTCTCGCGCACACTTCCTGCTTTTGGGTGACTCCAACCAGGCAATTTGGGAAGACACTGCAACATTTGAGCAGATTGAGAAGATCTTTATCGCAACACATGGCGAGGGCGCAGTTTCTACCTGCAAACTTCTGACCAGCTACCGCTCCTCCCCCGAGATTACTGCGCTGTTTACCTCGCTTTTGAGTGAAGAAGAGCGTGGCCAGACAAGCTCTGTTCAGCGCGGCGGCAAAAAACCTGAGTTCTTTGAGGTGGTAGCTGACGACAAAGATGCTGAGCGCGGCGAGTACCTGCAGACGATGAAGTCCCTTATTGAGCAGGCGCAAGCATTTGACGGGCTTACCGCCATTGTGTGCACCGAGAAGTCTCGTGTTCGCTGGCTTGCCAAGCAGCTGGAGGGGTCTGCAGTCAAGGTGCTCACCAGCCACGATTCCCTCCCCGCGAAGGGCGTTGTTCTTCTCGACCTTGCACTGGCAAAGGGCCTTGAGTTTGATCAGGTCATCGTTGCCGATGCGCAAGAGGAAGTGTATAAAGCAGACGGAATTTCTCGCCGTAGGCTCTATACTGCCCTGTCGCGCGCGATGCATCACGTGATTGTGGTCTCTCAGGGGAAGATGACTTCGCTGCTCAGCAAATTGCTTTAAAAAAAGCAATTTCTACCTGCGATTTTTTTGAAATTTACTGATTGAAGACGGCTGGTTCGGGTAAATGCTAGTCATCGATAACATTTACCGTTGGAGGTTAGTATGTCCGAAGAATTGATTCCTGGTGTCATGAAGAACATCGACGCAAAGACTATAGTAACCCTTAAAGACCAGGTTGCGTGCCTTCCTGGCCAGGTCATCAGCAAGACCCTAGCGCAGAACGATGCCGTCAGCGTTACCCTTTTTGGTTTTGGCGCAGGTGAAGAGATTGCAAGCCACCGCGCAGGTGGCGACGCATTTGTCACCATTCTTGAGGGACGCGCAAGCATCACCATCGATGACGACGTCTACACTCTTGAAGCCGGTCAGTCCATTGTGATGCCACTTGGTCACCCACATGCACTTCAGGCTCCAGAAGAGTTCAAGATGCTGCTGGTTGTCGTTTATCCGCAGAAATAATTTTTCTATTTACCTAACAATTCAGCAGAATTCTGCATAATTCCGCAGATATTTTCTATTTGACCAGGTAGACAGCACGTCTGCCTGGTCAAATACTAGCTTCTTCTGGCCTAATACTCTGTGTAATTACAATACACACCTCATAACAGAATGGGTATACTAGTTATGTCTGTGCAATCGGCAAAATGTTAAACCTAAAGAAAGGTGAGCTATGAGCCAGATTTTTGATG
>CAUTIE010000020.1:0-24852 GCA_963538475.1 uncultured Atopobiaceae bacterium
CGAGCACGGAAGATGTCCATAAGCCTGAGCACGTCATCGGCATAGGTAACACCAATATCGCTTCTACGCTTGCCGTTTTCAATGTCGTTTGCGTTGATGGCAAAGACAACCTCTGCCTCGTGAGCAAGCTGCTGAAGCATCTGAGCTTTTGCATCTGGAGCAAATCCAGGGAGGATGCGAGAAGCGTGGTTGTCGTCGAGCAGTTTACCGCCAAACTCAAGGTAGAGCTTGCCGCCAAATTCACTGATACGCTGGTGGATTCGATCCGCCTGCATAGTGATGTACTTCTCGTTATCAAAGCCGATACGCATGCGTCCTCCTGCCAAGATTTACTGTAGAAATTGTATCATCAAGCAAAGACTTCCTATACGCTATAAGCTATACAGAAAACAAATAAACAACCAAGGAGTTGTGTATGGATAGCAAGTTTTCACAAACACCTTCTCGTGGCGAGAAGTTCAAAGAGCTGGCACTGAGCGCTTTACGTGCATTTGGTTATGGTTGTCTTACTGCGGCTGGAATGAGCGCGATTATCTTTGCATTTGCGTACTTCACCAGCGGCATGGATATGTTTACCGGTATCGACTGGGTACGCCGTGTCATGTATGTTATTTCTTCGCTGGGAATTATTGCCTGTGGCGTTGGTCTGCTCTTTAGTGGAAAAGAGTATGAGGACCGTCAGATGGGCTTTACCCGCGATATTGATGATCCTGTTAGCCTCAAAGACGGAAAGCTTGATCCTAGAATTTCAAACATCGAGACCAATCATCTGTCTTGGCAGGCTGCAATCCTCTATGCCTCAATTGGTATGTTTGTAGTTACCACTATCTTTGACGAGGTTATGAGCCATACCTTCTTGATGTAGGTATTCTCGCTAGTACAGAGGCAGCTCGCCCGTCAACGGATCAATATCTTCTGCAGCAAGTGGCTCAAAAGCCAGGCAGGTAAACGTGGGCTCTCCATGGAACTCGGTAAATCCCGCGTCTCTAATAAGGGCCACAACAAAGCCGCGAGCTTTTCCTTCAGCGGCAAGCTCAAGCAGCGCTTCTTCAGAATCAACGTAGACACATACCTTTGCAACACCGGCATCAAACCAGTTGGTGATTGCGGAGGTATCTTCATCGGCATGGTCCAAATAGACCCAATTTTGATCGTCGGTGACGCGAACCTGATCAAGTCGATGCTCTTTTGCAAGCGCCATGAGCGTAGCTTCAACACACGCATGGCTTGCCTGAGCAGCAATTTTTCCCTTGCGCATCTTAAGATCGCGACGAATAACAATCATTTGCTTTGATTTATATGAAGAGCTCGGCATGAGATACCTTTCTAGAAACTGAATGCTAAGTGTACCATTCACGGCTTTCCGATTTTTGTCGCAAGAAAATCCCGAGGACTCAAAAAGACCCTCTAAAACCAAGAGCAGCGAGAAGAACTTTGAATACCTAACTTATTACATCAATAAGTTAAATAACGCCGACCACATGGGATGTTAATTCTTGTTCATGTTGCTAGGGTTGAATGAGGAGGTGTCTATGAAAGAGTTGGTTATTTTTGTTATGTATATTTGTGCTTCAATATCGGATATGCGAAATCGCACTATTCCGAATAGAATCCCTTTTCTGCTTACTGCTTTATGGCCTATTTGGCTCATAACAAATAAGGATCAAATCGGGTTGCTCATACGTGGCCTATGGAGCGAAATCTTTGTTATCAGCGTGTTGATTACAGTGGGTATAGTTACAAAATTTATAGGTCATATGTCTTCTCTAGGAGGGGGAGATATTAAACTTATCCTCTCAACATGCCTTTATCTTGAAATAAAAGAGACATTTGTCTTTTTATTTTTAGCAAATTTTTTAGGTGTTATGTTTTTTCTTCTGTTCTATATTTGGCGTAAATTTTTAAAAAGAGAAGATAGAAATAAAGAAGAAATTACCTGTTCAAATAATGTATTTATGCATACATTCCCCTTTGCACCATTTCTTGGATTTGGTGTAGCACTTGCGTTATTTTTACGCTAAAATCGTGAGGTGTTATATGAATTTAAAAATTCTTCCAATTCCCGAATATATAAAAAGTTTTTTCTGCTATCAATAGTTTACACGTTGCGTTGAGAGATTGAGTTCCCCCAACACTCAATTTCATTACTAGGTGGCCCCGACCATCTAGATTTCTCGTTATGCGAGGCAACGTATGCCATGGAGGCAGGACGGCTTTTTACGTGGTCGCACACATGTCGCCCTGCCTCATGGCAATCTCTTTAGAGCTGTTTGCTCTGTTATTGATATACCCATTATTTTAAGTTTTTAAAAGTAAGATTCCTATTTTCATGCTATCTTCCTGCGGTTTTATAAAAATTAGAAATCAGCTTATACAAATCATCTAAAAGCTAAAGCAAGATGATGTGTAGGATCTTTGCTTGTGCGGAAGTGAGCTGATACATTAATTTGCATAGAGTAATAAGTTTTTGCATATTCTTCGTATAGCCTGCAGTCTCAGACGGTAGTGTCGCTTATGATTTATTTACGTAACAGGTATGCAATTATCTTCAAATTTGTGCTTGTAAAACAACATAACAAATTGTATCTGAAGATATTTTAGTGTAGTATCATACGGTAACAACACGGGACTATGCATACAACATACGCGTGTTTTTCAGACATCGTTTGAGCAGATGGGGCTGTGAGATGGCTAAGGCAGGTGTTACCAAAAAGACCGACCCAGGCTTGGGTAGGACAGTAGCAAGGTTGTTACAAGAAAGTGGCAAGCGCCAGGTAGACCTGTGCGAATTCTCACATTGGTCACGTGCGTATGTCTCTTATATTTGCACCGAGCGCCGTAAGTGGCCTTCATTTGATAAAGCAAAGGTTATCGCTGACTTCTTCTCCTTAAGTCTTGACCAGCTTTGGGTTGAGCACCTCAAGGATCTTGTTGATGCTGGCGTAGAGCTTACAGAGACGCAGAAGAAGAATTTGGCTGAGGGTATCAATCTTCCAAATCCCACTGTTATGCATGACGGAAATGACAATAGAGAATACCTCCAACCTGTTGTTTCCTCGGGGAACGGCTCAGATTACACGCTCCCGGAAATTCTTGGCGTCGAATAAGTATTTTTGACTATTTTTATTGTTTACAATGCCATACTTGCTGTATACGCGTATGATTCAGCGTTGTTCAGATTGCATGGGGCTATCTGAAGAGTAGGAGATGTGCAAGATGGCTGGACTACACTGTTCAGACTGCGCTTTTAGCTCGTTTAAATTTAACGAGGACGCCCAGATGTATCAGGCGTACTGCTCGCGCGGCTATTTGCTGGCTGATCCACATATCCATGAGCTTTTTGCCATGCACTTTGCTAAGTCTCCAGAGGATTTTGTTCCCGTCAAAGATCCGTTTAATCGCGAGTATCTAAGGAAGTCATATATCTGCGGAGAATTTATTAAGCGCAAGGATAATTTGGGTTAACGGTATGTCTTAAAAACCCTGTTATGTAACATGGCAGGGTTTTATTATGCTTCTGACGTGTTTCTCGTCTAATCAATATCAAAGAATTAAGTAAATATCACAAAAGTTGTTATGTAACGCTTATAGATTTCTACATAATTAGTTAACTTTCTGTTATATGTTCCCCTTAAAAAAGGTAGTATTGATTTGGGGGAATCTCCTTATTACAAGGGGATTTAAAACATTTATAAAGGAGCGACAGCAATGTCGAGGCGACCACAAACAGAAAGTTGTGACACACGTCACAGACTTCTTAAATCCGCAGAGCAAGAGTTTGCTTTACAGGGATACGATAAAGCTTCACTCAGGCAGATTTGTGCACACGTAGGTGTTACTACAGGCGCTCTCTATTTCTTCTTTGAAAATAAAGAGGACCTCTTTAAGAATGTTTTGATTCCCGTTACTGAAGGCGCAATTCAGATCCTTGAAGACTACAAAGATCATCTGCTGCTCTCTGAGGAAAGAGATCTTGAAGACACTCCTTTGGGTAATAAAGAAACGCTCGAGAAATTCTTAGACCTTCTGTACGGCAATAGGTACGTGGTGCAGATTCTTGTGAATAACCGAGAAAACCCGCATGTTGTTCGCTTTTTTGAAGAGTTGACTGAGGTAATCTCTGCAACAATTAGAGCTATTCTTTATCCTAACGTTGCGCAGGTTAAGCCCTATGATGAGTTTATTATTACCTGGCTTGCTCAAACTGAAATGACCACCATTGTCAATATTCTTAAAAATGATGAGACTCGTGAAGAGGCTGATGGCCACATTAATTCAGCAGTAATGTTTACGCAAGGTGGCATTAAAGCCCTAGTTGAGGAACATTAGATGCTCATCTGTGCATAAAAATTGACAAAATCTACTTAAATCGGCTATTCTCAATAAAGGTAAACAAAACCCAAAGGAGACCTTTATGAAGTTTAATAAGCTCGGCCTCGTAGCAGCCTCCGCCTCCGCAGTTTTTGCTCTTGCGGGCTGCAATCTTATTCCAAATCTTGCTGATCCAGGAACCACTACTGGCGGTGGTCAGCAGCAGCAACAGCAGCAGACTGCACCTGATGCAAATACCGCAACTAAGCCTTCAGATACTCGTGCTGGTGACTCTGACTCTCAGCAGCTCTATCAAACTCTGATGGACAAGCACAACACTTCAGAGCAGGTTACCAACGTTCAGAAGTACGTTGATGATATTAAGAAGACTGGCGATAAGACTGAGGTTCTTATTGACACCGATAAGATTACCGTTACCGTTACCGGCATTGGTGTTGACTTTGAGAACTCCAACGGCTATCTGGTTGAGGTTGTTAACAAGACCGATACCAACATCTTCATTCAGACCACCGACACCGCTATTGGCAAGGATGAGCTGAGCTTGTTTGTTAACGCAGCTCCTAACGCAACTACCAAGGGCTTTGCATTCTTTGACCCAGGTGTAAAGATGGACGCATCCGCAACTGTTCGTGGTACCATCCTTGCTCTTTATGGTTCTGACTACAGCATGGATTCCTTCAACGTTATGTTCTAAGTTTCACTTAGTTCGTTGACTGCAAAGGCTCAGCTTTTAGCTGAGCCTTTTTTGTTAGCGAGAAACCCCGTCAAAAGCAGCTAAATGAGTCAGTGTTGAGGTTATTAGAATCCGTTAGACTATAGAGTTGTTAGCTATTAGAAAAGCATGTATGCACTGCATATAAGGAGCTACGATGCTAGATTTAGATAAAAACACAGACAGGTCATACAACGAACTTATCTTTTTAAAACCTCTTTTTCACAATAAGATTTGGGGCGGAAGAAGACTTGCTGAAGAGTATGGTTACGACATCCCCGAAGGCTCAGTAGGAGAGTGCTGGGCAATCAGCGCACATCCTAACGGAGACTGTGAAGTTGCCTCTGGTGCCTTTGAAGGAAACACTCTTTCTGAGCTATGGGCTTCTCATCGAGAGCTTTTTGGTAATGCAGAGGGAGACCGTTTCCCACTTCTCATTAAAATTCTTGATGCAAAAGATGACCTCTCTGTCCAGGTTCATCCAGATGACACGTACGCAGCAGAACACGAGAATGGCTCTCTGGGAAAGTCTGAGTGCTGGTATATTCTTGATGCAAAAGAGAATGGCGATATTGTTGTAGGACAAAATGCCTCCTCAAAAGAAGAGTTTGCAGCCATGGTTGAGCAGGGAAAGTGGTCTGAACTGCTCAATTACGTTCCTATCAAGGCTGGAGATTTCTTTAGGATTGATCCTGGAACCGTTCACGCCATTAGAACGGGCACGCTTATTCTTGAAACTCAGCAGAGCTCCGATATTACATACCGTGTGTATGACTATGATCGTTTAGGAGACGATGGCAAGCCTCGTGACTTGCATTTAGCACAGAGTCTTGAGGTTATCGATTACGCACAGGAAGCTCCAACATCTGGAGAAAATACTGCTCCAGAAATTGACGGTAAAACTGAACTTATGAGCTGCAAGTACTTCTCGGTAGAAAAATATGAGATTCATGAGGCAAAAACTATTGCTCAGCCATGGCCGTTTATGTGCGTAAGTGTCATTGAGGGAGAAGGTACGGTTTGCGCTGACGGTGGCAACGGAGTAGAGCATAGGATTTGCAAGGGCTCGCATTTTATTGCACCTGCGTCTTCTGGTAGCCTGCGCTTTACGGGCACTATGACGTTGATTACCTCTCATCTTCCTCATATAAAATAGGATGATACATAAGTCGAATGCAGCTTAATATGTAACATTTAACTCGTTTCAAGTAGAATATAAAAAGTTGGGACTCCCATACGCTTATAGGAGGAACGTATGAACAAAGAAATGATTACTCGCCGCGCTTTTGCGGGATTGGCTGCAGGTGGTGCTGCTAGCACGCTTGCCGCTTGTAATAGTGATGCCCTTCAGGCAATTTTGAATCCTGATTCCGTTCTTGGTGGAGCTGGTCAAGATCCTCAGAATGGCGATCAGGGCGGTACTGGCGATGCGACTTCTCAGTCAAATCTGGTTAAGCTTGAGGAGACTCCAGATAATCCAACACTAACCGGAGATCTTTCCAAGATTGTTACTGGTGTTTGGTGTGTCGACAATGGTGTTGGAACTAAAGGTGGATCAAAGGAAGGCAAAACCTTTGACCATGGCGGCATGCTTAATCAGGGCTATAACGATGGAACCGTTCTTTACTATTCTTTCAAAGAAGACGGTAGCTTCTTCATGCACAATTTTAAAGGCGTGAAGAATGACGGTAAGTGGGAAGCAAAAGGAACTGTTGCCATTCAATGTAATTATGATGATGGCGATAGTGTGCCAATGCTTTTTGATAAGGATGATAACAACTATCTGAAGCTCAGTGATGCCAAAAGTGAGATTACGTTTAATTTCAAAAAGCTTTCTGACAATCCTGACGATACTTCACAGATTGCTTATATTGATGGACAGGTAGTCAATTTTGCTGCCACCATTCCAGGTACGTACTATCTCTTCGGTCTGCACTATGCAGATGGCTCTAAAGAAGATTTAACTAGTGAACAGATTGAATCTATGAATAAGGGTTCGGGCGCAGCGTATACCTTCTCTGCTCATAAGGATGGAAATGCTGCACTGTTCTATCCGGACGGTAGTGTTTCTCCTATTCAGATTGTTGCAGAAGAGCCTTCGGCAGATGGTCTTTCTTTCCCCATTCTTGCTCAGGGTTTTTCAAAAGACCAACAGATATCTAAGTCTGTTCTATACACTACTGCGGATGATAAAAAAATTCTCAATATTGATACTCCTGGATATACTCTTAAATTTGCCCTCATTAATCACCGCGAGGATAATTGGGCTAAATATGAGTATCCACCAAAGGCTCAGTTCCCTTGGCAGCCAGATGGTAAGGGCGGCTTTACGCTGGTAACTCCTAATTCTTCTGATTCTGGCAACGGTGGCAGTTCATCTGGTTCAGGCGGTAGTTCATCTGGAAATGGTGGCGGCGGCAAGGGTGGTACTGGTAAGAAATAACCGCAACCTTTTCTAACATCTTTTACTAACAAAAAAGCAGGCATATGATATGCCTGCTTTTTTCTTGCCAACTTTTACATGTGTAAAAGGGCGGTGATGTAAAGCTTGGTGTAAAGCTTACGCAGCGTGTGCGCCGCCCTCAATCTCACCAGTGCAGTGTGGGCAGCGAGTTGCGCCTTCCTTAACCTCTTCAAGGCAGTGTGGGCAGTGTGGAGCTGCAACCTCTTCACCAGCTTCTTCTTCGTCCTTCTTAAGCTTGGAAGCCTTCATGAACTTATTGAGGGCCTTAACCATGCAGAAGACAATAAATGCAATGATCAGGAAGTTGATGATTGCGCTGATGAATGCACCAAAGTCAATGCCGTTCTGGGTACCAGGGACTGGAATGGAAAGTCCAGAAACCTCGGTGCCACCACCAGAGACGAGCTTAATAAATGGGTTGATGATGTCATTGACAAGGGAGGTAACAATAGCGGTAAATGCGCCGCCAATGATGATACCAATAGCCATGTCCATAACATTGCCCTGCTGGATAAACTCTTTGAACTCCTCAAAAAACTTTTTCATTTCATCCCTTTCGTTTAGTTAGTAGAGGATAGATATTTCCGCCCGCGCCTATGGCCTGCGCTTATGCACTGGTCAGACCATAGATGCGAGAGTATTTGTCAGTCAGATACTTGGTGTAGTAGTGAACGTCAAAAGGCTCGCCGCATGCGCCCATGATGAGCTCCTTGGAGTCCTTTGCACGACCCCAGGTCCAAATACGGCTACCTAGCCACTCTCTAATAGGAGCAAGGTCTCCAGATGCGCAGACGGCATCAAAGTCCATACCCTCAGCAATCATGGCGTGCTTGTACTGAGCGCCATATGCGCTACCAAGTGCATAGGTTGGGAAGTAGCCAAACTCACCCCATGACCAGTGGACATCCTGAAGAGCGCCCTCGGTGTTGTTTGGAACCGTGACGCCCAGGTACTGCTTGTACTTCTCGGCCCAAAGAGCTGGGACATCCTTTGCGGTAATCTCGCCAGACAAAAGTGCCTGCTCCATCTCATAACGGATGAGAATGTGCAGCGGATACGTGAGCTCGTCTGCCTCGGTGCGGATGAGGCTTGGCTGTACCTTGTTAGCTGCTGAGAAGAGCTGGAAGGCAGTAACGCGATTCAGCTGGCCAGGGAAGTGTTTGCGCATAAGCTGAATAAGAGGTTCTGCAAATGCCTCAGAAAGACCGACGTAGTTCTCAAAGAATCTGGACTGAGACTCGTGCATGCCCATAGAAGTACCGGTGCTCAGAGAAGTAAAACGATACTCCCAGTTAATGCCCTGCTCGTAGAGGGCGTGACCGTTCTCATGCAGCATGGAATAGACGTTGGAGAGCACGTTATTCTCGTAAGCGTGGCTGGCAACCATGACAAAGCCAATACCAGGGCCGCCGGTGTAAGGGTGCTCAGTTTTGCCAAGCCAGTAAGCGTCCTCGTCAAGACCCTGGAGTTTTACCAGGTCTTTTGCAAGGTCCCACTGACGATTGACGTCAAACTTGCCCTCAAGAGGCTTGGTGCTTGGCTGGCGCTTAGAAGCCATGCAATCGGCAACCAGAGGAACTACCACTTCTTTAACGTTATTAAAGAAGGTGTTATAGAACTCTCTGTTGGTACCGTGCTCAAAATCGCTCAGCAACAGGTCATAGGGATCTTTGGATGCATCTCGGGCCTGACACATCTCTTTGCGGAGCTCAATCAAGCCGTCCAGTTTTGGTGCAAAGAGCGACCAGTCATCACTGCTCTTTGCCTGCTCCCAGACCTCATTTGCCTCAGTAGTGAGGCGGACAAAGTTACTCTGGAGCTCAACGGGGACATCTACCAGCTGGCTTCTATCGCGGCGCAGAATTTTAACCTGTGCACGATGAGTCTCATCAAGCAGAGCGCGGTTCTCGTGAAGTCTATCAAGCAGTGCACCAACAGCAGGATCACAGAGGGTCTCCTGGATCTGCTCGCCAAGGATTGCCAGGGCTTCTCCACGCTCTTCAGCAGCCTTTTTAGGATCAATGCATGGTCCAAAAGAGCCAATCTCATTAGCTGCATAGTTAAGAGCAAAGAGTTTTTTCTCAAGCTCATCAAGTTTAGCGATATCATCGCGGGGATTTGAAAGCGCTGCGTTCAATTCAACAGTGTTATGTGCGCTGTCCATAAAAATCCTCTCTACAAAAATAGGTGTGACCAGTTATTTTACCGGTCAACAAAAACCGTTTAGCATATGCGCCATATTTTACCCTGTTATTTATTGATATTTGAGCGATACTAAAAAGACTACGTCCTAAAACAATAAGTACATCTTTTCGGCACAATTTTTGTCCAAAGATGGCTTGTAAGGAGTAAGAGTTCTATGGATGACAGCAGAATCTCGTTTGATCAGTGGGGTGATCTGTACGCAGATCGCGTTCAAACCATGAGAAAAAGCGAAGTACGAGATTTGTTTGCGGCACTGTCTCGTCCAGGTGTCATTGCGTTATCTGGTGGCTTACCAGACATTTCTTCGCTGCCACTTGATCAGGTTGCAGAGTGCGCTCGACGCTGCGTTGCTGTTGAGGGTCTCAGGTCTCTTCAGTACGGCAACTCTGATGGTCGTATTGAGTGCAGAAGGACTATCTGCAAGATCTTGGCTGCTCAAGGCGTTGAAGCCGATCCTGATGAGATGATTTTGACTTCTGGTTCTCAGCAGGCGCTTGATTTCTTGGGTCGCGTCTTCCTTAACCCAGGAGACGATATTATCTGTGAGGGCCCAAGTTACCTTGGTGCGTTCCAGGCATTTTCTGCGTATGAGCCTACTGTTCACACCATTGATATGGACGAAGAAGGCATTAGGACAGATCTACTTGAGGCAAAGCTTAAAGAGCTTGCAGACCAAGGTAGAAAGCCTAAGTTTATCTACGTTATTCCTAACTTCAACAACCCTGCAGGCATTACCATGTCCATGCCAAGGCGCCTGCGTCTTCTTGAGTTGGCTCGCCAGTACAACATCCCTGTTGTTGAGGATGATCCGTATGGTCTTATCCGCTTTGAGGGAGAAGACCTGACGCGCCTCAAGACACTTGATCCAAACGTCATTTATCTGGGAACCACGTCGAAGATTTTTGCCCCTGGACTGCGTCTTGCATGGATGGTGGCACCTCGTCATTTCCTTGAGCGCATCAACCTTGCAAAGTCTGGTTCTGACCTGTGCACCAGCCCCTTTAATATGATTCTTGCCGAGCATTACTTCAATGAAGTTGATTGGCAGGCAGCACTTGAGGTGTCTAAGTCTCGCTATAAAGAGAGAAAAGACGCCATGCTGGCAGCGCTTGCAGAGTTCTTCCCTAAAGACGTTACCTGGACAAAGCCGGAGGGCGGTTTGTTCCTGTGGGTAACCTTCCCGCCATACCTCAACACTGAGCAGTTGCTTCCTCGTGCAATCGAAGAGGGAGTTGCCTTTGTACCAGGCGTTTATTGCTATCCTGACCAGCGCATTAGTTCAAGCATGCGTCTGTGCTACTCATTTGAGACACCAGAGCGCATCCACGAGGCAATCCGCAGGCTGTCTCTGTGCGTCCAAGATCGCATGGCGCTGTATCGCGCATTCCTAGAGGCTGGCGCGCTACCTGAGTCTTCTCATTCTGAATCTTATTCTTCTGCAAGGGAGTGTTAAGTATGGCTACAAAAGTTGCTGTCATTATGGGTGGAGCCTCATTTGAGAGGAACTTCTCGCTCAAAAGTGGAGCTCTTGTCTCTGAGGCTTTGGAGAAGCGTGGCTATGAGGTTTTGCCGCTTGACGCTGACGCCCACCTGGTAGATACCCTTCGTGCCGAGAAACCCGATGTTGCGTTTGTGTGTCTTCACGGTGCGGGCGGAGAAGACGGCGCAGTACCTGCACTTTTGGAGTTCCTCAAGATTCCATATGTGGGTTCAAGGCCTGCATCTTGTAGAGCAGCCTGGAACAAGGCTGACATGCCGTTTATTGTGCGCCAGGCCTGGTCAAAGGAGGAGTCCGAGGTCATCTGGCCTCCTCAGATTGTGTTGACTGCTAGCGCGTTTAAAGACCTGGGCGCAGCAGCCGCTCTTGATCTGGTTCCCGAGCGCCTTGGCGGCGGCGTTGGCTTCCCTCTAGCGGTTAAGCCTGTTCACGGAGGCTCTGCTATGGGCCTTTCCAAGGTTGATAGTGCTGACCAGCTTGGACCAGCACTTCTCGGCGCACTTGGTTTTGACGACTCCGTCATTATCCAGCAGTGGGTTGATGGCGTTGAGGTAAGCGTTACCGTGCTCTCTGACGCAGATGGCGAGAAAACCTTGCCACCAGTTGAGATTTCGGTGACCGAGGGTATTTACGATACGGATGCCCGCCTTGATCCAGAGCGTATTCAGCACTTCTGCCCAGTTCGTCCTGAGTCGCTGGCTGCTCTTGGCGCAGATCCAGCTGAGGCTCGTGAGGCGCTTGAGCGCGCAGCTCTTGAGGTGTTTACGGCGTACGGCTGCAGAGATCTTGCTCGTATCGACTTTATTTGGGATGGACATCACGTTATGGTCATGGGTTTGAAGACGTTCCCAGGACTTACCGAGACCTCCCTTGTTCCAATGGCTATTGAGGCTGCAGGATACGCTGTTGAAGACGTTCTTGCGCAGCTTGTTGAAGGCGCACTTAAGCGCGGTAACTAGGGGGTTTCATGGAATACGTATTGGGTATTGATGTTGGTGGAACTACCATCAAACTGGGACTTTTTTCTGCAGAAGGAGAACTGCTTTCTGAGCAGAAGGTCAAGACGCCCTCACTTGATAACGAGGATGGTTATCAGACAGTAACCGATGCCATCAAGCTGATTGTTCATGGTCAAAAGGCAAGCCGCAACGATGTTATTGCGTGTGGTTTGGATATTCCAGGTCCTGTTGCAGATGACGGAACCGTTGGTCTTCTCGCCAATGTAGACATTGACCCTGAGGGATTGGTGCAGTCAATCAATATGTGCCTGCCAAACGCAACCATTGCGTTTGTCAACGATGCTAACGCCGCTGCTCTGGGCGAAGCGTGGGCTGGCGTTGCCGTGGGTGTGCCGTCGTTTGTGCTGATTGCGCTGGGTACCGGTGTTGGTGCAGGTGTTGTTGTAGACGGCAAGCTTGCTGCGGGCGCTTTTGGCGCGGGCGGCGAGATTGGTCACATCATTGTTGAGCCAGAAGAGACGTTGACCTGCGGCTGTGGTCGTCACGGTTGCCTGGAGCAGTACGCTTCTGCCAAGGGAGTTGTCCGTCTGTACCTGGAGGAATGCGCTTCTCGAGGCGTTGTTCCTGTGACCATTGAGCACGAGACCGATACGGTGTCCGTGTTTAGAGCTCACGCTCAGGGTGACGAATGCGCAACCCTTGCTATCCATAAGATGTGTCACTACCTGGGCCTTGCTATGGCGCAGGTGTCGTGCGTGGTTGATCCTGCCATGTTCTTGATTGGCGGCGGTGTTGCGGGCTCGTTTGCAACGTTTGCTACCGAGCTTCGCGAGTGTTTTGAGCAGTACGCTTTGCCGGTAAGCAAGGGCGCTCGTATTGAGGCCGCTAGCTTGGGCAATCAGGCTGCAATGTATGGTTGCGCATACGAGGCGCTGCGCCTGAGGCAAGAGCGTTTTGGCCAGGAGAACGCAGAGTAGATGCGTTCGCCTACGACTGAGGTGCGCATTCTTGGCGATGGCACGCTCTTGAAGAGCGCGGCCTACGATTGAGGTTTGCGTTTCTTGCCAGCCGTAACGCTTTTGCGCAAAACATAACTTGCTAACTGATTTTTTACGTAAGAGTATGGTCATTTAAGCTGCTCAGTGCTAACATTGAGCAGATTTTTTGGTTGTGTTTGGAACAATTCCGAGCACTAGGATGAAAGGGGAGTGCTGTGGCTGACGAGTCAAAGTATGACATCGTTGCTGCTACTGGTTGCCCAACCGGTATTGCGCACACCTTTATGGCTAAGGAGGCCCTGGAGAAGGCCGCCGCAGCTAAAGGTCTTACCATTAAGGTTGAGACGCACGGCCAGGTCGGTGTAGAGAACGAGCTCACCGCAGCTGAGATTAGGAACGCCAAGGCAGTAGTTGTTGCTGCCGATAAGGACGTTCAGGCTGAGCGTTTTGCCGGAAAACCAATGGTAAATGTTGGTGTTACTGCCGCTATTAAGGATGCAGAGGGTCTTATCGACCGCGCTCTTGTTGCTCAGCCTGAGGGCGAGCTTGCAGAGGCAGATGACGCTCCAGTCTCAAGCACCATTGAGAAGGAATCTGTAGGCCACATTATCTACAAGCACCTCATGAACGGCGTTAGCCACATGCTGGTCTTTGTTGTTGCTGGTGGTGTTCTGACTGCAGTTTCATTCCTCTGGGGTATTACTTCCTTCAGCTCCACTGCACCTGACTACAACAGCTTTGCTGCCATGCTCAAGATTATCGGCGGCATTGCAATGGGCCTTATGGTTCCAGTTCTTTCTGCTTACATTGCTGAGTCTATCGGTAAGCGTCCTGCTCTGGTTCCTGGTTTTGTTGCAGGTATGATTGCTATCCAGGGTCTTCCAATTAACCCTACCACTGGCATGATTGATGCTGGTGGCGCTGGCGTTGGTTTTGGCTTCCTGGGCGGTATCGTCGGCGGCTTCCTTGCCGGTTATGTCATCGTTGGTCTTGAGAAGCTCCTTGCAGGTCTTCCAAAGAACCTTGATGGCCTGAAGGCAATCTTCCTGTACCCACTGCTTTCCACCACCATTGTTGGCCTGGTTATGCTGGGTATTTCTGGTCCAATGGCAGCAATCAACACCGGCATGATGAACTTCCTGCGCGGTCTGTCTGCTTCTGGTCCAATTGTCCTTGGTCTTGCAATTGGTTGCATGGCCGCATTTGACATGGGCGGCCCAGTCAACAAGGCAGCTTACGTTACCGGTACTGCACTTCTGACCGAGGCTCTTGCTGCTGGTGTTGGTACCCCAACCTATGAGTTTGGTACTAACTTCATGGCTGCAGTTTCTGCTGCTTGTATTGTTCCTCCACTGATCACCACCTTTGCTGTTGTCGTTGGTAAGAAATATTTCACCAAGTCCGACTTCAACGCTGGTCTGGTCAACTTCGTTCTTGGCTGCACCCACATTACCGAGGGCGCTATTCCATTCATGACCAAGAACATTTGGCCTGTCATGCCTATCATGATGATCGGTTCTTCCATCGGCTCCATCCTGACGCTGCTCTTTGGCGTTCATGACCCAGCACCTCACGGTGGTTTCCTGGTTCTTCCCGTTGTCGATGGCGGCCTTAAGTGGGTTCTCGCTATTCTCATTGGCGCTGTTGTTGGTGGTATTCTCTTTGTTGCTTTCAAGGCATACGAGTACCGCAAGAACGGCAACAAGCTGGTCGAGGACTAAGCTTTACGCTTAGCACACACTCGGTACCGTTTGAGTTTTGCCCAGAATTTACGTACAGTTTGGGTGCAGACTCAGATAATCGAAGTAAAATATGGACTCGGCGATTTCGTCGGGTCCATATTTGTTTCAGAGGGAGCTTTGATGATTTACACACTTACCACTAACCCCGCTATCGACATGAACGTCAACTCGGGAGTTCCTTCTTATACGCACGTCAACCGCACAACCGACGCCGTTTACACACCAAACGGCAAGGGTCTGAACGTTTCATTTACGCTTGCTCACTACGGCGTTGAGTCCACTATCCTGGGCTTTTTTGGTGGCTTCTCGGGCAATTATATTGTTGAAGAGGCATCTAAGATTTGCCCGGTCAAGCCTGTGTGGATTGACGGTATTACTCGCGTAAACATTTTTGTTACCACACCAGAAGGCGAGCTTAAGTTCCCTAATGCAGGCGCTCCCGTTATTCGTTCCAAGCAAGACGAGATGCTTGAGCTGCTGCGTACTGCCTCCGACCTGGATGTGCTGGTGGTCTCCGGCTCGCTTTCTCCTGAGATGGACCCAACCTTCTACGACGAGCTCTTTGATCTTTGTCATGAGCGCGGCGCTGAGCTAGTCCTGGACATCTCTCATAAACACCTCGCAGAACTTGTCGAGAAAAAACCGCTGCTCATCAAGCCAAACGACGAAGAAGTGGCAGAGATCTTTGGCGTCGATGTCCATAACGAGGCCGACGTTCTTCTCGCCCTCCACAAGATTCACGAACGCGGAGCAAAGAACATCCTGCTCACGCTGGGCGGCGAGGGTGCGTACTTCTTCAACGGCGAGCACGTCTGGCATGCAAACGCTGCGCAGGTAGAGGTGCTTTCGACGGCATGCGCGGGCGATTCGACGCTGGCAAGCTTCATGTCGGTTTGGCTTGAGGATCCGTCGGCTGTCGAGAAGGCTCTGACGCGCGCGATGGCTACCGGCGGAAACGTTGCTATGAGTGCCGGCTTGGGCGACTTTGCGCTGGTCGAGAAGATCGCAGAGTCCATCCACGTTGAGCTGGTGGAGTAGGAGCGGACGTGTTGCGTGTGGAGGTGTGCGATGGTTCGCGGACTTGCGTGGAGGTGCGCGGGGGCGCCGGAGGTGCACGGGGTGTGCGGAGGCTTGCACGGGATGGCGAGCCCACGGGTTTCTCGGCGTCAGGCGTGCGTAAGTCTCCATATCTGCAAAATAAGTCTTTTCTCGCTGCTTGATTTCGTGTAACGTATAAGGGCTAATGTGATAATTAGGTTTTCGAACCTCTAAAGAAGGAGAGTGCAATGTCCGGACACTCTAAGTGGGCCACAACCAAGCACAAGAAAGCAGCTATCGACGCTAAGCGCTCCTCGCTGTTCTCTAAGCTTTCCCGCAACATCACTGTTGCAGCAAAGATGGGTGGCGACCCAAATCCGGACAACAACGCTAGCTTGTCTGCCGCTGTTGCCCGTGCACGCATGGTTTCCATGCCTAACGCAAAGATTCAGGCCGCTATCGATAAGGCATTTGGCGCTGGCGCTGATGCTGCCGTTTACGAGGAGATCGTTTACGAGGGATACGGTCCTGCAGGCGTCGCAGTTTACGTTGACTGCCTGACCGATAACAAGAACCGTACCGCAGCAGACGTTCGTTCCGCATTTACCCACTCCGGCGGCAACCTTGGTACCGCTGGTTCCGTTGCGTTCCAGTTTGAGCGCAAGGGTTCCATCGCAGTTGACAAGGTTATTGTCTCCGAGGAGAAGAAGGTTGCTGACCGCGAGAACGCTGTCGACGAGGACGAGTTCATGATGGCAGTTGCTGAGGCTGGCGGAAACGATTACGAGGACGCTGGCGATCAGTGGATCGTTTGGACTGCATACGACAAGATGCAGGACGTCCAGAAGGGCCTCGAGGCTCAGGGCATTGAGGTCAAGGGTTCCGAGCTTACTATGGTTCCAACCACTCCAACTGACGTCTCAGTTTCTGATGCAAAGAAGGTTCAGCGTCTCATCGATAAGCTCGACGAGCTCGATGACGTTCAGAACGTCTACAGCACCATGAACATCACCGACGAGATTGCTGCTGCTCTCGAGGAGGAGTAAGCTCTCTGGTCCGCGCCGCGCGACGCCCGGTGCGCGAAGAGCGCGACAAGCGCGACGCCCGGTGCGCGACACGCGACGCCCGGTGCGCGACACGCGACGCCCGGTGCGCGACACGCGACGCCCGGTGCGCGACAAAACTGCACTTCAAAGCCCCGCCAGTTGGCGGGGCTTTTTGTTTGGGTGACGATAAAGCTGTCAGAACACACCTGTGTCGGATAATCTGCACGTTTTTAGAAGGCCGACCACAGCAAAGTAAGATAATCTGTATATACAGAGCCAAAAACATAACTTACAGCCCTAAAAAACACAGTAAATGATGATAATCTGCGTAAAATGAGACTTTTGAGGGGTGTTTTTGCAGATTAAGTGACTTTGCTGTGTTTTCAAAATGCCAAAAATAGGGTCTTAAAAAATTTATGCATACAGATGAATTCATCCTCATGAATATTCATGAGGATGAATATTTTCGAATCTTGGTAGTTAAACTTTTGATATGCGATTTGCTAAACGAGAAAACTAACAGCTCCGACAGCCCCAACAGCCGAAAGCCAACTACCGCCGCGGCAATCCTACAGACTTACGCGCACAACCTTGCGAACGCCAGCGGCTTCGAGGGCTGCTACCTGCGAAATCGACGCGGATTCGTCCGTCATAAGCACGTCGATATCGGATGGTGATCCGTACTGGAAGCTGGAGTTAACTCCCAGCTTGCTCGAGTCGGCTAGGACAATGTGCTGCTCAGAGTGCTTAAGCATCAGCGAATTCACGCGCATCTCGTTTGAAACCAGCGTGGTGAGGCCGCGCTCAGCAGAAATTCCCGAGCACCCCAAAATGCACTTTGCGGCGCGAATCTGGTTGATTGAAGCAAGCGCAAAATCGCCGGTCATAGACTTCTTAGCTGGGCGAACTTCTCCGCCCGTAACCAAAACGGTCATTGATGGGGGATAGTCGGCAGCCAGCACACTACCGTTATTGGTAACCACGGTGATGTTCTCGGCGGTGATGAATTCTAGGACTTTAATAGCGGTTGAACTGGTGTTAATGAAGACCGTGTCGCCATCTTTGATGAGTTTGGCAGCGGCTTGGGCAAGCTTGAACTTTGCGGTGACCTGGTTAGAGCTGAGTCCTGTAGAGAGCGGATCAAGCAGCGTGGCCATGCCATAGCTTCGAGAAATAAGGCCCTGAGCTTCAAGTTCATCGAGGTCGCGGCGAATGGTAAGTGAAGAAACTTCAAACCTATCGGCAAGATCGCTGACGGAAACCTGGCGGTATTGTTCAAGAAGACTCATGATAGAGCTTCTACGCGATGCTACAAATGAACGACTTGTGGCCATGAATCCCCCAATAGAACTCAAACTGCTGATAAACCTACAAAAATAGTTGCAAACTTTTCAAACAACACGCTTGGCGAGAAACCCGACTGCCTGCGAGTTGTTCGCGAGAAGATCGTAAAAAGCTCGCGAGAAGTACGTGCAAAAGAACAGTTTGCTGTGACGTTACAACTCTATTTCCACAGTTAAAAGCCTTATATTTCTGAATATCATATAAGACATTTAACTAATTTAGTTCCGTGAAAAACATCGTACAAATTGATAGCGCCTTTTGAACGGTTCATGAACAATTGTGTAGATGCATTTCAGCGAATCTCAGTGTATCTTACCTTATCCTATGAACGTTTTGAATACTTAAACGGATATTTTTTAACGGTCAACGGTTTTTATGACGTAAATCTCTAAAGTGAGCATAGATAAGTATTGCTTAACTTCCAACTTTAGCTATACTAACACTATCGATTCGATTGGTAAAACGTTCTAAACGTTCAACAAATAGGGAAATTTGTTATACGGCAAGTCAAATGTCATATAAATTATTTATCTAATTGTTGAAGCGTTCAGAAGATTCAAGTTTTTGTCATTAAGCGATGTGTTCTTGTGCGGTCTTGCTATAGTCCAACACAAGGAAAGATTCACAGTAGCTACTGGAGAGGAGTGAATCGCATGTTACTTCGCGATATTTACGAGCAGAAACATTATGCATTCGTAAAGACCCCTATGACGTGGGAAGAGTCTATTAGAGAGTGCTGCAAACCACTGGAGGCTGACGGAACAGTCAATCCAGAGTATGCAGACGACATTATCGAGTGCGTAAATAAGTATGGCCCTTACATTGTTATCGTTCCAAACGTTGCAATGCCACACTCCACTGCTCGCATTGGCTCTAATGGCAAGACTGCTATTGGATTTATGCACTCCGATGTTCCTGTTAACTTCGAGGATGGCGACGATGAGAAGCAGGTCAAGACCTTCTTTACTCTGAGCGCAACCGATCAGGAAGCACACCTTAAGAATATGCAGATGCTCGTTCAGGTCCTTATGAATGAAGAGGTCCTTGAGCGCCTGAAGAATATTCAGTCTCCAGAAGAGCTCTTGGAGATCGACAAGCTTATCTCCGAGTAAGCTCGTTTTTTGAGCGCCGGTCGCGCGCTCGTCCGCGTCGTTCGTGCGCTTTTGTGCCCGTAAGGGCAAGTTATTGAGGATTTCCTTTTGTAGTGTGGGCTGCAAAAGGTACGTATGTAGGACCCTTTGAAAGGGGTATCAATGGATATTGTTCTTGGTATTTGGAAATGGTTTGCGAGCAACTTCTTGACTCAGCCAGCCTATTTCATCGGTTTGATTGTTGCTATCGGCTACATTCTTCTTAAGAAGAAGTGGTACGACGTACTCGCTGGCTTCCTTAAGGCAGTCATTGGTTATCAGATTCTCCTGGTTGGTTCCGGCGGCCTGGTAACTGCATTCCGTCCAGTTCTTGTTGGACTTCAGGCTCGCTTCAACCTTTCTGCAATGGTCATTGACCCATACTTTGGCCAGAACGCAGTACAGGCAGGCATGGAGGCATCTAACGCTCCTGAGTTTATCGCAGGTCGTTCCTTCTCCTCCGTTATGCTTCTTCTGCTCTTCGCTTTCATTCTGAACATTGTTCTGGTTGCTTTTAAGAAGCAGACTAAGCTTCGCGCAATCTTTACTACTGGTCACGTCCAGGTTCAGCAGGCAGCAACTGCATTTTGGCTTATCCTCTTCTGCTTCCCACAGCTTAACGACGTTACCATCCTTGCAGTTATGACCGTTCTTCTTGGCCTTTACTGGGCAGTTGGCTCCAACCTTTGTATTGGACCTACCCAGGACCTTACTGATGGTGCTGGTCTCACCATTGCTCACCAGCAGATGTTTGGTGTTTACTGCGCATCCAAGGCTTCCGAGTGGCTCTCCAAGCACTCCAAGAAGGAGTCCAAGCGCATTGAGGACATTGAGCTCCCAGGCTTTCTGAAGATCTTCAACGAGAACCTCGTTGCAACTGCAATTCTTATGACAGCATTCTTTGGTGTCATCCTTGCTGTTCTTGGCCAGGACTTCCTGCTTGAGAACAAGTTCATGAAGCCAGGTCAGGATTTCTTCTTCTACATCATGACCACTTCCTTCCAGTTTGCTGTTTACCTCTCCATCCTGCAGCTAGGTGTTCGTACCTTTGTTACTGAGCTCACCAACTCCTTCCAGGGTATTTCTAACAAGCTCCTCAAGGGTTCTGTCCCTGGCGTTGACTGCGCTGTTACCTACGGCTTTGGTTCTCCAAACGCAGTTACCCTCGGCTTCCTCATGGGCGCAGCTGGTCAGTTCCTGGCAATCGCAGCTCTGCTGCTTCTGAAGTCCCCAGTTATTGTTATCGCAGGCTTTGTTCCACTGTTCTTCGATAACGCTACTATCGGCGTTTACGCAAACAACAAGGGTGGCCTCCGCGCAGTTCTTATCATGCCTTTCATCTCTGGTCTTCTCCAGGTCTTTGGTTCAGCTCTTATCGCTGGCTGGGTTGGCATGGCTGCATACGGTGGATACCTTGGTATGTGGGACTGGGCAGTTGTCTGGCCAATCATGACCGGCTTCATGAAGTTCCTGTCCTTCGCGGGTCTCGCAATTGTTGTTATTGCTCTTATCGCAATCCCACAGCTCCAGTACCGTGCAAACAAAGACACGTACTTCATGGAGGTTGAGGATTACCAGAAGTGCAAGGAAATCCGTGCGCAGAAGGCCGCCGCAGCTAGTGCGGAAAGCAAGTAGCCCTCTTTCTTCCTACCCTGAGCAGACCCCCATCTGCTCAGGGTTATTAGTAATACTCGGCACATTGTTTGATGCAGCATTTGCTTTAAAAGCGATCAGCGTAGTATCCAAATGGGTACAAACACAATGTGTCCGTAATCAGTTTGTTTGATCGAAGGAGTCAACATGAACGCAAAGATTTTGGTCGCATGTGCAAACGGTGCAGGTACCTCTCTGATGATGAAGATGACCGCTGAGCGCGTCACTCAGAAGCTCAACATGGGCGTCGATAAGATTCACCACTGCGCACTTTCCGAGGGCGTAAGCTCTGCTCGTCAGTATGACATTGTTTTTGCACCACTTAACTTCCTGAATATGTACGAGGATGCTGCTAAGGCAGGCGTTACCGTCATTGGTCTGCGCAACGTTCTTTCTGACGCAGAGATGGAAGAGAAGCTTAAGGAAACCGGCGCTGCAGAGAAGTTTTCCGCATAGTTTAGGTTTCTAAAGAATCGAGCACTTTAATGACTTTTGAAAAGAAAATTCTTGCCGAGATGCCTAAGTGCTATGCACTTGGCATGTTTGAGGGAGAAGACACACCAAGCTTTTTAGCTGCTGTCGAGAAGGACGGTCCAATCCGTCGCTTTACGCTTGATGGTGAGCCTCTGGAGACTGTTGCTCCAGGCCCTGGCGGCGTCATGACCATTACACAGGTCCCTGGCAGGAAAGATCAGTTCCTTGCAACCCGCAAGTTCTTCTCGCCAAACTTTGGCGGAGACGACGCGGCAATTGCATCCTATACCAAGCAGGCAGACGGTACCTGGTCTGAGCAGATTCTTTGCGACCTTCCGTATGTTCACCGTTTTGGCATCTTGAAGGCTGCTGACGGTCAGCTTTGGGTTCTTGCTTGCTCTATCAAGGGTGGAGCTGAGACCGGCGTCAAGGATGATTGGCGCACTCCAGGTGCTGTTTGGGCCGCTCCTTTGAGCGATAACCTTGAGCAGTACACGGCAGACAACCAGCTTAAGCTAACTTGTGTTGCTAATTATCAGGTTCAGAACCACGGTTTCTGGACCGCGCCTGATAAATCGTATGCTTTGATCTCAACCGCCGCAGGCGTGTTTAGATATGTGCCACCAACAACTCCTGAGGGTGCTTGGGATGTCACCTGCCTTCTGGTCCAGCCAACAAGTGACATTGTTGCTACAGACTTTGACGGTGATGGCAAGCTTGAGATTCTTACTTTCTCCAAGTTCCACGGTGACACGCTGGCAATTTGGCATGAGGGCCAGACTCGCGATCGCTATGAGCAGGTTTGGTGCGACCCACAGAAGCGCAGCTTCCTTCATGCGCTTTGGGCAGCAGACCTTAATGGCGAGAAGTGCGCAGTCATTGGCAACCGTAAAGATGGTCGCGATTTGTTGCTTGTTAGATACGTTGACGGTGAGTACACCGTAGACGTTATCGACCACGACCTCGGACCAGCAAACTGCATGGTGTATAGGCATAACGGCAGTGATTACATTGTTGCTGCATATCGTGAGACAGACCAGCTGGCTCTCTACAAAGTAGTGGAGTAGGGCTGCGTTTTGTAGTGAGCGCTCAGGATGAGCTTCTGAGCATGCAGGCAAGGTCCTGAGCGCCGCTCAATTTACTTGCATATGCATCAAAGTACTAGTCCTATGTTTTTTAGAAAGGAGCGTGTAATGGCAGGTCTTAAAGACGTCACACGCGACAGTTGGATTATGAGCACCTTTCCTGAGTGGGGAACTTGGCTCAACGAAGAGATTGACAATGCCGTAGTAGAGCCAGGCCAGGTTGAGATGTGGTGGCTCGGCTGCGTTGGTATTTGGTTTAAGACTCCTGGTGGAGCAAACGTTGCTGTCGACTTCTGGGCAGGCAATGGTAAGCGCACCCACGGTGATGGCCTCATGAAGCCTGGTCACCAGATGGCCAATATGGCTGGCGTTCGTAAGATGCAGCCAAACCTGCGTAACGTTCCGTTTGTTATTGATCCATTTGCTATCAAGAACCTTGACGCTGTTGTGGTAACTCACATTCATCAGGACCATATGTCCAAGGAGCTTGCAGCTCACGTTGTTAACAACAACATGACCACTACTGACGAGAATGGCAAAGAGATTCCTGTTCCCTTTATTGGTCCTAAGGATGCCGTTGACATCTGGGTTGGCTGGGGCGTACCACGCGAGCAGTGCATTGTTGTTAAGCCTGGCGACCGCATCAAGGTTAAGGACATGGAGATCGTTGCATACGATTCCTTTGACCGCACCATCATTGTCACCACTACTGATACTTCTGAGAACCGCCCAGACCTTTGGGGTAAGTGCCCAATGGACATGGATGAGAAGGCAGTTAACTACCTCTTTGTCACCCCTGGTGGAAACATCTATCACTCTGGTGACTCTCACTACTCCATTTACTTTGCTAAGCACGGCAAAGACATCGCTCAGGAGTTTGGCGGCGTAGACGTCTGCTTTGGCGCTTTTGGCTGCAACCCAATTGGTATCCAGGACAAGATGGAAGCAACCGATATGCTCCGTATGGCTGAGGCTCTTCAGTCTAAGGTTGTTATCCCAATTCACCACGACGTTTGGACTAACTTCCAGGCTGACGTCCAGGAGATCAAGGTTCTTTGGGAGATGCGTAAGGACCGCCTTGATTACAAGTTCCACCCATTCTTCTGGGAGGTCGGCGGCCACTACACCTACCCACAGGACAAGGATCGCTTTGCGTATCATCACGATCGTGGCTTCCATGATTGCTTCGATCACGAGCCAAACGTTCCATTCCGTAGTGTTCTCTAAGGAGCAGTCTCTATGATGCTTAAAGAGCTTCGCGATGAAGTGTATGAAGCAAATATGGACCTGCCAAAGCATGGCCTGGTAGTTTTTACCTGGGGAAATGCTTCTGGACTTGACCGTGAGCGTGGTCTGTTTGTTATCAAGCCATCGGGCGTCTCCTATGAGGAGCTGAACCCAGAGAACTTGGTTGTCTGCGACCTTGACGGCAACGTTGTTGAGGGTGAGATGAACCCATCTTCCGATACTCCAACTCATGCTTGCTTGTATCGTGCATGGGGCGAGAAGATTGGCGGAATTGTTCATACCCACTCAACCCACGCTGTTTCTTGGGCACAGGCAGGACGCTCTATTCCTTGCTATGGCACCACACACGCAGATTATTTCTACGGAGATATTCCTTGCGTGCGCAGCCTTACCAAGGACGAGGTAGAAAGCGCCTATGAGCTTGAGACCGGAAACGTCATTGTTGAGGGCTTTGCTAACTTGGACCCAATTGCGGTTCCAGGAACACTCCTTCACAACCACGGCCCTTTCTCTTGGGGTAAAGATGCAATGGCTGCTGTGTATCACGCTGTAGTCATTGAGGAGGTTGCTAAGATGGCAACACTCACCGAGCTCAATAACCCTAAGGTCCAGGAGGCGCCACAGTACCTTCAGGACAAGCACTACATGCGCAAGCATGGTCCAAATGCCTACTACGGACAGGGTAATCACTAAAGCCTGTTCAGTGAGTAGAATCTGTTTCAGTCAGGCGGTCTTTTATAAGGCCGCCTGTTTTTAAAAGGAGAAGTTATGTCCAAGTATCAGCTAGGACTTTACGAGAAGGCCACTCCAACTGATCTTTCTTGGGAAGAGCGCCTCAGCGTAGCAGGAGAGTCTGGCTTTGATTATGTTGAGATCTCCGTTGATGAGTCTGACGCTCGTCTTTCTCGCCTTGAGTGGACTGGT
>CAUTIE010000021.1:0-24452 GCA_963538475.1 uncultured Atopobiaceae bacterium
CAGCAGACATCTCTGCACGTAGTGCCTCAAGCTCTTCTGGCGAGAAGAACTTGGTGATAGGACCTCCCACGGAACCGTCCTCTTTGAAGGCGACCCATGCAAGTCCCTTAGCACCAAAACCAGCGGCTACCTCAGCAAGCTTATCAACCTGAGAGCGTGGCCAGGTGCCTGCGCCCTTAACGTTAATCGCCTTAACGTACTGACCTTCTGTTGTAGCAGCAGAGCTAAAGAGCTTAAAGCTGGACTGCTTGAAGACCTCAGAGACATCGTGAAGCTCCATACCAATGCGGGTATCAGGCTTATCGGAGCCGTAGATATCCATTGCGTCCCAGTACTGAATCTTGCGCAATGGAGCTGGGAACTCAATGCCCATCTTTGCAAATGCATCACCCAGAATATCCTCAAGCTCGGCCATGACATCTTCCTCGCGGACAAATGCCATCTCCATATCAACCTGTGTAAACTCGGGCTGACGATCTGCACGAAGGTCCTCATCGCGGAAGCACTTGGTAATCTGGTAGTAGCGCTCAATACCACCAATCATCAGCAGCTGCTTCAACAGCTGTGGAGACTGTGGCAGTGCGTAGAAATTTCCGCCCTGCATTCTGGATGGAACCAGGAAGTCACGAGCGCCCTCAGGAGTAGATTTGAACAGCGCCGGAGTCTCTACCTCGGTAAAATCACGCTTATGGAATGCCTCACGAAGCGCAAACGCAAAATCAGAGCGCATACGAAGGTTCTGTGCCATCTGAGGACGACGCAGGTCAACATAGCGATACCTCAGACGAAGATCCTCGTTAACGTCAATGTGGTTCTCAATTTGGAATGGTGGAACAGCGCTAGTATTAAGAACCTCAATCTTGGAAGCAAGTACCTCTACCTCACCGGTAGCAAGAGCCTCATTGGTCTGACCTTCAGAACGGTGCTGAACCGTACCGGAAATCAGAACAGGCCACTCAGGACGAATAGTCTCTGCAGTTGCAAATGTTTCTGCATCTACATCTGGGTCAAACAGAATCTGAGTTATACCTTCGCGGTCACGGAGGTCAACAAAAATCAGACCACCAAAGTCACGACGACGCCAAACCCAACCAGTGAGCGTAACGGTCTGACCGATATGCTCTGCGCGAAGCTCTCCGCAGGTATGCGTATGCATGCTGTGCAAATCAACAGCTGCGTGAGCGGAATAATTCTGAGGGGTTTCTGAGGAACAATCCATTTTTATCCTTTCGTCTTTGCTTCCCTGTGCCAAATCGGAAAGCTCCTTCAAGACGGCAAAAACGTGTAGACGGCACGTTCTTGCTCATAGATAAAACATTGTACTCTCCAACGTTTAGTCGAATCCTCTCAATCTAAACTTAGTGGAGATTCACGAGGAATAAATAACTTACCGTCACACTTTTACGCTAGACTGAAATTGATGCACACAAGCCCTCTTACAGGGCGAGAAGAACTTGGAGCTTTCATGGCCTATAAAGCCGCCGTTTTTGATCTTGATGGTACATTACTCAACACTATAGATGATCTTGCTTGGGCAACAAATTATGCCCTTGAGCAGTTCAACATGCCCACCTATACCGTTGATGAAGTACGTCAGATGGTGGGAAATGGCGTTGCAAAGCTTATCCGTGATGCGGTACCAAAGGGCACCGATGACGCAACATACCAGCGCGTACTTGCATGTTTTAAGGAGCACTACGCTGACCACAGTTTGGACAACACGACACCCTACCCTGGCATACTTGATGCTGTTGATACACTCAGGGCAGCTGGTGTTAAATGTGCCGTTGTCTCAAACAAGCCAGACTTTGCCATTGCAGATTTAATGAGTAATTTCTTCCCAGGCAGATTTGACTTTGCTCTGGGTCAGCGAGATGACCTTAAAAGAAAGCCTGATGCCGAGCCTGTCCATTACGCCCTTGCTCAAATTGGCGTTGACCCTCAAAATGCTGTCTATATTGGAGACTCAGAGGTTGATGTTGCAACAGCACACAACAGTGGCATGCCTTGCATTAGCGTTACCTGGGGATTTAGAGATAAAGAAACGCTTCTAGCTGCAGGTGCTACCACGCTTTGCGATACCGCAGAAGAAATGGTGCAAGAAGTTCTCAAATACTAGCACTAAAAATTGCAACCATCCGTTCATTGCCGTTGAGCGAGAAAAAACGTCCGCTTGCCTATGCCTCTCAATTCATCTGAATAAGCGTATTCGGAGGGCGGTATAGTCAATAAAAGTGCGTCCATAATTTGCGCGCAAGCGACGTGGAAAGGATTGCATCATGGGCAAGAAAAGTTCTGAGGTTCTCCAGATTTCTTACGAAGACCTGGTAGAGTACCTGCACAGTAATCACTCTGTGTACATGCAAGTCGGACACCAGGTTTATTACCTCACTGATGTCAATTTTGAGGCATGGAGAGCTCAAGACACCAGTATTAGAAACTCAAAAAACCACTTTGTAGATTGTTCTGAACTAGTTCCAACGGTAGACGAATTTCTCGCGCTTCCATTTATTAATGGAAAAACAATTAAAGACGTTTTTGCGCATGCAACGTTCTATGCATCCATGAAAAACGAAAAATCTGAGTAATTCAAAATAATCAGCATTTTGTTGACTATCTCTCAGCTAAAACAAGGACCTGTTAGCGCAGGTCCTTGTTTTTTATGTAAATTACAATCCTTAAGTAAAACGCCGATGCAGTGCACCGGCGTTTTACGATTAATTTGAGAGAACGTGCCTACTCAACAGGCTTCTGAACCTCAAGAACCTCAGCAATCTCAACCTCAGCAGAGACCGTGCCAGCAAGCTCTGGAATAAGATCGTTGTACTTATTAGCAGAAGCCAGCTCGGAAGAAGCGGTCTTTGCGTAACGCTTAACTGCTGCGGCAGCACGGTTAACGGCACTCAGGGTGCCAGCGCCTCCGACACAGCCGCCAGGACAAGCCATGCCCTCAAGAAGATAGCCTGGATATTTACCTTTAACAGCATCCTTGAGCATAGCTCGGCACTCAGCAAGGCCGTCAACAGCCATGACAGGCACTTCTTTATCAGGATACTTCTGGTGGATGACGTTTACTACGGCACCCGCAACGCCACCGGCAACTGCAAAAGCGCGACCATCATGAGAAGCGTTTTCAAAGTCGGAATTATCGTCATCAAGCTTGGTGTAGTCAATGCCCTTAGACTCCATCATTCCTGCAAGCTCCTCAAAGGTCAGAACAAAATCGACCTCGGACTTAACGGAACGACGCAATGCCTCAAGTTTCTTAGCAGTGCATGGTCCAATAAAGACAATCTTGGCCTCTGGATTTTGCTTTCTTACCAGACGCGCTGTCAGAACCATTGGAGTAAGTGCCATGGAGATAGCATCAGCATGCTCTGGGTGCTCTTTTTTAGCCATTGCAGACCAGGAAGGGCAGCAACTTGTTCCCATAAATGGCAACTTCTCTGGGACTTCTTTGACAAAGTCTTCTGCTTCCTGAACGGTACAGAGGTCAGCGCCAGTTGCTACCTCTTCTACCTCGGCAAATCCCATCTCCTTGAAGGCTTCACGAAGACGACCGACGCTACCCTTACCAAACTGACCAACAAATGAAGGAGCCACAATTGGAACAACGGTATAACCCTCATTAATTGCCTGAATTACCTGGAAAATCTGGCTCTTATCGGCAATAGCACCAAAGGGGCAGTTAACCAGACACTGACCACAAGAAACGCACTTCTCGTAATCAATATCTGCGCGACCATGCTCGTCAGATCCAATCGCGTCCATGCCGCATGCAGCAGCACAAGGACGTACATGGTGATGAATTGCCTGATAAGGGCAAACCTTGAAGCACATACCACACTGAATGCACTTCTCCTGGTCAATGTATGCCTTTTTATCTACAAAGCTAATTGCCTCTTTAGGACAAATCTCTCGGCACGGGTGCGCAAGACAGCCCTGGCATGCATTGGTAACGCGATACACATTGTCTTCGCATGCGTTACAGGCAAATTTAACAATGTTAATCAGAGGTGGCTGATAATAAACTTCTGGTCGAGAAGCCTCTTCCAAACCGTCAGAAATATGTTCACGTTGATCAACATCCTGCATAGGCATGCCCATAGTCATGCGAATGCGCTCACCAACAATAGCGCGCTCTAAAAAGACGCTCTCGCGGTACGTTGCAATATCACCTGGAATAATCTTATAGGGCAGCTCTTCCATTTGGCGAGCAATTTCATCAACGCTTTTATCTGCTTTTTCATAGGCAAGCGCCGAAACCTCTTTAAATACCTTCCTGCGGATTTCAGTCAGGTTGGTATATACACCTCGCATTGTGCCAGGCATTTCTCCCCCTCCTCGTTCACTTTATGCACGTCTGGGCAACGTATTTGCACAAAATGAATGAATGTTGCTGACTTAAAGTATGAACTATAAGTCCTTCTCAAGAGCGCCAAAATAAGAAAATCGCTCTGGAATGTCCGTTTTAATCACAATTTTTACGCCTGTGACTGGATGAATAAATTCAACACGATATGCATGCAGCATTAACGGTTGCTGTTTATGCTTCTTTTTTGCTCCACGCTGCAGTAAAGACACGCCTCCATAAAGCGTATCTCCTATCAGGGGAAACCCAAGTGACGAGAGATGCACTCTAATTTGATGCTTTCTTCCTGTCAGCAAATTAACCAGTAACAAACTGTGAGTTTGACCTTGTGCTGTCAATACGGTCTTAACCAGGCGCACTTCTGTTTGAGAGGGCTTACCTGTGTCAGAAATTCTCATCTTCTGAGCATTATGTCTGTCTTTTCCAATTGCCTTATCTATCAGCAGTTTATTTGGCTCAAATGCACCCTTAACGGCTGCTAAATATTCCTTGGAAAGCTCCTTGGAGGCAATAAGCTGGTCAAACTGCGGCTGCGTTTCTTTTTTGAGCGAGAAGAGCACTATGCCTGTGGTCTCCTTATCAAGGCGATTCAATGCTTGAACCTGGGAAAAATCTGCCTCTGTTGGACTCTCAAGTACGCTGAGTTTCTCGCAAACTAAATCGGTTAACGAGGGCTCATTGGTTCCGTCTGCGTGAACAATAATTCCCGCGGGTTTATTCACGGCAAGTAGATAATCATCCTGATACAAAATCTTAAGGTTGAAGCCAGTCTGAAGAGCACCCACACTACTCACCTCGCTTAACCACGTAGCGCTGCTCAGAAAGCACCTGAGCAAATGACTCAATTGTGCTCCACACATGATCGGTGCGTCGCCAAGCAACACTGACCGAATATGACATCTCTTTTCCTAGCTCAATAATGTGGAGGCCAGATGTTTCAAAGTCGTAGTAAGAAGAAGCAACCAGCTCAGACGGCAAGAAACAGGCGCCAACGCCTCTCATGGCAAGTGCTAAAAGCGTCTCGGAGTTTCTGGACATAACCTTGATAGTAGGAGAAATGCCCGACGCAGCAAACGCGTGGCGAGCAAAACTTCCTGCAATGTCTCGTTTACCTACCGTTAAGAAAGGGCAAGCTTCCAAGGCTGTGAGCTTTCCCGTCTTTTTGACTTGCGAGACAACCGAGTCAACGTTATCTGCATACAAAGATTCAAGAAGCGCTTGAGATACTACAAGAACGATCTTCTCGTCAAACAGCTTTTTAACGACTAAGTCATACGACGATGAATTGACTGTTGCAACAATCAGGTCAAGCTGGCCTTCAGATAGCCATTCGACAAGCTCGTCATTTTCACCCTCATCAAGCTCAATGGAGATATTTGGGTGTAATTTTTGAAAAGCAGCAATAGAACGTGGCATGATGATATGACCTCGTGTGGCGGTGACACCAACACGCAGGCGACCCCGCTCATTGCCCGCAATATCAAGAAACTCTTGATCCATGGCACGACGCTGAGCTTGAAACCTGCGGGCATAACGCAAGAATTCTTCCCCTGCAAACGTTAGAGACAACGGAACCGTACGTTCTAGCAGCTTAGAGCCAAGTTCTTTTTCTGCAGCTGCAATATTTGCCGAGAGTGTTTGCTGAGTTACGCTCAAACGTTCGGCTGCCTTAGTGAAGCTCTTTTCTTCTGCAACGGCAACAAAATAATCCATGGTTTGAAAGTTCATTTTTGCTCCCACTGAATTACAAAAATTACTTGTAATTATAACCATTGAAAACAGTTGGACTTCAACTTTTTAGTTGCCTACTCTATTTACATAAGAAATTCGTTTGGAGTGGATGCATGGTAGAGTTAATAGTACTAAGTGCCTTTGCGGTGATGCTCATCGTAGGCACAGCTCTATCTTTCCCCCTTACATCTATTTTGACCATTGGTTTCTTCCTCTTTTTTGGTTATGGACTCTCCCAAAAAATTCCTGCAAAAAAGCTTCTTTTAGCAGCTTTTGAGTCCGTTTGGGAAGTAAAAACAATCATTGTGCTGTTTGCTGTTGTAGGCGCAATGAGTGCTGCATGGCGCGCTGCGGGAACTATTCCAGAGATTGTCAGCATTTCTGCTTCTCTTATTTCTCCTTCTATCTTTATTCTTGCAACATTCTTACTCTGCACCATGATGTCCATGCTTCTAGGTACCGCTTTTGGTACCGCCGCAACCATGGGAATCATCTGCATGTCTATTGGCAAGGCCATTGGAGCAAGCGAGTTCTTTATTGGTGGTGCTGTTCTTGCAGGCAGCTACTTTGGTGATCGTTGCTCCCCTATGTCTACCAGTGCAATCCTTGTTTCACAACTTACCGACACTAGTCTGTCTAAGAATATCAATCGTATGCTTCGTACCAGTGTAGTGCCTTTCATTGTTGCATGTGTCATCTATGTGGCCTGGGATTTCTTTATGGCAAACACAGGTACTATCCCAGATATCACTGGCCTTTTAAGTCGCTCCTTTAGACTTTCTTTAATTTCACTTACGCCAGCACTTCTCGTAATTGTATTTTCAATTCTGAAAGTCGATGTCATTGTTACCATGGCATCCAGCTTGATACTTGCATGCATTCTCTGCGTTACCATCCAGCGCGTTCCTCTTGCCGATCTGCCAGTCATTCTGCTTTTTGGCCTCCGTGCACCAGGAGCTACCGTGGCAAACATGGTAAATGGTGGCGGCGTCTTCTCAATGATGAACGTCTTAACAATTGTCACCATTTCTTCAAGCTACGCTGGTCTTTTCCAGACAACTGGCTTGCTGCGCCGTATGTGCCAGCTGGTAGCCGACCTTTCCGATAACTCCACGCCTTTCTTTGGCGTTCTGATTACCAGCATGTTTACCTCAATGGTTTCTTGTAATCAGACTTTGGCTATTATGCTGACAAATGATTTGTGCGAAAACGCAGAAGACTCTTCTAGCGCTCTTGCTCTGGATATCGAGAATAGCGCTGTAATTCTTGCTCCACTGGTTCCGTGGTCCATTTCAAATATCTCGGTACTCTCTGCAATTGGCGCACCTTCTATGAGCCTTCTAGCTGCAAGTTTCCTCTATTTGCTGCCTCTTTGGACCCTAGGAATTTCCCTGTGGCTCCATCGACGCCCAGCAAAAATTGACGGTCATCGTGCTCGTTGGCTTGGTCTTACCTCTGACGATGTTCGTAGCTGCGCATGCTCTGACGATGTTCGTAGCTGCGCATGGCCACGCGTGCAGGACGAAGATACAACGGATGCGACTGCAAGCCTTCCTGCTGTAAAAGTTGCCTAAGACCGAGCTGTTTAACGCTCCTCATACACATAGCTAAGCTAGATGTGTTTTACGCCATTAATACTTCTATTGATACTTTGGTAATTCAATAATTCGATCACAACGCTGGGCAATACCCATATCATGTGTGACCATAAGAAGTGTTTTATGGTTTGCATGAACGGAATCTAGCAAACTGTCTATAACAATAGTGGCCATAGCCTTATCAAGTGATCCGGTTGGTTCGTCAGCGAGGATCAAATTGCCTGGCTTTATCATTGCTCGAGCAATTGCTACTCTCTGCTTTTCTCCACCAGAAAGCTCATTTACAACTGCATCGAACTTCTCGCCAATCCCGTAGTTTTCCAAGGCAGTTCTAATAAGACGTTCCTGTTCCTGTTTTGAAAGCTTGGTGTATTGAAGCGCCAATAAGAGATTTCTACTTACTTTCCAGTCATTAATGAGCGCAAAAGATTGGAACAGATAATTGATCTCTGTACGCCTCATAAGCGTTGCTTTTTTACTATTGATTGAAGGATATGTTCTTCCCTCAAGGTTGATTGTTCCTGAATCTAATGTCTCGAGAAGACCGATGATATTAAGAAGTGTTGATTTTCCACACCCAGAAGGGCCCACGAGAGCCACTGATTCTCCACTTTCTATCTCAAATGAAATGTTATGAAGAACTGTGTTGCTTCCAAATGACTTATTAAGAGCATCTACCTGTAGAAATGTTTTCATAACTACTCCTTAGAGAGATTCTCTAGAACAATTCTCATGGTGCTTCTATTTGCAGAAATACTGATAGTCACATTGGAAATCAATAACATCAAGCAACCCATTATTATTCCAAGAGTTGAACCTATGACAATCATGCAAAGTGTTCCAACAAGTGCAATGAGATTCACTACGAGGAAAATATTTATGTATTGCTTGTAAATGCCAAATCCCAACATGCATTCAACAGCAATTTTTCTCTCATGTAATCTTTGGACAATTGAAATCATACTTATTTGAATCACCGTTATAGCTGCAAACATAAGCACAATTACAACACCGAATAAGAGGAAGAGATCCTGCAGAGATTTTCTGTAGTCCTTTATAAAGCTCTCTATCGAACTGAACTGTGTTCCAAAACCATCATCAGAGAGCTCTACAACACCGCTGGAATCCAACAAATTTGTAGCGGCCTCAGGTGATAACTTTATGTAACTATTATCAAGCCCCGTAGCCACTAAACTCTCTGATTCAGAAGGAATCATGTTATTTGACGTTACCACTTTGATTACAACATTTGTGCTTATAGAAGGGCTGTCTATATTTGTTGACCAGGTAAAAAATCCCCCACTAGCATCGTATTCAATAAATTCAGATGAAGGATTTTGCATATAAGGTGTAACGATATCTGACTCAAATATCTTGTCGCTTCTAGCCACAAGTTCTCTTAGCAGAGATTTTTGCTCTTCTGAGTACGAGCTTGGAACGAGATAAATCCTTGTTCCATTCTCCGCTTTTTTAACTTGTTCATCAGTCAACGCTACCCCAATTTCTTTTAGATAAGATGGGGATGCAACCAGAACATCAAATGGCTTCAAAATCGATGAATTTACTTCATAGGCATTTAAAGTTGCTTCACCTATTTGATTTACATGAGCAATATAGACGCCTGTATCGTGCTCGTGGGTTTTATACCAATCAAATAATTCCTTACTTTTATCCATTGGTCGGCCGTTGAAAAAATTACCTTGAGAAACATGATTTCGGACAATATACCAATCTTTATATACAGACCAATTTTCTTGAGTGGATAGTAGATTTGAGTACATTGTTATAGGAGCATCCATATAAGTAGAACCAGCAAAAACTACTACACAACAAAGTGCATAAATTATCGCCGTTAGAACGTATAGACCCTTTTGCGACAATCTTCCTAAAATTGCATCTACAGGGCGGATTGTTAGAAGTGGAGCAGCAGAAATTAGTACCGAAACCACAACTACAAGTATTGCTGGCATTGCCGAAGTAAATGTAAACAGTAAAAAACTGCCAGTAATATCAAATCCGGAGCAATTAACCATTGTCCACATAAAGGCCAATGGCAGTAAAACAGCTGCTAAAGCACAATAGAAATAATAATGATGAACGACGTAATCGCTCTTACTCCAGCCAAGCATTACGTGAACACCGAGTTTCTTTAATTCTTGTAACGAGTTGTAATACGTCAGTAAACAAAACGATATGCTCAAGATTATAAAAGTTACTCCAGCAACGTAGTAGAAGAGTCCAATTTCAACCGCTGATCCTGAATAATTAGTAATAAATTTTTCTTTATGTAGGCCAGTAGCTTCTGAAATCTGACTAACCAATTCATCAAATTCTTCAGGAGAAAGGCCTAAAACAGCACAAGAATTTCCCAGATTATAGCCAGGAGTAATTTGATCTAATTTGAAATAAACTGAACCCAAAACGTACGGTAAGTCACCAACTTTATTATTGGTATCCATTCCGTAGCCAAGGTATGACTCTGGAGAATGTCCTAGGAGTTCATTGATTTTTTGCCTATTTATAACTTGGGTGCCAAGAATATCAAAGGAATCAAAGCTGTTAGCCTCACTACCTGGAGAAGATAGCACGCCAACGGTCAATATCCTAGGCCCTTCAGTAATTGATTCAGTTTTCTTAGTTATAAGAATCATCTTGTGAGTTTGTGCGTAAGACCTAACAACCGACACAAACGTTTCTTTTGTCTCATCAGACATCTGTGAAGTATAAAATTGCGGCTGATTAGAGAGCCAAGAATCGAATTTTCGGGAAGTAAAAATTTCTAAAAAGCCTTTTCCCACTAAAAACGAAGAAAGTGCAATTAAGACAACTATGATAGAAACAATGAAGCGGTACGCTCTTTTCATTTCTTCACCTACAATTTCTTTGAATTACAAATAAATGAAGGCGCTTATTAGTTATAAAGCTATAAATATGCTTCTACAGTATTAAGTATGAACTTAAACCGTTTACGTTTAATCGATCTCACTGATAACTATCGTAAACGGCTTCCATTATTCTACAAACGGTGTTTACTACCTAAATAAAAACCTCTCATGCCTAGGACATGAACTGCCTCCCATTTCTTGGACATAAGAAATGGGAGGCAGTTCATATGCGGGTGATTATGATTCTGCAGCGTGTTAGCGTCGGCTTTTAGGCCTGGCGCACAAAATAGCGCAGCTTTGGTAGGTTCTGCCGAAGAATCGACATGTTCCTAATCAAGATAGCCAGTCAGCTAGGCGGTCGTACTACCTGATATGCATCTCTATGCATAAACTTCATCTAATATGCTTAAACATGAATAGACTAATATAAGAAATTTAACTATCGATAAATTTAGTATCTACGGAACACACCTATGACAGATAATCTGCACAATTGCGGCCATATTACACATCAAATGAAGATAATCTGCACGTTTGAGCTATTTTCGGCGTCATGTATACGTCTTTTTGACAGATTATCTGACTTAGGTGTGTTTTGAACTGCCTCCCATTTCTCGTGTCCAAGAAATGGGAGGCAGTTCAACATGAGAGGTTTCAGGAATCGAAACTGTTAGCTGTTACTGTCTTGCTTTAACCTCAGCAACAAGCTGGTCAGCAGGCACCTGTACCTGCTCGTGAGACTCCATATCACGAAGGGTTACCGCACCGGCTTCAACCTCATCTGGACCAATAACCACGCAAAGCGTTGCGCCCATCTTATCCGCCTGCTTAAACTGAGCCTTCAGCGAACGACCAGTACGATCAGCCTCGCATCTAATGCCAGCCTCACGCAATGCCAGCACGGTATCAAATACAACAGGAGCCTGCTCAGCACCTGCGCAAGCAACATACACACAGCTTGGAGCCGCTGGTTCAGCTGCAACACCAAGAGCCTCCAGCGCAAGCATTATGCGCTCAAAGCCAACAGCAAATCCAACGCCTGGGGTTGGCTTTCCGCCTTCAAGCTCAACAAGACCGTCATAACGACCGCCGCCTCCGATAGCGCCAACGCCAGCGTTTGGAATCTCTACCTCAAAAACAGTACGTGTGTAGTAATCCAAACCACGAACAAGCGTTGGATCCTCAACATACGAAATACCAGCAGCGTCTAAATATGCCTTGACCTGCTCATAGTGAGCACGGCAATCATCACACAGGTTGTCAGAAATCAGTGGAGCATCCTTCATAACCGCGTGGCAGCTCTCGTTTTTGCAGTCAAACGCACGAAGTGGATTAATCTCCGCACGCTCAAGACAGTCCTCACACATCTCATCCTTGTGATCAAGAATGAACTGCTTGACCTTCTCGCGATATGCTGGGCGGCACTCCGCGTCACCCATGGAGTTAATCATGAGCTTCATATCAGCTGGCGAGAAACCCATCTGCTCGTAGAACTTCATCAACATGATGATGGACTCTGCATCAGCAGCTGGATCAGAGGCTCCAAGCCACTCGACACCTACCTGGTGGAACTGGCGCAGACGGCCCTTTTGAGGACGCTCTCCCCTGAACATTGCCTCGGCATACCAAAGCTTTGCGGGTGTTCCTCCCTGTGGCACAAAATTGTGCTCAACAGCAGCACGAACCACACCAGCAGTTCCCTCAGGACGCATAGCCATGCGCTGACGAGGCTTAAGACCGGACTCATTGCCGGCAGCTAGCAAATCATCAAGTAGTGCGCCTGAAAAAACGCGGAACATCTCTTTGCGTACGACGTCGGTTGACTCACCAATGCCGTGAACAAAAGTATCTACCTGCTCAAGTGCAGGAGTCTCAATGCGGTCAAAGCCATAAGTACCAAACAGATGGCGAGCAACATCCTGCATATGCTCCCAAGAGCGCATATAGCCGCCGTAAAGATCTTCGGTACCTTGAATTCTCTGACCCATGAATCCTCCTTGTAACAACATAGACGTTTCTAGTTTACCCGTGAGAGGCTACTCTGGCGCAGAAAAGCTTTTATAACTTTTGAAACCTATGAAAAAATCCGATTATTTTCTAGAAAACGTGAAAAGTGCGTATGTGAGGGTTGCTTTTTAATTCCTACCATTTAGTATGAATTAGCGGATTTTGGGGTATGACAAAAACATCGGTGACATTGGCGTTTGTCTTTGCCACAAAACCGCACTAGCACAAGGTTTTGCTCGCCCTAGAGCTGTCCAAAGTGGCTAGTCACAAACGTATCACGTGCTTGCACGTAGAGATATTTGGAGAGAGATTTATGGCAACTGAGCTACTCCGTGTAAACGGAATTTCCGCAGGTACCGAGGAGAAATCCATCCTGCATTCAATTGATCTGAGCATTGGTGATGGCCAGGCTCACGTTCTGATGGGACCTAACGGCGCAGGTAAATCAACACTTGGCCGCGTCATTATGGGTGACCCCACCTATAAGATTACCGATGGTTCCCTCATCTTTAATGGCGAGGATGTAACTGAGCTTGCTGCAGATAAGCGCTCACTTGCAGGCATCTTCCTCTCCTATCAGGCACCTGTTGAGGTTCCTGGTGTTCCTCTTTATTCATTCCTGCGCACCATTACACAGATGCGCCCTGAGCTTAAGATGACCGCTCGTCAGTTCCGCCAGCGTGTTGGTCAGATTTCTGATCAGCTTGAGCTTGACCAGGGCTTCTTGATGCGTGAGCTTAACGTCGGCTTCTCTGGTGGCGAGAAGAAAAAGGTTGAGATGCTTCAGCTTCTGCTGCTTCAGCCTAAACTTGCTATTCTTGACGAGACCGACTCCGGCCTGGATGTCGACGCACTCTCCGTTGTCTCAAAGGGCATTCAGGCCTATCGCGAGACCTGCGACGGCTCATTGCTCATCATTACTCACAACACCCGCATTCTTGAGCGCCTTGAGATTGACCGCACTCACGTTATGGTTAAGGGTCACCTGGTAGCAGACGGTCCTTCTGACCTCATCAACCAGATTGACCACGAGGGCTTTGAGCGTTTTGAGAACCAGACTGATGAGGGTGGTGCTAACTAGTGAGCGAGAAGAAGCGATCTGAGGTCGCTGACGTAGACCGCTCGCTCTACGACTTCACCAAGTCCGAAGAGGGTTACGAGCGCTACGATGATGGCCTTACGCCAGAAATTGTGCGTGCTATTTCCGAGAAAAAAGAAGAGCCCGAATGGATGCTCCAGATGAGGTTGTCGGCCCTGGAAACCTATCACCAGCGCCAGATGGCTACCAACTGGGGACCTTCTATTGCAGGTCTGGATTTGAACCATATCTCCACGTATGTCTCGCCAAAGACTCAGCAGGCAAATAGCTGGGACGACGTACCTGAGGATATTAGGGATACCTTTGATCGTCTGGGCATTCCACAGGCAGAAGCAGAGAGCCTTGCTGGTGTTGGTGCTCAATACGATTCCGAGATTGTCTATCACAACATGCGTGAGGAAGTTGCTGAGCAGGGCGTTATTTACACCACCATTGAGGATGCTCTGCACGATCCGCAGTGGGAGCCCGTTGTTAAAGAGTACTTTGGCAAGCTGATTCCTCCTTCAGACCACAAGTTTGCGGCTTTGCACTATGCCGTGTGGTCTGGCGGTTCTTTTGTGTATGTTCCCAAGAATGTCACTCTGGACTACCCACTTCAGAGCTACTTTAGGTTGAATGCTCAGGGCGCTGGCCAGTTTGAGCACACACTTATTATTGTTGAGGAAGGCGCTGACCTGCACTTTATTGAGGGTTGCTCCGCACCTAAGTACTATGCAGCAAACCTTCACGCAGGAGCTGTTGAGCTCTTTGTTAAAGACGGCGCTCGTCTGCGTTACTCGACCATCGAAAACTGGTCCAAGAACATGTACAACCTCAACACCAAGCGTGCCATCATTGGTAGCAACGCAAAGATGGAGTGGGTCTCGGGCTCTTTTGGTAGCCACGTTTCCTACCTCTACCCTTCTACCATTATGAACGGCGATTCCTCTAACTGCGAGTTCACCGGAATCACGTTTGCAGGCGCTACGCAGGACCTGGATACAGGCTGCAAGGTTATTATCAACGGCTCCAATAACTCGGCAAACGTTGACACCAAGTCCATCTCCAAGGACGGCGGCGTCAATACCTTCCGCTCTGCAGTTACCGTTGGTCGCAAGGCAGAAAACGCTCGCGTTGCGTTCTCGTGCCAGTCGCTGATGTTGGATAACATCAGCCGCTCCGACACCATCCCAGAGATGGATGTCCGCAATGCAACTGCTCAGATTGGCCACGAGGCAACTATTGGTCGCATTTCTGACGACACCGTTTTGTACCTGATGAGCCGCGGTTGTTCTGAGGCTGAGGCTCGCACCATGGTAGTAAACGGATTTGCAAACCCTGTCTCAAAGGAGCTCCCAATGGAGTACGCCGTTGAGATGAATAACCTGATTAAACTTGAGATGGAAGGAGCGATTGGCTAATGGATAACGTTTTGATTAATCGCGCCAACGTTCCTGCAGCTCAGACATGGAACCGTCTACGCGCTAACTCACTGTCAGTTATCGTCCCTAATCACGCTGATGCAGGCACAGTATATCTGCCTCTACCTCGTCTTTTTGAGCGCATTGAGTGTGGAATGGGCCAAGAGGTTACTGACTACGTAGAGTCACAGGCATTCAAGTCTGATTTCTACAACGTTCCCGCTCATACCAAGCGAGAAGAGCCTATTGTTGTTGCTGTTTCTGCAGCTCAAAATCAGTGTGCTAATACCGGCGTTATCGTACGTGAAGGCGCTGAGGCCACTGTAGTTATCGCCGCTTTTGCAGGCGATGCGGGCGACAGCGGCGCGAACGACGACGCGCTTCCAACCAGCGCTGCGCTCACCCGCATTGTGGTTGAGGCTGGTGCAAAGCTGCACCTTATTGAGATGCTTGGCGTCAATGAGGGCCAGCAGCACCTTGAAAGCATTGGCCTTGAGATTCACCAGGACGCTGCTGTTGACGTTAAGCAGTACGCTCTGGGTGGATCAACCATCGGTCTTGGCCTTACCGCCAACTTAGTTGGCGCTCGAGCTCGCCTTGACCTTAACAATCGCTATCACGCTACTCACGAAGAGACGCTTGATATTAACCACCTGGTACGCATGCGTGGTACTTCTACACGCGCGCAGCTCACTGAGTCTGGCGTCCTTAACGAGGCAGCTAAGAAGACGCTTCGCGCAACCATCGATCTTGTCCGCGGCGCAAAGGATGCCCAGGGCAACGAGATTGAAACGGTCATGATTCTTGGTGACGACGTTGTCAACAAGACCATGCCTGTTATTCTCTGCGATGAGGACGATGTTGCTGGTAACCACGGAGCTACTATTGGATCCGTCTCCCCTGAGCAGCTTGATTACCTTGCGGCTCGAGGACTTTCTCGCCAAGCCGCTGAGCAGCTGTTTATACGCGCTCTCTTTGAAGACGCCATCATCAACGCGCCTGAGGAGATTTCCCACCGCGTGGCTGTTGAACGTTGTGAGGCTGAGTTGGGCGCAGAAATTGCTCATGACTATGACGAAGCTGCAGCTAGTGACGATGCGACTAGCAGCGATGGCAGGAATTCCGGCGCTGAAGCTAATTCCAGCAAAGGTGGTGTCGCGTAATGACCGACGCAGAAGTTGCTCAGATTACCGATAACCCCTACAAGGCAGATTTTCCGCTGCTGGCAGCAAATCCCGAGGTAGCTTACTTGGACAGCGCTGCTACTTCTCAGCGTCCACGCGAGGTTATTGAGGCGCAGTCTGGCTTCTACGAGACCATGAACGCAAACGCTCTGCGCGGACTGTATCGTTGGAGCGTGGAAGCAACCGCAGCTATCGAGGGAGCTCGCGCTTCGATTGCAAAGTTCATTGGCGCTGTCGATAAAAACGGCAAGCCAGAAGACCGCCAGATTATCTTTACGCGCAACACTTCTGAGGCGCTTAATCTAGTTGCTTCAAGCCTTGGTCGCTATGCGCTTAAACCAGGCGATGACGTGGTCATTTCCATCATGGAGCACCACTCTAACATCATCCCTTGGCAGCAGATTTGCAAGGCTACCGGTGCAAACCTGGTGTATCTGCGCATGAACTCGCAGTATCAGATTACGCCTGAAGAGATTGCATCAAAGATCACCGAGCGAGCAAAGATTGTATCCGTCACACACGTCTCCAACGTGCTGGGAACTCACAACGACATCAAGGCTATTGCCAAGCGCGCTCATACTGTGGGTGCCTACATGGTAGTTGACGCCGCTCAGTCTGCACCTCACATCCCTATTGACGTGCACGATCTTGACTGCGATTTGCTGGCTTTCTCGGCACACAAGATGTGCGGACCTATGGGCATTGGCGTGCTTTGGGGCCGCGCCGAGCTGCTCGACGCCATGCCGCCGTTCCTTACCGGCGGCGAGATGATCGATTCCGTCACCGAGACCAGCGCCGTTTGGGCTCCTGTTCCCGAGAAGTTTGAGGCAGGCACGCAGGACGCCGCAGGTATCTATGCTACCGGCGTTGCTGTCGAATACCTTAACGGCTTGGACATGGCAAAGATCGAGAAGCGAGAAGAACTTCTCGCCAGGTACTTGGTGCAGCAGCTGTGCACACTGGACTTTGTTGACATCATAGGCTCTAAGCTGGGACAGAATCACGTGGGTGCTGTGGCGTTTAACGTGCGCGGCGTTCATCCACACGACGTCTCGAGCATCCTAGATATGAACAACGTTTGCATTCGCGCTGGTCATCACTGTGCCGAGCCGCTTTTGATTGAGCTGCACGAGTCCAGCACCTGCCGCGCATCCGTTGCTTTCTACAACGATAAACACGATATTGACCAGCTGATTGAGGGTCTTAACCAGGTATGGAAGATCTTTGGCAGCGCGGTCAGCAGCAAATAAACAAGGAGTTGAAATAAGTGGCAGCAAACGACCTGTATAACGCTGAGTTTATGGACCACGTTTCTCACCCCGATTACAAATATCAGATGGACAACCCTACCGTTTCTCACGAGGGCGTTAACCCTTCTTGTGGCGATGAGCTGACGTTTTCCGTGCGTATTGAGGACGGAAAGATTGCCGAGGCTGCTTTTGTGGGTAGCGGATGCGCAATCTCTCAGGCGTCCGCCGACATTATGAGCGACCTGATGATTGACCGCACTCCAGAAGAGGCCATTGAGCTCTGCAAACTCTTCGGACGCATGATTCGCGGAGAAGAGACCGACGAGGCCGTGCTTGACCAGCTGGAAGACGCAAACATTCTGCACGACATCGCACACATGCCTGCGCGCGTTAAGTGCGCCGAGCTGGCATGGCACACACTCGAGGAGATGCTCGAGGCCCACAACAGCGGTTCCGCCGCAGCTGGCGCGTCAACCACCGAGGACGGCGCCGAGAGCGCCAACGCCGCGAGCGCCAAGGACGGCGAGTAGCCGTGGCCGGAATGTTCTCTACAAAGGGAATGTACGCGCTTCGCGCAATGGCTGACCTGGCCGTTCACGAGGGCTGGGTCTCGCTGGGCGACGTTTCCGAGCGCCAGAACATCTCGCGCAAGTACCTTGAGCAGGTCATTGCCCTGATGCACAAGGCGGGATACGTTGAGAGCCTGCGTGGAAAGGGCGGCGGCTATCGACTCACGCGCAAGCCCGAGGACTACACATTGGGCGAGATTCTTCGCGCGGCCGAGGGCAATCTTGCTCCTGCTAACTGTCTGAACTGCACAAATACCACGCTTTGCCCTCAGATGGAGTCCTGCACCACCATCAATATTTGGCGCGACCTTGGCCGCATGACCTCCAGTTTCCTGGACAGCAAGACGCTTGCGGACATTGCCCACAACGAAGGCAACATGCACGTCTCCCCCGCCGACAATCCCACTGCCGAGTAAGCGTTTAAGCTGCGCTTTTATTGTCGTGTGCGGCGGGACTTGCACAGCGAGAAAACCCCGGAGTGCACCGGGTTTCTCGCGAGAAGAGCGCACCAGGAGTGCGCCAGATGTGTTCCGAATGCGCGCCTGATTTCTGCAAAAAATCTGTAACTTTTGCCTAAAAGCATCAAAGAATCTGTGGATTTGCCTGATTTCGTTAAAGAATCTGTGTCAGATTTACAGATTCTTTGCACTTTTTAGGCAACTTAAAAGGGTCTCAGACTCACTTGCCGTGACTTTAACGGAGCTTTTCTAATTCACTCCACAATTTAATTCTTTTAGCTCTTTCCATTTTTCTGCGATCAGGTGATGTGTGTCTTCTTGGCATTTCCAGCTGATTTCTAATTGAATTAAACATGTTATCCATAAAAATGATGTCGTCATACTCAGCTTTTCCGATAACAAACTCCAATATGCCAGCTGAAACGAGCTCATTATTACGTTGATAGTCGCGCATTGAAACATCTGCTAATTCATGTACAGCGCCATTATATTCAATGGCTGCCTGTCTATTTGTATCTGCATTGCAGTCACCTTTTGAAAGTAATAAATCAATAGCCCTTGTTTTCTCCGTAGACTTCCTGCTCTTTAATTGCTGAATCCGTACTTCCTTATTTAGCTCAACCTTAGGAATTGCATAACCACCTGCAGACATAGGAAGCGAAGCGCGAAGAGCAAGCTTTACTTCCATCGGAGAAGCGGCATTTTCAAAAGAATAAAAAGACGCCAATCTAGCATTCCTTATTCCGCGGCATCCAGATACTGAAGACAAATAACGCTCAAAGTCTGTCTTTTGAAAGACAGGTTCATACCAATTAGATCTTAATTCAGAGGTAGATGGATCGATGGCAAACCTGCCTTGAAATTCTGAAATTAGCATCACGGTTTCTAGTAACGTTTGTTCCTGGGCCAATTCAATCATGAGTTCAAAAGGTGATGCCACTTTAATTGCTAATTTACCGAGAGTTAGTTCCATACATGATGTCTGGGCAAAATGGGACGAAGTATGAAATTTTATTTCACTCGATCGGTAAGTCCTTTTCTTCTCGTCAACCACCAATTCAATTGGATTAGCCAGCATTATTCCTAGATTGGAAAATACCTCTTTCTTGATTTGATCAATTTCCAAAGTTAAAGACTCTGTATGAATTCCGGCACTTGGCGAGTCATGGTGAATCAGTCCGTGACCCTTAATTCTCATAGCACGGAATAATTGTAAAGCTGTTGTATGTGATAGATAAAATTCCATAAGCCAATAGTATTTTCTTAAGAAAAACTTGCAACCCAAGTCGCTGATTGTAGATAAGCGCCATTTGTTGTAAAACTGCAGGTCAGGGATATCTATCAGAAAATCATTGCTCCTAAATGCCCAGCTAGTAGCGTTAGACCTTCCATGCGACGTATTCTCGGTCAAATTTCGGTCAAATTCAATTTGCGCCAAATTCGTAATTTTCATTTTTCTGTGAGAATGCACTGAGGCGCGAAAATCTAATCTTCCTTGTATAAAAGTTGCCTAAAAAGTTAAAAGAATCTGTAAAACGGCCACAGAATCTTTGACAAAATCAGGCAAATCCACAGACTCTTTGACGAATTTAGGCAAAATCCACAGAATCTTTTCACTTTTCAGGCGCGCATTATAACTCACATCAAACACATCAACCGCCTCTCGCGAGAAGGGCGTGCTAGGTGCACGTCTTTCGCGCGTACCGTGCCCAACAAAAAACGGACCTGGAGAAAATCCAGGTCCGTCGCTTTAACTAGCAGCAAGAACGCGCTGTCGCTTCGACGCGCGCTCAGCGCATGTCGAAGGTTAGTTCCAAGCCTTACCGTCGGAACCAAACTCGCGGATGAGCTCCTTGGTGCGCTCAACGATTGCCTCACGACCAGGCTTCAGGAGCTTACGAGGATCGTAGCCCTTGCCGTTGTCAACAAGGCCAGCCTCGACGTACTTCTTAGTTGCCTCAGCAAAGACAAGCTGAAGGTCGGTATTGACGTTGATCTTGGAGATGCCCATAGAGATAGCCTTCTGAACCTGCTCTACAGGAATGCCGGTACCACCGTGGAGAACAAGTGGAAGATCGCCAACGCGCTCCTTGATAGCCTTGAGCTGGTCGAAGGAGAGGCCCTCCCAGTTAGCTGGGTAGATACCGTGAATGTTGCCGATGCCGCATGCAAGGAAGTCAACGCCCAGGTCAGCAATCTTTGCGCACTGCTCAGGATCAGCAAGCTCGCCCTTAGCGGTAACGCCGTCCTCGGTGCCGCCGATGCCGCCGACCTCAGCCTCAACAGAAATACCCTTTGCGTGAGCTGCCTTCACGACCTCTTCGGTACGCTTAAGGTTGGTCTCAAAATCAGGCTCGTGAGAACCGTCATACATGATGGAAGTAAATCCAGCCTCGATGCACTTGAATGCATCCTCGTATGAACCGTGGTCAAGGTGGAGAGCAACTGGAACAGTGATGTTCTTGTCCTCAACAAGACGACGAACCATATCTGCAACAACGCGGTAGCTTACCTGCCACTTTGCTGCGCCGCTGGTGCACTGAATGATGACAGGAGACTGAAGCTCTTCTGCTGCATCAAGGATTGCTGCGGTCCACTCAAGGTTGTTCTCGTTGAATGCGCCGATGCCATAGTGGCCCTTCTCGGCACTCTGGAGCATGGCTTTTGCGCTTACAAGCATGCTAAACCTCCGTTTGACGGAAAACTGATACATATAAATGATACCTTGTTTCATCACCTTTGATAGGGTCGTTTTTAACAAAACACTGCGAGAAACCCGACGGGTTTCTCGCCAACTGATGTTGCGATTTAGCGACGAAACATTACTTCTTCACAAAAATGAGGTAGGCTATCAGTTCGAAGAAAGGAGCATCTTGTGAGCTATAAGCACTTTGATGCAGACAAAACTCGACTTGCTTCGCCTGCTCAACCTACAGATGACGCGACGGACGAGAAACCCGGCCTCCTGAAGGACGTCTCGATTACCCAAATTTTGGCAACGTCGCTTGCTGCGGTAACCGCATTTGTGTTGTCAAACCAGATTGGTATTGCTGGTTCAATCATCGGCGTGGCTGTTGGTGCTGCTGCGTCGGCGCTTGCTTCGCAGATTTACCAGAACGTTATTAGGCGCTCCACGCACAAGTTTCGTAGCAGCGACAACGATGACTACAACCAGCAGGCATATCCAAACGGCAATCAAACTACGCTCGAGGGCACGCAATACATGCCTCGACCCCAATACGCGCCTTCTCGCGATTACTACTCCAACGCTGCTCCTACCGCGGGACAATCGTCGCAGGTAAATCGCGTGCCAAAGTTGTCGCGCAAGCGTGTAAGAGCGCTGACTATCGTGACCATTATTTCGATTATCTTTACTATTTCTGCCGTCATTCTTTACGCCATGTTCCTCAGCTATATCACCGACGGATCTGGCCTGGGGCCAAAGGTCAGCACCACCCCAGTTGTGACAGAAAAGACTGCGGATACCAGCAATTCAACGGATAAGAAGGACGATTCCAGCTCTTCTAGCGAGAAGACCGACGAGTCTAGCAAGTCCACTGATTCCAAGGATTCTTCTTCCGAGAGCACTGACTCCAAGAAGTCAGAGACCACCAACTCCGACAGCTCGTCTAGCTCGGAAAAGACTAGCGATTCTAGCAGCTCAAGCAACTCATCGGAGAGCAACTCTTCCAGCAACAACTCTGGAACAGGTAGCTCAAGCAGCAATTCTGGTTCCAATCAGAACTCTGGCTCCAACAGCGGTAACAACAGCGGATCTAACGGTTCTGGATCAAACGGCTCCAATGGCGGCAACTAAGTCGCGGTCGTGACAGCCGCCTACGCAACCACCGGCCCGGCAGCCACCTACGCAACCACCGGTGCGGCAGCCACTACGACGCACCTAACAGCAACAACAAGCAGCAGCTCACACAGGGCTTGCTACAGAAAGGATGGGTATGGAAACCACAAACGCATGGAAAAAGTACACCTCGGAGGACCTGGAGAAGCTCCAGTCGTTTACCGAGGGCTACAGAAACTTTATCTCCGAGAACAAGACTGAGCGCGAGTGCGCCGCAAGCGCTATCAAACTTGCCGAGGCAGCAGGTTACGTTAAGCTTTCTGACGCCGTCGCTGCAGGTAAAACCCTCAAGGCTGGCGACAAAGTCTATGCAGACATTCGCGGCAAGTCCGTCATCTTTGTCCAGATTGGTACCAAATCCCTGGAAGAGGGCCTAAACATCCTTGGTGCTCACATCGACTCCCCTCGCCTGGACGTCAAGCAGAATCCTCTTGAGGAGCGCAACGAGCTGGCAACCTTTGACACCCACTACTACGGCGGCGTCAAGAAGTACCAGTGGGTCACCATTCCTCTGGCAATTCACGGCGTTCTTGCACTTAAAGACGGTAGCGTCGTAAACGTATGCATTGGTGAGGATCCAACCGATCCCGTTTTCTGCATCTCCGACCTTCTCATCCACTTGAGCGCTGAGCAACTTGGAAAGACTGCTTCCAAGGTCATCGAGGGCGAGATGCTCGACCTCATTATTGGCAACCGCCCACTTGTTTGGGGCCAAAATGGCGAGAAACCCGCTGATGCAGAGGGCGACGAGCCAAAGGAAGCTGTTAAGGCTAACGTCATCAACATCCTGAAGGACCTCTACGGCATTGAGGAAGCAGACCTTCTCTCCGCTGAGCTTGAGATTGTTCCTGCAGGTCCCGCTCGCGACATGGGCTTTGATCGCTCCATGATCTTGGGCTACGGTCACGACGACCGCAGCTGCTCCTACCCTTCCTTGATTGCACAGCTTGAGTGCGACACTCCTGCTCGCACCTCGGTCACTATCCTGACCGATAAGGAAGAGATTGGCTCCGTTGGCGCTACTGGCATGAACTCCCTCTTCTTTGAAAACATCATGGCAGAGGTCCTGGCGCTTGCCGGTTTTGAGTCTCCACTTTCTCTGCGCCGCTGCATGGCTAACTCCTACATGCTCTCTAGCGACGTTTCTGCTGGTTATGATCCTAGCTTTGCGGGTAGCTTTGAAATCAAGAACTCCGCCATCATGGGTCACGGCCTTGCATTCAACAAGTTCACTGGTAGTGGCGGTAAGTTCGGCTCTAACGATGCCGATGCCGAGTACGTTGCACTGATTCGTCGCATTATGGACAACGCTGGCGTCCAGTTCCAGACCGCTGAGCTTGGCCGCGTTGACGCTGGTGGCGGCGGAACTATCGCATATATGCTGGCAAAATACGGCATGCACGTCATCGACTGCGGCGTTCCTGTACTCTCCATGCACGCACCTTGGGAGGTTGCAAACAAGGCCGACATTTTTGAGGCATATCGCGGATACCGCGCATTCCTCGAGTTCAGCGAGTAATTAAGCTACACAAATTAGCTGCACAACCAAAATTGTGCGCGTAAATCAAGCTAACAAGAAAGACGTGAGAGGCAAACTCTCACGTCTTTCTCTGTATCAAATCCAAGGCGAGAACCCCATCCAGCCCGCAGTGAACTGCCTCCCATTTCTTGGACACGAGAAATAGGAGTCAGTTCAAAACACACCTAAGTCAGATAATCTGTCAAAAAGACGTATACATGACGCTGAAAATACCTCTAACGCGCAGATTATCTTTATTAGGTGTGTAAAATGCCCGCATCTGAGCAGATTATCTGACTTAGGTGTGTTCCGTAGATACAGAATTTATCGATAGTTAAATTTCTTATATAAGTCTATTCATGTTTAAGCATATTAGATGAAGTTTATGCATAGAAATGTATATCAAGCGGTGCAACCGCCGAGCTGCCTGGCTATCTTGATTAAGAACATGTCGATTCTTCAGCAGAACCTACCAAAGCTGCGCTATTTTGTGCGCCAGGCCTAAAAGCCGACGCTAACAC
>CAUTIE010000022.1:0-23851 GCA_963538475.1 uncultured Atopobiaceae bacterium
AATCGGCAAAATGTTAAACCTAAAGAAAGGTGAGCTATGAGCCAGATTTTTGATGTTCACGCACGTGAGGTCCTCGATTCCCGTGGCAATCCAACCGTTGAGGTTGAGGTTGTTCTTGACGACGGCTCCTTTGGTCGTGCAATCGTTCCTTCCGGCGCTTCTACCGGTGAGTTCGAGGCTGTAGAGCTTCGCGACGGCGACAAGAGCCGTTACCTGGGCAAGGGCGTTCTGAAGGCAGTCGAGCACGTCAACACTGAGATCCGTGACCTCGTTATTGGTTGGGACGCAGAGGATCAGCGCGGCCTTGACCTCGCTATGATCAAGCTTGACGGCACTCCAAACAAGGGTCGCCTCGGCGCAAACGCTATTCTCGGCGTTTCTCTTGCTGTTGCTCACGCTGCAGCTGCTTCTGCTGAGCTTCCACTTTACGCTTACCTCGGTGGCGCAAACGCTCACACTCTTCCTGTTCCTATGATGAACGTCCTCAACGGTGGCGTCCATGCTGACAACAACGTTGACTTCCAGGAGTTCATGATTATGCCTGTTGGTGCTCCTGACTTCACCACCGCTCTTCGCTGGTGCGCACAGGTCTACCACACCCTCAAGGACACCCTGAAGTCCCAGGGCCTCAACACCGGTGTTGGCGACGAGGGCGGCTTTGCTCCAGACCTCAAGTCCAACGAGGAGCCACTTGAGCTTCTTTCCGAGGCTGTTACGGCTGCTGGCTTTGAGCTTGGCAAGGACTTCCGCTTTGCTATGGACCCAGCTTCTTCTGAGTTCTATAACAAGGAGACCGGCAAGTATGACCTCAAGGGCGAGGGTCGCTCCCTTACCTCCGAGGAAATGGTTGCTTACTACGAGGAAATGGTCGAGAAGTTCCCAATCGTCTCCATCGAGGACGGTCTTGCAGAGGAGGACTGGGACGGTTGGAAAGTCCTTACCCAGCGTCTGGGCAAGAAGATCCAGCTCGTCGGCGACGACCTCTTTGTTACCAACACTCAGCGCCTGAAGAAGGGCATTGAGGTTCACGCTGGTAACTCCATCCTCATCAAGGTCAACCAGATTGGTACCCTGACCGAGTCCCTCGAGGCTATCGAGATGGCTAAGCGCGCAGGTTACACCGCAGTTGTCTCCCACCGTTCCGGCGAGACCGAGGACACCACCATTGCTGACCTTGTTGTTGCAACCAACGCTGGTCAGATCAAGACTGGTGCACCTGCTCGTACCGAGCGTGTTGCTAAGTACAACCAGCTTCTCCGCATCGAGGACGACCTCGCTGACGGCGCTGAGTACCTGGGCATGGACGCTTTCTACAACCTTCGCTAAACCCGCAGGTTGTACGCTAGACGGTGAGCGTTCGGTGACGGTAACGTAGCAAGTTCATCCGAGCTGCAACGCCGTTTAGGCTGCTAGAAGCTACGAAGCCGCATCTCATTTGAGGTGCGGCTTTTTTGTGCGCGTGCGTAGAGCGGTAGGCGCGGCAGGCAGGCGTCGGGTGCGAGCGTGGCATGGGCCAGGGAACGGCTGAGGGACCTGCAGGTTTCTCGCCACCTGCGATATTTTTGACGGGCATACGGGTTCCGCAGGTGCATCCGCATCGGCTTCGAAACGCTCGAACACACCTATGTCAGATAATCTGCTGAAAATGCCTATACATTCCGCCTAAAATGCTCATCTCGTGCAGAATATCTTCATTAGATGTGTTTTTCACCTTTGATTTTGCAGATTATCTGACTTAAGTGTGTTTGCTTAACCCTGAAATTTATGGTAATTAAATCTTTGATATATCTTCATTCATAATTATGTATATAAGATAGGGCTTATGCATAACTATGAATTGAGCAAACTCAGATGAGTTGGGATCACATTGCTGAAGCTATTTCACAATGCATCCAAGCCATCAAGCTTCACTTTATCTGCAGATTCTTGCCAATTCCCAATCACCGATATAACAACACCGCAGCTCTTGCGATTTATTGCATGAAATCACATTATTCTCACGGCGTCTCACTAACGCCGTAGCCTCCTGTCACGGTTATACTTGATACGTCAACACTCAAGAATCCGAGGCGCTCATGCATACAACATCCCAGCACGCAATCCGCACAATCCTGGTCGGACAGTCGGGCGGACCAACCGCCGCGATTAATGCGTCGCTCGCAGGCGTTGTTCGTACGGCTCATACCCAGGGTCTTCGCGTGCTTGGAATGCGTAACGGAATCCAGGGGTTTCTTGAGGGCAACGTCGTTGACCTGGCTGAAGCGCTTGAACTCGAGGTGTTCAATCAAAACGAAGTAAATCCTGGCGAGAAAAACCTTCAGCTCCTAAGAAAAACTCCTTCAAGCTGGCTGGGCAGCTGTCGCTTTAAGCTGCCAGAGCTTGAGCCTAATCCTGTCACTTGCTCGAGCTCTGAACCAGCGGGCGTCTCCTCTATTTACCAGCGGATTGATGCGCAGCTCAAGAAATACCAGGTAGACGCCGTGCTATACATCGGCGGCAACGATTCCATGGACACCACAGACAAGCTGTCTCACTACTTTGCCCAGGTAGAAAGTCCCGTTCGTGTTGTTGGCGTGCCAAAAACCATCGACAACGACCTCGAGGGAACCGATCACACCCCTGGTTTTGGTAGCGCAGCGCGATTCGTTGCATCCGTAACCGCCGAGCTCACCCGCGACGGCGGCGTCTACAACAGCAAAAACGTCACGTTTATCGAAGCCATGGGTCGCGACGCAGGCTGGCTAACGGCGGCTGGTGCACTGGCGCAAGATATTTGCGGAACCGCCCCAGATTTTGTCCTTCTGCCCGAGATTCCGCTTGATGAACACGCACTACTTTCCGCCATTGAACAGCGACTTTGCGAGAAAAACAACGTGATTGTAGTTGTCAGCGAGGGCGTCCATCACGCGGATGGTAGTTTCCTTTTTGATGCAAAGTCCGTTGCGATTGACACGTTTGGTCACCTCGCGGCACAGTCTGGAACGGCTCAATACTTGTCGCAGCTAGCCAAGGATCAGCTAGGCGTAAAGTCTCGCGGCATTGAGCTCAATACGCTGCAGCGCTGTGCCTCGCACGCTGCTAGTAAAGTTGACTTAGACGAGGCAGAGGCGCTCGGTGCCGCAGGAGTTGAAGCGGCGCTCCAAGGTAAAACGGGTGTTATGGTTGGTGTTCATAGAATCTCGGATGCACCTTATGCTACGGAAATTCGCACGACCCCTGTCGCCGACGTTGCTAACAAAGTAAAGCTTGTACCTCGAGAAATGATCTCCAAGGACGGCTTCAATGTCACCGACGCTGCTCTGACATATCTGCGCCCTCTTGTCGCGGGTATGGAGGAGCCGGTTTCCACCGACGGACTCCCTCGTTTTCTTACGGAGTTATCGTAGGGATTCGTTGCGGACGCGACAGTGCCGTGCGGACGCGTGCAATCCGTTGCGGACGCAACAGTACCGTGCCGGACGCGTGCAATCCGTTGCGGACGCGTGCGATCCGTGGCTCGTGGTGTTACTCTCCGAGGAACCTTACCTCGGGGTGGAGCTCAACATCAAACTGGCGCTTGACCTCTGCCTGAACATGCTCGATAACTGCATGAACCTCAGCAGCGGTAGCGTTATCATAGTTGACCACAAAACCAGCATGCTTATCGGAAACACCAGCGCCGCCAAAGCGATAGCCCTTAAGACCAGCATCGGTAACAAGCTTGCCTACAAAGTGACCCTCGGGGCGCTTGAAAGTTGAACCGGCGGAAGGCAGCTCAAGTGGCTGCTTCTCCTCACGCGCACGCGTAAACTCTTCCATCTTTTCGCGGATCTTCTCGCCATCAGCGCGATGAAGATTGAACGTGGCGGAAAGCACAATCATGCCCTCATCAGCGATTCTGCTGTGACGATACCCCAGGTCAAGCTCGGATGCGTCCAGCGTAGCAAAGGTGCCGTCAGCGAGAAGAACGCGGACGGATTTGAGCACGTCAGCGATGCAGCCGTCGTAAGCGCCTGCGTTCATAAAGCATGCACCGCCCACAGAACCTGGGATGCCGCACGCAAACTCCAGTCCAGAAAGGTCCAGCTCACAGGCCATCTCGGACGCCTCTTTGAGGCCGACACCAGCCTGGCAGGTCATCTCGGTATCGTCGATGCTTACGCCGGTCAGGCCGTCAGCGACGGCAATAATGACGCCGCGATATCCTGCATCAGAAACAAGCAGGTCAGAGCCGTAGCCGAGAATAAAATAAGGAGCTTCTGCGTCTTTAACCGCAAGGAGAATCTCTTTGACCTCATCGGGATCATCAGGGATGATATAGAGATCCGCAGGTCCACCCACTTTAAAGGTGGTGTGCTCGCTCATTGGCTCGTCTACCAGGACGTTCTCTTCTCCAACAATCGAGCAAAGCTTTCCGGCCAGGCTTTGTAAGTCATAGCCACTTTCAGACATGTAACACGCTCCTTAGTAAGTTACTTTTTATAGTTTATCGCAAGCGAGAAAAACGTGGCGTTGGGGCGAGAAAATCACGGCATCAGGCCGAGAAAATCATGATTCTGAAACGATAAAACAGTTTCTTTTGCAATTCTGTCAAAGAAATGTCCATCCCGTTTTACGTGTTATCAGCTGTTAACTCTGCTATAGTACTTAACGAAATGTTTCAGAAATGGTTGCAATTACCTACTGGTGGTAAGGTGGCCGAACTTCAAGGTTTGTAACAACCTAGTTCAAAGATCCATCAAGTCCGCGACCCGCAAAAGGCGGTTAACCTGGTTAAAGTCCAGGACCAACGGTACAGTCCGGATGTCAGAAACGGAGACTTTTATGGCTTCATCCCACTCAACCCACGCAACAACCGCATCTTCTAACGGCTGGTCTACCAAGAGAATCGCTATTCTCGCCATGCTTTGTGCAGCTGCTGCAATCAGCACCATGGTGCTCCAGTTCCCCCTAATCCCAGGCGTGACATTTTTGAAGTACGATCCATCGGGCGTCTTTGCCCTGCTCGCAGGCGTAGCTTTTGGACCTGCTGCAGGCGCGATCGTCTCGGTGCTTCCCTACCTTCTGCACCTCACCACGGAGTCTGGAATTTACGGCACCATCATGGCAATCCTGGCAACGCTTACCTATGTTTTGCCTGTCTCGCTGATTGTGTATAACCGTTCCGAGAAGATCAAGCAGCTGGTACTTGCCCTGATTGTGGGCAGCGTTGTCAGCGTTGTCGCATGCATTCTGGGCAACCTTGTAGTTACCCCAATCTACACCGGCATGAGCGTGGAGGCAGTAAGCGGACTGATTGTCCCTGCTCTTCTCCCCTTCAACGTGGTAAAGGTTGCTGTCAACAGCATCATCTTTGTTGTGATTATGCGCTCGGCTACCTCACTTTTTGAGAGCATCAAAAACGGTGAGTAGTCTGCTCGACAACTCCCCAGATACATACACGTCTGAAAGCGCTGCACAAACTCAGGACCTCCCTGTAGCCGCAACGCTTTTAGACGTGACCTTTGTGCACGCAAAAGGCGTAGTTGCCTTAGACCACGTCTCGTTTTCTATTCCTGCAGGTAAACGTACCTGTATTGTTGGCGCAAACGGCTCGGGCAAGTCCACGGTGGCCTCAATTCTCTCTGGCCTTACCGCGCCTGACGAGGGCACCGTTACCTTTTTGGGAACCACCGTTGTCAACGATGGTCAGGTTGACTTTGAGGCGTACAAAACCATTCGTCCGCAGCTTGGGCTGGTCTTTCAGAATCCTGAGGATCAGATTATCTGTAGCGTGGTAGCGGACGACATCGCCTTTGGTCTGGAGAACCTTCAGGTACCCAGTGATCAGATAACTCCGCTGGTAGAGCAGCAGATTGAACTTGGCACTCTCACCGAGTTTGCGTCAGAAAATCCACAGATGCTTTCGGGCGGTCAGCAGCAGCGCGTGGCTATCTCGGGCGCGCTAGTCATGAAGCCGCAGATTCTGATTCTTGACGAACCTTCCGCAGCTCTTGACGTTGTGCATAGAAATAACGTTATGGGCCTTGTCGAGAAACTCCGTGCAGCTGGAAAGACTATTGTTCATGTAACGCATTTCATGGACGAAGTAGTTTCTGCTGACCACGTGATTGCCTTGGACGACGGCCGTGTTGCGTTTGAAGGAACACCCGATGCCCTTTTTGAGCAGCATGAGCTGGTTGAATGCCTGCATCTTGAAGAGCCGTTTGCCTATCAGGTTGCCCACGCGCTCAACAACCGTGGAGTTGTCGTGTGCAAATCACCTTCGGCTGAGCGCGTGCTTGGCGAGCTGACGGGGCTTCTCGCCACAGCGGCGCAGGGCGCGAGAAGTGCGGGCACGGCTGGGAGCTGCGACGATGCGACGGTGGCAGGTTGCGGCGACGCGGCGGCAGCAGGTTGCGACGCGACCGGAAGCGCGTCCGGGTCAGCAGCGGTTTCCGTGCGCGACGTGACGTTCTCGTACCAGAAGCCTGTGCTCAAAAACATCTTGGTTGACGTGCAAAAAGGCTCGCATGTTGCCGTGATTGGCTCAACTGGTTCCGGCAAGTCTACCCTGGCGCGCTTGATTTGCGCACTTGATACGCCTGACACCGGCAGCCTCTTTGTAACTGGTTTGGATACTCGACAGAAGCAAAATCGCAGAAAACTGCACGGCATTGTTGGCTACGTCATGCAGCGACCGGAGCGCCAACTTTTTGCACAAACGGTTGCAGAAGACGTGGCATTTGGCCCAACTAACCTGGGCCTTTCTGCCTGCGACGTCATAAGCGCTGTGAATGCTGCTCTGGAACTTGTGGGCCTTTCTCACAAGGCAGATGCTTCCCCTTTTGAGCTTTCTGGTGGTCAGCAGAGACTGTGCGCACTTGCAGGCGTTATTGCCATGCATCCAAAAGTACTTGTGCTCGATGAGCCTACCAGCGGACTTGATCCTTACTATTGCTCTGAGCTCAGAAAAATTATCAATGCCGTTCTTGAGGACGGCTGCACCGTTATTGAGCTCACACACTCGATGGAGGATGCGGCAGAAACTGACCAGATTATCGTGCTTCATGAGGGTGACCTGGTTTTCTCAGGCTCGCCGCAACAAACATTTACTCATTTCTCAGAGGCAGAATTCCAGGAGCTTGGACTGGGCATTCCTCATGCACTTGCCTGGGCTCAGCGCCTGTCCCACACTACGGGAATCAACCTGGGAGAACCTTTGACTCTGTCTGAGCTGGTAGACGCGGTGGTAGACGTGCTTCCGCGCAATTTTGACGCCACGCAGGCTGATGGCGCCACAAAGACCGGTAACCTCTCGCAAGGAGGTTGCTATGGCTCTTAAGATTTCTATGGGCCAGTACTATCACGGGGACTCGCTCATCCATAGGCTTAATCCCAACGTCAAGTGCCTGGCTGCACTCCTTCTGATGCTTGCAACATTTTTTATCCGCAACGCGCCGCAGCTTGCACTGCTGGTAGTAGGCGTGCTTTGCCTGCTAGCTCTGGCAAAAATCCCTGTCAAACAAGTACTTGTGTCAATCATCCCGCTTGCCTGGCTGCTCATCTTCCTTTCGCTTTTCAACCTGCTGCTTACGCGAGAAGGAACTGTGCTTGTCTCCTGGTCAATCTTTACCATCACTGATGTGGGAGCATGGAGTGCTTTCCTCTACCCCGTACGCATTTTAGCTGCAATTTTAATGGGTGCGCTGCTCCTGCTTACTACAACTCAAACTGACCTGGGCAATGCCTTTGAAGCAGCATGCTCGCCACTTTCTAAAATTGGTCTTCCTGGCAAAGAAATTGCCATGATTTTCTCGCTTATGCTGCGCTTTATTCCAACGCTTGCGGGCGACGCTGTATCTATTTCAGAGGCTCAAACTGCTCGTGCAGGAGACGTTGCTTCAGGTTCGCTGCCCAAAAGACTCCGCGCCACCTTTTCCATTGTGGTGGCGCTTCTGGCCAGCTCGCTCAGGCATGCCAACAACCTTTCTAAGGCACTTGATGCTCGCCACTATGTAGCAGGGGCTTCTCGCACACGTTGGCATCAGCCAACCTTTGGAGCTCGCGAGGCAATTGCCTTGGGCGTAACCGTTTGTTTTATCACCCTTATCTTTGTGCTGGCGTAAAAACTTTTAACTAAAAAATTTGTATTTTTAACGCTCTGTTACAACCCGTTTTTCTTTTCTCGACAACCGCCAATTTGTCCACCTAAGTAACGTACAATAAATCCAGTAAAAGCGTTGAAGGCTTGCATTGAAAGGTGGCCCCATGGTCCTGCGCGTCTACGTCCAAAGAAAATCTGGTTTCGAGGGCGAGGCAAAAGCCCTGCTCAAAGAAGTGAAAGACCTTCTTGGTATTACCGAGTTACAACGCATTGACCTGCTCAACCGCTACGATGTTGAGGGAATTTCAGAGGAACTCTTTGAGTCCTGCATCCCCACCGTTTTCTCAGAGCCACAGTCCGATCTTGCCAGCCGTACCATGCCAGAGTTTTCTTCTGAAGGTGCGGCTGTTCATACGTTTGCTGTTGAGTTTTTGCCTGGCCAGTTTGACCAGCGCGCGGACTCCGCAGCTGAGTGTGTGCAGCTTATTAGCCAGGGTGAGCGTCCTCTTGTTCGCTCCGCACGCATTTATGTGCTGACCGGAAACCTCACCGAGGCAGACGTTGCTGCCATCAAGAATTACCTGATCAACCCTGTTGAGGCTCGCGAGGCTTCCCTTGAGTTGCCCGAGACCCTCAAGATTTCCATTCCAGAGCCTGCTGACGTAGAGGTTCTTGAGGGCTTTAACGCCCTTGACCAGGACGGCCTCAAAGAGTTCATTGCTGCTCACGGCCTTGCTATGGACCTGGCTGACCTCACCTTCTGCCAGCAGTACTTCACCGATGAGCAGCGCGATCCAACCATCACCGAGATTCGCGTCATTGATACCTACTGGTCAGACCACTGCCGCCACACCACCTTTAATACCGGAATTACCGGCGTGCAGATTGATGATGACCTGGTAAAGGCTGCGTTTGAGAAGTACCTCTCCATGCGCAAAGAACTTGGGCGAGAAGATCGTGCCGTCTCTCTTTGGGACATGGCAACTATTGGTGCAAAGTACCTTCGCGAGAAGGGCGTCCTCACCAATCTTGATGAGTCAGAAGAAATCAACGCCTGTACCGTAAAAGTCAAGGTAGACGTTGACGGTACAGATGAAGACTGGCTCTTCCTCTTCAAGAACGAGACTCACAACCATCCAACCGAGATTGAGCCATTTGGTGGCGCAGCTACCTGCATCGGTGGCGCTATCCGCGACCCTCTTTCTGGCCGCAGCTATGTCTACCAGGCAATGCGCGTCACGGGCGCTGCAGACCCAACCGTTCCTGTTTCCCAGACACTTCCTGGAAAGCTTCCCCAGCGCACCATCGTGCGTACGGCAGCAGCAGGTTATTCCAGCTACGGCAACCAGATTGGCCTTGCTACGGGCCAGGTTTCTGAGCTCTACCACCCAGGTTACGTTGCAAAACGCATGGAGATTGGTGCCGTTGTAGGCGCAACTCCTCAAAGCCACGTTCGCCGTGAGCGCCCAGAAGATGGCGACATCATCGTTCTTCTCGGCGGCCGCACTGGTCGCGACGGCATTGGCGGCGCAACTGGTTCTTCCAAAGCCCACGACGCTGGCTCCATTGAGCGCGACGGTGCCGAGGTCCAGAAGGGTAACGCCCCTGTTGAGCGCAAACTTCAGCGCCTCTTCCGCCGTGAAGATGCCTGCAAGCTCATCAAGCGCTGCAACGACTTTGGCGCAGGCGGCGTTTCTGTTGCTATCGGCGAGCTTGCCGACGGCCTCGATGTCAACCTGGACGCCGTTCCAAAGAAGTACGACGGCCTTGACGGTACTGAGCTGGCAATCTCCGAGTCTCAGGAGCGTATGGCCGTTGCTCTTGAGGCAAAAGACGTAGAGCAGTTCTGCGCATACGCCCGCGAGGAAAACCTCGAGGCAACCATCGTGGCTACCGTCACCGAGGATCCTCGCCTGGTCATGCGCTGGCGCGGACAGAAGATTGTCAACATCAGCCGCGCATTTCTCGCCTCAAACGGCGCTCCTAAATCAATTACCGTGCGCCTGGCCAAGCCTCTTGCTTACCAGCGCACCTGGGCAGGCACAACTCTTGGCGAGAAACTCCACTCGCTGGTACGCGATCTAAACGTTGCATCTAACAAGGGTCTCTCCGAGCGCTTTGACTCTACCATTGGCGCAGGTACCGTTCTCATGCCATTCGGTGGCGCTCGCCAGCTGACCCCAACCCTCTCTATGGTGGCAAAGCTTCCTGTTATGGGTCAGACCAACACCGTCTCGGGCATGGCCTGGGGCTTTAACCCCTACCTCATGGAGGCCGACCAGTTCCGCGGCGCATACCTCTCTGTTGTTGAGTCCGTCTCCAAGCTGGTTGCTACCGGCTTTAAGTACCAGGACCTCTACCTCACCTTCCAGGAGTACTTCGAGAAGCTTGGTCAGAATCCTAACCGTTGGGGCAAGCCAGCCTCAGCACTTCTCGGCGCACTGATGGCCCAGGTCAACCTTGGTCTTGCAGCTGTCGGCGGTAAGGACTCCATGTCCGGCACCTTTGAGGACCTGGACGTTCCGCCAACACTGGTTTCGTTTGCCACCGGCCTTACCAAGGTGGACAAGATTGTCTCTAACGAGTTCAAGGGCGCAGGTCATAGGCTCATCTCCATTGTTCCATCCTACGACGAGAGCGGCCTTCTCCCCGACAACGAGTCCCTGCTCACCGCATACAAGCTGATCAGTACCCTTGTCCAGTCCAAGAGCGCGCTTGCCATTACCACACCAGGTTACGGCGGCGTGGCCGAGGCTCTTTTCAAGAGCTGTCTGGGCAACAAGCTGGGCGTTGAGCTGGTCCCAGAGATTTCTGCCGACGCGCTCTTCTCGCCAACCTACGGTGCCTTCATCGTTGAGCTGGCAGACGGCGTTTCCGTTGACGACGTCGACGACGTGTGCGTGGCTCCTCTGGGCGTCACCACGTCCGAGTACGTCTTGAGCGCATGTGGCGAGAAGATCGACCTCTCCGAGCTCCAAGAAGCATGGGAGCGCCCGCTTGAAGAGGTCTTCCCGTACCGCGGAGGCTCCGATGAGGCTGTGGAGAAAATCAGCTTCGACGGTGCATCCACACGACACTCCTATGCTGGTCCAGCCCTTATCGCACCTGCTCGCCCACGCGTCATCATCCCCGTATTCCCTGGCAACAACTGCGAGTACGACGTTGCGCGTGCTTTTGAGCGTGCAGGCGCTGACCCAACCACGCTGGTCATTAACAACCTGACACCTCAGGACATTGTTGAGTCCGCAAATGCACTGGCAGATTCCATCAAGAAGAGTCAGATTGTCATGATTCCAGGCGGCTTCTCCGGTGGAGACGAGCCCGACGGATCTGCTAAGTTTATCTGCGCACTCTTCCGCGCACCTCAGGTTACCGAGGCTGTCCGCGAGCTTCTGCAGCAGCGCGATGGCCTTATGCTGGGCATCTGCAACGGCTTCCAGGCGCTCATCAAGCTGGGCCTTGTTCCTTACGGCGACATCCGCCCTATGGACGACACCTGCCCAACGCTGACGTTCAACACCATCGGCCGCCATCAGAGCCAGCTTGTTCGCACCAGCGTTGCCTCTACGATGTCCCCATGGCTCTCCAAGTGCACACTTGGAGACATCCACACCATTGCTATCAGCCACGGAGAAGGCCGCTTTGTTGCCTCCGACGAGCTGCTTGAGACACTCAAGGCAAACGGCCAGATTGCAACGCAGTACGTTGACGCAACAGGCGCTCCAAGCATGGACTTCTCCGTTAACCCTAACGGCTCCGTCCTGGCTATCGAGGGCATTACCAGCCCCGATGGTCGTGTCCTGGGCAAGATGGGTCACACGGAGCGCTCTGGCGCAGGCCTCTACAAGAACATCCCCGAGCTCACTGTCGGCGACCAGTTCCAACCTCTCATCGAGGGCGGCGTCGAGTACTTCAAGTAAGGCGCGAGCTCAGCCACGGCAACGCCGCGCGGGAGCGACAACCTCACAGGTCAGCGACGCGTTCGGGTCGCAAAGCGATTTCAACCCGGTATCCATTTCGCGTGGATACCGGGTTTCTTGTGCGGAAACGCTGGGAGTGGACGGGTTTCTCGCCAGGTGAGCGGCGCGAGCTGGGATGAGCTCGGGACGAACTTGGAATGCGTCTGGAACGAGCCTGATTTTCTCGCCAAGTCTGAACGATTTGCCTGAAAAGCACACCATATCTGAGCTATTTGCCGGTTTTTCTCACCATGTCTGAGTTGTTTTACTCAGACATGGTGCAGTTTTCAGGCTCGCAAAAATTGGGACAGCTACCCCGTTAGAATGCGCCTAATTTCCTAAAAGAATCTGTAACTTCTGCCTAAATACATAAAAGAATCTGTGGATTTGCCTGATTTTGTTAAAGAATCTGTGCCGTAAATACAGATTCTTTGCACTTTTCAGGCGCACCCAGCAAAAGGCGGGCGCGTTTGGCGAGAAACCCGCGCGCTCCCCGCGCGCCCGCAGCAGCACCTGGCGAGAAACCCGTGCGCTCGCAACGCCCAACGTTTCGCAGAAAAGCCGTATACTTATGACGATATAAGTCCACGAAAGGATTGATATGTCTGACGCTCTAATCCCACAAAATTCCTGCGTACTTGTTACCGGCGGCGCGGGCTTTATTGGCAGCCATACCGTTGTTGAGCTGCTCAATTCCGGCTACGAGGCTGTTATTGTTGACGATCTCTCCAACGCTTCGGCAAAAGTTGTCGACCGCATCAAAACCATTGTGGGAGAAGAAAACGCCAAGCGCCTTTCGTTCTACGAGGCAGACGTCAACGACAAAGATGCGCTGAACCACATCTTTGACGAGCACGCCATTAACTTTGTCATCCATTTTGCCGGCTTCAAGGCTGTCGGCGAGTCCGTTACCAAGCCTATCGAGTACTACACGAACAACCTGGGCAACACCCTCACCCTTCTTGATGTCATGAGAAACCATGGCTGCAAGTCAATTATTTTCTCGAGCTCTGCCACTGTTTACGGAGACCCAGATAGCCTCCCTCTGACCGAGCAAAGCCCCAAGAAGAACGCAACCAACCCTTACGGTTGGACCAAGTGGATGATTGAGCAGATTCTTACTGACGTTCACACTGCAGACCCAGAGTGGAACGTTGTCCTGCTCAGATACTTCAATCCTATTGGTGCTCACCAGTCCGGCCTCATCGGAGAAGATCCTGCAGGTATTCCAAACAACCTGGTGCCTTATGTGGCTCAAGTTGCTGTGGGTAAGCGCGAAGCTGTTCACGTCTTTGGCGACGACTACAACACCCCAGATGGCACGGGTGTTCGCGACTACATCCACGTTTGCGACCTTGGCTCCGGCCACGTAGCTGCACTTAAATGGATGGCTGGCCGCACGGGAGTTGAAATCTTCAACCTGGGCACCGGCACTGGTAGCTCGGTACTTGACGTTATCAAAGCATTCTCAAAGGCTTGTGGCAAAGAGATTCCTTACGTAATTGAGCCTCGTCGCGCAGGTGACGTCGCAACCAACTACGCTGACTGCCAGAAAGCTGCTGACATGCTTGGCTGGAAGGCTCAGTACAACCTTGCCGACATGTGCCGCGACTCCTGGAAGTGGCAGTCGATGAATCCAGACGGTTATCGCGGCTAGGACTTCCGTGAACTTCACCGACTACCTCACACAAAAGCTCCCTGCCGTCGAGGCAGAGATCATGCGCGGGCTCCCCGCAGCCACGCTCCCGACGGGCGCGACGCTCGCAGCGACGGCGGCGCCCGCGGCGCCCGCAACGCTCGCAGCAGGCGCGACGCCCGCGGCCACACCCTCGGAGCGCACTCGCGCGGACCTGAACACCTACCTCTACCAGCCACTCGCTCACTTCAGTGCGGGCGGCGGCAAGCGTGTGCGTCCGGTCCTCTGCTGCCTGGGCGCCGAAGCAGTCGGCGGCTCAGCAGAAGCCGCCCTGCCTGTGGCCTGCGCCATCGAGGACTTCCAGTCGGCAGCCCTTATCCACGACGACATCGCAGACAAATCAGAGCTGCGCCGTGGCGAGAAGTGCCTCTACAAGACACTCGGGACCGGACTTGCCATCAACGTTGGTGATTCTGCCCTGGTCAATGTTGTCAGACGCGTTACCGTGGCCGACCACCTCTCTGACCAGCTTAAAGTTCGCGTTATCGACGCCCTTCTAGCCATGCAAGAGCACACCCTTGAGGGTCAGGCTCTCGACCTCGGTTGGGCTCAAAACGAGCGCTGGGATGTTACCTCTGACCAGTATCTTTTTATGGCGCTCTCCAAAACAGCCTATTACTCTGCTGCTTATCCCCTGGTACTAGGCGCGCTCATCGGTGGTGCTGACCAGAAAACGCTTGACGCACTCAAAGAATTTGGCCTCAAAGTTGGCCTTGCCTTTCAGCTGCAAGACGATCTTCTCAACCTGGTAGGAAACGCCGAGGTACAAGGCAAAGACTTTAGGTCGGACATCACTGAGGGCAAGCGCACGCTCGCGGTGGTCTACGCACTTGAACACCTCACCGAGGCAGAAAAGACGGAGCTTGTCTCCATACTTTCTGCGCATACAAGCGATACTTTGAAGCTTCAGCGCGCTGTGGAGCTTATGGAAAGCGCTAATGCGATAAAATTTGTCCGCGCGCACGCTCTTGCCTTAGTCGATGAGGCAAAGCACGTGCTTGAAAACGTGATACTTACTGAAGACGCTCGCGACACACTTTTGTCTATGGCAGACTTCTTTGTGAACCGAGAAAGGTAATTATGGATCCTATTACTCCTGGTAGCACCGGTGCTGCCGTTGAAGACATTCAGGAACGCCTCGTAAAGCTTGGCTACACCATCGAAGACGATGAGCGCCAGAGCCACACCTTTGGCAAGTCAACTGCGCGCGCGGTTGCTCGCTTTAGGCTTGACCATGACCTTTCTCTTGGAGAAGAAGTAGATGCTTCTACCTGGGCAATCATGGTCGATGAGGGCTATGAGCTAGGAGACAGAACCCTCTACCTGCGTCTTCCTAACTTTCACGGCAATGACGTGCGTCAGCTGCAGGAGCGCCTCAACATCTTGGGTTTCTCGTGCGGAAAAGTTGATGGCCATTACGGTGTTCATACCGAGGCTGCTGTAAAGCTTTTCCAGGAAAGCGTCGGCGAGCTTGCTGACGGCATGGCATTCCAGGATACCCTCGACGCTATTGAGCGTCTGCGTCACGTTTGGTCCGGCAAGCAGGCAAAAGGCCCCCATCCACAGGGTCCTATGGGCTTTGCTCGCGCAGCCAACGTTCTTGAAACCACCTGCATTGCTATTACGGGAGAAGATCCTATCTCTAGAAACGTGGCCGCCCGCGTGTATAACCTTTCTAAGGCAACTACCGAGGCAAGCGGTATGACCATGATTGATCGCGCTGATTCCCCTACTGATGCAGCTACCATTTTGGTTCTGACCACAGCCTATGCCCCAAGCATGCCCGCCCGCGGACAGGTTGGTATTGGCTCTGTTTCCATGGAGGAGAACGAGACGCTGCCAGCAAGACTTCGCACTGCTATTGAGTCTGCTGATGCAACGGGCTCCCCTATCAAGATTGTGCTGCCAGAAGGAACAAACGTTGACGGTTCATTTACTACCGCAGATGCGCAGACTTTAGCAGTTCTTGTTCTTGATGCAATTTGTGGAGCATTTGCTTCGCTAAGCTGATACACTTAATAGAGTTGCGGACAAAACCAACGTAGTGATTACATTGGGGTATCGTCCAACGGTTAGGACACGGGTTTTTGGTGCCTGGAATGTGGGTTCGAATCCTACTACCCCAGCCATTTTTTACGCAACTTATGTGTAGGGACGCACTCGTATCGAGTAATACGAAGTACTTTGGAGGCTTACGTATGCCACTTACTGCGATTGTCCTCGCTGCAGGCGAGGGAACGCGCATGAAGTCCCGCCACCCTAAGATTGTGCACAAATTACTTGATAAACCCCTTGTTTGGTGGAGCGTTAACGCTGCAATTACTGCTGGCGCTGAGCGCGTCATTGTGGTTGTAGGTAACCACGCCGAAGAGGTTAAATCTGCACTTTCTTGCTTCCCCAACCTTGAATATGTTGCTCAGACAGAACGTCTTGGCACCGGCCACGCCGTCAAGGTTGTAAAGGATGCTCTTGGTGGCTTCAAGGGACCCGTTGTTGTTATCAACGGTGACGCATCTCTGTTGCGCGCACAGTCTATTTGTGACCTTGTTGCAGAAACTAAAGCTCATCACAACGCATGTACGGTACTCACAATGACGCCACCAGATCCAACCGGATATGGTCGCGTCATTTCTTCTAACGGCCAGGTAACTGCCATTGTTGAGCACAAGGATGCTACGCCAGAGCAGCGCGAGCAAGAACGTGAATGCAACGTTGGCGTGTACTGCTTCTGTGGCGGAAGACTGACCGCAAACATCGATCTTCTCGGCAATGACAACGTTCAGGGCGAGTACTACCTCACCGACATGGTGGGCCTTTACGTCAGCCAGGGCGAGCCTGTTGCTGCCGTCCACGTTGACGACTACAAAGAGGCGCTGGGCGTCAACTCCCGCTCCGAGCTTGCCGTTGCCACCCGCATCATGCAGGAGCGCATCAACGAGCACTGGATGAGCCAGGGTGTCACCATGCTGGACCCAACCTCCGTCTGGATTGGCCCCGAGGTCACGCTTGGTATGGACACCGAGGTTCTCCCGCAGACTATGCTCTACGGCAAGACCTCAATTGGCGAGAATTGCGTGGTAGGCCCTAACACTCGTCTGACCGATACGCTTGTTGGCAACGATGCTGTTGTCGATGAAACTGTAGCTATCAACGCACAGGTAGACGACTTTGCTACCTGCGGTCCTCGCGCTTACCTGCGCCCAGGCACGCACCTTATGCCTCACGCCAAGGCAGGCACCCACGTTGAGATCAAAAATTCAACTATCGGCGAGGGCTCCAAGGTTCCTCACCTCTCCTACATTGGTGACACTACCATGGGCTCCGGCGTCAACATTGGCGCAGGTTCAATTACGTGCAATTACGACGGTTACCACAAGTTCAAGACACACATTGGCAACAACGTCTTTGTTGGATCCGATACCATGATGGTGGCACCTGTCTCAATTGGTGATGGCGCACTTGTGGGGGCAAGTTCGTGCATCACAAAGGATGTACCAGCAGATGCGCTTGCACTCGAGCGCTCTGAGCAGAAAATTGTTGAGGGATACGCCGCCCAGAGGCGTCACAAGCTTGAGAAAGAGGACTAGATGTTCGAGAACCTGAGTGAACCACTGTTAGTTGCTAGAAATATCAAGCTCTACACCGGTACAGGTAACCCTGAACTGGCTCGTAAGGTTGCAGACATTCTTCACCTAGAGCTACAAGGTCTTCTCCTCGAGAAGTTTGCTAACGGAGAAATCTACGCTCGCTTTGACGAGTCTGTCCGCGGCGACGAGGTCTTCTTCATTCAGTCTTTGGCAGGTGTCAACGTCAACGACCTGGTTATGGAAACGCTGATTGTTGCTGACGCTGCAAAGCGCGCATCTGCTAACAGCTTTACCGTAGTTATCCCTCACTACGCATATGCTCGTCAGGACCGCAAAGCTGCTGCTCGCGAGCCTATTACTGCTCGTCTGATGGCAAACTTGCTTGAGAACGCTGGCGTTGACCGCGTTATCACCCTTGACCTGCACCAGGGTCAGATTCAGGGTTTCTTTGACATTCCTGTTTCTCACCTGACCGCTCTCTACCTTCTGGGCGATTACTTTAAGAGCAAGCCATTTGACTGGGAGAATACCGTTGTTGTCTCCCCTGATATGGGTCGCGCAAAGGCAGCTAAGAAACTTTCCGACTACCTGGACTGTGGCCTTGCTATTGCACATAAGAGCCGTCCTCGCCACAACGAGAGTGCTGTTATGGGCATCATCGGCGACATTAAGGGCAAGACCTGCATTGTTAACGACGACATGATTGATACTGCAGGTACCCTCTGCGCTTCCGTTGTTAAGCTGAAGGAAATGGGTGCGGGCGACATCTACGTCTGCGCTACCCACGGCGTCTTCTCTGGTCCTGCAATTGAGCGCCTCAACAACGCTCCTATCGAGGAGTGCGTGGTTACCGACGCAATTCCTTGTGCAGCAGCAAACCAGGAAGGCTCCAAGATCAAGACGATTACCATTGCAAACGAGATTGCCGAGGCAATCTACGCTGTCTACACCGACCGTCCTGTCTCCGACATCTTCGGCGGCGACTTCAACCTGTAACGCCGCAGGTCAACGGCGCATTCGGGTCGCAAGGCGATTTCTACCCGGTATCCATTTCGTGTGGATGCCGGGTTTCTTGTGCGGAAATGCTGGGAGTGGACGGGGTTTCTCGCCAGGCGGGCGGTACGAGCTTGGACGAGTTCGGGACAAACTTGGAGTGCGCCTGATGCGAGCCTGATTTTCTCGCCAAATCTGAACGATTTGCCTGAAAAGCGCACCAAGTCTGAGCTATTTGCCGGTTTTTCTCACCATGTCTGAGTAAATTTACTCAGACATGGTGCAGTTTTCAGGCTCAAAAATTCTGAGCAGACGGTCTATCTTGCACGCGCCTGATTTCTTCAAAGAATCTGTAACTTCTGCCTAAGAATGTAAAAGAATCTGTGGATTTGCCTGATTTTGTTAAAGAATCGGTGCCTCAAATACAGATTCTTTGCACTTTTCAGGCGCACCCAGCAAAAGGCGGGCGCGTTTGGCGAGAAACCCGTGCGCTCGTAACCTATCGTCAGCGGTGCACATCCTAGCAGGTCGTTCCACTTTCGGAGTCCGCGAGGTCAACGTCGGTTGCAAGCGCCGCTTCCAGCGCAACCTGCAGACCGCGAGTCATCATCTCCAGCGGCATGCTTGGCACCGGACGGAACTTCTCGCCAGCTGCGTGACCCTTCTCACCCGCAGCGCTCTTCTCACCTGCGGCGCCTTTCTCGCCCGCGGCGTTCTTCTCGACGACCTGCTCTGTTGCAAACGGTACGTGCAAAAACGTTCCGCGAGTCTCCGGGAATCGCGTGGCCAGGGCGTGAAGGACCTGGTACATGACGTCGTTGCACACGTACGTGCCTGCGGTATACGAGACCGCCGCAGGAATTTCAGCCTGTTTCATGGCGGCGACCATGGCGTTTACCGGCAGCGTTGCAAAATACGCGTCGGGAGCACCGTCGATAATGCGCTGCGAGAACGGCTGCTTACCCGCGTTGTCGGGAATACGCGCGTGAGCCCAGTTGATGCCCACAAACTCGGGCGTAATCTTGCTTCTTCCACCCGCTTGGCCCACGCAAAGCACAATCTCGGGACGCTCCGCTTCAAGCGCGTCGATAACCTTCTGAGCACCAGCGCCAAACTCAACAGGTACGTGCAGTTTTATCACCTGGGCACCACCAACGGTTTCGGGCAGCGCCTTCACAGCCTCCCAGGCTGGATTGATTTTCTCGCCATCAAAAGGCTCAAATCCGGTAACCAGAATCTTTTTCATCTTGCCTCCGCACCTCAGTTGGCCGTTGCGCGTCGCGGTCCGTCGCAGTCGCCGCTCGCCGCGGTCCGCCGCGCGCTCAGTTCACGCTGGTCGAACCTGTCGTTTTCCCTTACCATCATAAACGTACACATCTCAAACAGAAGGAGATTCGATGCACGGTAACAAAATTGTGCTCGTGGCGGGCCTGGGAAATCCTGGCGAGAAATACGCGCGTACCAGGCACAATGCCGGTTTTGCCGTGGTCGATGCCCTTGCTGAACGCCACAATGTCTCGTACTGGAAAAGTGAGGCGGGCTGCCAGGTCGCAGAGATCACTCTTCCCGCAGCTCCTGGCGCCGCATCTGGCGAGAAACGCCGTGTTTTCCTGGCCAAGCCTCAGGACTTCATGAACACCAGTGGCGGTCCCCTCTCCAAACTTGCTCGTGCACACCACCTTCAACCTGCGCAAATCCTGGTCGTTCACGACGAAGTTGACCTTGCAGAGGGACAGCTCAACTTCAAAGAAGGTGGCGGACTCAACTCGCATAATGGCCTGCGCTCCATCGCTGACAAGCTCCAGACCAGGGATTTTATGCGCCTGCAGTTTGGCATCGGTCGCCCTCCTGGAAAGATGCCGGTGGCAGACTACGTTCTGCGCGAGCTCAAGGGCAACAACCTGGAAGACTTCCTGGTCACCGCCCAGACCGCAGCCGATCAGGTGGAGCAACTCCTCCGCAGCTAGCGGTCGCGCGTCGCCACCGCACGTCCGCACCTCCGCACGTCGCCATCACACGCCGTCGTGTCGCCGCCACCGCACGCCGTCGCGACGCCGCGTCCGCACGTCCGCGCGGCCCCGCCGAGCTTCTCGCCCACCCTCCGCAGCTAGCAGGCAAAACATTCTACGAAATATTTATGCTCATTCATGAATTATTCATGTCTTGCATCATGCGCAAATAGTACAATAGATATGTTGTTTGCGAATACGGGTTACCCAGACTCGTATGCGTGAGATGCATGCGTCACCTGCTACTGTCTTCTCGCCAGAAGGCACACTGTAGTGCGGCGCGTCAACTCACTCGCAGTTTTGTTGTGTTAGGAGAGGAGTACCGCTGAATGTATAAGATCCTCGAAAAGACTCAGTTCTCCGAGAAGGTCTTCAAGTTCCGCATCGAGGCACCACAGATGGCCAAGCATGCACATGCTGGTCAGTTCCTGATGGTCCGCGCAAATGAGTGTGGCGAGCGCGTTCCATTTACCTTTGCGGATTGGAATCCTGAGGAGGGTTGGGTCGAGTTTATCTTCATGGTAATCGGCAAAACCACCAGAATGCTTTCTACCTACGAGGTTGGTGATTTCCTGCAGGACGTCACTGGTCCTCTGGGTGAGCCTACCGAGATGGGCGAGGGCAAATGGGCAGTTATCGGTGGCGGCGTTGGCCTGGCTATCGCCTTCCCTGTTGCTCGTCAGCTCGTAGCAGCTGGCCGCGAGGTCCACGCAATCATGGGCGCTCGTACCAAAGAGCTGCTGCTGCTTGAGGATCAGTTCCGTTCCATTCTGGACGACGATCACATCCACATCACCACAGACGACGGTTCTCTTGGCGAGAAGGGCGTTGTAACTGCACCTCTCGAGCGTCTTCTGCAGGACAAGCAGGTCGACCGCGTATTCTGCGTTGGCCCAGTTCCAATGATGAAGTTCTCCACTCTCACTGCCGAGAAGTACGACACACCTATCATCGCTTCCCTGAACCCAATCATGGTTGACGGCACTGGTATGTGCGGTTGCTGCCGTGTTGAGGTTGGCGGCGAGACCAAGTTTGCTTGTGTTGACGGTCCTGACTTTGACGCAACCAAGGTTGACTGGAACGACCTTCGCGCACGTCAAGCAGCCTACCTCACCGAGGAAGGCCAGTCCATCAAGGCTTACGAGGAGACGAGGTGCGCATGCCACAGGTAAACGGTCGCTACATTCCAAACGTCAAGGCACCTCGTACAGCTGACAACGAAGAGCCAGCTGCAGAGCGCGCACAAGACTTCCGCCCTGTCGACAAGGGTTTCACTAAAGAGATGGCAATTGCAGAGGCAAACCGCTGCCTGGATTGTAAGAATCCACTGTGCGTTCAGGGTTGCCCTGTAAACATCAACATTCCTCGCTTCATCGAGGCTATCCGTGCAGAGGAGTTTGGTCGCGGTCTTGATATCATCCGTGAGTCCTCCATGCTTCCTGCAGTTTGTGGTCGTGTTTGCCCACAGGAGAACCAGTGCGAGGGCGTCTGCATCATGGGTAAGCGCAGCGAACCAGTTGCTATTGGTCAGCTCGAGCGCTTCCTTGGCGATCAGCCTGAGCTTGCTTCCAAGCCAGCAATCGCTCCAAAGAACGGCAAGAAGGTTGCAGTTGTAGGCTCCGGTCCTTCCGGAATTGCTTGCGCTGGCGAGCTTGCTCGTAACGGCTTTGACGTTACCGTCTTTGAGGCATTCTTCACCGGCGGCGGCGTTCTGGTCTACGGTATTCCTGAGTTCCGTCTTCCAAAGGCTGTTGTTAAGCGCGAGATTGACGGCCTTCAGGAGCTGGGCGTTAAGTTTGAGTTCAACTCTGTTGTCGGTCGTATCACCGATGCTGAAGAGCTCTTTGAGCAGGGCTTTGACGCAATCTATATTGCTACAGGCGCTGGCCTTCCAAAGCTTCTCAACATCCCTGGCGAGAACCTGCCTAACGTCTTCTTTGCAAACGAGTACCTCACCCGCGTTAACCTCATGAAGGCTAACAACTTCCCTGAGTACGATACCCCAACCAAGCACGGCAAGAACGTCGTTGTCTTTGGTGGCGGCAACGTTGCTATGGATGCTGTCCGTACTGCTAAGCGTCTTGGCGCTGAGCGCGCAATTATTGCTTACCGTCGTACTGAGGACGAGATGCCTGCTCGTCGTGCAGAGCTACACCACGCAAAGGCAGAGGGCGTTGAGGTTCTTCCTCTCGTCTCCCCTCTTGAGTTTGTCGCTGGTGAAGACGGCGCAGTCTGCGCAGTTCGCGTCCAGAAGATGGAGCTCGGCGAGCCTGACGCTGATGGACGTCGTCGTCCAGTGCCTATTGAGGGTGCTATCGAGGACATTCCTTGCGACGTTGCAATTTCTGCAATCGGCACCAACGCTAACCCATTCGCAAAGATGATCGGCGACATCAAGCTCAACAAGTGGGGCTATATTGAGGCCGACGAAGAGGGCCGTACTTCCGATCCTCGCATCTGGGCTGGTGGCGACATCGTAACCGGTGCTGCAACCGTCATTCTTGCAATGGGCGCTGGTAAGGTAGCAGCCGCTTCCATCACCAAGCACCTCGGCTAATTCAGTTTCACTGACGTAGCTTTGGCTCGCAGTTCAGTTACAGCTGACACAGCAAGCTAACATGCAACAAAGAAAGGCCTGGTAACACACGGTACCAGGCCTTTTTCGTGGCCAGAAACCCCGCAGCCCAACACTCGAGTGCACGGGTTTCTCGCCAAGCGCGCTGCGAGCGCACGGGTTTCTCGCCAAACGCTTTTCTCGCCATCGCGCGCCTGAAAAGTGCAAAGAATCTGTAATTGCAGCACCGATTCTTTGCAGAAATCAGGCAAATCCACCGATTCTTTTACACTTTTAGGCAAAAGTTACAGATTCTTTGCAGAAATCAGGCGTGTGAAAGATAGACTACGTGGCCCTGAATTTTGAGCCTGAAAGCTGCATCATGTCTGAGTATATTTACTCAGATATGACGAGAAAAACCGGCAAATAGCTCAGATATGGTGTGCTTTTCCGGCAAATCGTTCAGACATGGCGAGAAAATCAGGCGCGCTCCTATCCGTATCAGGCGCGCTCCTATCCGTATCAGGCGCACTTCTGTCCGCAGCAGGCTCACTCCGGGCTCGCGCCGCCCACCTGGCGAGAACCCCGTCCACTAGCAGCGTTTCCGCACAAGAAACCCGGCATCCACACGAAATGGATACCGGGTAGAAATCACTTGCAACCTGAGCCCGCACACGGCGCTGACCTGCAGCGTTGCCGTCGTTGCGCCCGCACACGGCGCTGACCTGCGGCGTTGCCGTCGTTGCGCCCGCGCGCGTCGTTGACCTGCAGCGTTGCCGTTGCAGCGAGCTGAGCGCGACTACGAGAGCAGAAACTCCCTGACGCGAGCGGCAATACCTTCAGCGTCCAGGTCAAAGTGCGAAAGCAGCCCGTCGCCAGGAGCGGAGGTGCCAAAGGTACGCATGCCAGCAAAGCGCATTGGCGTGGGCAGCCGCTCAGCCAGAAGCTCGGCAACTGCAGCTCCAAGGCCTGTTGCCACGTTGTGCTC
>CAUTIE010000023.1:0-22820 GCA_963538475.1 uncultured Atopobiaceae bacterium
GCCAAAAAGAGAGGCCAACATTGCACAAAGATATCTTTGATGTTTGCAAGCTTGAAGCGCACGCTTTTATCAGTCTCAAGAATGGCTAGGGGAGCAGAAACAAATACCAAGGTAACAAGAGCGCAAATACCCATGCTCCAACTTGCCCACACAAGATTTCTGGTAACAAATAACACAAGCGTGAAGAGAATAAAACTTGAGCTACACCTAAGCGCTTGACTGAGTCCTGCTAGATAGAGCTTGTCCTTTTGCTGCAGACGACCTTCATAGACATCAGCCATACCGTCAACTGCCCTAAAGAGCAAAGCTCCTGTGCAGATAGAAAACATGGGCTCGGTGTAGCCTTTGAAGAAACACCAAATAAGACCAGCTGTCACCATGACAACAACGGTAGCTGCACGCTGAATCTGGTAATCAGAAAAACTGCGCTGTTCGGTTAGGTCAGAAACCTGATAGGTACGGACGCCGTATTGGGCAACAAATAACAAAAGTGTTGCCACAACAAATGCCATGGAGAAAAGGCCTGCCTGCTCAATGCCAACAAGCTGAGAACAGACAACGGTCAGAAGAGGAAAAAGTGCACCCCAGGCGCCTTGTCCAAGAGCATTAAAAATATAGTCCTGGGACGTTTGATGTGCTAGGTATTGCTCGTCTTGATTGGCAATATCGCCAGAGACTACCGCAGACAGAAGCCTGGTCCACCATGTAACCACGATGCCAGGTTGACTCCCGTTTGTGCGCGAGTCATCAAGCTCATAGCGAGGTGTACGTAGACGCGCTACCTGCTTATGTACGGAAGAATTGTTGTACGCAGTACGACTTTTCTTGAATGGATTGAGCATGTAAAACCTAAGATCTTCTTTAGCGTGGTCAGAAACTTTGATATATCAATTTTTATTTGTTGTATCGATTGTAGTCCACGATGTACATTAGGTAACAGATTGACAAACAATCGTGCGAAGATTGTTACAAAAGGGTATGGTAGATAATACGTATTCTGAGTCATGTGACGAAAGGATGAGCATGGCAGGCAATCCTCAAGATTCAAATCTAGAGTCCAGCAATGCTTCTGTTGACGAGAAACCCATCGATGGTGCAACAACTTCTGAAGTAGCTCAGTCGCTTCTTGAACGACGTGGGAATGAGATTGCTGCTGCTCGTACCCTTATTCAAGCGCTTAAAGCACCAGCTCCTCTGCGCGATAACCTTACCTTCTTTTTGCGTTTGGTAAGAAAAGTGCTTGCTGAGTACAATCCAGATCTTCTTACTAGTTTTGACACGTTGTTGGTTGAGGCAATTAAAGCTGGCCCAGATGATTTGTCTACAACGCGCACACCTTTGCTGCTTGAGGCAATCAATGCGGTACTCAAAGTAGATTCAGAGAAGGAATCGCTTAATGCTTTTCTGCGTTTTGCTTCTACCATTGACAGCCTAAGCATGGAAGACTCCGTGCTTCTCATGCGCGCATTTGTAACTTTCTTCCACTTAGCAAATCTTTGTGAAGAGAATTATCGCGTTACCAGCCTGCGTTCTCGTGAGGCTTCTGTTGATCCATCTTCTGCAGAAGACCCTATCAACGAGATAACCGTGGCATATAAGCAGCTCATTGACGAGTGCGGCGAAGAAGAGGCAAAAGCACGTCTTAATCGCCTTGAGTTCCACCCTGTTTTTACTGCGCATCCAACTGAGGCTCGTCGTAAGAACGTTGAGCGCCGAATCCGTACCATCTCAGAGCTTCTTGATGAGCGTCAGAGGCTTGGTGGTCCTGCTCGTGTGGAAAACGAGCGTCGCATGCTGCAAGAGATTGACGGCCTATTCCGTACGTCTCCTATCGGCCATAAAAAGCCAACTCCTTTGGAGGAGGCAGATACTGTCCTCAACATTTTTGATACCACCCTTTTTGAGATGGTTCCTTCGGTATATCGCCGCTTTGATAACTGGGTGCTGGGAGAAAACGCTGGTTGTGTGTCGCCTGTCTGCCCACCATTTTTCCGTCCAGGTAGTTGGATTGGCTCCGACCGCGACGGTAACCCTAATGTTACTGCTCTGGTTTCTCGCCAAGTTGCCGAGAAGTACCGTGTACACGTACTGCAGGCACTGGCTCGGGCTACCAAGGAAGTCAGTCGAGGCTTGACGCTTGATGGTATTTCTACTCCAGCTTCGCCTGCGCTTGCAAATCTTTGGGCACAGCAGGTTGAGATGAGCCAGGCTTTGACCTCTAGGGCTATTGATAAGGCTGGATCTGAGCTGCATCGCGCGGCTATGCGCGTTATTTCTGGTCGACTCAGTGCCACCATTGAGCGCAATGCTGATCTTATGTATCAAAATGCCGAAGAGTTTATTGCTGACCTGCGTGTTATTCAGGACTCCCTGGCTCAAGCAGGGGCTTTCCGTATTGCCTACGGTCCTGTTCAGAAGCTTATCTGGCAGGCTCAAACTTTTGGCTTCCACTTGGTAGAGATGGAGTTCCGTCAGCACTCTTTGGTGCACAAGCGCGCACTTGCAGATATTGAAACACATCCATCAACTGCCGAGAAACCCGCCAAGCTTGATGCTATGACTCAAGAAGTGCTGGATACCTTCCGCTCCATTGGTTCAATTCAAAAGAAGAACGGTATCAACGCTGCTCGTCGCTATATTATTTCGTTTACGCAGTCTGCTCAGGATGTTGAGAATGTCTATAAGCTTGCACGTCTTGCGTTTGCAAATGAAGAGGATGTTCCTGTACTAGACGTTATTCCACTCTTTGAGCAAATTGAAGACCTTGAGAACGCCGTTGCCACACTTGACCAGGTAATTCAGCTTCCTGAGGTACAGGCACGTCTTGCACAGACAGACCGCAAGCTTGAGGTCATGTTGGGCTATTCCGATTCCTCAAAGGACGAGGGACCAACTACGGCAACGTTGGTACTGCATAAGACCCAGGCTGCTTTAGCAGAGTGGGCAGAGAAAAACTCCATTGACCTCATCTTGATGCACGGACGTGGCGGTGCAGTTGGTCGTGGTGGTGGTCCTGCAAACCGTGCTGTTCTGTCTCAGCCTAAGGGATCGGTCAACGGTCGCTTTAAACTTACTGAGCAGGGAGAAGTTATTTTTGCTCGCTATGGTGACCCAACGCTTGCTCGTCGTCACGTAGAGTCCGTTGCTGGAGCAACACTGCTTCAGATGGCACCTTCTATTGAACAGAAGAATACCCAGACAGACGTGAAGTTTGCTTCGCTTGCTTCTGAGCTTGATAAAGCGTCCAAACAGCGTTTCTTGGAGCTCATTCACTCCGATGGCTTTGCTGAGTGGTTCTCGGTTGTTACCCCTCTGACAGAGATTGGTCTTCTCCCCATTGGTTCAAGACCTGCAAAACGTGGCCTGGGCGCCAAGTCTCTTGATGACTTACGTGCTATTCCATGGATTTTCTCCTGGTCACAGGCTCGTATCAACCTGGCCGCTTGGTACGGACTGGGCAGTGCCTGCGAGGCAGTAGGGGATATCGAACGCCTCCGTGAGGCATATAGAGAGTGGCCGCTGTTCACTACGTTTATCGACAACATTGAGATGTCAATCTCCAAAATTGATGCTCGTATTGCAAGGCTTTATCTGGCTCTGGGTGATCGCCCTGAACTGTCGGAGATGGTTCTCTCCGAGATGTCGTTGACGCGCAAGTGGGTCCTTGCTATCACCGGTAACAAGTGGCCGTTGGAGAACCGTCGTGTGCTTGGTCCTGTTATCCGCCTGCGTCTTCCATTTGTTAATATTCTCTCGGTTACGCAGGTTCATGCCCTGTCTGAGCTTCGTATAAGGGATGACATGCTTACTCCAGAGGAACGTGCAAACATTACGTATTTGATTTTGTGCACCGTGTCTGGTGTTGCCGCAGGTCTGCAGAATACGGGCTGATGTCACACCGCTTGCCATAAGTTTGAGCAAACAAATGTTTATGTTTACGTAAAACTAGTATTACCTGAAATAAAGTTGCAATATTTATAAGGCGAGAAATCACTGGTAGACAGAGTTTCTCGCCTTATTTTTACTTTAATTATTAAATGAAAGTTGAATTACCTTAACTTTTAGTTGATACTAATGAAGTAAAAGTTCGAAAGAGCAAACTTAGTTTGCCTACGTTATTTTGGGGGGATGCATGGATACAGAAAAGACCTCACAGGGTCCTGCAAATTCTGGTCCAGTTCTTCCTCTTGCCATGCTTGGTGAGGGAGAGACTGCGCTGATCGTAACGGTTAAGGGTGCTTCTGATCTTCGCCAGCACCTCTCAACACTTGGTTTTGTTGAGGGCGCCGAGGTAAAGGTTATTTCACGTGTCAACGGTGACGTTATTGTCAGCGTTAAGGGTGCACGACTTGGACTGAACCGTCAGATGTCGTCGCACATCATGGTTTCTCCGCTCTAAACACTTTGTTGTATTGCGCTGCTGGTAAAACCCGCGGCTTTTAATACGTGTTTCGATGAAAGGAAGGTTATGGCAACTCTGAAAGAAGTTAAGGTGGGGGAGAGTTGCACGGTTGCTGCGCTAAAGGGTGTAGGCGCCGTGAAACGTCGCATCATGGACATGGGCCTTACTAAGGGCACTGAGGTTTACGTCAAGAAAGTAGCACCACTGGGAGACCCAATTGAGCTCACAGTTCGTGGCTACGAGCTTTCTATCCGCAAGGATGAAGCTGCAAGCATTGAAGTAGTAGACGTTCACAAGGTAGAGGAAGCCTAATGGCACAAAAGACTATTATTGGTCTTGCAGGTAACCCAAACTGCGGTAAGACCACCCTATTCAATGAGCTTACGGGCTCAAACGGCTACGTCGGCAACTGGCCAGGCGTTACTGTTGAGAAGAAGCAGGCAAATTGGCGTGCCGATAAGGACGTCACCTTTGTCGACCTTCCTGGTATTTATTCTCTGTCTCCTTATTCACCTGAGGAGCAGGTATCACGTGACTATCTCATTAACGAGCGCCCTGATACTATCATTGACCTTCTCGATGTTACTAACCTAGAGCGTAACCTCTATCTGACTACTCAGATTCTTGAGGCTGGTCGTCCAGTTGTCCTTGGTCTTAACATGGTTGACCTGCTCAAGGAGTCTGGTGACGTCATTGATGTCAAGGAGCTTTCTAAGCAGCTTGGCGTTGAGGTTGTTGAGGTCTCCGCACTTCGTAACAAGAACATTGATACTCTGGTAAAGACGGCAATTAAGGCTGGCCAGGAGGGAACTCCTGCTGAGGGTGTTAAGTGCTTTACCCCAGAGGTTGAAGAGGCTCTTGGCAAGATTGCTGCTGCAATCGAGGGCCTTGCTCCAGCATCTCTTTCTCGTTGGTATTCAATTAAGGTCTTTGAGCGCGATGCAGCTGCAATTGCCCCTCTTAATCTTTCTGTCGAGAAGACCGCAGAAATTGAGAAGATTATTTCTGCAGTTGAGAAATCTCGTGATGACGACGCTGAGTCCATCATCACGTCTGACCGTTATGAGTGGATTGCTGGCGTAATGGCAGCTTGTGTCAAAAAGGCACCTAAGAAGCTGTCTACTTCCGAGAAGATTGACCGTGTTGTCACTAACCGTATTCTCGGTCTTCCTATTTTTGTTATTGTTATGTCCCTGGTGTACTTTATCTCTATTTCTACTGTTGGCATCAATGCTACTAACTGGGTCAATGATAATCTGTTTGACAAAGGTTTTCACGTATTAGGCATCGGAGATGCAGAGTATAGTCAGGCAAAAGATGATTTTGATTCGCATCACTATGGTGACCAGATCGACGCTTATCTCAACGCAGCTGACGAGGCTGGCATTGATACTACTGAGGTGCGTGCTGCAATTTCCGCAAAACAGTGGGATTCTGACGCTATCACCAGCTTTGAGGCAGAGACTGCCAAGAAGAACGTTGTTGCTCTGAGCGCACCAGTTCATGATGAGGATGGCAACTTCATTGATACTGACGGCAATCCTCTTAAGCTTGACGCTGACGGCAACCCAATTCTTGCTGAGGGTCAGGAACTCCAGACTCTTGGTGGCGTAACTGCCGCTGGCTTTAAGACTGCTGTTGAAGGCGCTGCTACTGAACCAGAAGCTTCTGCGTATGGCATGTATGTCCCAGGCATTCCTGATCTTGCTCGCGGTGCTCTTGAGGGTGCTGGCGCAAGCCCCGTTGTCACTAGCCTTGTAGTTGACGGTATTATTAATGGCGTAGGCGCTGTTCTTGGCTTTATTCCACAGATGTTTGTTTTGTTTGTTATGTTGTGTTTCTTGGAAGACTGTGGATATATGAGCCGCGTTGCTTTTGTTATGGACCGCGTCTTCCGTCGTTTTGGTCTATCAGGTAAGTCTTTTATTCCACTTCTTATCTCCTCTGGTTGTGGTGTTCCTGGCGTTCTTTCTACTCGTACTATTGAAAATGAGAAAGATCGTCGCATGACGATTATGCTTACCACTATGATTCCATGTTCGGCAAAACAGCCTATTATTGCGTTGATTATGGGTGTTCTTATTGGAGGAACTACCGCTTGGTGGGTTGCTCCAGCCTTTTATTTCATGGGTGTAGCTGCGATTGTTATTTCTGCAATCATGCTTAAGAAAACTAAGGTTTTTGCGGGAGAGCCAGCACCATTTGTCATGGAGCTTCCTGATTATCACATGCCTTCTCTTAAGTCTTGGGCAATGCATATTTGGGAGCGTATTTCTGCGTATGTTATTAAAGCCGGTACCATTATTTTTGCTGCAGCAATTGGAATTTGGGTTTTATCCAATTTTGGTTGGGCCAACTGGGACGGCGCAAATGGAGTATTTGGCTATCTTCCAGCTATTCAGGGCGCTCCTGACAATGTTTTGGACTTCTCTTTGCTTGCTGCTATTGGAAATTCTATTGGGGGTATCTTTACTCCTCTCGGATTTGGAAATTGGCAGGCAACTGTAGCTTCTATTTCTGCTTTGATCGCAAAAGAGAATCTTGTTTCTACCTTTGGTGTTCTTTACGGTCTTGGTGATGCAAGCGAGAAGTCTGTTAACATGTGGACTGGTTTTGCCGGTATGTTCACCGATGCTGGTGGCATTCTTCACGTTGGTGCAATGTGCGCATTTGTTGCATTCAATATGCTTGACGCACCTTGCTTCGCTGCAGTAGGTTCTATTCGTCGACAAATGAACGACTCTAAGTGGTTCTGGTTTGCTATTGGCTATCAGTGCGTATTTGCATGGATTGTTGGCCTGATGATCAATCAGTTCTGGGAGTTCTTCGTTCTTGGTTCCTTCGGTGTCTGGACTGTTATTGCTTTTGCCTTCTTGGCAGCAATTCTCTTCCAGCTCTTCCGTCCTGCTCCAAAGTGGGATAAGAAGGACGACAAGATCCTTACCAGCCTTACCGAGGCTGCAAAGGCATAAGCTACTACTAGTTTAGTAAGCTGACCTGATCCCCCGCACCAATTCGGTGCGGGGGATTTTGTTTATGTTTATCTCGGACTTTTTTGATGTAAGATAAAAATCCATAGACATGTAAACTTAGTCTAACTTTTTGTAGAGTTTACGAAATCAGATAAAAAAACTAAAAAAATTCTTGTAAGTTTCCCTCGGTTAACTTACTATGTTTTTAAGCAATTTATTTGCTTGCTTTATTCAGGTTCCCGTAGCTCGGAGAAAGACCCTCTCCCTTTCTTGCGAGCGTAGAACACGAGCCGCTGACTCTGGGTGTCAGCGGCTCGCCCCTTTTTAGGATGTATTTACTTGCTTTTAGTGCAAGTCTCTGTCTTCTTCATGTTCAGAAAGATCGCTTGTATCGCGATCCAAAAGAACCGAGACGTTCATGTCAGGGTAGGCTGCTTCTACTTCATGAATAATATCGTGGACAATTTGCTTACCGTCATAGCCAAACTCAATGACTGCATCAAAGGCCATAAATTGATTTTCAATGTCAGCAATAAAACCATGAACTTGAAGAACACCTTCATGAGCTAAAGCCATTTCAGTTACTTCAGTGCGCATCTTTACAATGCGATTATCGGTGGTGTTTCTCGCATAAATACCAATGGCAGCAATGATTATTTTGCCTGACGTCTGCTTGTAAATCTCTGTACTTAGACGTCTATTCATCGTATCAATCTCAATAGCTGAAGTGGTATCAAGAACCTCAGTGTGAAATGAGCCAACAAATTTATCTGGGCCATAGCTGTGGATAATAAGGTCGTAGACGCCTTCTGCGTCTGGATCCTCTTTCACAATGTTGTAAATAAGTGTTGAAAGAGCAGCGTCAGGACGCATACCAATAATTTCTTTGATAGATCCCTGTAACAGCTCAATTGAAGCTTTAATGATAAACACAGAGATAATAACGCCCACATATGCTTCAAGACTGATTTTTGTAAAGATAAAGATAAGCGCAGCTAATAAAACAGAAGTGGAGAGTGTAGCGTCAAAAAGTGCATCTGAACCAGATGCAATAAGGGTGTCGGAGTTTACGCGATTACCTACAGAGCGGACGTAGCGACCCAAAATAATCTTTACGAGCACAGCTACTGCAATGATGACTAAAGACAGGGGACTATAGTCTGGAGTAACAGGATCTATGATGTCTTGGATAGATTTGATGAGTGAAGAAATACCTGCATACATAATGATTGCAGCAATTACTGTTGTAGTGATGTATTCGATGCGTCCGTGTCCAAAGGGGTGCTCGCGATCAGCTTTTTTGTTAGATAGTTTGGTTCCCACAATGGTGATGATTGATGAAATTGCATCGGAGAGATTGTTCACCGCATCAAGAGTAACGGCAATTGAGTTAGATAAAATGCCCACAGCTGCTTTGAATGCCGCAAGGGCAACATTGGCTGCAATGCCAATGGCGCTCGTGCGTACAATGGCGGTTTCACGTTCAGAAGAGGTAATGGTTACCTGTGATTGGGTCATAGTAAATCTAGCTTTCTGTAACGTTAGAAAGAACCTTTAAAAGCAATCGTTTAAGCTCAGCGCCTTCTTCGGGCGAGAGATTAACGCATGAGCCGATCTGATGTGGGACCACTTGAATTTCTCGCCTAAGGTCTTTGCCTTTTTGGGTAAGAGAGACAATCAGCTGACGTCCGTCTTTGTTTGTTTTTTGACGCAGTACAAGGCTCTTCTCCTCAAGTTTTTTAAGAAGTGGAGTCAAAGTACCTGAATCAAGAAATAAGAGCTCACCTAAGGTTTTGACATCCAAGGATTCATGTTCCCAAAGCGCCATCATGGCAATGTATTGTGTATACGTTAGATTAAAGGGCTTAAGCAGCGGAGTATACCTTCGTACCACTTCTTTTGAGGCACTGTAGAGCGGGAAGCAGAGCTGGTTTTTGAGGAGAAGCTCGGGGATATCGGGGGAGTTGTCGAGTGCAGAAGAGCCGCTAGCAAAAGTGCTAGCGGCTGCAACGGACTGCATTTCTTTCTGAGAAAAACTCATGAGTAAATCGGTCCTCTCGCCTTATGCAAGTAGGTTTTTAATTGCAGACTCAACTTCTGCCATATCGGTGGTTGGCTCAAAGCGTGCAACAACGTTTCCCTGGCGGTCTACAAGGAATTTAGTGAAGTTCCACATGATATAAGCCTTGTCACCAAACTTCTTGTTGTTTGCCTTAGCAAATTTGTCCAGAGCAAGTGCCTTGATACCCTTACCAAAGCCCTGGAAGGGGAAAGCTGTTGCAAGGCGTTCAAAGAGAGGATTTGCAGTCTCTCCGTTGACGTCGCCTTTCTTGAACTGTGGGAAATTAGTGCCAAACTTCATGGTGCAGAACTGATGAATCTCTTCATCAGACTCTGGAGCCTGGTCAGCAAACTGATTGCAAGGGAAGTCCAAAATCTCAAAGCCTTGTTCTTTATAAGCAGCATAAATGCGCTCAAGATCCTCATACTGTGGGGTAAAGCCGCAACCGGTTGCAGTGTTGACAATCAGAAGAACCTTTCCATCAAAAGAGGAGAGGGAAGTTAGGGAGCCGTCACGCTCTTCTACGGAGAGGTCATAGATGTTGGTGTTTGCCATGATGTTCCTTTCAACGAGCCGCGGATTGTCCGAAGCATTGGATGACTTATTTTCTTTGGGTAGTGTACCCCAGTAGCTGTAACCTAACACAAATAAATTGTACACAATTTAAATTTCACAATAACGACATAGAGAGAATGTTATTTTTTCATTTAATTGATAGCCCATATGAGCAAATATCAATAATTTAAGTAACGCCTTAGAGCGGCATCTTCACAAAATTTATATGTACACCATGGTTAACCATAGGAAACGTTTTCGCAGGTAAGAAATTACTTGTGTACAATTGTTTCATTAGGATAACTAATCAGTAATGATTTTCACTTGTTTTTTTCGTAAAAAAATTTTATCTTCAATAGGTCATTAACCGATTAATTTGCAAAAAGCAGATGGGGGATTTACATGAAACTGAACAATTGGTGTCTCGCAGCCGGTGGCGCTGCACTTGCTGGCGTTGTTGCTGGTCTTGCTTCTAACGGCACTCTTCACAAGGCAGCTGTTAAGGCAACTGCATGTGGCCTTCGCGTAACTGATCGCGTTTCCGCAGAGACTCAGAACGTCGTTGACGAGGCTAACGACGTTGTCGCTGAGGCACGCCGTGAGTCCAAGATTGACGCTGCTGTTCGCGCTCGCCTTGCTGAGCTCGAGGAGGGTATCCGCGCTGAGGTTACCAAGCAGGTCGACGCAGAGGGCGCACAGGCATAATTCATGCGCTTCACAATTACTAATGAAATCTCAGGTCGCATTCGTGCAAAATGCGACCTGGGTCATATTGATGAGGCTGAAGCCCGTGGTATTTCCTATGAGCTGATGCGTGTTGACGGAGTTCGTCATGCAGAAGTTCACATGGCAAACGGCTCTCTCTTGCTAAGGTTTGATCCTCTCAAGAGAGACCAGGTACTTGCAGCTGTTGGCGCTTTTGATGTCTTGAACTTGCCACGAGAAGAAGAGGCAGGTCTTGAGGACTTCTGCAGCTCAATTGAGATGGCTCTTGAGAACAATCGTTTCCAGATGGAGGTTGTGACCACATTCGCACGCCGCTGGATTATGCGCTCTTTGCCATTACCTGCAGTTGCTAACTACGCGTATGTCATTCTCCGTGCCATTCCATTTGTTGTGGAAGGCGTTAAGCGCCTGTTTAAGAAAGAGCTGACTGTTGAGGTTTTGGACGCAACTGCTATCACCACTTCAATTCTAAGAAATGAGTGGGCAGATGCATCTACGGTTATGTTCTTACTTGAGCTGTCTGCAGCTATGGAGAACCATGTGGCAAGCCGAGCACGTCTTGCACTTCGTGATGGCCTAATCACTCGTTCTGAGAACGTCTGGGCTCGTATTGACGGCAAGGACGTAATGATTGCCCTTTCTGAGGTTGAGAAGGGCATGATTTTGCATCAGCGCGCTGGTGGCGTTCTTCCTGTTGACGGCAAAGTTGTTGAAGGCATTGGCCAGATGAACGAGGCTGCCATGACAGGTGAGTCTCGCCTTGTTACCAAAGAGCCTGGCTCAACCGTTTACGCAGGCACCGCTCTTGAAGACGGTGACCTTATGGTAAGCGTCACTGCTCCTCCAGGAATGTCTCGTATCGACAACATTGTTGATATGGTTGAGCAGTCTGCTGAGCTTAAGGCTGGCGCACAGTCTAAGGCAGAGCGCCTTTCTGATGCACTGGTTCCTTACAGCTTCCTTGCCTTCTTTGGTATTTGGGGCATCACTCGAAACATCACTAAGGCTATGACCGTTCTTATGGTTGACTATTCCTGCGCCATTAAGCTTTCCACTCCTGTTGCAGTGGGTAGCGCTATGGATGAGGCAGCTAAGTTTGGCATGACGGTTAAGGGCGGCAAGTACCTCGAGAAGATCGCTGCAGCAGATCTTATCGTCTTTGATAAGACAGGCACGCTAACAAAGGCAGTTCCACACGTTGAGTGTATTGTCAGCTTCTGCGATCGCACCGAGGACCAGCTCCTGCGCCTTGCAGCATGTATTGAGGAGCACTTCCCACACAGCATGGCTCGCGCAATTGTGAACGAGGCAAAGGTACGTGGCCTTAAGCACAAGGATGAGTTCCACGCAGAGGTCAAATATGTTGTTGCTCACGGTATTCGTACCAAGGTTAACGATAAAGAGGTCTGCATTGGTTCTGCTCACTTCATTTTTGATGACGAGAAGACCCCAATGCCCGAGGGAATTCAGGACGACCTTGCACAGATTGCTCCAACCTCGTCCATTATCTTCATGTCCGAGGATTCAAAGCTTATTGCAGCAATTTGCATTACCGATCCTGTAAGGGAAGACGCAGCAGCAACTATTTCACAGCTCCGCGCTCTTGGCGTTAAGCGCATGGTTATGCTGACTGGTGACTCAGAAAACGTTGCAGCAAGTGTTGCTCAGAAGCTGGGTCTTGACGACTATGTGGCACAGATTCTCCCAGAGGATAAGTGTGAGTATGTTAAGAAGTTCCAGCAGGAGGGCTACACCGTTGCAATGGTAGGCGATGGTATTAACGATTCACCTGCTCTGGCTGTTTCTGATGTTTCACTGGCTCTGTCTGATGCAACTGATATTGCTCGCGCTGTTGCGGACATTTCGATTAAGAATGATTCGCTTGAATCGCTGGTAATCATGCGTCTTTTGGGCCAGCAGGTAATGAAGAGGATTCACGCAGACTATCGCACGATTGTCGCGCTGAACAGCTCTTTTATTGCCGCAGGTGTCGCAGGTCTTATTACCGTAAGTACTGCTGCATATATGCACAACCTTTTAACACTTATGGTAACGCTTGCAAACACAAGGTCGCTGCTTACTACTGCAGCTCATAACCTAAATGTTCCTTCTGAGGTTAAATTGCTTTTAACTGAAGGACAAGCTGCTTAGAACACACTTGTGCGTTAGCAAAGCGCTTTTTTAGATCACGTTAAAGCTCCCGTTTCTTATTCGTAAGAGACGGGAGCTTTTTTCTGTCAAAAAGTAAAAATATTTTGAGTTTTCACTTGCAATTAGTTAGCTATGGCTTACACTTTAAATAGTTAGAAGAGGTTAACTTGTTAAGGTTTTTATATAACAGGAGCTAGTTCCAACAATTTTGCTTTATCAGCCCGGAACCTTTCCCCTCTCCAAGGGTCCGGAATCCAGGCGCCGTCGGCTCCCTTTTAGTCGACGGCGCATTTTTAAGAAGGGAGCAAGTGCGGTATGGATTGTCTTACTTCTTTTGAGAATTCATCGCTTTTTGACGTTACTTCTCCCTATGTATATTCCGCTGATAAAAAGCTTGCTTTGAATGAGGGTGGGGGAGCGTATACTCCCGAGCTCTGTCACGATTTTGCAACAACGTTTGTTCGCTGTGCTGCTGGTGTTATTGCTTACGTTAAGCCGGCTGCGCTCTTTTCATTTGCTTCTCATAAGTCTTGTAGTTCTTGTGCAAGCCTTGTCTGCACTGATCCAACGTTGAGGTCATTTCTCTGCAACGCTACTCACGAGCTCTCACTGTTTGGGGTAACGCTCCTTGCTACCTCTGCTATTTCTGGCGGAAAGGTGACGTTTGTTGCCTATAGACCTGAGCTTGTTGAGGATATTCTCGCCAAATCAGAGCACTGTGAGTTTCTGGCTGCCTTTGGCCATTCCACTGAGTCAGTGCAGGCGTTGATGAAGAGCATGCGTTCAAGAATTTTTGCTTTTCATGCAAGAAAAGCCGCGTTTCCACACGAGATTGGACTGATACTGGGTTATCCACTTGCTGATGTTCAGGGCTTTATGAATGGACAGTCTGAGCTTTTTACTGGTGCTTGGAAAGTCTATGACAACACGGAAGAAACTCGCCTGCGTCTCGAGAGACTTAAAGATGCAGAAGACCAGTGCAAGCATCGTTTTTATCAAGGGGAATCTTTAGCGCAGATTTTCTCATCGTATGGCAATACCAAGAAATGTCAGGTTGCATAAGGGGTGTGCTTGGATTTCTTGTTGAGGTATTGAAAGTAATGTGTAGTTTTCCAGGGGGAACCTGGACACAGAAGGAGGAAATGTATGAGTAAAGTAGCAGTTGTGTATTGGTCCATGACGGGCAATACTGAGGCAATGGCAAAAGAGCTTGCAAGTGCAGCAGATACCGAGGCTATTGAGTCTTCTGAGTTCTCTGCAGATATGTGCGATCAGTACGATGCATTTGCTTTTGGTTGCCCTGCTATGGGTGACGAGGAGCTTGATCCTGATTTTGAGGAGCTCTTCAACGATTGCGCTGGCAAGCTTGGTCAGAAGCCAACCGCTCTCTTTGGTTCTTATGACTGGGGAACCGGTGACTGGATGGAGACTTGGAAGCAGAATGCTGAGGCAGAGGGCGTCAACGTTGTTGAGACTTTTATCTGCAACCTTGAGCCAGATGACGATGCTCTTGAGGCTCTTCGCGGCCTTGGTACAAAGCTTTCTGCTTAAGCTGCATTACGATTTTTGCTGTTGCTGTTAAATTTTGCGAGAAAAACATCATTTTTTGAATAATCTAGAAAATGGTGGGTAGTAAAACAGCAACAGAAAGGAAGTTTGTATGTCACCAATCAATATTATTGTTATTCTTGCTGTTGTAGCGCTTTGCGGTTTTGCGGTTTATCGTGTTTACGGAATTGCTGCAGGTAAAAAAGGCTGCTGCTCTGATGAGGGAACAGGCGTTACTACCTGTAACACAGAGCAGGTTTCTGCTGCAGATGGTCCAGAAGACAAAGATGAATCTCATTACCCTTATGTTCAGACCTTTGAGATTGGTGGTATGACTTGCCAGAACTGCGTCAATCATGTGACTCGAGCTCTCGATAGTATTGATGGAACATGGGCGCAGGTTACTCTAGCTGGTGGTCAGGCACGTATCCTCAGCAAAAATCCAATTGATGTCGATGCGTACCGAGCTGCCGTAGAGAAAGAAGGTTACCGTCTTCGTGCGTAAGCACAACAAGATCTTCTCGCAAGAAACAAACTTTGAAGAAATTTTGTAAAACTTGCGTAATAGCTGTGCAAAGTAGCGCTCTTTGGCTTGTTTAATCAGCCGAAGAGCGCTATCCTATTGCCCGTATGGCGTCAAGCTATGCACTGTATCTGTTGGCCCCCGAGAGCATGTAAGTTTCCGAGTAGAGAAGCCCACGTATTGGCACTCTGGCAGCAACCATGTTGACCGGGGCCCCGTTTTGGAAGGGGTCCACCTTTGAGTGAGATTCAGAACTCGTCCATCTTCTCTTTGGATGAAATTTCCGATGAGGAAATGAACAGCCTGATCGACGGCACTGTTACCGATTTTGATGAGGGAGATCTTGTCAACGGCACCGTCGTCAAGATTGAGCGCGATGAGGTCCTCGTAGACATTGGCTACAAGTCTGAGGGCGTTATTCCTGCTCGTGAGCTTTCTATTCGTAAAGACGTTAACCCTGCAGAGGTCATCTCCCTGGGTGAGGACGTCGAGGCTCTTGTTCTCCAGAAAGAGGACAAAGAGGGCCGTCTGGTTCTCTCCAAGAAGCGTGCTGAGTACGAGCGTGCTTGGAAGGCAGTTGAGGATAAGTTCAACGCCGGTGAGACCGTTGAGGGCGAGGTTATTGAGGTTGTTAAGGGCGGCCTGATCCTTGACATTGGCCTCCGTGGCTTCCTGCCTGCATCCCTTGTTGACCTTCGTCGCGTCAAGGATCTTGGTGCATTCATGGGCACTCGTATTGAGGCTCGTGTTATCGAGATGGATCGCAACCGTAACAACGTTGTTCTTTCTCGCCGCATTGTTCTTGAGGAGGCTCGTAAGGCAGAGCGTCAGGACATCCTGGGCAAGCTCCAGGTTGGCATGAAGCTCAAGGGTACTGTTTCCTCCATCGTTGAGTTTGGTGCATTTGTTGACCTTGGCGGCATTGACGGCCTGGTTCACATCTCCGAGCTTTCTTGGAACCACGTTAACCACCCATCTGAGGTTGTTAAGGTTGGCCAGGAGGTTGAGGTTCAGGTTCTCGACGTTGATCTTAACCGTGAGCGCATCTCCCTTGGTCTTAAGCAGACTTCCGAGGATCCATGGCGCGTACTTGTTTCCAAGTACCCAGTTGACGCTATCATCGAGGGTACTGTCACCAAGCTTGTTACCTTCGGTGCATTTGTTGACCTTGGCAACGGCGTTGAGGGCCTCGTCCACATCTCCGAGATGGCTAAGCAGCACGTCACCGCTCCATCTCAGGTCTGCAAGGTTGGCGACGTTGTACAGGTAAAGGTCATGGAGATTGATCTTGACCGTCGTCGCATCTCCCTGTCTATGAAGGCAGCTGCAGAGACCCTTGGTATTGATATTGAGGTCACTCCACTTCCAGAGGAGGAGCGTGCAGCAGCAGAGGCAGCAGCAGCTGAGGCTGAGGCTGATCTTGAGGCTCACCTTGTTGAGTCTGAGGCTAACGCACAGGCAACTGAAGAGGCTGCAGAGTAGAGTACTTTGCGTATCTAGAGATTTGTCAAGAGACGTCATCGAAAGATGGCGTCTCTTTTTATGTAAGTAACAAATATCTCCATTCCTTCAACAGGGTGTTAATGCGAAAATATAACGCTAAGTTTTTATTCTGAGGAGGAATACGCCTATGACATCAAAGATGCAGGGCCGCAGTTTTCTTGCTGTTATGTTTGCATTTTTGGCAGCTTTAATCTTTATGCCAAATATTGCATACGCTGCAAGTAACAATTCGTTCTATAACGGCACTACTACTAACGTGTCTCCTTCTGTGAGTGCGGATGGTCTTATCGAGCGTTCTATTTACTTTACAGATGCTTCTGGCCAGACATCTAACTACGCTTATAAGGATAATGACACTACCCAGATGAACCGCTCCATTGTAGATATTGATAAGTATCAGAATCTGCAGGCAGTGGTAAAGATTACCAACATCTCTTCATCTCCAGTTTCTGTAAACGAGGTTATGCAGCTGCCACTTACTTACTATGTCAGCTCAAGCCCTAATCCTGATTTGCGTGCAACTGGATTTACCTTCTCGTCAACTAATACAGCAACTGCAATTAATCTGAACATTAGTGGACTGAACGGTGGTTCTGGTTCTCAGCCTGCAGCTAATGCTTATGCTGCATACCAGGCAGCTGGTCAGGACAATGCTGAGATGCGTTCCGTTTCTGTCTCTGGTACCCTGGCTGCTGGTGAAACCATTACACTTACCGTTCCTTTGACGCTTACCAATGGTTCTACTCTTAATTTGTATGGCACCAACTATGTAGGTCTTACTCAGTACCTGCTTGATCACAGAACCTCTTACGGAAACCCTCGTGTTTCAGTCAGGTTTGCAAGGCAGGTCTTGGAAGAGGGAACAAACAATTCCATTCTTAGCAGCAATAAGAAATATCTGGGCGTAATTATTAGGCCTGACGGTAGCTATTACGCTATCCCACAGGACGAGTGGAATTACATGCCAACTATTTCTGCAAGTGATATTCACGTTGACAATATTCTGTATGAAGATCGCCACAGCGCAACGGAGAACGATGCTCTGTATACTGGCGGTGCGTACTACATTGATTTGACCAACATTAAAAATGCCATGAGGGATTACGGCTATTCAGTTCATACTGGAAATTCCAATAGGGGACTGTACCTGAATCTTCCTGGCTGGCAGCTTGCTGTTGATAATGACCTTACTGACGATGTGTATCAGGAGTATTCGTACACTTCTCTTTCTAGCGGCAACCTTGTCATCAATGCTTCTGAGAACTCAACTGACGAGCTTGACCTTAACAACGGCGTTATCTCTCCTCTTTATACAGAGCTTAGACAGGTAGTTACGGCACACGACAGCACTATTACTGCTAACCAGGATTCCTGGTCCATTCTTGATAACCTTGATGCTATGGTTGATCACAGCGCTGGTCAGGTTACCCCTGATGCTGGTTCTGCCGATGCTCGCGTTAAGGTTGTTGATCAGAGCGGTACAGTTGTACTTGACACAGCAACTATGGATGCCGCAACCGTTGATCAGAAGGCAGAAGAGATTTCTAAGACTCCAGGCGCTTATTCCGTCACCTATTACTATTACTTCAATGGCAATGCTGCAGCTGCAGGTAATGATTACGAGGCAGCAAAGACAGTTACCCTAACTGTTAAGTCTGATACTCCAGCTCCAACACCAACGCCAGCTCCAGAAGAGCCTTCCAATCCTGCTTCTCCAGTAAAAGAGAAGAAGGCAAAGAAGAAGAAAGCGCAGCTTCCAAATACGGGTGAAGAGCTTATGGTAATGCCTCTTATGGTTATGGGTGTATCTGCTTTGACAGCCGCTGGACTTATGAAGCGTAAGCACTAAGACAGAGCGTTCTTCTCGTTACATGAATTTGTATTGGCAGGTATCTCTTTGGTACCTGCCAATATTTTTATAGACAAAATGGACAACTGTCCAAAAATGCTTAGTCAATTTTTATGTTTCAATATAGGTAATTCCTATATGGTTAGACAAAAAGTGCAGGTAAATAGATTTTGCTGTTATCGTCGCAATTTAATGTTTCATGTCTATTTCATCCTAGGTATATATAGGTAAATGCTGATAATTGTTATGTATAGTTATCTAACCCCAGCAGGGTTGTCTTATAAATCGTTTTAATAAGAAAGAAGGGTTAACATGCTGGAGAACTCACTAAGCCGTCGTAATTTTTTGAAGGCATCAGGTATGGTAGCGGCTGGTGGTGGCGCATCTATGATGTTGGCTGGCTGCAATCCTTCCTCCACTGATACTCCTCAGGCATCTGATAAGAAGAAGATTCTTCGCTATGGTTCTGCAAACTCTAAGCAGGGCCTTGATATGCAGCGTGCAAACAACTCACAGTCCGCATGTGTTGCAGACTCTGTTTGCGAGTCTTTGCTTCGTTGGACTGAGGATAACGAGCTTGTTACCTGCCTGCTTAAAGAGATTCCAACCTTTGAGTCTGATGGTGTCACCCTTAAGTGCGAGCTCAAAGAGGGTATTAAGTTCCACGATGGTACTACTTTGACCGCAAAGGACGTTAAGTACACCTTTGAGCGTATGTTTAAGCCAGAGACCAAGGCTCTCTCAACCAGCTTCTTTGACAAGATCAAGGGCGCTCCAGAGATGCTTGCTGGTAAGGCTACTGAGCTTGAGGGTCTGACTGTTCAGGACGACACTCACTTTACCTTTACGCTCTCTGAGCCTTACATTGTCTTTGTAAGCGTTCTTGGTATTTCCTATGCTTGCATCTTCCCAGAGAAGGCTTGCGAGGCTGCTGGTGCTGATTGGGGTACCGGTACTAACCTCATTGGTACTGGTAAGTACAAGATTAAGAGCAACGATGACACTACTGAGGTAGTTCTTGAGCGCTTTGATGACTACCACGATGGCAAGCCAGCTCTGGATGAGATTCGTATTCACTACTACGACGATTCCAACACTCAGCTGCTTGCATTCAAAAACAACGATATTGACTTCTGCGATCTTCCATCTTCTCTGTATCAGCAGTATTCAAGCGATGCTGACGTCAAGGACCTTATCACTGCATATCAGACTCTTGGTGTTAACTTCATCAACCTCAACCTCAAAGAGGGCTTTGAGCTTACCGATCCTAAGGTTCGTCAGGCACTTTCCCTGGCAATTAACCGCCAGGAGCTCGTTGACAACATTGCTTCCGGTAACGGCACCGTTGCAAGCGGTTGGCTTGCACCAGCAACCCCTGGTTACGACAAGAGCGCACCTGCTTTTGCGTATGATCCAGAGAAGGCTAAGTCTCTTCTCTCTGAGGCTGGTGTTTCTGGTCTTAAGCTTTCTGCAAAGGTTAGAAAGCCTTACGAGAAACTCCTTGTTGCTGTCCAGGAGTACTGGAGCAAGATTGGCGTTACCCTTGATGTCCAGGTAGAGGACAACGCAGTTTGGAACACTGACTGGGCTGCTGGTAACCTTCAGATTACTACACTTGGTTGGTATCCACTGTTTGCTGATGGCGATCAGCACCTCTACACCTACTTCTACAGCACCAACGCTGCAAAGAAGTCTTCCTTCTACAACAACCCAGAGTTTGACAAGCTTCTTGTTGAGGGTCGCTCTGAGTCTAACAAGGACAAGAGAACAGAGGATTACAAGGACGCAGATAACCTGCTCACACGTACAGACTTCGCAACACTTCCTCTGTACTGGCCAAAGAACTCCTTTGTCGCTAAAAAGTACGTCAAGAACGCTAAGGTTGGAAACTTGATTTATCACTTCTTTGATATTGATATTGATACATCAAATTCCGATTACACCGTTCCAGAGGACTAAGTAGCAAACTTGCTATAAACTTTAAAGCGGCATCTAAGATTCTTGGATGCCGCTTCATTTTCTTGAGGGGAGAGGAGCTCAGGAGTGAGATCGTTTCTAATCAAACGAATCCTTCAAGCAGTGAGCGTTGTAGTTTGTATTTCTGCTTTAACGTTTTTTGTCTTGAACATTGTCCCAGGTGACCCAGTACGAGTCATGATGGGCGATATGGCTGATGAAGCTACGGTTCAGCAAGTCCGTCACACTATGGGCCTTGATAAGCCAATTCCAGAGCAGTACGCAAACTGGTTTGTAAAAATGCTTGGTGGAGATTTTGGAACTTCTTACACTCAGAAGCGCCCTGTCATTGCACTTTTGACAAAGGCTCTGGGCGTTACGCTGCGCTTGGCAGTGTTCGCGTATCTTTTTGCCATTGTGCTTGGTCTATTGATGGGTATTCTCGCCGCGGTTAACCATGGCAAATGGCTTGATAGAACACTTATGTCAGCTGCAATCTTTGGTATTTCTGCTCCATCATTTTGGGTGGCATTAGTACTGCAGATTATTTTTGCTTTGACGCTCAAGTGGTTCCCACTCTCTGGCGTTAAAACTCCTTCCGCGTACGTTCTTCCTGTTATTGCGCTGGGTTCCCGTTACGCAGCAAGTATTGCTCGTGTTACCAGGACTAGCATGCTGGATGTATTAAATCAGGACTATATTAGAACTGCTGAAGCTAAGGGTCTTAAGCGCTCCGCTATTGTTTTGAAGCATGCGCTCAGAAATGCTCTGATTCCAATCATTACCATTGCTGGATCACAGCTGGGAGACATCCTTACTGGTTCCATCATCATTGAGCAGATCTTCAACATGAACGGTATGGGTAAGCTGCTTATCGATGCAATTAATGCTCGTGACCTGCCGCTAATTCAAGGTAGCGTCATGTACGTGGCAATTATCTGCGTCGTTATCTATCTGCTTGTTGATATTTTGTACGCAGTAGTTGATCCACGAATTCGTCTTGGAGAGGAGGCATCAGAGTAATGGCTTTGTTTACGAGCGATAAAAATAGCGAGAAGGTCCAAAAGACCGAAGCTGTACTTGAAGATGCCGCCAAGGCTCAAGAAGCAGAACAGGCTGCCACGGGAAAAGTCCGTGCGCAGAGCTATTGGCAGGTTAGCTGGAACATCTTTAAGAAAAATAAACTGGGCATGATTTGCTTGGGCATTGTTTTGGCTTTAGTAATTATTGCAATTCTTGCTCCTGTTCTTGCTCCCTATGGCTACAAAGATCAAAACCTTTCAATTCAGAATCAGAATCCAACATTTGCGCACCTACTTGGTACTGATGAGTACGGTCGAGACATTCTTTCTCGTATTATTTACGGCTGCCAGATTTCTCTTTCTGTTGGTATTATTTCGCAGGCAATTGCCCTGTTTATCGGCTTTGTAGCAGGAGTTGCAGCAGGATATTATGGTCGCTGGGTTGATGCAGTTGTGTCTTTTATCATCCAGGTTTTCTCCAGCTTCCCATTCTTGCTCTTTGCAATTTTGATTATGTTTGTTATGGGCCCAGGTCTCATCAATCTCTATATTGCGTTGGGTCTTTTGATGTGGACTACCACCGCAAGGCTGATTCGTGGCGATGTAATGCGCCTGAAAAATTCTGAATACATTCAGTCTTGTATTCTGTCTGGTGGCAATAGCTTCCGCATCATCATGAAACATCTCTTGCCTAACTGCATGTCAACGCTGATTGTTGTTTCTACCTTGGGCATTCCAAGTGCAATTCTTTCGGAGGCAACACTTTCGTTTTTGGGATTGGGCGTTCAGCCACCTGAGGCAAGTTGGGGCCAAATGATTGCAGCTTCTCAGCCATACCTTGCATCACAGCCTCTCTACAGTATTGCCCCAGGTATTGTCATCATCATTACAGTTATGTCTTTCAACTTGCTTGGCGACGCCCTTCGCGACGCCCTTGATCCAAAGATGCGTTCTTAGAAAGGAGGTTACGTTTATGGCAGAAAAAACAGATGCTCTTGCACAAGAGAGTGATCAGACAAAAGAGACTAAAGATGCGTCATGTGAGCACGTCATTGAGGGTCCGAACGGTCAGTCTGTGCAATTTTGCAGCTTTGAAGAGCGCCTCCTTGCGCAAGAGACCGCTCAAAAAGAGCGAGAAGAGCAGTGCAAGAAAAACGTTCTTCTCGACGTCAATCATCTTGATGTCACGCTCTTTACCGAAGATGGCGCACTTCCTGCAGTAAGTGACCTCTCGTTTATCATGCGAAAAGGCGAGACTCTTGCGGTAGTAGGAGAGTCTGGCTGCGGTAAGTCCATGACGGCTTTGTCGGTTATGGGATTGCTTCCAACACCTCCTGCACAAATTACCGGCGGAGAAATTATTTTTGAGGGAACTGATTTAACTCAGCTTCCTCGTGGTGGCATGCGTGACTTCCGCGGTAATCGCATTGGCATGATTTTTCAGGAGCCTATGACCTCCTTGAACCCTGTTATGAAATCTGGTCTTCAGATTCGTGAGGGCATCCTTGTTCATAATCCCAACATGAGCAAACAGGAGGCAGATCAGAAGGC
>CAUTIE010000024.1:0-22545 GCA_963538475.1 uncultured Atopobiaceae bacterium
TTGGAGCATCTAGCCCAGAGGACTTTGTCAGCCGCGTCTACTATATGGACCGCACCAGCAAGCAGGAGGCTGACTCCATCAATACCGTCAAGGCTCTTGGTGACCAGCTTCAGGCTCAGCAGCTTGAGCTTCAGGCGGAGCAGGAGAACCTTCAGGCTCAGGTCGCTGAGATGAAGACTACCGCAGATGGTCTTCAGAGCCAGGTTGCAGAGGCTAAGGCTTACTATGACTCCCTTGATGCTGAGGTAAAAGCTCAGCTTGCTGCTCAGGAGGCTGCTTCAGCTAACAACAACGTTGCTTATGCAATTGAGACTGTTACTCGTGAGACTCCTTCTAGCAGCTCAGAGTCTAACGATAGCTCCTCTAACGATTCCAGCTCTAGCTCTTCAAGTTCGAGCTCTTCTAGCTCAAGCTCTTCTAGCTCCAGCAGCTCCAACAGCAGTTCTAATTCTGGTGGTGGGTCATCATACTCCGGCGGTGGCGGTGGCGGTGGCTACCCAGCTGCAGGCGGTGGCGTTGCTACAGCTTATGCTTGTATTGGCTATCCATACGTTTGGGGCGGAGCTTCTCCTGCTTCTGGCTTTGACTGTGGTGGTCTGGTCTACTACTGCTTCCTCGGCTACCGTGCAGGTACCGCAGGAACCATTGGCCGTGCTATTCGCGCTGCTGGTAACTGGCATGATTCCATGGATGAGCTTAACTATGGTGACATCATCTTTACCCGTGCAGGCTATGAGCACGTTGGAATCTACATTGGCGGTGGCCGCATGATTCACGCTGCTAACGAGTCTGTTGGTGTTATCGAGGGTCCTGTTTATGCTTGCTATGGTGGAGGACCATTCTCCGGCTAGGTGATAGTAGGACACGCATCCTCAGTTACAGATAATTTCTGTACAAAGTTTTAACTACACGCACGTAAAGTCGTACAATATTTAAGTACGCTTTACGTGCTTTTCTTTTACTCATATACAACGACTAGGGGAGATTGTGGCGTTTCATCTCAAACATAAGACAAACGTTATTGAGCGTCATTTTTCTCGTAGGTTTCAGGTAGCCCTTATTGGAGAAGGCCTGCTTGTTGGCCTTCTGGGTGGCGGCGTGGTCACGCTATATCGCCTTTGTCTTTCTTTTGCAGAATCTCAAATGCGCTCCATTACTCAATCAATCGCAGGTAATTGGCCGTATATGGCTCTCTGGTTTGGTGTTCTGATTATTCTTATGGCGGCCGTTTGCCTACTCATGAAGTTTGAACCCTACACCGCTGGCTCTGGAATCCCTCAGACCAATGCTGAGGTCATGGGATCTGCCGATATGCCTTGGTATCGAGTTCTTCCCGTTAAGTTTATCCAGGGCGTCCTGGTGGCTTTTGGTGGCCTTTCTATGGGTCGAGAAGGTCCAGCAGTCCAGTTGGGTGCTGTTTCTGGTAAAGCGGTCTCAAAGTTCCTCAAGCGTAAAAGGGGAGAAGAACGTCTTCTGGTAACCTGTGGCGCAGCTGCGGGTATGTCAGCCGCTTTTCATGCCCCTCTCACCGGCACACTTTTTGCTATCGAAGAGATTCAGAAAGAGTTTCATGCTCCACTAATCATCTCGGCAATGACCGCATCAGTAGGCGCTGACTTTCTTGTTTCTAACGTCCTTGGTATGAAGCCTGTCCTTCAGCTTCCTTACGTAGCACCGCTGCCGCACGTCGACTATGCCTTTGTACTTTTTGTAGGCGTTACCTGCGGTTTATTGGGTGCGCTTCACAATAAGGGAATGTTCTTTGCACAAGACCTCTATAAGAAGATTAACAAGTTTGTTCCTTTCTCAAGGCTTATTATTCCGTTTATGCTTGCAGGAATTATGGCTTTTACCTGGCCAGATCTTCTTTGCGGCGGTGATGCCATTATCGAGAAAATCAAAGAGCCAGCAACGCTTACTGAGCTCATGATTATAGCGCTTTTACTGGGTAAATATTTCTTTACTACAACCTGTTTTGCTGCAGGAACACCTGGCGGAACGCTCTTTCCAATGGTTGTCATGGGAACACTTGTTGGAACACTGTTTGCCCTGGTAGCAACCCATGTTTTTGGCATACCTATGGCATATGCACCTAATTTTATTGCTATGGGGGTTGCGGGCATATTTGCCGGGGCAGTGAGAGCGCCCGTCACCGGAGTAGTGCTTATATTTGAGCTCACAGGTTCTCTTGAGGCTCTTATGGCTATGTCTGCAGTTGCAATTGTGTCCTACGTAACCGCAAATATCCTGCGTGTTGACCCATTCTACGAGCATTTACTTTCAGAATTCTTGACTTCTCAGCAAGGGGAGTCTAAACCAACACTTGATTCTGGCGAGAAAATCCTTCATGAGTTCACTATTGGCCAAGGAAGTCCCGTTGAGGGCAAATTGCTCCAAGATATCCCATGGCCCGACAAAGTGAGGGTTGTAACTATTGACCGAGCAGGCCTGGAGATAATTCCAACCGGCCAAACTGAATTGATGGCGCTGGACAAGATTCTTGTAATTTTTGATGAGATGTATGAAAGCGATGTCATGATTAAATTGAATGTCATGACCGACTCATCGGTATAGCGCTTATCGCTATCGCTCACGTTACAGTAAAGGAGAGGGGCTCAAAATCCTTCTCCTTTTTCTTCAATTCATTAGTTTACATAATATCGATTATCAGACTTTTACATACTATTATATAAATAGTATCGACTGCAATAGTATACAGAGCTTCAATCACATTATTATTACCCAGAAAATGAGCCTCTGAGAGCCTTTCTAAGCTACGATATTAATTACTTATGAGTAATTACACCTACAGCTCTATAAACTATATTTAATGACATGATAAATTTGATGATTATTCAATTTGATAAGTTGGCGACAATACTGAATCTTTTATTTATAAAATAGCTTTCTTGGTACCTCTCTAAAACTAATTTTTAGGGCTGAACGTATTTTTATAGTTATACATATTGATAAATCATCTTGAAATAACTTAATCACAGAGCTTTATATATTCAATGTATTGATGGCTACAAAATTACACTGTCTTATGCTTCATCGTATGATTTTAACCTTTTACTCCCCTTTTATAAAAAATAAGCAATCTACCTGCATAAATACAATAAATATGCAGGTAGATTAGGTAAAAATCCTTCTATACAGTCAAACGATATATAATAATTGTACATCCGAAAATCACGGTCTTAAGGAAACATACTATGGAAAAACAAGCACTTCTCGCCCAATGGCTTCATGAACAAGAAATTGCTCATATCAAGGGATGGGATTTCTCCCATATTAGGAACAGATATAAAGAAGAGGATGATCTTCCATGGGACTTTGGAAGTATCATCAAATCCTATCTACACGATACTGATTATCTATTAGATATGGAAACGGGTGGTGGAGAATTTCTTTTGTCTTTTCTCACCAATCCTAAACAGACTGCAGCAATTGAAGGTTATGCTCCAAACATCAAACTGTGTGAAGAGAGACTCCTTCCTTTAGGGATAGACTTTAAGGCAGCTGACGGAGGAGATGAGCTTCCGTTTGAAGATGATTACTTTGATCTTGTTACCAACAGACACGGTAAATACAACATACAAGAACTAAAAAGAATTCTTAAAAGTGGGGGTATGTTTCTTACGCAACAGGTTGGCGCTGAGAATGACAGGGACCTGGTAGAGCTTCTACTAGGAGATATCGAGCTTCCCTTTCCTAAAGCTTATTTAAGTATTGCCAGACAAGAATTAATAAATAATGGATTTGACATTATTGAGGAAGCTGAAGCCTATAGGCCAATAGAATTTTATGATGTAGGTGCTCTTGTTTGGTTTGCAAGAATCATTGACTGGGAATTCCCATACTTTGAAGTCAAAAAATACCAAGAGAACCTCTTTAAAGCTCAGAAAATTATTGAGCAAGATGGCGTAATCAAGGGAAAAATTCATCGATACTACTTTGTGGCGAGGAAAAAGTAATATATCAAGACAAATTTAGGAGACTATCAAAGAAAGAAAACTATGAAAGTAGAAAAAGAACTGTCAGAAATGTCTCTGAACGAATTATGGGAACTTTTCCCAATATTTCTTGTCGAGCACAATGACAAATGGGATGCATTTTATAGTGAAATGGAAGCCAAGCTACAATATAATTTACCTTAACACTCTATAAAGAGGATTAGTCATATTGGTAGTACCGCAGTTCCTGGAATATGGGCAAAAGATATAGTCGACGTTCTTGTTGAAATTTCAACAGATTCTAATATCGAATGTATTGCGCAACTTATCGAACGCAGTGGACTTCTGCAAATGTCAACGGAAGATCGCAGAATATCTTTGAACTCTGGTTATACTAAAAATGGGTTTGCCGATAAGGTCTTTCACATTCATCTCCGATATGTCGGAGATAACGATGAACTGTATTTTCGAGATTACCTGAAAGACCATCCACAGATTGCAAAAGAATACGAAACGTTGAAATTGGGTTTATGGAAACAATTTGAACACAATAGAGATGCTTATACAGAAGCTAAAACAAAATTCATCAGAAAATGGACTGCTGTAGCAAAGAGTGATTACGCTGGGCGTTATTGACTAGAAGAACAAAATGCAGTCATAGATTTTCGGAGACAGCCATGAGAATTGAACATATCGCACTGTATGTAAACGATTTAGAGAGTGCTCGACGGTTTTTTGTAAAGCACTTTGGAGCAACATCCAACGATGGCTATCATAATCCTCAAACGGATTTTCGCTCGTACTTCCTTTCCTTCGATAAAGGTGCACGACTTGAAATCATGAACAAACCTAAAATGTCAGATTTACCAAAAGAGATCAATCGCACGGGATACGCTCATATTGCATTTAGTATCGGAAGTAAAGAAAAGGTAGATACCCTCACTGCAGAGTTGAAAGCAGACGGCTATGAAGTCATCAGCGGACCAAGGACAACCGGAGATGGCTATTATGAAAGTTGCATTATTGCCCTTGAAGACAATCAAATTGAAATTACGGTTTAACTAAAAATTTAATTATCTCAAGGAGTTACATGAAGATCGCTCTTATAAAACCAACTGAAGAAAATAAAGCACAGCTCATAGAGATGCTTGATGAGTGGAAACATGATATCGAGACAAATCATACAAATCCATCTCCAAGACGCATTTTCAGATTTGATCATCATGACTTTACAAACTATCTAGAACAACTAGACGTAAAGGAACCCGTTCCAGCTGGTCGAGTGCCTACAACAACCCTCTTTTGCTATGACTATGATAAAAATATTTTTGTTGGAGCAGTAAATATTCGCCATTCTCTTACTGAAGAGCTTTTACATAGTGGTGGACACATCGGTGATGGAATTCGACCAAGTGAGAGAAGAAAAGGATATGCAACAGCAATGATTGCGCTTGCGCTCAAAGAATGTAAGAAACTTGGTATTGAGCGTGTTCTCATGTGCTGTCGTAAAGATAATATCGGCTCGGCAAAATCTATTATCAATAACGGCGGAATACTCGAAAACGAAGTCCTTGATGAGGACAATGTGCTTACGCAAAGATATTGGATTGACCTTTAACAGTTCTTCTCGCCATAGAAATAATAAGGGGACCGTAATTATTTGCGGTCCCCTTTTGGTATCAAAAGTTAAAGCTTCTTATCGAGAAACTCTTAACCCTCGACAGGCTGTCCAAGATAGGATGCTACAGAAGTTGCGGCAATGGCACCGTCTGCAGCTGCAGTAATAATCTGACGCAGTGGCTTCTTATTGAGGTCTCCTGCAGTAAAGAGACCAGGTGTCTTAGTAGCCATACGCTCGTCAGCAAGAACATAGCCCTGCTCGTCAAGGTCTACAAGGTCTGTCAGAAGCTCAGTAGAAGGTACGCGACCTACCAAGACAAAGACACCAAAGCTGCCCTCATCAAAGGTCTCTGTGTGCTCTTCTCCCGTCTGGTTATTGCGGAAGGTGATGGAAGTAAGCAAATCGTTACCATCAACTGCAGTAATGCTGGTCAGATAACGAATCTCTGTCTTAGGATTCTCCTCGAACTGCTTAATTGCAGTTGCGTTAGCTCTGAGGTGATCCTTGCGGACAATAAGAGTTACTTTGTCAGCAAAACGAGCCAGGAACTGAGACTCCTCTACAGCGGTGTTGCCGCCGCCGATAACAAATACCTGCTTACCGCGATAGAACATACCGTCGCAGGTAGCGCAGTAAGAAACACCCTTGCCTGTGAATTTCTCTTCGTTGGTAAAGCCAGCGTGGCGAGGGTTAGCGCCACCAGAAACAATGACGGCCTTTGCGTGATACGTTCCCTCAGAAGTCTCCAGTGCAAAGAGATTAGTCTCTGGATCCTTAACAATAGAAAGGACATTGGCCATGACAATCTCTGCACCGAGGTCTGTAGCCTGCTTCTGAAGAGTATCGGTAATAGTGAAGCCATCAGTGTTTGGCATACCAGGATAATTCTCAACCTCAGTAGTGGTGATGACCTGGCCACCTACCGCCTGTTTCTCTAAAACAACAGTATCGAGAAGAGCGCGCTTTGCATAAATTGCTGCTGAAAGTCCTGCAGGACCACCGCCAACAATCACAAGGTCTTTAGTAATAACGTCTGCCATGATTGGCTCCAATCGTATAAATCGTAACTGGCTTTGTTATACCCTACTGATGACAATCATTATCAGTTATCTCTAAAAAATAGATTGCACACAATCTATTCACAAATAAAAAAGAAGCGCGTCAAGACCCCCATCTTGAACGCGCTCCCCTAATACTAAAAACTAGTTAGCAATGATGAAGTAAGCAACAAATGCAAGCGTTGCAACCCACATCAGAGGCTTAACCTTCTTAACGTTACCTGTTACAAGAGCAACAACAACATAGAAGATGAAGCCAAAGCCAATGCCGTCAGAGATTGAGTAAGTCATTGGAATACCAGCAATAACCATGAATGCTGGGAAGCCCTCGAGTAGATCATTCCAATCAATCTCGGTAACCTCAGACATCATCAGGAAGCCAACAAGGACCAGTGCACCACAAGTTGCTGCAGAGCTGACGATAGAAATGAGAGGTGCAATGAATGCTGCTGCAATAAAGAGCAGACCGGTGAAAATAGAAGAAAGACCAGTACGACCGCCGTCAGCAGCGCCGGATGCGGACTCGATGAATGTGGTAATGGAAGAAGCACCAAAGAAACCACCTGCAGCTGCAGCAGCAGAGTCAACAATGAGGATCTGCTTGATGTCCTTAACGTTGCCGTCCTCAGTGAGGAAGTCTCCCTGCTTAGCAATAGCCATAGCAGAACCCATAGTGTCAAAGAAGTCGGACATCATCAAAGAGAATGCAAAGACGAGAAGAACTGGCGTTGTCAGAGCCTTAACAATACCCATAACACCAGCACTATCGGTCAAGAATGGTGCACCAAAGGTGGAGAAATCAAGACCAGAAACAATGCCTGTAGGGCTTGCGGTAACACCAAGTGGAATACCAGCAAGTACGGCAAGGATGATGCCGATAAGCAGGGAGCCCTTAACACGAGCAGAGTAAAGAACAACTGTTGCAACAATGGAAATTACACCAACGATAAAGGTTGGAGAGAAAATATCGCCAAGAGCAACAAGGGTGGATTCATTAGCAACGATAATTCCGCTGTTCTTGAGACCAATCATGGCAATAAAAAGACCTAGGCCAACAGAGATTGCGTGGCGTAGGTTTACAGGAATTGCATCCATAATTGCTTCACGAAGGCCGCAGAGAACTAAAAGAAGAATAGCAATTCCTTCAATGAAGATAACTGCCATTGATGCGTGCCAATCTCCACCAGTAATTGGAGTAAGAGAGAAGGCTACAACAGCGTTTACACCCATACCAGATGCGCAAGCAAGTGGACGGTTAGAGAAAAGACCCATCAAAATGGTCATAATGCCGCCACCAAGACAGGTAGCAGTAATAGCTGCCGAAACTGGAACTCCTGCAGCAGCAAGAAGAGCTGGGTTTACTGCAATAATGTATGCCATTGCGAGAAATGTAGTAATTCCAGCCCTAAACTCTTGAGCGGGATTACTGCCACGCTCAGCTACCTTAAAGAACTTCTCCATTAAGCTCTTCCTTCCTAAAGAGGCTTTTCCTTTATGCAAGCGCTAAAGCGCTTATCACCAAAATAAAAAAAATTATTGAACGCCGCTTGAACCAAAACCGCCTGTACCGCGATCAGTCTGATCAAGCTCATCAACTTCAATAAGCTCTACAACAGGGACCTGTTGAATCACAAGCTGCGCGATACGCTCACCACGCTCAATGTGAATAGTTTCTTTGCTATCAAGGTTAATAGCACAAACCTTAAGCTCACCGCGATAATGAGCATCAATGAGGCCTGGAGTATTTGCCATAGAAAGGCCCTTTTTAAGTGCGAGACCGCTTCTAGGCTGAACAAATCCTGCATATCCATCAGGAATTGCGATAGCTAAACCGGTGGAAATAAGTTTGCGCTCAAAAGGAGCAAGATCAACATCTTCAGCACTTCTAAGATCTAATCCAGCGTCTCCTGTATAGGCGTACGAAGGTAGTTCAACAGTAGGATCAAGACGTTTAATAGGTAGCTGGATGTCAAAATTGCTCATTAATTCAGGCTCCTTAATTCTGCGCTAAATTCATCAACATCTTTGAAGTCTCTATAGACAGAAGCAAACCTAATGTATGCAACTTTATCGAGCATAACTAGGTTTTTAAGCACAATGCTTCCAAGGTCTTCAGATTTAATCTCGTATTGGCCCTTATCTCTAATCTGAGACTCAATACCATCAATAAAATGATCAAGGGAAGCAACAGAGATATCTCTCTTTACTGTTGCAGCAACAAGACCTCTCATAAGCTTCTGTCTATCAAAAGGCTCCTTGTGACCGTCTTTCTTAACAACGGTGATAGGAATCTCTTCTAAGCGCTCATAGGTTGTAAAACGAAACTTACAGGACATGCACTCGCGACGCCTTCTAATGGCATCGTTATTCTCAGATGAGCGAGAATCAATAACCTTTGACTCTTCGTGACCGCATTTTGGACAACGCATGGAATCCCCTTTTTTCGTATAAAAGGAAGATACCATTTTACGCAGGTATTGACTGCTATCAACACAGAATTCTGAGAGAAATTTACATAAATATTTACTATTTAGATACAGAAGGAATCTCTAGGGTTTGTCCAGCCCTTAAAAGAGAAGAATCGAGATTATTTCTTTCTCTAATCCAACTTACTTGCTGCTCTGTAGAGACGCCCTCAATTGGATTGCTTTCTGCAATTGACCACAGCGTATCATTACTCTGAACAGTAATTGTTTGTGAAGCGCTATCCATTACAGATGTAGCAAATGAATTAAGAGCAGATGTACGAAGGAAAGAAACCGCAAACATCAGAATAAATGATGCGGTAACAATAAGACCTGCAATAAAAGCCTCTTTGTTGGTCAGCGTCTTTACGTAAGAGACTTCCTCACGCTGAGGTGCAACGGAACCCTTCTTTGCGCCGCCTTCAATTACCTTAAATGCAGGCTTATAAGAAGCAAGTGCTGAAGTGCCATTAACCTGATACATCTTTGACTGATACATACGCCTCATATCATTTCCTTCCGTAATAGTTTTTACGGAACTAGTTATATCTAATACACCGGACAAAAAGTCATGTCCGAACGTTTGTACTAATAATATGTAGTACATTTGTTCGTGTCAAGAAAAAATAGAACATTCGTTTGATTAATTTTTAGAACACGTGTATTATTACTAAAAAGAAAAAGGAGGCTCATATGCCAAAGGGCAAACTCAGCAAGCGTCAGGCAGCAATTTATGAATATATCTGTTCATACACAGATCAACACGGCTATCCCCCTTCAGTAAGAGAGATTGGTGCTGCTGTTAATCTCGCGTCTCCTTCAACTGTCCATATGCATCTAAAAGTCCTGGAGCAGTTTGGCCTAATTGATAGAGACCCAAAGAAGCCTCGTACTATGAAGATTGTTCCCCAGGCTTCAAACATTTCTGACGCAGCAAAGCTTGCTCCCGTTACTCAAGACGTAGCTAATAATGTCATTAGTCTTCCTCTTGTTGGACGTGTTGCTGCAGGCACACCTATTCTTGCTGAGCAAAACGTTGAGGAGTCTCTATCTCTTCCAACAAGCATTGTTGGAGATTCAAGCTCTTTCATTCTTCGCGTACGTGGAGAATCAATGATTAACGCTGGTATTTTTGATGGCGATTATATTGTGGTAAAAGAGCAGCAAGATGCCCATGACGGAGAAATCGTTGTTGCTCTCATTGATGACTCTGCAACTGTTAAGACATTCTATAGAGAAAACAATCGCATTCGTCTTCAGCCAGAAAACGATTTTATGGAGCCAATCTACGTACAGAATCCTGTTATTTTAGGTAGGGTTACTGCACTTATTAGATCAATTTCATAGTCACAATATGGGTGTGGAATTAGAACAATCCAAAGGTAGAGTAACTTTCTTTGATACTATTCGAGGAATCTCAGTAGTATCAATGATACTGTTTCACTTTACCTATGATTTGTTCTTTATCTCTCACATCAAGCTTACGTGGTTTACTCCTTTAGTTATGCGAATTTGGGTGCCTTCAATTTCGTATCCCTTTATTTTTATTGCTGGCTGCATGTGCGCTTTTTCAAAAAATTCTTTTAAGCGAGCAGGAGTTTACGGTCTTGTTGCTCTTGCAATATTCGCAGCTACTACCTTTGCTAATATTGATACTCCTATTAACTTTGGAATTTTCTTCTGCATGGCTTCATGCACCTTGGTAGAAGCTCTTATTTCACGTTTCGCTAATCCGCCCAAAGGGTATGCAGCAGCAATTCTTTTTCTGTTGTTATTTGTTATCTGCATTCCAATGTCTGCAGGTCACATTGGTATAGGTAACATGGTTTTCTCGTTACCTAAAGAGTTGTATCAAACGCCGTATTTAGCCTGGGCGGGATTTCCTTCTCCAACTTTTTCATCTGGAGATTACTATCCATTGCTCCCCTATTTGTTCTTGTATGTAAGTGGAGCTGCGTTTAACAGACAGCTCAAAGCAGAAGGCTATCCTAACTGGATGAAAACATTTTCCCTCCCCCTTATAACAAAGATGGGAAAACATTCGCTTATCGTTTATATTTTGCACCAACCAATATTGCTGCTCATTGCCTTATTCGTCAGTCAGAATATCGTCCTCTGACACCACATAAGGCTCTAAAAGTGCCTGCATATAGGTATCGGCTTTAACTGATAGCAAAAGACCTTCAGCTACGTATTGCTCGTGCAGAAGCTGGCATCTCTCGTGAACAGACTTAACAAGAGCACCTTTATTGAACGGGATAAGTGCACTAATCACTTTGTCGCCAGCGCTAGCTATTTCTTGAATCTTGTGGAGAAGACCGTTAATGCCCGTGCCTTCCTGAGCAGAAATAAATACAGCGTCTGGGTAGAGCACTTTTAGCATTTGAAGTTCTTGCTCAGAGAGTAAATCAACCTTGTTAAGAACAAGAATTTGATCGCTTTTATCGGCCTCAATATCTTTCAAAATACTACGAACAACTGCAATTTCTTTAGAAAGATTCTTGTCAGTTGCATCAGCGACCAGTAGCAGAAGATCAGCTTCTTGAGCTTCAACCAGTGTAGATTTAAAGGACTCAATCAGATTAGTTGGAAGTTTTTGAATAAATCCAACAGTATCGGTAAGAACAATCTTTCTTCCTTCATCAAGAGAAAGTGCTCTGGTAGTTGGATCAAGAGTTGCAAAGAGCTCGTCTTTTGCGTATACATCCGCGCCTGTGAGTTGATTCAGAAGAGTTGACTTACCGGCATTGGTATAACCAACAAGTGAGACACTAAACGTTCCAGAATTCCACCTGGACTTTGACTGAACTTCTCGCCTTTGGCTGAGCTGCTTGAGCTCATTTTTAAGAGTTGAAATACGCTTTCTAATAAGACGACGGTCAACCTCAAGCTGGCTCTCACCCTGACCAAAACGGCTACCAATACCACCGCGAGTTTGCTCGCCTACCAGGTGACTCCACATGCCGCGAAGCCTTGGAAGTACGTACTGAAGCTGCGCAAGTTGTACCTGAAGTCGACCTTCTTTAGTGCGCGCGTGAATACCAAAAATATCAAGAATCAGCGCTGTTCGGTCAATGACTTTAACAGGCTCACCTAGCAATTTTTCTAGGTTAGATTGCTGAGAAGGTGTGAGCTCATCATCAAAGATGACAACGTCAGTATTGGTGTTTCTCACCAGGGAAACAAGCTCTTCGGTTTTACCTTTACCAATAAACGTCTTAGGAACGGGCGCATCAAGTTTTTGCGTAAGACGCATAAAGACTTCAGCGCCGTCAGTTTGGGTCAGACGCTCAAGCTCGTCCATTGATTCTTCAAGCGACCAATCGCTTTTACCGCAATCAACGCCTACAAGAATTGCTCGTTCAACTTTAGGAGCTGTAGAAAATGGAACAAAACGACCCATAAACTCCCCATCTTAGACAAGGTAAATACGTTAGTTTTTGATGCGTCCTACTAGCATTGTACGTCAGCATGCTGCGCAAGAATCAGCTCGAGTGCATCCTTGGCTGTGAGTTGATCCATATCAAGCCATCTGACACGACCATCTCGTTTAAGCCAAGAAATCTGTCGCTTAGCATACTGCCTAGTGTGCTGCTTAATAAGCTCACGTGTTTGCTCAAGCGATTGCTTGCCAGCAAAATACGCAAAGAACTCTTTGTAGCCGATAGCCTGACCAGCTGTGCAATTCTCGGAGAGACCGACCTTAATAAGCGCCTGAACCTCTTCAACAAGCCCCTGCTCAAACATAAGATCTACTCGCTGGTTAATTCGCTCATACAGACGCTGGCGATCCATTGTAAGACCCCATATCTGGGCGTCAAAGTACGGTGTATGGGCCTTTAAACCCTCATGATGAGTTGCATACGACTTGCCCTCTTCCAAGAGCTCTAAAGCTCTTACAACGCGTCGCACGTTATTTGGATGAATAAGTTCTGCACTTGCCGCATCTTTAGTGGCGAGAAGCTCGTGTAAGCCCTCAGGTCCTAGCTCTTCTGCAAGCTTTTCATAACGGGTTCGTACAGGAGACTCAACTGACCCAGAAGGAAACTCCATCTGGTCAACAATCGAATCAAGATAGAGACCTGTGCCACCACAAAAGACAGGCGTTTTACCAGCATCAATGAGCTTATGAGCCTCTGCACGTGCCGCAGTCTGGAACATTTGAACAGAATATTCTTCCGAAATGTTGGCACAATCTACCATCAAAAGAGGAACTTCTCGCTCCTCAACGGGGGTTTTAGCAGTGCCAATATCCATGCCACGATAGACCTGCATTGCGTCAACAGAAATGACAGAGGTCTCAAGCTTCTTGGCAACAAGCTCGGACAATGAGCTTTTACCCGAAGCCGTGGGACCTACAATACAGATTACCGAGCCATGAGAGCTCATCGTGGATCAGACTCCATGGTTCCACGCAGGTACCAGGTACGAGCCTCATCAATATGAACATCAACAATTTTGCCGATAAGATCTTCTGGCGTATAACCCTCTGGCAGATTGAAGTGCACAGTTTGGTTCTTCTCGCTATGTCCAACCATGACAGTATCGTCACGCTTGGAAGTTCCTTCAACAAGAACTGCCTGTGTAGTATTCAAATCTACCTGGTTAGCGTCATGTGCCTGCTGAGCAACAAGCTCGGCAAGTCTGTCAAAGCGCTCCTGAATGACCTCGTGAGGCGTGTTGTCCTCGTACTTTGCCGCAGGAGTTCCTGGACGCTTAGAATAAATGAAGGTGTACGCAGAAGAGTAACCAGCCTCTTTGACCAAAGAAAGCGTATCTTCAAAGTCTTCCTCGGTCTCTCCTGGGAAGCCCACAATAATGTCAGTTGAAAGCGCCAAACCTGGAATGGCCGCACGAAGGCGAGAAACCACGTCTAAGTACTCTTCTCGTGTATAGCTGCGGTTCATCTTCTTGAGAATGCGTGTAGATCCGCTTTGAACCGCAAGATGAAGGTGAGGCATGACAGCTGGAGTTTCTTTCATAGCTGCAATAGTCTCATCAGTAAGATCTTTTGGATTTGACGAGGTAAAACGAATGCGCTCAACACCTGTCTGACCAACCGCACGTAAAAGCTCCGCAAAACGAGGCTTGCCGTAAAGGTCGCGACCATACGAATTAACGTTTTGACCAAGCAGAGTAATCTCGCGGACGCCATCTGCAACAAGGCGCTCGCACTCACCAATAACAGCCTCAAAGGTACGACTGCGCTCGCGGCCACGAACGTAAGGAACAATGCAATACGTGCAGAAATTGTTGCAGCCAGTCATGATAGGCACCCAAGCGTGATACTGCTGAGCGCGATTACTTGGCAGGTCTGTTGAGAAGCCCTTGCCCTCCTCAGAAGTGTCTACAGCAACACGGTCATTCTCGCCCCTAAATGCGCTGGTGAGAAGTGCTGGCAGGCTTGCAAGAGCGCTGGTGCCAAACACAACATCAACAGCTGGAACCTTTTCACGGAGCTTCTCGCCATCACGCTGCGCAATGCAGCCGCCAATAGCAACAATACGCTTGCCAGATGGAGGTGTTGGAGCGCTGACCATCGCAGAAGCCTGGCCATAAAGACGCTGATCGGCGTTCTCGCGAACGCTACAGGTCATAAAGATGACAATATCTGCGTCGTCGGTATCTGAGACCTCATTGCAGCCACAAGCCTCAAGCAGACCAGAGACTCGCTCTGTGTCGTGCAGATTCATCTGGCAGCCAAAAGTTTTGATGTGATATGTTTTTCCTACGAGCTCGGAATTTTCAATCATGCTTAAAGTACCTCGTTATACTCAGTGGAACTAACAGCTGGCGTCTGCGCATCAGGAGCAGACAGTGTGTGGACATAAATGGCAATTTTTATTGCAGTTCTACTCTCCCCTGCAATTTCAATATCAGAAAACGTTGGAGCACAGGTAATGTCCAGACCACACGGAATCAAGAATCCGCGGGCAATGGCAACAGCCTTGATGCCCTGGTTGACAGCACCTGCACCAATGCACTGGAGCATAACAGGCTCATTATCTTTAACCAGGCCCGCAATAGCTCCTGCTACAGAAGCTGGTGAAGACTTACTTGAAACTTTAAGCAAACCCATGAATGCTCCAATTATTGTGCGTTTGTTCTACTCTTGCGACTCAATATCAAAAGTCACAACAATCTTGTTTTTACTTACACGAACACGAGGCTCAGTTGTCAAAGAAACATAGTATTTCTCGGACAACTCAGCAAAACTCTGCTCCATTTTTCGAGAAAAACTGCTGATATCAGCCTTACTCATCTTGAGGCCTCGGTGGTCTTTCATCAGATCAATTTCGCGAGAAACCCCTTCAGGTTCAACAGTGTGGCTGACCTGTGCATACACACTACGCAAAGGCTTAATCTGCTCAGCAATAATTCTATGAGCAGTTCTATCTGACATTGAAAGACCAAGAGACTTACAAACCTCAGAAAGCTCTGTTGCATCCGCTGCGGCCCTGAAGCGCTCGAGAATAGGCACGTTTTCAAAGCCTTCAACAAATAGCAGGTCAGCGATATCAAGCGTCTGTGCAATTCTGCGACGAGCAGTAGCTGCAATCTCTGCAGCAGAGCCCAGCATTACCTCACACGAGCCTTTGACCTCAAGCGCAAAGTCACAGCAGGTACGAATAATGTTATGAGGACCTTTAACGGTTGTTTTGATTCCATCCTCATTCAAACCACAGGTTGGCCAAGTAGACTGATCTACTCGCTCAGAAATTTTAGTAGTGTCTACCACAATCTGAATAACAGAACCAAGTCCCGGAGCCGAAGCCACAACCTGGGCCGATTCACAGTTTTCTTTGATTGAATAGAGAGCCATGCCTCGGCCATGAATTCCCCAACGGTCCATATGCATGCTCTCAAGCTTTGAAGTTACACGAGCTTCAAAGATTTTCTCCTGCATGTCTTTTGGAATGCCCTGACCATCATCAAGCATGGTGATAGTTCTGAGCGCACCTTCTTTTGACGTTGCAACATAAATGTGACGAGCACCAGCATCGCGAGAATTACGCAAGAGCTCGATAACAATATCTTCTACCGAACGAATATCATGCTTTGCCTGTCTACGCTCTGCTTCTGCTACGCGTAAACGAACGTACCCCGCGCCGAGGGATTCCTCGACACGGAGTGCGCGCTCACCTCCCATGGAGGCGACAAAACCTGTTAAGTCAGTAGAGGTGGCTGCCATAAATTACTTAGCAACGTCTACAGCACGAGACTCGCGAATAACAACAACGCGAACCTGTCCTGGGTATTCCATCTCGTCCTCAATTTGCTTAGCAATATCGTGAGCAAGAACAGTTGCCTCGGAATCGCTAATCATCTGAGGCTCAACCATTACGTGAAGCTCACGGCCAGCCTGCATCGCATACGTACGCTCAACGCCCTCGTGTGCGTTGGAGATAGCCTCAAGCTTCTCAAGGCGCTTGATGTAGTTCTCAGCGGACTCACGACGAGCACCAGGACGTGCAGCAGAAATAGCGTCTGCAGCCATAACAAGCATGTCAAGAACAGTGTTTGGTTCAATGTCTGCATGGTGGGCCTCAATGGCGTGAACAATCTCTGGGCGCTCACCATGACGACGAGCAAGATCTGCACCAATTACAGCATGTGGACCCTCAACCTCGTGGTCAATTGCCTTACCAAGGTCATGGAGCAGACCAGCACGCTTAGCTGGAGCAGGCTCAAGGCCAAGCTCTTCAGCCATGATGCCGCAAAGCACTGCAACCTGAACAGAGTGAGCAAGAACATTCTGACCGTAAGAAGTACGGTAGCGAAGCTTACCAAGAGTCTTCACGATCTCTGGATGAAGATCGTGAATACCACAATCAAATGCAGCCTGTTCACCAGCCTCAAGAACACGCTCGTTAACAAGGGCTTCAGCCTTCTTGTAGAGCTCCTCAATACGTGCTGGATGAATACGACCGTCTGCAATGAGATTCTCAAGTGCAACACGAGCGGTCTCACGGCGAACTGGATCAAAACTTGAAAGAACTACAGTCTCTGGAGTGTCATCAATAACAAGAGAAACACCAGATACCTGCTCAAAGGTACGAATGTTTCTACCCTCACGTCCAATAATCCTACCCTTTAGATCATCAGATGGGATATGGACAGAAGTTACTGTAATCTCAGAAGCCTGATCTGCAGCAACACGCTGAATAGCGGTAGAAATAATCTCACGTGCAGTTTTATCAGCCTGTGCACGAACACGCTGCTCTGACTCACGAAGAATCATTGCCTCATCGCGAACGCTTTCAGAACGAACTCGAGACAGAAGCTCATCATGAGCCTCATCTTTTGTAAGAGCTGCAATGCGCTCAAGCTCTTGAGACTGCTGAGAAACAAGAGAATCCAAATCGTTCTTACGACGATCAAGCTGGCCCTGAAGGCTAGAGAGCTGATGTTCACGCTTCTCTAGTGCATCAGTACGGTGATCAAGGGACTCTTCACGCTGAAGAATACGATTCTCCATGCTACGAAGCTCACTTTTGCGCTTCTTCTCTTCTGCTTCAGCAAGCTGCTTAAGTTGAAGAACTTCCTCTTTAGCCTCAAGAACAGCTTCTTTCTTTACTGTTTCTGCCTGACGGGCTGCCTCGGAAGCAATGCGCTCTGCATTGATCTGTGCATCTTTAAGCTGCTGCTCAGCTGTCTTAATCTTTGAATTACTAATGTTAGAGAGTACGCCATAGGCCAGACCTACTCCCACAATGAGGCAAACAATGCCTACTGCTAATGCTAATTCCATACCTACTCCTCAAATGGCAATTACAAGAGAGTTCAGGAGACTTTAGACACAACAGTATCTAAAGAACCCGCCATGAGCAGGATTCATTGGCTGGTCATGCCACATGCAGAGATAGATCAAATGTATGAGATACCTACTGTATACATGACGCTGGTTGCCCAGCGGAAATGAGCCTATTCACGGCATATTTATCGTATAGAGCATTGTAACTTTTGTCAATAAATAGCAGGTAGGAAAAGTAAAGTACACCAATACAACAGACTTATAAGCTAAGCAAATATAATCATTCAGATGTGGTGTTTTCATCCAAAATCTTTTTAGCAACAGATGATGCTATAGAAAATGAATATCCCTTTGTGGCAAGAAACCTGACAAGCTTCTCATAATCATTTTTTCCCGACAGGTGTTTTCTCTGGGCCAAAGAATACGCAACTTCAAATTCATCCACGTCAGAAAAATAAGCGTCAGGCCATCCAGGGAGTGTCTCAACTTCAATCCCTTTTTTTGAAATTTCAGTTTTAATTTTAAGAGGACCCCAGCCTTGCGAAATTTTAGAACGTATATAGACGTCTGCAAAACGACTGTCATTAATCAAACCAACTTCAACAGCCCTCTGCACTGCAGGGTCTCTTACATTCTTCTGATAGCCATCAAGCATGAGCTTTTTTTGAAGCTCAGCTGTAGAGTAGTCCCTTTTTACAATCAAAGCCTCAATACGAGCTTTAATACACTGCATTGAAATCTCTTTTAACTCATACAGAAACTCATTACGAGAGGAAGGTGTAAAAACACCATCTTTCTCTTTGTTCTGAAGAGCACGAGCTACTATTGGAGGGACAAAGAATTCCTCCGTCCCCCCAACTTCAGTTTCTAAAAGTATCTTTGCTTTAGGCTTTGCCTGACCTAGAACTGCCTGTTTCTTTTTTGGAAGCTCAATCGTCCAAGAAATTTCTGACATTATTCAGCAGAATCTTCCGATGCAACTGGAGTGCCAACTTCAGAATCTTCATCAAATACAAGGCCACAAGCAACTCGTACCTTGTGATCAATCTCTTCCATGAGATCTGGATTGGCGGTAAGGAAAGATTTAGCTGCTTCTCTACCCTGGCCAAGACGCTCACCCTCATAGGTGAACCAAGCTCCAGACTTGTTGACAATCTCAAAATCAACAGCCATATCAAGAATGGAGCCCTCTTTGGAGATGCCTTGACCGTACATAATGTCAAACTCAGCAACCTTAAAAGGCGGAGCAACCTTGTTCTTTACAACCTTAACGCGAACACGGTTACCAACGTTTTCTCCGTTAACCTTAATGCTGTCAACACGGCGAATATCCATACGGACAGTAGAGAAGAACTTAAGAGCCCTACCACCAGAAGTGGTCTCTGGACTTCCAAACATAACGCCAATCTTCTCTCTAAGTTGGTTAATGAAAATACAAAGCGTATTAGACTTTGAAAGAGAGCCAGCTAGCTTACGGAGAGCTTGACTCATGAGACGAGCCTGAAGACCAACGCTAGAATCGCCGATCTCTCCCTCAATCTCTGCACGAGGAACAAGAGCAGCAACAGAGTCTACAACGACAACATCAATGGCGCCTGAGCGAACAAGCATGTCACAAATCTCAAGAGCCTGCTCACCAGTATCTGGCTGAGAAATTAAAACATCATCAATATCAACGCCAATACGAGCCGCATAACCTGGGTCTAGTGCGTGCTCTGCGTCAATAAAGGCAACAACACCACCTAGCGCCTGAGCTTCTGCAAGAATTTCTAGTGAAAGTGTTGTCTTACCAGAGGACTCTGGGCCATAAATCTCTACAATACGGCCGCGAGGAACGCCGCCAATACCCAATGCTGCATCAAGAGCAAGTGAGCCAGTTGGAATAGCCTGAATATCAAAAGCAGGACCACCCTCACCTAAACGCATAATAGCGCCTGCACCAAATTTCTTCTCAATCTCTGCAGTGGTTGAAGAGATAACCTCATCCCTCTCATCACCAGTAGTACGAGCTTTGATCTCTTTTGAAACTGCCTTTTTAGCCATGGATACTCCTTGCTCTTTTTGATACTAGAATAATATAAGAACAGACGTTCTATGTCAACGTCAAACATATACTCTATAGAGGGAATTTGTCTGAATTCTTACCTCTATTTTTCTGCTCTTGAGCAGCTAATTTCTTCTTAATTGCAAATTTGACTGTATAAGTCCTGCATAGTCGCAGAAATTAAGAGGCTCAAAACAAGCTAGTTTTAAGCCTCCCTATTAAAATCGGATTTTAAGCCTTCACAATTGCTTCATGAATTAATTGCAAAGCTTGTAAAACTGCAGCTTCTCGTACCTGTTCTCTATTACCAGAAAAATGTTTACAGACCGTATGGGTAAAGTTATTACTGGTAATACCAAACCAAACCGTTCCAACTGGTTTACCGGGCTCTTCTCCTGTTGGACCAGCTATTCCTGTGACGGAAACCGCAATGTCTGAACCAATAACTTTTCTAACACCCGAAGCCATCTGTGCAGCACAGGGTTCAGAAACAGCGCCAAGGGACGGCTCTTCAAAAATATCCTTTGAGACACCCAATACCTTCTGCTTAATCTCAATGGTGTAGCTCACAACAGAACCTTTAAGCACGCTTGATGATCCAGAGATGGCGGTAAGTGCACCTGCAACAAGTCCTCCCGTACAAGACTCAGCAGAAGCAACGGTAAGACCAGCCTCAAGAGCCTCTGAAACAACCTGTTGAGCTTCTGAAAGAACTTCAGATGAAAACATATGAATCACAACTTTTCGGTCCGCATGCAAACGTTTGGTATGAAAACATACCTATCGTATATACGTATGGCGCCTCAGAGAGACGCCATCTTGTTAAACTTCAGCAATGTATTGCCAAGACTTTACAAAGTAGTCAATTCCTGACCAGGCCGTTAGAACTACTGCAACCCACATAGAGGCGTTGAAGATAAAGAGCAAAACATCCTGAATCATTCCACCAGGAATACTTGGCAAGAAGAGTAAACCGCAGATAGCAACCATAGTTGTTGCGGTCTTCCACTTACCCAAGTCAGAAGCTGCAATAACAACTCCCTTTGAAGCAACAACCATCCTAAGGCCCGATACCAAAAACTCTCGTGCAACAATCACTAAGAGCACCCAAGGAGAAACCATATGCCATTCAAGAAGTACAAAAAGAGCTACAACAACAGCGAGTTTATCGGCAATTGGGTCTAAGAACTTGCCAAAGGTAGTAACTTCATTTCTACTACGGGCAAGGTAACCATCAAGCTTATCGGTCAAAGAAATAACAACATAGCCGATAAAAACAAGAAAAGCTCCAAGTTTAAAACCTGGTGTTGCTAGAGAATCTGCCAGAGATACGCCTAAAAATTGCGCCAAGAAAAGCCAAATGGGCACCAGGACCACTCGAGCACAGGTAACAATATTTGCAGGTGTCCAAATTGTCTTTGATGACATGACCTATCCTCAACTAAACGGTTTTCTCGCCAGACTGTGTGTCTGAAGTGTCTACAATTTCGCCAATCATTTCATAGCAGAATGAATCTACCAGGTCACAGAGGACAATATCTCCAACAGAAGCCTCTCCCTCTGCAATGTGAACAGCGCCATCACAGTCTGGAGCCTGGAACCACGTGTGGCCTATAAGCTCAGTGCCCTCGTCAGATTCTTCAATTCCGTCAATAATGACCTCGCAGCGCTCGCCAACGTGACGAGCGGTGGCTGCAAAACCAAGCTGTTCAACAAGGTCAAGCAGGCGCTGAGTGCGCTCAATCTTTACCTCATCTGGAACCTGATCAGACATCTTTGCACCAAGAGTTCCCTCTTCTGGTGAATAGGTAAAGACGGATGTGTAATCAAACTCCTGCTCCTGAATGAAGTCGTAGAGCTCATCTGATTCATCATCAGTCTCACCTGGGAAGCCGCACATTCCGGTGGTACGGAGAACCATGCCAGGAATCTCAGTTCTGAGGCGATCAAAAAGCTCACGAAGCTCCTGTGTAGAGCCAGAACGACCCATACGCTTAAGAATGCGCTCGTTGCAGTGCTGAATTGGAATATCAATGTAAGGCAGAACCTCAGGTGTATCGCGAATGGTGCTGATGAGCTCATCGGTCATACCTTCTGGCTGCAGATACAAAACGCGAATCCATCCCTTATAAGGACGAACTACCTCAGCAACCTGCTGCATAAGCTTAGCAAGCGTTGGCGTCTGAGCGTCTGCTGTATCAGGCATATCCGAGCCCCAGATACCGGTGTCCTGGCCAATCAGAATGACCTCACGAACACCACCTTCCATCAGCTCATGTACCTCTTGAAGAATCTCTTCAGCGGGCCTTGAGTGATAGTGGCCGCGAATGTACGGAATGGCACAGAAAGCGCAGAATCTATCACAGCCCTCGGAAATCTTTACAAATGCACTGGCGCCATCAATAGTACGCAGCATTCCATGGGCAGCCACAATAGACTGTGTAGGCTCAGGGATATTCAGAACGTCTGCAACAACGCTGACAATGCCATCTTCTTGATCTGCTGGAACAAACGCAGCAACTTCAGGGAGCTGCTCGTTAAGCTCTGCGCCGTAACGAGAAGGCACGCAACCACACATAATAATGGGCAGTTTACGCACTCCCTCAGAAGCGCCTTCGGCAATCTCAAGGGTAGTCTCAATAGACT
>CAUTIE010000025.1:0-18579 GCA_963538475.1 uncultured Atopobiaceae bacterium
ATGTATACGTCTTTTTGACAGATTATCTGACTTAAGTGTGTTTTGAACTGCCTCCCATTTCTCGTATCCAAGAAATGGGAGGCAGTTCATTTGCTGGCGATACGAGGGTTTTCATTTATAGAAGCAGCTTTAGTGCTTACGTCCTGCTAGGGCATGCTCTAGATAGTCATGATTGCCGGTAAATTTAACCAGCTCGCGAGAAAGCAAAGAGACTGGGAGCCCCACGACATTCTCGTAATCTCCCTGAATGCTCTGAACTAGATAGCGACCATTTCCCTGAATGCCGTAAGCTCCAGCCTTGTCCATTGGCTCGCCCGAGGTAACGTAGGCAGCAATCTCGTCTTCAGAGAGTTCAAAGAACGTGACGTCAGTAGTCTCCACAAACGCTACGGCAACAACAGAGGGCGCTCCGTTAGGAGAGGGGGACTTGAAGGCCTTAAAGCGGCGCAGAGCAACACCGGTGGATACGTGGTGAGTCTGTCCAGAAAGCTTAGAAAGCATGCGTTTGGCGTCTTCAGCGTCTGTAGGTTTGCCAAAAACCTGGCCGTCGTCTGTCCAGACAATAGTATCTGCGGCAAGCACAATCTCATTGTTGAGCTGCTCAAAGTTAGGCTGCTCCATGAGCTTATAGCAAACCGCAATGGCTTTTTCTTGTGCTAAGCGTTTTACCAGTGCAAGGGGTTTCTCGTCAACTTTTTGAGCTTCATCAATATCAGCAGGCATTACCTGTGGATCTATTCCCATAGACTGCATAAGCTCAAGGCGCCTAGGGGATTGTGATGCAAGAATCATATGTGTTCCTATCAATCGTGCTTATGCTGATACTGTACCCAAAAAAGAAGCCTGATAGGCGAGAAACCCATCAGGCTTACATACTAAGAAAGAAAAGCTAAGCTAAAAACTAGTCAAGCTCAATAGCGGTGACTGGGCAGCCGTCGCAAGCCTCCTGTGCTGCGTCCTCTGCAGCCTCAGGAACCTCTTCCTCAATAGCGTGAGCAAGACCGTCGTCGCCGATCTCGAATACCTCAGGAGCAGTGCTCTCGCAGAGACCGCAACCGATGCAATCCTCATTAACTGTTGCCTTCATAATACATTCCTCTCCGTATCTCGAGCCCCTTACTCGAGTAATACTTATCTTGCATTCAAGACTACTTGATTGCAATGTATTTTTTACACGTTTCTTTGCTGTTATGCAACAACAAAGGCACAGATAATTGAAAGAACATTACTTGAAGTAGTAAGTGCACATCTGACCTGCATATATAAAAGGTTTAATTTTTAGAACATCCACTCCAATTAGTACAACTGTCTTGTTGGGGACAGTCTATAACTCTTTTTTGAGCATAACAATTTCGCTAGTTCTGTACTCTTCAACAAATCCATTCTTTAAAAACATCGTGACTGATGGATTGTCTATGGCGATATCATCATAGAGCTGCTTAATACCGTTCTGTTTAGCCGTATCACAGAGCAAATTTAATCCAATGCTGCCATAGCCCATTTTTCTATATGGTGCGTAGACTATGACATCTGCCATATAAAGATTTTGATCACTGTCGTAATGGTAGGCGACCTCTCCAATAAAATGGCCGCCGCCATCCTTTAAATACCTGTAATAACGTTTATTCTCATGCTTTACAATCCAAAAATCATACCAGCCATGCCACACTTCTTTTGGAAAGGGAATTGTTCCTCCCCAGGCATGGTTATATGCCATCGTTTCTTCGTCTGCCATCATCTTCTGACGAAACCAAAGATCTTCTAAAAACGGTGTATATAGGGTAATGGGGCTTTCGCTTACTTCTTTCATCAGTAGGTCCACACGTCCTTTTCTTGTCTGTTTTGGAACCACATTTGATGTTCTTAAATGTCTTTTTCAGCCTCTGCTTGAGTCTCCACCGTATCAATTACTGCGGACTGTTCATTTTGCACTGTGCTTGTGTAGTAGGTGCTAGACAGTCGATCAAACAAGAAGCGCCTGTTCATCAGCATCAGTACAACAGTAATGATAAAGAAAAGAATTAAAGCCGCAAATATAACGGGAAACAGTGCAAGGAAAAGCATCGAGTCTGGAGTCTTATTAAACTCATTAGTCAAATACAACAAACCGTCAGGAATTAGATAGAAATAGCTCGTAATGAACAATCCTCTAAGCACAGTGCGAGAAATTCTTTGTTTCTCGTATGAGAGCTTAAAACGCAATAAAGCGCTGCCAAGCGTTTTGCCGTTAAAGAGGGGAACTACGGCAAAGTAGAGAGCAATAATGAGCGAAAAAGGAATTGTGGTGTTTAAGAGATTGAAGGGGATGGCCACAATAAATGTATCAATGAGCAATGATAGGCCAACACGAATTTGAGAAACCTGTGAACCCGCCTCAAGCGCTTCTTCGTCAATTTTGTCTCTAGAAGGAAGTAGCCACACGGCTAACGCTCCAAGAGCATATCCAATGCAACCACCTGTAGTGTTTTGAATAATATCGTCAATATCGGCAAGGCGATACGGTCCTGGATATAAGAAATAAAGACCAGAGAGCTGAGTTAGTTCAAAGAACAGACTCAGAAGCGCAGTAAGCAAAAGCGTCTTTTTAAAGCTGCATTTGAAATAATAACGAAGATACATGCCAAAAGGTATGAGCATCAAAACGTTAAAAGCAGGAACGTAAAACGTTGGATCTTTAACTGAAAGAGCCCACGTTGCAGGCTTAGAAATCTCAAAAGAACTTTCTTTTAAGAAATCAAAAACAAAGGAAAAGGGAACCAGGTTAAGCATTTGTGTGTAGGTGGTATGCACGGTATCTGGATCTGGCAGTGGCAGAATCACCAAGAAATACATGATGAGTAAATACAAGATAAACGAATACCAAATTAATGTTCTAAGCTTATTAACAGAACCGTATTTGTGATAGTTGATAATCATATAGGGCAGAGTGATGAAAAATGCCAAAACCGGAAAGAAAATCATGGCAATTTTGATGGAATTGATATATCCCATTGAACCTCCAAAGTTAAACTCGCTTCAGTAGACATACGTTTTTCACATGCCACGAGCAACACGATTTATGTCTTGAGTTTCTTGAGTATACTCCGCTGCAGCTACAGTACCTATTTACGTGTGCGGAAACAAGTCAAGCGTTAATGGTCGTATGCGGAAATAGGTCAATAATTTATACCTGCTTGTGAAAATAAGTCTACATGCTTTGCCTGTTTATATAAATAGGTCGATGCGAAATGGGCGTTTGTGGGAACTGGCCAACTATGCGATAAAGCCATTACCTGTGGTATGTGCTAGGTCTATTAAGTTGATGTACTTGAAGCCATTGCACGACGGTACGGTATGAAGGCCGGAATGCAAGAAACCCCTGTAAAACAAGGGTTTCTGTTCGATTACAGCTTGGAAGTCTCCGCCGAAAACGTGGTCTACCACGGTCTCCGAGCGGCATACTAGGCTGTTTGTACTCGAGGCAAAAAGAAAAGTTCGTACTCCTCGGAGTCTTTCGTTAAATTGTTTAGGGCGTTGCGTTAAAAGGTTTCAAACATTTCCGGCATATTAAGGAATACATTATGAAGCTCATTTAGCACGCTCTTATTTGTGCATCTAAATAAGTATAAGCTCAGTCTTAGCTGGCCGTTGGCATCGTGAGTAAGATACTCTTCATGCGCACGAATGTACGTAGCAACCTCTCGGCTGAAGCCAATTCGCTGTAAGAATATGGTCTCCGGTTTTATTGTCCCGTACTCCACAAATTCATACCAGTCATTCTCAAAAGAAGTTATCTTATGTACTTGTTTATATACATTCGAAAACTTCAAAAAGTAATTCGATAAACTAAACAAGATAATATTTTCTATAACCTCAAGCGTATCGCTAAAGACGATATTCTTATGTTCAAGTGTTCCTTTATAGGTATCTGTTTGACACCGATTCACCCAAAAAGGAGTTGGGTGGTCTTCTCGGTACTTAATGCCCCTCTTAATCATGTTGTTCAATCCGTACCCAGACATCCATTGCGTTAAAAGTACTGCATACCACCGTAGCTTTAAGTGAGATTCGTTAGTGACTTTACCGAGCGTTGATCTTTCGTACTGCTCCCAATTAAAGATGTCGCAAAGCCTCTCTAAAAAGGCAAGCACATCTTCAAAGTTGAATCTGCCTCTGGCAAGTTTGGGATATTCTAAGCCATTACGAATGGCAGCAAAAAGTCTTTCAGTCTGGTCAGATGAAATATTGATGTCATCGTCTGGGAAGTAGTTATTTTTCTTAAGTTCTTCTCGGATTGTTTCTTCAATAACTGGCGTCAGAAGATCCGCAAATGACTTCCTTACTCGACTTGAATGATTAGTGACGATATCGTTTGCCAAAATTAATCCAAATCTACGAGACATCTCGTATGAAGCTTCATTAGGACTACCTTCTTTTGTAAATTGAACGCTTCCAGTCTTTAGGGTTTCAACAATTCGCTCGCGCTCCTTTTTCTTTAAAACTCCGGATCCCGCATCAACTGAAAGGTATTGTTCAGGAATATCTGTTTGTAACAGCTTAACAAACCCGTCTTCCGTAGTTTTACTATTTGGATCAGCTACAAAGAAAACGTTCCCGTATAAGTTGTACTCGATTCTACCCACTCGTCCTATTAGATTTTTGAAATCTACGGGTGTCATTCTACTCCTACCAATCTTTTTTTCGGTAATAAAAAGATTGTCAGCAGGTAAATTTACGCCTTCTAACAGCGTGCTTGTACAAAATAGTGTGGTAATTTTCCCCTGCTTAAATAATTCTTCTATTTGCATTCTAATTGCAGAAGGTAGGTAGCCAATATGGTAAGCAATGCCTTTTCTAATCATGCTGGCGAGAAAATAGTCTTCATGTACAGACGTTGCTATTTCATGTGATAACGAATCTAAATCCTTATCTCCCAGTTCATTAAAGTGTTTAGCAAAATCCCTTGCAGCATGAACAGCTTTATTCTTGGAATTGTAATAGATGATAGTTTGCTGCTTTTCATCACTCTTGGTGTGGAAATTGCGACTAGCAAATACGCCTAATAAATCGTTTAATGTAAGGTTTTCTGACAAGCGCGCGATAGGCGATGTTGCACATCGCTTGTGCGAGTTATAAAGCCAAACCTCTTTGCTTTCAAAATCAAGCATAAAAGTAACTTGTGTAACTGGAGAGAAGACACTTCTTAAAGCGCTCTCTTTACCTATTGACTCATCAGCTAAAAGTCTTAAATACACCTCTGGATTAGGCACATTCGGAGATGCGAAGATAAACTTAGGAGGATTTTTTCTCCTGTTTAGCAGGTCAACGGTTTTATAATAAAAAGGAGCGCGGCTATTCTGTCCAGACAGCTTATGAGCTTCGTCAATAAACAGATAGTCAATTCGCAACTCTGGATGAGCAATTAGTAAATAAAGAAGACGCTCTGGAGTAAGAACCATAATAAAATTATGCTCTGATTCAAGAGCTATATCACTAGATGCAGTAATAACCTTATAGTCGTTGCGCTGTAGCAAATCTTTCAAATCGTCTCGTATAATTTTTTGTGAAACCTCATTGATTAATGCTTTGGTCGGTACGATAAGCGCAAAGTTTAATTTTTTCTCGTTTTGAATCTGCTCCTTGATGAACATACGCATCAAAAATGATTTACCCATCGAAGTAGGAGCAGAATAACTGAAATGGTTATCTACGAGATGGTCGTAAACATGCTTTTGCGCAGCAAAAAACTGTTTGGTAGCATCAGCTGGAATCTTCAAATATTCAGTTCTTAAATCTATGTACATGCGATCTAGCGAATCGGTACCACTAAAACTTGTTTTCAGCAAGTCGATTGCGCGTGTGTTGTTTGTATTAGAAAACACAGAGCCAGCAAATGCTCGTATTTCGGAGTTGTTGGGTGCCAAGAAATTCAGTAGGACAATAATTTCCTGCGCCCACATTTTATGATGTTCAGAGCGTGACGGATCATTGGATTTGGACAGAAGGTCTGCGAATCTAAGAAGATCGTGCAGTTTCTGGGGATGAAGAACACTCTCGTCGACCTCTAAATCAAGTGTTTTCTGACCATAGGCACACAGTAAGTTATCGTAGAGTTCAACTAAATATGAGTTCGCCTCTAAGGATTCAAAAAAAGTTTCACCAAATTTTTTATGCGTGTTATCCATTTTTTCTATCCTAAAAACTCTTCCATAATTTCACTCTTATCAACTTCTGCGTTGTTTAGTGGGAGTACATATACGTAGAAGGAGTGACTTCCTAGCGACATGTTTTGAATTTTTTTAGCTATATAAGCGGCATGCTGTTGGATGTCAAATTGCATCTTTGCGTTTACTGCATCTCTAAATTCCTGATTAGAACGATTTTGCAGTTGTAGCCCAAGTGTATAACCCAAAAACAAACCATATGCATCATCGTTCGATACGTTGTTGCTCGGGGTTGGTATTAGAATGTCGGCAAGTCTTTTGGCTTCCTCGTGAGAAAATGATTCCTCAAAAATCTTAGAACTTGCGAGAAGCATTGAATCTGTAGTGACTGAATTGCCTATTATTTGAATCCTAGAAAACGCACTATCAATTGCATCTTTCAGGTCACCCACCACTTGTGAAACACCAAACACGGTTTGGTAACTTGGATGAGATTCACCTTCAAGTGTCAGAAAATGAATAGCATCACTTTCGGCTGAAAAACCTGTAGATGTTTGATTAAGCTCGACCTTACTAAAAAGTTTTGGAGCATTCAGCACTTCTTCTAGAAATGCGTATAAAAGTATTTCACCGAGCTCGTTTCCTGTTCCTTTTTGGTCTGGCTTTCCATTTTTTCGCATCTTCTTCAATGCGCGTGAGCCAATAGAATTAGGATTTTCTCCTGTCTTTAGTTTTTCTATTTCAGCGCGTGAGAATACATATTCACTAACGATATTTAGTAAATAGTTTTCCAAGGCAGAATATGAAAAAGCATTATTCTTTAGAGATAAACAGAAGAGACGAAGTTGGTTTGGGTTATTTAACCCCAAGCTCTCGTTGTGTATCACCTCTGTAAACGGCGAACCGGAATGGTTCGAGAAAACAGAGCTAGTTATTACATTCGACACTTCGTCTCCTCCTTTCTTACCCTAGTTATTCAAATTTCCCGTCTGTCTCAAACAGGTGAACTAGCTCCTCATCGGTAGTAGCTTTCAAAACCTTGTCTCTCACGCTAGACATTGACATGTCCAAGCGCTTAAAACGCATGTTGCCAGCTGCGTCCTTGGTTTTTCTAATAAGCTCAATTCTACCTACGCCTGGATTCTGCCGTGCGTATTCAGCAAATCCCTTAGCTTTCCCCAGATTGTCATTAAAGGCAGGGTTATGTGGTTCTAGCACGTCGATGATGAACTGTCCTTCCTGCAATGGATCTTTTCTAACCACAATAAAATCTGGGTAGGTCGGCTTAGTCTCGCCATCCTGTTCATAGGGAATACACAGCGACCAAGAGGCTCTCGGTGGATTCCTGAGCCAGCAAACAAACTCTTCACGAGTTTCTTCTTCTTCAAGTACGCCTTGCTCCCAGTCATTGAGCTTCACTTGGGCAAAGCCCTCATCGTTGACGAACAAGTGGTTAAAGTACTTCTGACCACCTGTATCGTGCGCAACAGTAATCGTTTCAGGCAGACGGAAGTTATGCTTGCTAATGATGTCTCCATCAGAAACGATACGGTCATATTGCTTACGATAGCTTTCTGTAAGTTTGGTCATGTACCTGCGGTAGCGGTCATTAAGCTCGTGGAATTTTTGCTTGGCATAAGCATTGAGTTTCGCAATACATTCATCGTCAGCCGCAAAAAGAATCACATCGATTTTTAGGGATACCAAATCGAATGATTCGAAATAGGTATTCAAATACTCGTTTCCAATACCCTCAGAGCCGAGTTTGGTCTCTGCTGCTCTAAACTGACGGTCAATATCCGCCTCAGTAGAGAAAAAAGAAGCCGATGCATCGTCAGATGTAATCGATTGTCCAAACACATCAAACACTTGCGTTGAGAGCTTAAATTCTTTTGCCTTTTGTGATAATTCATCATATTGGCCAGACGATTTGAGTGACTCTATATAGTCAGTAATGAGTTTAATGACACCAGCATGCACTTTCTTCGATACTGCGCTATCCATACTCGTCTGCGTTAACAGCCGCGTTAGTGCAAAAAGCGACTTCAAATAATCGTTAATACGAATTGAACGAACATCGTATGTTAACAAACCAGAGTCGTTGATTGCTCTTACAATCAGCTCACGGTCAATCTCAGGCCTATTGTCTACAACATCTGTCTCGACTTTTCCGGGAACAGTAGCATTCTCCTCATTGTTAGAAGAAGGCCCAAAGTTTCCATCTTTGATAACTGTTTTTTCCATATCAACAGTAGCTCGAGGGGAATCGGTATTAGTTGGCGATGGAGTCGCGTTTGGCTCAGTGCTCACACTATTAGGGACGGCAGGAAGAGTAGGTTCTACTACTGGTGACGGATTGAACAGCGACTCATCGTAGGTTAATGTGGCTTCATGCGCAGAAGAGCCTGCATCACTACCCAAGTCGTCCATTGGGTATTGTCCAGGTATTTGCTTAGACACCCTGGGCGCTGTATACCGTGGATGGACACTGAGAGTTTCAAGCTTTTTATGCTCGATAGACTCTCCGTAGATATCGGTCGGAAGATTGCCACCCTCAGCAGATTGCAAGGCCTCAATAACATCATCAACAGTGTTCTTTTCAAAGAAAGGCAAGAACAGGTGCACATCATTTAAGCTGTCATCTACCTGTATATGCATCTGCATAGGCGTTCTCACCATACGTCCCAAAAGCTGTGCGATATACGTTGCGTCTTTTGCCTTGCGGAAGCTCATCATGGTTTCAGCGCGTGGACAATCCCAACCGGTAGATAGATTCTCCTTGAAGAACACTACCTTAATATTTTTATTGTCCTGGATTCTAGAAGGCTCCTCATAAGGTACCTCTAGACCTGAAAGCACCAATGCAGAATCAGTTTGGCCAAAGGTATGAACGATTTCACCTTTGAAAAACTTGAATCCGGTTCTGTCTTCAATCTTTTGTAGACAGTCAGCTAAATCGGTAGCTGAGATTTCTGATGCGTTGCCGTTTTCAACCTGCACGACAAAAACAGGATTCACATAGGCATAATGCTGCTCAAAACAATACTGCTTCCAGTGATCCCACTTATCTTTCCAGTCATCTGCAGCAGCTTGAAGCACGGCCATAGCTTTATTGACAGATGATTCCTCGGAATACGAAATAACAATCCTGTCTTTAAGTAGGCCAGAGGATCTGACCTCATCTGGAGTAACGACCACTTTATGAATTGTGGAAGAAGTGCCTTCCACCAATTTATTGAATCGCTCAGAGGTCGCAGACATACCTATAACGACAGGCATGGGATCTAATTTTTCAGCATCGCTTCCTTTAAGAAATTTCTGCATGATACTCGTAGCTTTTCCAGCTTCACGTCCCTGCATGCCACGATGTGCTTCATCGATAATGAAATAAAGGCGGTCAGATTTCCCGATAGCAGTATTTCTTAGCGTCTCCCAAATGGTGTACTGACGAGCATCACCTTCTTTGGTTAAATTACTAGATTTACCGAGCTTTTGCGTATTAAGGAAATAGATGTGGCCATCTTCCAAAAGCTCCTTATCAAAACTCTCATCGGTGATGGTCACACATTGTCCTAAGCGAATCTGCTCAGCCTTGGTATCAATTTTTAATTTGGACTGTTCGTTAAGCTCCGGTGAGTCAGACAGCCAAACAAAGATAGCATCCGACTGCTCAGGATACGACTCATCACCAAAAAGCACAGATTCAATAAAGGCAGAAATGATGATGGTTTTACCAGCTCCGGTTGGTGCCGTAAAGGAAATAACCTGAGGTGTATGAGTACGCTGATATGCACCAAGAGCTTCTGCTATATTGAGCCTCAATTGTTTGAGCGCTGTTTGTTGGAATGGAAAAAGTGAAACCCTCATGGCTTATCTCCCTATATTTATGCGGAAATTATCGAGATAGTCCCGATACATTTGGTAAACATTTTCTGCCTGAAGATGCGAGGCCATTTCTTTAAACCCACCAATAGAATCCGTCACGATAAAGACATGTTCAATAGTATCCTCGGCGTTAACCTGGTCCACAAATTCAGGAAAAGCTAGTTCGTCCAGCAGTACAGCAAAACCGTTTCCTGGAATTACCAGCATCGATGGCAGGTTGTCTGAATTAAGTTCTGGACAGGTGCCTATACAGCCTGTTTTCATCCATAGCACAGGGAGCAACTCTTTGAATTGCCTCCCTAAAGCAACAGCATTTTTGTCCAAAAAACCAAGCTTAAAGAATGCAGCATTAGCCTCAAAACCGTCTGCCATAGGTCGTTCGCTATCTAGGTAATTGCCTTTCAGTGGATTACCATTCACATCATGGCCTTCGATAGAGCATACGGTACGTGGCCACGTTACATATTGAGCAATTCCTAGTTTTTCCCATTTGGAGTCCCCGGGTTTAAATCCGGATTTAGATAAACGTTTAGACTCTTCGTCTGATACTTCGTTATTTGTAACCATAATGCAACGACGGTGACCACCGTCCTCAGCATTCAAGAGATTTACGGCGTGAAGCGTGGTGCCAGATCCAGCGAAGAAATCAAGAATAAGCGCATCTGGTTTGTTTGCTACAAAGAAACGAATCGTATCGTGGACAGCGTAAAGAGACTTCGGAAAATTAAAGTGAGAATTAACCAGTAGCTTTCTTAGTAAATTTGAACCGTTTCGGCTAGCGTCATGAGATGAAAGATGCCACACTGTACCAGGAACAAATTTAGCCTTATAAGACTCGTCGTCTACTAAAATCGAGTTATCTGTCTTTCTTCCAACAATAGGAATAGCTCCAGTTTCAACTTTTTTCTGCTCTCCACTCTTTAAATAAGAAAGGGCAGTTTCTGCTCCTTTAGGAATCCCAATTCGCACGTATCCCTTTTTGATTAACTCCCTGCATGAAGTATGCGATACTTGCCATCGTCCTTCTGAGCCATCTGATCGAATCGGCCATATTGGAATAGCTCCATCGGGGACATCGGTTTCTTGTCTATCTCGATTCGGACTTAAGGGTTCTCCCACTCCGATAAAGCGAGAAGCATTCGAACTGATGAAAATAGGATAAAACATGTTGTATCTGTCGGATCTTGCCGCATTGGTCCCTGTTCGTTTAAGTGCTGTCCAATGTAATTTATCTTTTACAGTACTCTTGATTTTCCCAAGCCAATCATTCGAAAGAGATAAAGAGACTGGTTGAGCCTCACCCAAGGATACAAAGAAAATATATTCATCTGTACGAGCGAATCCTTTTCTTGCTGCACCTTGTGGATTAATAACAGAACTGACCATTTGCATTCTTGCTTCCGGGAACAGTTCTTCCAACAGGCATCCGAGGTGTAAATATTCTTTTTCATCGATGGTGACGATAAGGACGCTGCCATTAGGATTGAGTAGCTTCTTTGCTAGACGCAGTCGTTTTTCCATCATTGAGAGCCATTTGGAATGCCGGTAAGCGTCAGAAGAGTCTACGTAGTCGTTGTTGTATTTCCAGTCGCGGGCGCCCGTATTATAGGGTGGATCGATATATATGCAGTCAACCTGACCTGCATACAAATATTCCAGTAACTGCAGTGCGTGATAATTATCGGCCTCTATCAATGTGTGCCAGAGTTTGTTGTCTGGCGCATTACAAACATTATCAACTGGTTTAAGGTAAGGATAGATTGGTTCTCCAAATTCAGCAATACAAATCAAATCATCTAAAGGTAATTCAATTTTGCACTGAGTTACCTTGTTATAGCACTTTGCCTTCGACTCAGATAAGCCTTTCACTTCATAGATGGTGGTAATTTGCTTGTCTTTTAATGCAACCTTAGAACCAACGCGGATGGGAGCATCGTATAGAGCTGTGCACTCAGGCATGTGTTCTTCATACACGAGTCCAAATTTCTTTTGTTTACTAAGTTTGTTAACCTCAACTTGCAAACGCGCGCGCAGTTCTTCGTCTTGCACCTGATTGATTAAATCGTTAATCGCAGCCATTTCTTTTTTCTCCCTTTATGTAGCAGTTGAGATACCCGATTGCTACATTGCATTATTTAATCATTTCTTTGCTTGCATCAACGTCCGCTGCACCGCTAGAACGAACCCAATCATCAACCTCAGATAGTTTGAATTTCCAAAGCCTGCCTACTTTGTATGCAGGCATTTCTCGTTTTGATATCCATTGCAGAATAGTTTCACGACCTACACCCAGATATTCCTGTACATCTTTCAGGTTGACCCATTTCTCAATTTCATCAGCCATTTTTCGTCTCCTACTCAGTGGTCAGATCAAACATAACATTAACTCTGTAGTCAAACTTTTCTCTTCCAGGAAAGCAGTTGTTGTCATCCGAATCTTGCATTTCAAATCGACACCGAAAATAGCCTTCGGAGCCGCGTGCGTCCATCTCGATCGTTTTCCTAAACGTACCTTTTGGTCTGACCGTCGTAGGTAAAGCAATCACATTCTCTCCAATTGGAAGAGGTCCAGATGTGCTTGGTCGCTGATACACGAGGCGTCTATCCATCCAGGGGACGCTTCCTGTATTCACTATTTCAAGCTCAATAAAGAACTTCTGATAGGTATTCACATCCTGTACGAGAGGCTTCGAATAATCTAATACGTCATCTCCAGGATAAAGAGGTGCATAGCAATTCGACACTGTTTCGGAATCGCCCAACTGAATATGCTCATATTCTTCCAAGATGATATTTGCGACATCGGATCTGTCGGATTCGAAAATCAGTCGAAGTTGACGTGCTATTGCTATGCAGAATGAATTTTTCTCAACGTCGGTATTGGCGCTGAATTCGTATGCTGTTTTTAATTGTTCGATTTTATCGTTACTGATGTTATTGAAGAAAAAATCAGCCAATTCATCGGTTTTAAATGGGTGGCTTACCCCTGTCTTCATTTCATTCGTAAGTGGCTTTTTCCCCGTACATATACTTCGTGGATAGTCGTCAGTCGAAGTGTACGAAAAAAATTTGCTGCCAAGCACATCGAAGATACCGCAGACAAGTTTTGCTTGACTGCTCAGATTAGGCTTGCATGCTTTTGATAATGGCAGGCAACACTCAGAAAAGTTCATCTGCTACTCCTCTCTTGAAAAGTCCCAGAATTAGTCCCAAAAGTCCCAGAATTCAAAACTTTAAGTCCCATATTTCAAGCGTACTTTATAGGTGAAGGCAATAAACAGACTTCTATTAAGGATTATAAGGTGTAAATCATCGTCATTAAACGAAAACATGCATTAATCCTTCTAAAAATTCCCTGTCTAATGTCTTCAAATATAAACCAACGGAAGGAGGTGACGACAATGGCACGAAACAGTAAACAGACCAGCCATAAGGTTGCGTCAAAAGCCGCGCGCATCTTGCACGACGGACGCTATTCGAAGAATAGCAAATCTGTGGCTGGTAGCGCTCTTGCGCAAACCAAGCCTAGCAAACGCGGCAAGTAGCGTTTGCACCTTGGCGGATGGCGACTGTTTTCACGAGTAAACAACCTGTCCGCCAGCCCTTCGGGGCATGAGTATCCCGGGACGACGTCCCATCAACATTTGTAAATCTAAGCCTGATTTCTAATAGGGAGAAGGTGTAAAAAGTGTCGGCTCTTTTTCATTATTTGGATCCTTATCCGCAGGTCAGATAGATAAGGAGCCAAGAAATGTCAATCAATGAAAAGAAGCATCTAGTTTATTTTTGTGACCAAGGTCTAGTCGAGGTCACAGCAGAGTTCAAAAAAAGAACATGAGCGTGAGTGTGATCGTATTCGCATGAAGATGTAGTATCACAAGGAATGCCTCTGCCGTCAGGACCAGATTAATTTGTGCGATGGCATGTGTGTGGACTGTCCATTTAGGGCGCAAGGCAATTTTGTATCGATGGACGAACCCATCTCTGGCACCGACGGTCTTACACGTGGTGATTTTATTCCAACATCAGAGGATTACTCGGTCGAGTACGTCGTAACTAAGCACTTCTTGCAAGAGCATATCGCTGCCATCTTCTCAGGGCGCACTATTACGGAGCACAGATTCTTAGAGGCATCGCTTTAGACAAGTCCGGGCGTGACCTTGCAAAAGAACTTCATATACCACGCACCACTCTTTCATATTACACCGCGAAAACATCTACCTTAGATACTCAATCTCAAAAAACATCAAGCGTAAACACTCGATAAGGCAAAACATCTAACTTGCACACTCGAAGGTCACGCAATCTAAAAACAAGAGTCAAGCACTTAAAGTAGACCTGTTCCCACAAACACGCACTGTGCGTGAAAACGAAGCTAACTACAACCTGTAGAACAGGCATTTTAGCTGAATACTAGCCCTTGCGTGACAGCAAACACACCGTCTCAACATGGAAGGTTTGTGGGAATAGGTCCACCGGGGTCACACTTACTGGTTTGTATGAGCCAATCTCAACGAAGCGCTTAAGGTCACGGGCAAGTGTCGCGGGATCACAAGAAACATATGCTATAGCACGTGCAGGCTGATTGGAAAGTTGCTGTATCACTTCAGAAGCAAGTCCCGCACGAGGAGGATCAACAATAATCACGTCAGCATCTGTATCAGGGAATTCTCTGCCTGCATCTCCACCTACTGCGTCAACGTTATCAAGCTTTGACAACTCAAGGTTGCGGCGAAGATCTCTAACAGCTGGACCATAGGCTTCAACAGCAGAAACAAATCCTGCACGTTTTGCGAGGGGAAGCGTAAAGGTTCCTGCTCCACAATAGAGGTCCATAGCCTCATCGTCTGGCTGAACATCCAAACCAGAAAGTACAAGCTCAACGAGTTTCTCGGCACCCTTGGTATTGACCTGGAAAAATGAAGGAGCAGAGAGCAGCATCTTTTGGCCGTCGATGAGCTCACTCCATGAGCCTGATCCGCTCAGGCGCTCTACACCTACAACACGACGTGCTTTACTAGGGCCTTTGGTCATAACGCGAACAACACTTGTTGCCTTTACTGCGTCGCCTAAAACGCGAGCAATCTGTGCACGTGGAAAGCCGCTTGGAGCGGTCCAGAGCGCCACTTCAAGCTCTTTAGTACGCCTAGACACTCTGATGCCAATGCGTTCTATATCAAGCTCGTGAGAGCCTGAGAGGTAGGAGAGTGCACCGCTTACAGCTCCAACTGCCTTCTGGTTGCTCTTATCCAAAAGCGGACAGTCTTTGATGCGGACAATATCTTGCCCGTTGGGTGCGTACATGCCTACCAGCGTTTTATTGCCATTGCGCTTAAATGCAAGTTCAATTTTGTTGCGGTATCCCCACGGCTCACCAGGAGAAACAATATCTTTTACCAGTTCAGAGACATCGTCGTGTGAAAAGTGCCCAATACGTTCAAGAGCAGAGATCACGCCGTTGCGTTTCTCGACAAGTTGCTGCTCGTAGATAATGTTGCCCCAAGGAGTAGCTCCCGTGAGCGCCACAAAGGGATTGGAGCTAGGCTCTCTGAACGCAGATGCTTCCAAGACCTTTACAAGCTGACCGCGAGAAAACCTGTCTGAGTCCTCGGTAATCTGTACACTGACGGTATCTCCAGGGACGGCGCCTCCAGAGATGAAGACCGTTTTACCTTCTGATGTATGGGCAATAGCGTCTGGACCATAGCTCATACGTTCAACATGTAAGGTGAGCTCAGACACTTAGTAGACCATTCCCATTGCCTCGCGAACCTCGTCAAGCGTGGCGTTAGCAATAACGTTTGCTCGAGCGTTTCCGTCGTGGATGATGTCGCGAATAAGGTCTGGCTGAGCTGCAAACTCTGCGCGCCTCTGACGAATCGGCTCAAAGTAAGTGTTAACAGCATCAATGACGTAAGCCTTGAGTGCTCCGCCGCCGCCCATGCCAATCTCGTCAGCAATCTCTTTTGGATCACGGCCAGTACAAATGCCAGCAGTGGTGAGAAGCGCAGAAACGCCTGGACGATTGTCTGGATCAAAGGTAATCATGCGCTCGGAGTCAGTCTTGGACTTCTTGATAAGCTTAGCAGTTTCTTCAGCTGTCATAGAAAGCGAGATAGCGTTACCGTAAGACTTGCTCATCTTGCGACCATCAAGGCCAGGAATTAATGGGGTAGAGGTGAGAAGGCCAGAAACCTCTGGGAAAACCTTTCCGTAGCGCTCGTTAAAGCGACGGGCGATCTTAGAGGTAATCTCAATGTGAGGCAGCTGATCGCGACCAACAGGAACAACATTTCCTTTGCAGAAAAGAATGTCGCATGCTTGGTGCACAGGATAAGTGAGGAGAAGGCCTGTAAGAGCATGGCCGGATGCTTCCTGCTCTGCCTTAACGGTTGGATTTCTATGAAGCTCAGACTCGGTAACAAGCGAGAGGAACGGCAACATAAGCTGGTTAAGAGCTGGAACTGCAGAATGCGTGAAAATCATAGTCTTTTCTGGATCAATTCCGCAGGCCAGATAATCAATAACCATATTGTAGACATTGTCTGCGATATGCTCAGTAGTGTCTCTGTCTGTAATGACCTGATAGTCAGCAATAATAATATTGGTATGAACACCAAGATTTTGGAGTCTTACGCGCTCAACAATAGTGCCAAAGTAGTGGCCAAGGTGAAGCCTTCCGGTAGGTCGGTCACCAGTAAGCATGTTGTACTTTCCTGCATGCTCGGCTAAATCAGCCTGAATTTCATCAGAACGGCGTACAGCTGCTTCATAACTGCCTTCATTTGGCATAGTGACTCCTTGTTAATCTCAAATTTTTGCTTTCATTATTTTATTTCAATAAAAGTATTTTCCTCACACAATCTTTAATTTTATCAGCCTTAATTTCCATCAGCCCTAATTCCTGTAAGCGGTATTTTTAATGCGTTTACGAAATTATATGAATTTATCATGCAGTATATATAATGAAAAATACCTATAGACTACTTAGGTAGTTTAGAGGAAATTATGAAATGGGAAAAATAGTTGGGGGGATACTATGATCCTTGGAATGGAGTTTCCGTTAGTAGGAATTTTGCTTCAACCTGCGTTTTGGATAGTACTTTTGTTGATTGTTTTAATTGTTTTATTTGTAACCAAGAAGTCCAAGTAATGCTTCTTATATATCCAATTTGATTTGTAGGACAAGTTTTAGATTAATAGAAAAATATCCGCCGCATCGTTAAGCCATTGTATCGATCATAGGTATTTAACATCTACTGTTTACCAAGCTATGGTTTAAATAATGAGTTAATAATCGCCGAAAACGATACGCCGCCTTGCGCCGGCGTATCTAACAAGGATGCTGTCAATTGAAAGCGTACGTTTTAGTTGTTTATTAATCTTCATTACTAGCCCCTTTCGTTTGACAGCATCCTTGTGTTATCAATTTGCTTCTTACAACTGCTTTATTAATCAAAGCAATAACTACAGTCATAAGTATCAAGATGAAGGTCCATAGAAGCGTTTCGAGACAAACTTCAAAATACGAAATTCTTCCAGACTTAAATACATCCGTGGTAGGGAAGATTTCTAAGGCTCCCACTATTGACTTAGAATCCAAATACGTGAGTGGTATCCATTTGATAATTGACTGTTGAAAGTCTCGAGTTAAGAAATATTTTGGATAAAACGGGATGCATAACAGGGTGAAGACTATTAGAAGAGAAATAGTTGGCTCTTTAGAAATAGTCAATAGCAATTCATAGAAGGTGATGACTAGAATTGAAAACAAAAAAATGAGTATAAGCTGCGATGTGATTACTTGAAGCGCGGACGAATAAATAATTTCGCCGCCTCTTCTAAATACTACAGGGTAATCTGGACGTCCTAAACCATTACGGACCAGTGCATATAAAAGTAATGGCGCAATAGAAATAGCGAACGAGATTATTCCTGTGATAAGAATAGATAGGCATTTTGATATATGAAATCTTACAAAGGTTAGTTGCCTATTTCCCAATAGCTTATTTCTATGACTACTTTTTGCGGCGATAAATGAAAATATACCAATAGCTGCATAAATGACTAGTGATGTTCTATTTAAAAACAGAGACGCCATCATTTCAATCAAAGGGTATTGTTGTACGTCTTTGTAGAGTGCACTATTTCCCAATTGCGAAAGATGCTCATAGTAAAGTTGGTTGGCCTTTAAATCGTAGATAGATTCCACAGTTTGACGCCCACTTTGCGCGTCTTCTAGTTGGTTATTTAAGAAATCTAAGTATCTTTGTACAAAATCTAAACTATCCTGACTGTTTGCCAGAGCATAGGTTATTGAGAGTTTTTTAGTTAATTGAATTAAATCATCATCAGAAATCTGTTGTTCTATCCCGCTCTCGTATTCTCTCTTGTAATTTAAATAGGTTTCATTAAAAACCTCACGCGAATTCCAGTCTAAAAACCAGTTAGACATAGATGGTTGAATAAGAATAGAAGAAAAATAAACTGTTAAGACACATATTACTAGCCATGTGAAAGGGTGTTTCAACAACAGCTTTATATTAGATGT
>CAUTIE010000026.1:0-18297 GCA_963538475.1 uncultured Atopobiaceae bacterium
CGTCCTTCCTTCATGGAGCGTTTTTTGTCGCAGTACTGACGTTTGCGTGGTGGGCGCTTCTGCCTGCAACAGCACAGGCTTACGTTGACCCATCCGTCATGACCTACACCATCCAGGCTCTGGCAGCCGTGGTAGTTGCGCTGTCAGCAGTACTTGGTGTGGCATTTAGGCGCTCGCGCAAGGTGCTCTTCCGTCTGCTTAAGATTGATGAGAACGCCAATAAGATTGTCGAAGGCAAAGTTCATAAGGTTGACGCCAAAGGTGCAGAAGCTGCAGACGTTCAGATGAAAGAAATCCTTGCAGCAGAAGCTGTTCGTCTCAAGGAACAAAAAGAGGGAACCCTCAAACCTAAAGGTCGTATTGGTGTCGCATTTCTTGTCTCTTTCTTTACTGTCTTTACTATCTTGGTCGTAGCCCCACTTGAGCTGGTGGCAAGCAATGCGCGAGACCTTTCTTTCAACCTCAACGATGTTGCAGGTCCCGTTATTATTGCAGGTCTTATCCTTACGATCATTCTTACAGTGCTTCTATCACTCCTGCGTAAGCGTGCGTTTAACGTTGCCGTTGCATTTGTAGGCGCCGTCGGTGTGGCGTCATACGTTCAGGCAGTATTCTTGAACGGTGGTATGCCACTTGCAGATGGTCACGAGGTTATTTGGTCAGACTTCACAACCCAAATGATTGTCTCTGGCCTCATCTGGCTGGCAATCATTGCAGCTGCAGTGACCTTCTCGCTCCTAAAAGCACGTCAGCTTAGAACAGGTCTTCTGGTAACCGCAACCGCTCTTATCATTGTCCAGACAGTGGGCGTTGCAAGTCTCTGGGGTCCTGCAATCGCAGCGTCGATAGATGCTCATGCCGAAAACCAGCAGGTTATCGCAACGCGCGAGGGCCTCTACAACGTTTCCTCCAAGAAGAACGTCGTGGTGTTTGTTCTTGATACTACCGACACCGCTTTTGTCCAGAGGCTCTACGATGAACGTCCAGAGACATTTGCCGGTTTAACAGGATTTACGTGGTATAGAAACTCTGTAGGTTCTATGATTCCTACTCGATATGGTGTGCCATCGCTGCTTTTTGGAACACGTCCTCAGCCTGGCGAGAATTTCAACGATTTTGTTTATAACTGGGCACAGAGTGATCAGTATTTCAGGGATATCCAGAATGCTGGATTTGAGGCTGGCCTGTACACCGACCAGCTCAATTACAACCGTTATAGAGGAACAGCTCAGAAATATTCCGTTAACTACCATCCACCTGTTGGTAGGGGACTTGATAATCAGCTGGATGTTTTTGGTGCACTGCGCATTCTCTATAAGACGGCGTTCTGCAGGGACATGCCTTGGGTGTTTAAGCCTCGATTCTGGTATTATACCGAGGATCTTAATATGCGCATGCGCAAGTCAGTCAACATGGACGAGGTTGACCTCTCTTCACAGCCATACACCGAGGACGATCTCAAGTATTACCAGGAGCTGCAGCACTACGGACTTTCGATTGATGATACGGGTCAGAATGGTTCGTTCCGTTTCATTCATCTGTTTGGCTCGCATCCACCTTACACGCTTGATCGCAACGTTGAGCGTACTGAAGATCCAAGCAAGCAAAACGTTGACGAGCAAACCATCGCGGCTTACAGAATTGTTGAAGCCTACATCGCTGAGCTCAAGCGTTTGGGAGTGTATGAAAACACGTCTTTTATTATTACCGCTGACCATGGTGATTGGTACTTGACGGGCGGCGATATTCAGACACCTTCTGCTCCAGTCATTATGTACAAACCAGCTGGTCAGACCGCTGAAGAAGCGGCTCAGCCTATGCAGATTTCTGACGCGCCTGTCTGGCACTACGACATCTTGGCGCAGACGCTGAAGGACATGGGCGTTGATCAGCAGACGCTGTCCAATTACACTACACCGCTTGATGAGGTACACGAGGGAGACGTTCGTCCTCGTTACTACATCGAGACCATTTCAAATGGCAAGCGAGACATCTTTGTTAGGGAGTTTGTCATCAATGGCAATGCTAATGACATGAAAGACTGGAGTCTTACGGGCAACGAATGGCCTGTTGAACCATGGCATGACTAAGCTGGGTGCTTTGACGCGCCTGGCGAGAAAACCGGTGTACCCGCCGTCGAGAAACCTGGTGTACCCGCCGTCGAGAAATCCAACTACAAGAAAAGCCGCGTCCACACGACGCGGCTTTTTTGGTGACCAAGTTATGTGAGCTGTTTCGCGAAGGAAGCTTGTCCGTGAGTTGAGGTTATTCCGGCATAATCCATGCAGGTAGACCATCAGAGAAGATACGTGCGAGTGGGTATGCCTCTTCAATAGTCAGTGTCGTAATAACGTGATAAGGGCCCTCTGCTGATGCATCAAATACCAGCGCAAGGGGTTTCTCGCCATCAGAGGTAGGAAGCGCAAGGTAGACGCAGTGTCTGGATGGATTGTAGAGCTCAACGGCCATGCGCCATCCATGTTTTGCTGCTCGCAGGGCGTTTTGCACCAGAGGCGAGTCGTCATCAAATCCGCACTCGGGATCAAAGAGCAGGGGCGAGGCAGCTGGGACGGGAAGCGAGAAGTCGGCGTCAGTATGCATGAGCTGCTGCTCGTTCTTCCTGTAGACGTACGCTGCGGAAAGGCAAGCTTGCGCTGCCTGCAACGAGGGCGCGTCGCTCAGATAGGTGGTGCTAAGCGCATTCCAATCGGAGACAGGAGCCTCGTTCATGACCACGTCAACAGGGTTTATGGGCAGCTGCTTTTCTGCGGCGGGCAGCTTCTCCCATGAAGCGATACCAGACTTAGGCAGACCGCGAAGCACGTCAACTGCCTGATCCTGCAGCTCACTTGCAGAAACGCTAAGCTCCAAGAGCGTCCAAGGACGCAGAGCTTCGCGTTTTGACTTGCGGATGGTAGCGGTAATTACCTCGTCTGTCTGCGGTTTTTTGTAACGCGTGTTAAACGTAAACGTGCCGCCCTTGGAAATGAGCGCGCGAGAAGACACTGCAAGTTTGAAGTCTTCCTCCAGCTGCTTGAGGACGTTGGCGTCAACGGGAGCCATCTGGTACAAAATGCCGAGAAGCTCGTTGTTGACGTGGAGTTCTTCTTCAAAATCGGCTGGGTATGTTGGGGCAGGGGCAGGAGCTTCATTCTGATTGATTACCTGCGTAGAAGTTTGGGATTCAGAAGCTGTAATGCTAGAGGCAGAACTTGTTGCACTCATTGCCTGCTGCAATACTGAAGGAGCAGCTTCAAGCGTCTTCTCTTCATCGGAGCCGTCGTAGGGGTTATAGGTTACGGTAAGCGAGATGGTTGGCTCAGGCACTACAGGTTCGGGCACTGTCGGCTCAGCAGTTTTAGACTCTGGAGCTGGCGTTTCGGTCTCGTCAGGTTCTGGAGATGCGTCATCAGCGGTTCCAGCGGGCTCTGGAGCGGCATCATCGGCAGATTCTTGCTGGAAGTCTTCTTCAGGCGCCTCTGCACAAGGCGTTGCTACAACAGGTGTCCCAGCAGCAGATTCCTCTGTGACTAGTGCTGTTTCTGCAGCTGACAGTTCCTCCGAGCTCTCCGTGACAGGTAGCTCCTCTGGCTCCGTCAACTCTTCCTGTGCAGGAAGCTCCTCAACTTCAGGTTCCGCTTCAACTACTAGGTGCTTTGGCTTGAGTGCGCGAATGGACTTTGCTCCACGGCGGCGTTTCCATGGTTTACCGTTGCTTTGGGGCTCGACGTTTTTCTCGCCAGCTACAAGGGCAGCCTCAAAGATGTCAAAAGTCAAAAGCGTTGCGTAGACGTAACCCTTTTTGAAGGCTGTGATCTTAATGAAATCGGGGCACGCCTCCATGAGGGCGCGGATGTCGTCAAAGCCAAAATCCTGCGGCGCAAGGTCGTCTTCAATGAGCACACTCTCAACGGTAGAGAGGGGAGTCTGCTTAGAGACGCCAATGGTTGCTTTGAGTAGTTTATACAGGTAGAGAGCGTGTTCTTGTTTTATAACAGCCATGATGCTCCTGAGATAGTAGTTAGTGGACTACATACTACTCGATTTTGAACAGACAAAGATACTGATTACGCACAGAAAGTCGCAATACGTAGCGAAAAAGCGAGAACTGGACTGATAGAATAAAGCTAGATTGAAGGGAGCTTACATGATTGGTCGTTTTATTAAGAGAGCTGCAGTTAGAGCTGCAGGTTTAGCAATTACTCAGTATGCCGCAAAGGCAGCACTTCAATCCGAGGCTGGAAGAAAGCTGCTTGCTACAACGGCTTCTAAAGCTGCCAACTTAGCTGGCAATATCGCAAAAGAGCAGATTACCGCTGGGTTTAATGCTCATATTAGGCCAGCACTGCCAAGCGGCGATGTCATTCAGTCATCAGTCGCTCGCGCTCAGTCTGCGCTTCGTTCGGCTCAGACCTCTGTTTTGGCTGCTCAGGCACAGCTTCAGTCTAATCTAGAGAATCGTTTTTCTCGCCCAAAGAACAAGCTTTCAAAGCAACTTGCAAGCACTGCAGAGTCGCTTGAAGAGATGGGGGAGACCCTGGCTGAACATCAGGATGCTGCCGCAGATATCGCAGTTGCAGATGTTGTTGAGGAAATCGCTGCTCAAAATGAACAGGATTCTGACGCTTTGTTAGCCTCTACCAAAAAACGCAAGACGTTAAGAAATGTGGCAATTGCCGGTGGCGTTGTGGCTGGTGCTGCTCTTGGTTTAGCTGCATACGGCGCTTATTCCATTGCTCCACGCAAGCAAAATGATCGCCTACTTCTGGAGCGTTGGCACGAGATTGCTCGTCATCGCTATGCTCACCGTGGCCTCTACAACAACGAGGCAGGCATTCCAGAGAACTCCCTGCTTGCTTTCCGCGCAGCTGTCGAGAAGGGCTTTGGCTCCGAGGTTGATGTTCACCTGACCGCAGACAACAAGTTGGTAGTTGTTCACGATTCAGCACTTGATCGCCTCTGTGGCGTACAGAAGATTGTTGAGGAGTCCACGCTAGAGGAGCTTCGTGGTCTTAGGCTTCTTGCTACTGACGAGCAGATTCCAACGTTTGAGGAAGTCCTTGAGGTTTATGCATGGAGTGGCTCCGGTGAGCTACCTGCACCTTTGATTATTGAGGCTAAGACACGCAACAATAACGCTGAGCAGCTGACAGAAAAGATTATGCAGGCTCTTGATCTTCGTCCCGTTCGTGCATGCATCGAGAGCTTTGACCCTCGCGTTTTGCAGTGGCTGCGTCAGAACCGTCCTGAGATGCTTCGCGGCCAGCTCTCAGAGAATTTCCTGGTTGACCGTCAGACTAAGCACATGAACATTGCTACACGAGCTGGCGCTACAGCTCTCTTTGGTAATTCTGTTGGTCGCCCAGACTTCATTTCATACAAGTTTGAAGATCGCAAGAACCCCTTTGTTAAGCTGGCTTGCAATACCATGGGCGCACATCTGATTACCTGGACCGTTAGGAACGAGGAGGACATGATTGCCTCCGAGCTTGAAGGTGCGCCTGTCATTTTTGAGGGATTTATCCCAACTCCCGCATCGCTGATCAACTAGCTTTCCACTTGGCGAGAAGAACGTTTGGATCAAACTGCGGCCAAAATTTATAGGTTTATCTGGGACTCCACGGGTTTCTCGCCCGCGGAGTTTCTTGTGAAAAGTTCCTTAAGATTGTTGTATGAATATATGTACATATATCAATTTAAGGAGTAGACTAGGCATAACAATAACCCAAGGAGGAGCTATGAGCTCAAAGACAAAGGTGAAAATTGCTCGCATTGTCTGTTCTGCTGTTTTGCTAGGTATTGCTTACGCGGTTGAACACGCATTTGACCTGCAGCTCTGGCAGGCACTGTTGCTTTACCTGTTACCTTACGCTGTTGCGGGATACGATGTTGTTCTAGAAGCATGGGAGAGCATCACTGAGGGCGAGTGCTTTAACGAAGACTTGCTCATGACCATTGCTACTGTTGGTGCCTTGCTCATTGGCTTTGTGCCTAACGGTTCTCCTATGTTTGATGAGGCCGTCTTTGTCATGCTGTTCTTCCAGGTAGGAGAGGTGTTTGAACACCTTGCTTCCGATAACAGCAAGAAGTCTATTGCCAAGCTTATGGATATCCGTCCTGACAGCGCAACGGTTGAACGTGACGGACAGCTGCTTACTATCTCTCCAGAAGAAGTTGGGCTAGGAGAGATTATTGTGGTCAAACCCGGCGACCGTGTCCCTGTTGACGCAGAGATCGTCGAGGGTTCTACCAGTCTTGATACCGTTGCTCTTACTGGTGAGAGCGTGCCTCGTGACGCAACGGTGGGAGACAATATTATCTCGGGCTGCGTAAACCTTTCTGGCGTGGTTCGTGCTCGCGTTACCCACCTCTTTGAAGACTCTACTGCTTCCCGCATCATTAAGCTGGTAGAGAGCTCAAACCAAAACAAGTCCAAGACTGAGAGCTTTATTCGTCGTTTTTCTCGCGTGTATACTCCAGCAGTTGTTTATGGTGCCATTGCGCTGGCGTTTTTGCCACCACTGCTCTCGGGAGACTTTGTGGGCAACGCATCAATCTGGATTGTAAGAGCACTGACCTTCCTTATTGCCTCATGTCCTTGTGCGCTGGTAGTTTCCGTGCCACTGGCCTTCTTTGGCGGTATTGGCGCTGCTTCGAAGGAGGGCATCCTAATCAAGGGCTCTGCGTACATTGATATGCTTTCTACCCTTGATACCGTTGCCTTTGACAAGACCGGTACGCTGACTGAGGGTGTTTTTGAGGTCCTTGCTGTTCATCCTCAGGCCATTGGCGAGAAGGACCTTCTGCACCTAGCTTCTCACGTTGAGATGCACTCCACGCATCCCATTGCTGCAGCTCTTCGTGCTGCTTATCCAAGCGAGGACGATGACTGTGTTATCACGGACATCAAAGAAATTGCTGGTCAGGGCATTTGCGCTAACGTGAATGGTAAGAGCGTTGCTGTTGGCAACTGCACACTTATGGAGAGCGTAGGAGCTTCTTGGAAAGCGTGCGAGAACCACGGAACCATCATTCACGTGGCTGTTGATGGGACCTACATGGGCCACATTGTTATTTCTGACCGCGAACGAGCTGATGCTCCAGCAGCAATCGCTTCCCTCAAAGACGTTGGCGTTTCTAAGGTTGTTATGCTCACGGGCGATAAACGCGACGTTGCAGAAGAGATTGCTGCTCAGATGGGCATTACTGAGGTTCGTGCTGAACTGCTTCCACAGGATAAGGTTTCTGCCGTTGAAGGTCTTCTCGCCCAAAAGACAGCTGGTAAGTCCCTTGCTTTTGTCGGTGACGGCATCAATGATGCACCCGTTCTTGCACGCGCTGATGTAGGCGTTGCTATGGGCGTTTTGGGGTCTGATGCTGCTATTGAGGCCGCCGACGTAGTTCTTATGGACGACAAGCTTTCTAAGCTCTCAAAGGCCGTAAAGATTGCTCGTCATACCTTGGGTATTGCAAAGCAAAATATTGTGTTTGCTATTGGAGTTAAGGTTGCTGTTTTGATTCTTGCAGCCTTTGGTTTGGCTCCCATGTGGCTAGCGGTCTTTGGAGACATAGGCGTTATGGTGCTTGCGGTTCTTAATTCCACTAGAGCTTTGAATATAAAGTCGATTAAGTAAAAGAGTCAGGGCTGCTGGCTTAAAAAAGAGCGCTCACAAAGGAGCGCTCCTACAAAGGTTGTTTTCACAAACGGCTGTTTCTACACATAGCCAATTACAAATTACTGAGCCTTCTTACGAAGTCTACGAGCACGGTTTGCAAGATTGCGGACCGTGCTTTCCATTCCATGAGGAACGTAGGTTAGTGACTCTAAATCTTCTGGAAGGTAGTCAACAAGACTGACAGGCTCTGTGGGTGTGAAATCTGCTGGTACAGGACCCGGAGCAATCAGGTAGGCATGAACCTTAGCGCCTTGAGCACCAAGTTTTTGTTCGTACTCACTAGGAACATCGTGAGGAAAATCGTTCTTTGCATCTCGCGTTTTCCAAATAAAGTTGTATCCAGCAACTTCAACTTGCTCAAGAGAAAAATCAAAAAGTGGCTGACTGTCCGTTTTAAGACGAACAACACCCTCTTTAGCCAAAACATTTCTATATTGCATAAGACGCTCAGCATCAGTGAGGCGCATCTTTGCCTGCCTGATTCGAGGAAATGGTGCAGGGAAGTTGAGATAAATAACAGAGACCTCTTCTGGCGAGAAGTACTCATCAATCTTCATGCCGGTACCAGGCACTACGATGGCGTTAGGCACTCCTGCTTCATACATTGTTTTAGCAGCATATGAAATACAGATAGGTTCTGTATCAATGGCTACAAAAAGCACGTTAGGATTTGCCTTAGCTTGAGCGGCAGTAAAAGATCCCTTGCCGCAGCCAAGGTCTACACGGACCTCAGAGAAGGGAACATGCCCCTCAGCAGTAATTGGCGCACACGCAGAAGCCCACGTACCTCTCAAAGCCTCTGGATGAGGCTCAATGACGCTGGAATACGCCTCTAAGCGCTCTTCCAGAACAAAGTTTTTAGGCAAACGTGCATGTAGTGCGCGCAAAGCAACTCCTTAACAAGCAGACAAAATCAGCGTTTCTTTACAGAAGCTGATCAAGCGTTTCTCCGTACGAAGGTAGGAATTCTGTCATAAAATCGCGCACTTCTGGAAGAGAATCTGCTAAATCTTCAACAACTCCACGAGTTGAGGCTTCAGCGGTAATAAATTCTGAGTTTCCAGACTGAGCTTCCTCAATACACTTAATGAGTGCTGCAATCTTATCTGCAGCTTTAATAAGCTTTCTAAGATAAGCTTCACTCTCTGAAGCCTCAGCGCTATGAGTAAGCACCTGAGCATAGGCATCTTGCAGGTCTTCTGGCAGTGTGGAGAGAATGGTTTTCTCGGCACGTGCTTCTACCTGATGATACGCATCTCTAATCTCTGAATTAGCATACTTTACAGGCGTGGGCATGTCTCCGGTGATAATCTCTGATGCATCGTGATATATACCAATAAGAGCTGCACGATCTGCGTCAAGATTTCTGTGATAGCGCACATTTGCAATAGTTGCGAGGCAGTGAGAAATAACGGCCACGTCAAGGGCGTGTTCAGCAAGGCTTTCTGATCGAGAATTGCGCATAAGCGACCAGCGCTCAATGTAGCGCATGCGAGATATAAGTGCAAAAAAGCTGGACTGCGACGAAGAATTCTGAGACATTGCCCCTCCTTAATTTGTTTTTCTCAACCTTACCACGGATACCGGACAAAAACTGTTTTGACACAACTATGCAATGTAGTCATAGCAAATATGAAGTAATCAAATACTTTAGATGTTTATATGAAATTATTGATATCTGAACATCCGTTCATGGGTATTTTTGCTCCGCTTACCGGCAACCATGGCTAACTTATTCCAAAGAAGTTAACCCGGGCTTACTATGCAAGTAAACCTCGTCCGTTTAAAAGAAGTGAGCGGACAACAAAGGAAGGATGGGAAACATGAGTAAGTATGCTTTTGTAGGCGGCAAGCTCGTTGACGGTACTGGTGCTGCACCGGTCGAGGACTCCCTTGTCCTTATCGATGACGACAAGATTACCTATGCCGGTCCTCGTAAAGAGGTCCCAGAGGGATATGAGGTACGTGACGCATCTGGCCATACCGTAATGCCTGGTCTTGTTGATACACACCTGCACTTCTCCGGCAACCTGACCGACAACGATAACGACTGGGTTATCGAGTCCGTTGCTCAGAAGCAGGCATGCGCAGTCAAGCAGGCTTATGACGCTCTTACCCACGGCCTCACAACCGTCGTTGAGATTGGCCGCAATGGTATTGCTATCCGCGACCTCGTTAACATGGGCATTATGCAGGGTCCTCGTATCTTTGCTACCGGCCTTGGCCTTTGCCGCGTTGCTGGTCACGGTGACTCTCACCACCTGCCACTGCAGATTTCCAAGGACGGACACCCTTGGGGCGACCAGGTAGACGGTCCATGGGAGCTTCGTAAGGCAATCCGCCGTCGTCTTCGTGAAGAGCCTGACGGCATCAAGATCTGGGCAACCGGTGGCGGCATTTGGCGCTGGGACTCCGACCGTCTGCAGCTCTTCTGCACCGAGGAGATCAAGGCAATTGCTGACGAGTGCGCACTGGTAGGCATCCCTCTGTACGCTCACTCTTACAACAACTTTGACGCTGCATATGACTGCGTCCGCTTTGGTTGCAAGCAGCTCATTCACGGCTTTGAGCTAGACGAGCGCACCATGAAGCTTATGGCAGAGCAGGGAACATACTTCACCCCAACCATCGGCTTCCTGCCAACTTGGTACGGAACTTATCCACCAGACTGGACTCCAGAGCTTGACGCATTCCCAGGCGAGACTGTTGTCGAGAAGGGCCTTGCACGCACCTACGCTAACCTGCGTAAGGCTTATGACATGGGTATCACCATTACCATCGGCTCCGACTCCTTCAGCTTTGTCACTCCTTACGGCTACGTCACCATCGATGAGATGTATGACTTTGTCGAGAAGGTTGGCATCTCCATCCTTGATACTGTTGCAGCTGCTACTTACAACGGCGCAAAGATGCTTGGCAAGGAGAACGAGTTTGGTGCTGTCAAGGAAGGCCTCTCTGCTGATATCCTCGTAGTCAAGGGCGACGTTGCTAACAACATCCGCGACCTCACGCCTGAGAACATGGACGTCATCATGAAGGAAGGCAAGATTATTGATCGCGGTAGCTTCTAAGCTTCCGGCTCGATAATTTGTAACGCGAAGGTTGGGCCCTGACTCACTTAAGCGTCAGGGCCCACTTTTACCGGTAAGAAGTTTATTCTTTGATATAAAAGTTTGACATTTGAAGGAGCTCACTATGTCTGAACCAAAGCAGGTGAAAATTGTGCTGCTTACCGGCTATTTAGGCGCAGGTAAGACCACTATTTTGAACCACATTCTCTCTAACACTGAAGGTATTCACGCAGCAGTCATTGTCAATGATATTGGCGAGATTAACGTTGATGCTGGTCTTATTAAAGACGGCGGCTACGCTAAAGAAGGCGACGTTATTCCTCTGACCAACGGTTGCCTCTGCTGCACCCTTTCTAATGACTTGGCACTTCAGTTGGGTGATTTGGCCGATACCGAGGAGTTTGACTACATCATTATTGAGGCTTCGGGCATCTGCGAGCCAATCCCCATTACCTATAACATTTCTGCATTCTGCAATCAGAGCCAGCATGCAACTAATCACTCTCACCTCAACCTTGATAACATCGTCGCAGTTGTTGACTGTGCTCGCATGTTTGAGGAGTTCCATAACGGCGCCGATCTTCTCGACCCAGATATTGAAGAGGACGACATTGAGAACCTGCTTATTCAGCAGATTGAGTTCTGCTCTACGCTGGTGCTCAACAAGACCGACCTGGTTACTCCAGAGCAGCTTCACGAGCTCAAGGCGCTTGTTCGAGGCCTGCAGAAAGACGCCGTTATTGTTGAGGCGGTCAACGGTGACATTCCAATGAGCGAGCTTATCAATACGGGCCGATTTGACTTTGACAAAGCCTACGCCTCCGCTGCCTGGATGGATGCAATGGAGCACCCTGAGGAGCACGAGGACCCAGAGGTTTTGGAGTACGAGATTACCACCTTTGTGTATCGCCGCCGTCAGCCATTTGACCTGGACAAACTTAACCAGTTTGTGGCTAGCTGGCCAAAGAATATCATCCGTGTCAAGGGTAGCATTTGGATTTCGCAAGACCCCGAGATGAGCTACGTATTTGAGCAGGCCGGCAAGCAGGTCCAGTTCTACGAGAATGGCATGTTCTACGCTTCGCTGCCAGAGGATGAGCGAGAAACCCTTCTTGACGAGAAACCCGAGCTACGCGCAGAATGGGATGATGAACTGGGCGATCGTCAAACTAAGCTGTGCTTCATTGGCCGTCATATGAACCATGAGGAAATTGAAGCCGGTCTGGATGCATGCCTTACTGAATATGCTCCTGACGAGTTTGACTACTAGCGTTTTCAGCGCCAAGAGCTCCGGCGCTTGAGACGAGGGACCCAGTTTATCCGGGTCCCTTTTTTAGGTTAGAGGTGCCTAATGACCAAGATTGAGCAGCTTAAAGACTGGATTCAGTCGTCAGATAACATTGTTTTCTTTGGTGGCGCAGGCGTGTCAACGGAAAGCGGTATTCCTGATTTTAGGGGTACTAACGGTCTGTATCGCCAGGGCGGCATCAAGGTAGAAAACATGACCATTGGCCTGGGCCAAGACGGCTATGACATGGGAAAAGAAGCCTACGACCTGGGAAATGGAGTAACGGTTGACCCCGATAACGAGGAGTCTTTTGCCTACAGTAAGGCGCCAGATTTTACGCTTGAAGAGATCTTCTCGCTCGATGTGTTTTTTGATTACCCCGCAGCGTATTACACGTATTTTAGAAACTCTCATCATTTGGGGGAGGCTCAGCCAAACATTGCTCACAAGTGGCTGGCAGACTTGGAAGCTGCGGGAAAGTTGCGCGCGGTGGTGACGCAAAACATCGACGGACTGCATCAAGCTGCTGGTAGCAAGCGTGTGTTTGAGCTCCATGGCAACGAGACGCGTTTTTATTGTCCCGAGTGCGGCCACACCTACACGCTTGATCAGATTGAAGAGCAGTCGTCTGTGGTGCCGCTCTGTCAATGCGGCGCAGTTATTAGGCCTGATATCGTCTTTTACGGAGAGGGCCTTGATATGGACACGGTTTACGGCGCGCTGAATGCTATCTCACAAGCGGAGGTTCTTGTAGTTGCAGGAAGTTCGCTGGTAGTGCAGCCTGCCGCTGGTCTTCTCGACTACTACGAGGGCAACAAAATGGTCATTATCAACGACCAACCTACGCCGTACGATGGTCGCGCCAATCTGGTGATCAGAGACAGAATAGGAGCCGTCATAGAACAGCTCCTGTAGAAAAACGCCTACCCGCGAAAGTGCAGGTAGGCGTTATCATTTCAATCAATGGCGAGAAATCCGACGCGCGAGAAACCCGCGCAGTGGAAGCTCGCATAAGGTGCGACGTGTGAAAAACCCGTGTTAGTTGGCGTTTTCCTCGGCGAGCGTCTGAAGCGTTGCCATGAGAGATGGAACTACCTGCTTCTTACGGCTGACAACACCTGGAAGAACAGCAATGTTGCCGTCAACCTTTACGTTAAAGGCGCGCTCGATGACGTTGGCAGCGTTTGCACCGTAGAAGAGCATCTCGGTGACCTGGCTCTTTACGTCGGTGAACATGTAGAAGACCATTGGGAGCTCTTCGGACTTAGCGGCAGTCTCCAAGAATGGTCCAACAAGTTCCTCTGCAGCTTTGCGGCTGGACTCGGTCATGAAGGAGCCCTGGCCAACGCCAAACTTTACGCCGCCACGGCTGAATACCTTGTAGTCACCGTGGAAGACTTCTTCTGCAGTACGGCCAGTGAGGTCTGCGCCAGCGTCAAACATTTGCTCAGAGTAAGTGTCAATGTCTTCTCCGCAAATCTCTGCAAGCTTCTTACCAGCAACAATATCGCGCTCGGTGCAGGTAGGGGAGCGGAATGCAAGGGTGTCGGAAAGAATTGCAGAGAGCATGAGGCCAGCAATATTCTTAGGAATCTCGATGCCGTACTCGTGGTAGAGGCCATAGATGATGGTGCAGGTGCAGCCAACAGGGACGTTTCTAAAGGTAATTGGGTTGGAAGTCTCAATGGAGCCGATGCGGTGGTGGTCAACAATCTCCATAATCTCTGCCTGCTCAAGACCATCAACTGCCTGAGTGCGCTCGTTGTGGTCAACAAGAATGACGTGCTTCTTGCGAGGATTCAAAAGACCAGGACCGCTGATAAGACCAGCTAAAGTTCCGTTCTCGTTGATAACAGGGAAGAAGCGGTGCCTTGAGTTGGTCATTTCCTTACGAGCATCATCAATTGCGGTGTTGACGCTGAACTTAAGGATGTCGTCAGTGAGCATCTTCTCACGTACAGGCATAGACATGATAAGCAGGCGAGCTACCTCAAAGGTATCGCGAGGAGTGCTGATAATAGCGCAATCACGCTTTTTAGCCAGGTCAATGACGTCCTGAGCAATTGGAGCATCGCAAGAGACAATAAGGCAGGAAGCACCGTGCTCAACTGCGATAGTCTGGTTCTCATGGTTGCCAGCAACAACAATGATATCGCCAGCGTCAACAATCTCTGAAAGGGCGGAAGCGCTGGTACCAACGCGAATATTGCCCTGCTTAACAACGCCCTGAGGATCACCAAGAACCATGGTGCCACCAAGCGTAGAAACGATATTTTCATAGCTTGTCTTAGCCTTAGAGAGCAGGTTTGGCTCGGAAAGACTCATGTTTGCATTTGCAATATCTTTAACGGCAATCAGGCCGGTAAGCTCTTCTTCCTCATCAGTAACGCAGAGTGTATCAAGCTTAACGTCCTGCATAAGCTGCCAAGCAGCATAGAGGCTCATTCCAGCATCAACTTTTGGCTGTGCCTGAATCTCTGCATCTTTAATCTGAGGAGTAACCGTAGTAATAAGCTGCGGCTCTTCAAAGCCAAAGTGATTTAGGACAAACGCAGTCTCACGGTTGAGTGAGCCAGCGCGACGAGCTTCATAGATAGGGTTGTCAATCTGATTTTTGAGATACGCATAAGAAATTGCAGCACAAATGCTGTCTGTATCTGGGTTCAAATGGCCAATGATATTTACTTTACGAATTGCTTCTGCCATCTTTGCCTCCCTGATAATGTCGATGATGTAACTTTCTAATTAGAACACACTTTAGTAAGCACATTTTGTTTCTTTTCTAATACCACCTTGTAGTGTACCCCTCTCTCTTTTTACTTAGAACAGAAAATCGCAGAAAAACAGCGGGCGTACCTGTGAATCTGGTAAATGTGTATAGGTGTATAGGACAAATGACAATTCAAAAGTTGAAGGAAATTAGTACAATGAAATAGTTAACAAATCGATTGAATTGGAATACCCAGTGAGTTCTCCTACGCGTTTTTCTGCTAAAAAAAGAAACGCTCGTCATATGGTTAAAGCGGCGCACTTCCCTGAGCCTTCATCTGAGGCAAGTGAAGTTGCACCTGTAGAAGCACCTCAGGCTCCCGTAGAGAATGCTGATACTTCGGCAAGTCCAGCGGCCTCTCTGCAGACCGCTTCTGAGCAGCTTTCGTCTGCTTTTGAGTCGCTTGCGCAGCGTAAGCCTGCAGAAAAGTCCGCTACACAGCCCGCAGAAAAGCCTGCTACAAAGCCTGCAGAAAAACCTGCAGAAAACATGCGGTCTAAAGTTGCGCCAGAGAAAAAGAAGCGGCAGAAAACGCCTTTATCTGCACGCAAAAGCATTCGTGTGGAGAAGCGTCCTCGCAATCAAGCAGATCCAGAACCAGAGCAACGTCATTCTCGCCCGGTGAGTGCGGGCAGAAGAAGGCTCGAGCTGGTAAGCGTTGTTGCAATTTTGGTGCTTGCGGCGCTCTCGATTGTTCTGGTTAACCGACCAAGTCAAAAAACGCTGGTATTCGGCGACAATCAGGTGACGTATACCGGCACTACCATTCAGGGAAAGATGAATGGTCAAGGCAAGATGACTTTTGAGAATGGCGATACCTACGAGGGAGAATTTGTCGATGGGTATTTCCAGGGTACGGGAACGTACACCTCAAAAGATGGCTGGACGTACGAAGGTCAGTTTGTAAAAGGCCAGGCAGACGGACAGGGAAAGCTCACTACGCAAGACAACATTGTGTACGAAGGAACTTTTAAGCAAGGGATTTATCAAAGTGCGAATTAAATGGTTTTCGCTTGTACGTATAACAGGACTTGTTTTAGTCCTCATATATCACTTTTTTAAGGACGCGCTTCCAGGTGGCTTCATTGGTGTCGACGTATTCTTTACGTTCTCGGGCTATCTCATCACGGCTCTCTTGATTGACGAGTTTGCTCGCTTTAGATCCATCGACGTCATTGGATTCCTGCGCAGGCGTTTCTACAGAATTGTGCCGCCGCTTGTGTTTATGGTGCTTGTGTGCACGCCGTTTCTTCTGCTTGTGCGCACCGAGTTCATTTCCGGTATTAAGTATCAGATTGCCGCAGCCCTTGGCTTTGTAACTAACTACTTTGAGATAGTTCTGGGCAACAGCTACGAGAACCAATTTGCTCCTCATGTGTATCTGCACACCTGGAGTCTTGCCGTTGAAATGCACTTTTATGTGCTCTGGGGTTTGTGCGCCTGGCTGCTTGCTTGCATGAGCAAAACAATTAGAAGCTATAAGGTAAAGATTGCTGGAGCTTCCCTGGTGCTGTTGGTTGCTACTTACTTGGCGATGGCCACCGGCGCCCAAAACTCCACGAATCTTTCTATCCAGTATTTCTCGACGCAAACGCACGTGTTCCCCTTCTTTATCGGTGCGCTTTTATCGTGTGTTGCAGGAATTGCCCAGACGAGCGAGCTCTTTGACCAGCTCGAGCAGAAGCTTTCTACTCAGCTAACGCTTGTGGGCCTTGTGGCAAGCTGCGGTGTTCTCGTCTTTTTGAGCGTCTTCATGCACTTCGAGGACCTCTTTACGTACACCTTTGGTTTCCTTTTTGCCTCGCTCGCAGCAGCCGCAATGATTTTCTTTGCTCGCATGTTGCATCAAAAAACCGAGGGTATCAACGAGCCTGGCATTGTTTCTTTTGTGGCAGATACCAGCTACGGCGTGTATCTGTTCCACTGGCCTTTGTACATTATTTTTGCCGAGAAGGTCGATCCAGTCCTGGCTGCACTCCTAACCCTGGTGCTTTCGTTTGTATTTGCAAGCTGCTCGTTCTATGTACTTGAGCCAGCGTTGGCAGGGAAGTCTCCAGAGATCTTCTCGCGCATCAAGCTTGATGGTCAGAAGGTTTTGCGAGGTGCCGGCCTTGCGCTTATTCCTTTTGCTGCGGCCGTCGCCTTTATTGCGCTAACCGCTCCACAGCTGAGCGATTTCCAGAACGATCTGCTGCTCAACGCTTCGTTACAGGAGCAGAGCACCATGACCATGACTCGCAAGCATGCGGATACCTCGCAGGCAAGCAACTACAACGTTGTTGAGGGAGTCACCTACATTGGCGATTCCGTTTCGCTGCGTGCTCGTTCTTACCTGCAGGATGCGCTGCCCGATGCTCAAATTGACGCTTCTGTTAGTAGAAACGTGGCGATGGGCGTAGATTTGCTGCAGTCCGCAATCGACAACAACACCCTTTACCAGGACGTTGTTGTTGCCCTGGGCACCAACCCTGTTGGCGGCTCCGATGCGGTTGATAAGATTGTGGACATGCTACCGCGCGGACACCGTCTGATTTTTGTTACTCCGTATGACGGTAGAAACTCCGATCCAAATGCTGGTGCAAATGCCATCCGTGCTCATGAGCTTGAGCTCGCTCAGCAGTATGACTTCATTACTATTGCGGATTGGGCACAGGTTGCGCAGGATAATCCTGACATTTGGGCAGGTACTGACTACGTTCACTTTGGCTCTGATTCAGATTCCATTAATCGTGGTGGTACCCTCTACGCGCAGATGGTCAAAGATGCCGTAGATAAAGCAAATCAGGGCCACGTAAAACCATAAGCTCACTTAAACCACAAAAGGATACGTTAACCAAATAGCCTACGTTAGCCCACAATTTTGTTGCCATTCTTCCTACTCATTCGTAACGACGCGGTTGAATGGCAATTTACCGTGCGATTGTGCTATATAGCTTGGAGATTTGGTGTCCCTTGCGATAAACCATCCGAAGGCGGCTATTTAACGCGAGCCATGATCACAATTAACGAGTCAATTCATTATTATGTATAAATAATGACCAATATTCGTAATGATGAATAGCGATATATAAATAGTTTAACTACCTCTATTTTCGAGCCTCTAGCTACACACTTATGTCAGATAATCTGCTAAATGCGAGGCAAAAAACACACCTAAGTCAAATAATCTGCAAGATATAGAGGTTTTGAGTGCAATGTATACGCCTTTTGAGCAGATTATCTGACATAGGTGTGTTCTCGCATTCCTCGTCGCGCCATCGAGCACCGCATCGCGCACTTACGTTTCGCGTTGCGCTTTCGCGTCCCGTATCGCACAGGCGCTCCACGTCGCACCCTCGCATCCCGCGTCGCGCCCTCGCGCACCGCGTCGCGCCCTTGCACACCAGATCGCACATGCGTGTAGCGCAACGTGACCTTGCGTTTTGCAGACATATCCTTTTCCAGCTTCTCTACTGTGGAGTCCCCGCAATATTTCATTAGAATGGACTATGT
>CAUTIE010000027.1:0-17917 GCA_963538475.1 uncultured Atopobiaceae bacterium
GTCCTTAGTGGCCTAGGTCTTTATTAAATTCGTCCAAGTTTTGGGACGCAGTTCAGAGAAGAGGCGGTTTTTCTGTGGATGAACTGCGTGACGTATAACATACCTGCACTTTTGGTAAAATAAACTCTGTATCTGTCTCTTCGGAGTAAGAAAAGGAGCAACTGTGGCTAATCATTTTCGCACTGATGAGCAACAGGAGTCCTCGTTTGATGACCGTTTTGGGGTAATTTCTCAGGATGATCTGAACCAGCTTGACCAGCAAGACGTTGTGGCTGATCAAGTTGAAACCCAGGACTTTTCTGCTGATGTGCCAGTGGCCCAGGCTGCTGAACCTGTAACAACTGTATCTGATCCATTTGCTTCAGGAGTAGAGCCTGTACACGTGGTAACTGCTGAACAGCAAAATAACCCTGAGCAGGCGCCTCTTGATCGCGCAAAGTTCTTTGCTGACCTTGCTCAAGACGCACCTCAGGTTGAGCGCACTGGTACTCCTACCATCTCTTTTAAGGGTGCCTCGCTTGTGTATCCATCACAGCCAAACCGCCCAGCACTGGATAACATCAGCGCTGATATCTACCCAGGCGAGTTTGTCTTTGTAGTTGGACACTCTGGTTCCGGTAAGTCGTCTCTCTTGCGCCTTATTACGCGCGAGCAGAAGGCAACTCACGGACAGGTTATTGTTGCTGGTCAGGATCTTACGCGCATGCGTAACTCCAAGGTTCCGTATCTGCGCCGCCAGATTGGTACCGTCTTCCAGGACTTTAAGCTTCTGCCCGATAAGACCGTCTATGAGAACGTTTCTTTTGCACTTGAGTGCATTGGCAAGCCTCGTTCTGTTATTAAGGTGCAGGTTCCTGAGGTTCTGCGTCTGGTAGGCCTTGGCCAGAAGATGGACGCTTACCCAGACCAGCTTTCCGGCGGTGAGCAGCAGCGTGTTTCTGTTGCTCGTGCAATGGTTAACCGCCCACCACTGCTTATCTGCGACGAGCCTACGGGTAACTTGGACCCAGCAATTTCTTTGGGCATCATGAAGCTTCTTGACCGCATTAACCGTGCGGGCACTACGGTTGTAATGGCAACACACGATCGCGAGATGGTTGACTCTATGCGCAAGCGCGTTATCGCACTTGAGGCTGGTCACATTGTCCGCGACCAGGAGAAGGGAGGCTATGGCTACTATGGGGCTCTCTAATTTTGGATACTCTCTGCGTGAGGCCGGAAGCCACTTTAGAAGGAACTGGTCTACCGCTCTTGGTGCAATCGTAACCATCTTCTTGTCACTGTTCATCATCGGCTTGTTTATTCTTGGCTCCGCTCTTATCGAGAACATGGTAGGAAGTGTCGAGAATCGCGTTACTATCCAGGCATTTCTTTCTGATGATGCAGATCAGTCTGCAGTAACTGCTTTCCAGCAAGAGGTTCAGAGCTGGGATACGGTTGAGTCCGTAACCTATAAGAGCAAAGATCAGGCTCTTGAGGAGTATCGCACTACCATGAGCTACCGCAATGCTTCCGATGCGGTTTCTGCTCTTGATGGTCAGAATCCTATTCCTGCATCTCTTGTGATTAAGCTCAAGGACCCTAAGGATGTTCAAGACGTTGCCCAGCGCATTGCCTCTTCATCATCTTTTGCAGCAATTGCTGATAATAAGAGCAATCCATCTGGTGATGTTCAGTATGGTCGCGAGACCGTTGAGCGTCTGTTCAGCGTAACAGCATACATTCGTATCGGCGCTATCGGCCTTGTTGGACTTCTGGTGTTTGTTGCCTTTGTCTTTATTAACAACACCATTCGCCTTGCTATTAATGCTCGCCGTCGTGAGATTGCAATCATGCGTCTGGTCGGTGCATCTAACGGCTTTATTCGCGGACCATTCCTTATGGAAGGTGTGCTTGAGGCACTTATCGGCGCTCTTCTCGCCATTGCTGTTTTGGTTGTTGGAGCCCACATGCTTCTTCCTGTAATGGCAGAGAGCATGACCTTCTTGACCTTTGCTATTCCAACAACGGTCATGCTGGGCATGAGCGGCCTTTTGCTGCTCCTTGGCCTGCTGCTGGGACTCTTTGGTTCTGCTATTGCTATGGGCCGCTACCTGAAGGCATAGCAACTAGGCAACCTGGTGCTTCAATTGTTAAAGAGAAGTATCAATTAAGAAAGTTTTTTGCATAAAGATTGCAAGGTAAGACCTCGTGAAAACCGTTCACGGGGTCTTTTTACGTTGAACGGTATTTACCAATTTGCAGGTAGGATGATATTTTTAAGGGTGAATTATTAGGCCACGTACTTGAATGGGGGCCAAGTATGGAGACCAACCTGCACAAATTCCAGGCTTTTACTTCCGCGGCGTATCACAGTAGCTTTACGGTGGCGGCAGAAGAGCTGGGATGCACTCAGTCGTCTATTAGTCGCATGGTGGCAAGTCTAGAAAAAGAATGGGATGTCCGCTTGTTTAACAGACATGGCGGCTATGTAAGTCTGACTCCTGAGGGAAAGACGCTTTTGCCTGTTGCAGAAGAGGTGTGCCAGGCATACAGCAAGTTGAGCAATCAAGTGAATCGCGTCAGCGCCATTGAGATGGGCGATCTTGTTATCGCAGCGCCTTCGAGCTTTCTTTCACGAGCACTGCCAGGTCATTTGAAGAAGTACATGACCGATCATCCAAACATCAAAGTTGAAGTTATTGAGTGTACGTATGGAGAAGCCCTGCGTCTTATTAGCAAGGGTAAGGTGGATATTAGTTTTACTATGACTCGCGCAACTGAGCAGGGATTTACTTCAACTTTATTTGATCATGATGAGGTTATTGTTGTTTCTCAAAAGGGACATTACGAGAAGGACCTTGAGACAATTCCTGTTAAGCGTCTTATTGAAGAACCCTTTATTGTTGATATTGAGACAGCTCCTCTGCTTCAGAAGCAGCTCAAAAACGCACGTATGACATTTGCATCATCGGATTCATTCACCATTATGTCCATGGTAGAGTCGGGTCTTGGTGTAAGTTTGTTGCCACTTGAGGCAACAAAAGGTACAAATTTTGATATTGATGTACATCATCTAGAAACTCCCGTACATCGTAATGTCTTTATTACACATCGTGTAAAAGGCGAGATGTCGCGCACTACAGAAGAGTTTTTAAAGTATTTGGGTTAAAGATTGATACATAGTTGTGTACGTTAACTATTTGAAAATTGCATAACTGTTATTAGATTTTGGTAAAGATGTAAAAAGATTTAACTACCGCTCGCGGTTGTAGCTTTCACGCTTACGGGTTTATCTGACGCTCAGAGGGCGCTACTTCTTTTTTCAAATGGCTTCGGGTGCAAACATAGTCTCATCAAGTTCTTCGTCCGAGTAATTACGGGAAGGAGTGGGACATGGCAGAAAATGCCGAGGCACCTGAGATGCAAAAGTCGTTGAGTCTATTCAACTTCTTTACCATCGGATTTGGTGCGATCATTGGTACCGGATGGGTGCTCCTGGTAGGCGACTGGATGGTTCTTGGTGGAGGACCATTCCCCGCGATGATCGCATTCGCAATTGGCGCAATTTTCCTTGTACCAATTGGATGTGTTTTTGGCGAGCTCACTGCTGCTATTCCAATTTCTGGTGGCATCATTGAGTACGTCGATAGGACATTCGGCCGCCCAATGGGCTTTTTTACCGGCTGGATGCTTCTTCTGGGCAACGCTCCACTATGTCCTTGGGAGGCAATTGCTATTTCCACGCTTCTCACCGACCGTTTTGGTGCATTCCCTGTTCTTTCTTGGCTGAGGTCCGTTAAGCTCTACACCATTCTTGGTGCAGATGTTTACCTGTGGCCAACAGTTATCGCTCTTTGCTTTGCTATCCTGGTCATCTTCCTTAACTTCAAGGGCGCTGGCGCAGCAGCTAAGCTTTCGAGCTTCCTGACTAAGGCTCTGCTGACTGGTATGATCCTTGCAATGGTTATCTCCTTTGCAACCGGTTCTCCAAGCAACGGCCTCCCAATCTTCTCCCAGGCAACTGAGGTTGCAGGTGGTGAGGGAACAAAGGCTACCACCTTCTTTGGTGGCATCATTGCAGTTCTTGTTATGACTCCATTCTTCTACGCTGGCTTTGACACCATTCCACAGCAGGCAGAAGAGGCTTCTTCTGACCTTGACTGGAAGAAGTTTGGTATCATTCCTGCACTTGCACTTATGGCATCTGGTGTCTTCTATCTCATCTGCATCTATGCATTCGGAACTATGATTAACTGGCACGAGTTTGTTAAGTCTTCCGTTCCTGCACTTGCAGTTCTCGAGCGCATCAACCTGTTCTTCTACATTGCAATGCTCATCATTGCAACACTTGGACCTCTGGGCCCAATGAACTCCTTCTTTGGTGCTTCAACTCGTCTGATGCTTGCTCTTGGTCGTAAGAAGATGCTCCCAGAGGCATTCGCAAAGCTTGACCCTAAGTCCGGCGCACCTCTGACCGCAAACATGTTCATGGCTGGCCTGACCCTTGTTGGTCCATTCCTTGGTCGCAACATGCTCGTTCCTCTGACCAACGTTGCTTCTCTCGGCTTCATCTTTGCATGCACCATGGCTGGCGTTGCCTGCCTGCGCCTGCGTCAGACCGAGCCAGACCTGCCTCGTCCTTACAAGGTCAACGGTGGTATCGCAGGTATCATGGCTGCAATTCTTGCTGGTAGTATCATCATCGGCCTGATGGTTGTTCCTTTCAGCCCTGCAGCTCTGAAGCCAGTTGAGTGGATCATCACCATTTCTTGGATTGTCATTGGTATGGCCATCTTCATGATCTTTGGTCGTCAGTCTGAGAAGGCAGCAGCATAAGTTGCTTGCAAGCTCTAAAGGTTTCATCGGTACGTTGAACTAAGCACGTTATTTGTTTCTTTAGTTTGGATTTTTTTGCGCCCAAAAAGGGTGGGCGCAAAAAGATAGTAGTTATCATTTACTAGAGGGGGAAAGAAATGAGTAAGATTGCTTTTGTAGGCGGAAAGCTCGTTGACGGCACTGGCGCCGCTCCTGTTGAGGATTCTCTTGTCCTCGTAGACGACAAGAAGATCGCTTATGCTGGTCCTCGCACTGAGGTTCCAGAGGGCTATGAGGTCCGTGACATCCAGGGCCGCACCATTATGCCAGGTCTTATCGACACTCACCTGCACTTCTCCGGCAACCTGACCGACAACGATAACGACTGGGTTATCGAGTCCGTTGCTCAGAAGCAGGCATGCGCAGTCAAGCAGTCCTGGGACGCTCTCTCCCACGGTCTTACCACCGTCTGCGAGATTGGCCGCAATGGTATCGCAATTCGTGACCTCGTTAACATGGGCGTCATGGAGGGACCACGTATCTTCGCTACCGGCCTTGGTTTCTGCCGCGTTGCTGGTCACGGTGACTGCCACCAGCTCCCACAGGAGATCTCCAAGAATGGTCACCCATGGGGCGATCAGGTAGACGGTCCTTGGGATCTTCGTAAGGCAGTTCGTCGTCGCCTTCGTGAGAACCCAGACGCAATCAAGATTTGGGCAACCGGTGGCGGCATTTGGCACTGGGACTCCGGTCGCGATCAGCACTACTGCTACGAGGAGATTAAGGCAGTCTGCGACGAGGCAGCAATGGTTGGCATTCCTGTTTGGTCACACTCCTACAACAGCTTCTCCGCAGCTTATGACTCCGTCCGTTGCGGCTGCGAGCAGATGATTCACGGCTTCGAGCTTGATGCAAAGACCATGGATCTTATGTGCGAGCAGGGCACCTTCTTCACTCCTACCATCGGCTTCCTGCCAACTTGGTACGGAACTTATCCACCAGAGTGGACTCCAGAGCTCGACGCATTTGCAGGCGACACTGTTGTTGAGAAGGGCCTCAACCGTACATACGAGAACCTCCGTGCTGCTAACGAGCGTGGCGTCACTCTCACCATCGGCTCCGACTCCTTCAGCTTCGTAACTCCTTACGGCTGGGTCACCATCGACGAGATGTATGACTTCGTTGAGAAGGCTGGCGTCACCGTTCTTGAGACCATCAAGGCTGCTACTCTTAACGGCGCAAAGATGGTTCACCATGAGGATGAGTTTGGCTCCCTCGAGGCTGGCAAGCTTGCTGACCTCCTGGTTGTCAAGGGCGACGTTGCTACCAACATCCGCGACCTTACCCCAGATAACATGGAAGTTATCATGAAGGAAGGCAGCGAGGTTATTCGCGGCACCTTCTAAGAGGTAAACCAATCCCTTCTGGAGCCCCTATGCAGTCTCTGCATAGGGGCTCTTTTTGTGTGTACAGGAGTGGCGAGAAACCCGGCGAGGGTTCCGACGTCTATCCGTCGAGATGTTCGTCGAGAAACCCGTCGAGAAACCCGTCGAGAAACCCGTCGAGATCCCTGGAACTTCTCGCCTTATCTGGACATCGTCTATCACAAGGCACTTTAGGGTACATATCAGAAGATTCATTGGGTCAGCGCAAAAGGCGCTGGCTTCTACCTACAGGAGGATTTTTGGCTAGAAAACGCATACATAAAGGAAACCGTCGTCAGGGACGTGCAAAAGTCTCAAAGCGACCATCGGCGCTGCTTACAGGCACGCTGAGCCTTTCTCGCCCAGGAGTTGCTACCGTAAGCACCCCTGAGGGAACGTATGCGCTGGCCAAGCACGGTATTCACGAGGCAATGCACGGAGATGAGGTCCAGGTTTCGCTTGTCTCGGCCAAGGGGAAGACTCCTCTGGCAAACGTGCGTTTTGTGCTTACGCGAGCTACTCAGACGTTTTTGGGCATCTACCACGACGCCGGTCCACTTGGCGCTGTGGTGCCGCTGGATAGCCGCATCCAGCGCGATTTCTTTGTGCTTCCCGAAGATCCTTCTGTTGGACGTCATTACGTTTTTGAGGGCGACGTAGTTGTCGCGCGCATCACGGAGTATCCAACGCGCAAAAGCGCTGCTGTAGTCACTATTGAACGTCGCGTGGGATCAGCCGAAGATCTGGACATGAACGTCGAGGCAACCATTGCTTCATATGGTCTGGCAACAGAATTTCCTATCAAGGCGCAAAGACAAGCCGAGAAGATCTCCGTTGACGCAGATAAAGCGCTTGTGGAAGACGTTTCAAGACACGATTTGCGAGAAAATTTGTGTATCACCGTAGACCCCGCGGATGCTAAAGACTTTGATGATGCTGTTGGTGCACGCAAGCTTGATGACGGTGGCTTTGAGCTGTGGGTTCATATTGCAGACGTGGCTCACTACGTGAAATGGGATTCTCCCATTGACCTGGAAGCTCGCATGCGCACCTGCTCGGCATATTTAGTTGACCGCGTGTTGCCCATGCTTCCAGAGAAACTCTGCAACGATGTGTGCTCTCTGCGGCCAGCTGAAGACAGGCTGGCCATGTCGGTAAAGATGACTTTGAGCAGCTCAGGCAAGATTCTTGGCGCAACGGCTATGAATTCCGTTATTCGCTCACGAGCAAGACTTAGCTACGACCAGGTAGATAGCTATCTCCAAGGAGATAATGCGGCACTTGACTCTGCCGTTTCTGCAGAAGACGCTGGCGCAATCAAAGAAATGATTAACGTGCTCAATCAAATCCGCGCACTTCGAGAAGAAATTCGCGAGAAACGCGGTTCAGTAGATTTTGAGAGCGTAGAGACGCGCGTAGTGCTTGACCAGGATAACAAGCCAGTTGGCGTGTCGGTGCGCGAGCGCACTCAAGCAACGGGGCTTATCGAGGAAGCAATGCTTGCGGCAAATGAGAGTGTTGCGCACATGCTCAGTCAGCATGACCTAGAGTCGGCATATCGCGTACATGAGCAGCCTTCTCCAGAGTCTCTTAAGCTTGCGGTCACTCCGCTTGTGGCGATGGGTGCTCTTGAGCCAGATGTTGCGTCTCGTATTGCCATTGGCGATCAGATGGCATTGCAAGAAGCGCTGGAGTCAGTCCACGGCACACGTTATGCTCGTGTGGTAAATGCACAGCTGCTCAGGGCCCAAAAACGAGCTATCTATCTGCCAGCAAATCAGGGTCACTTTGCTCTGGGAGCAGATGCGTACTGCCACTTTACTTCGCCAATTAGGCGCTATCCTGACGTGATAGTTCATCGCACACTCAAGCGTTTGCTTCGTGGTCAGACGGCATCTCGCGCAGAGCTCAGCGCGCTTCCAGATATCTGCAGCACCTGCTCTGAACAGGAGCGAAAGGCAGATGCAGCAGCTCGTGCTACGCAAAAGATCAAATTGGCTGAGTACTATCAGAGCCGTCTGGGAGAAGAAACGTGGGGAACCATTGACGGCTGCGAGCGCTTCGGCCTGTTCATAACGTTGGATGGTACCTACGCCGACGGGCTTCTCGCCGTGAGGGACTTGGGCCACGAATGGTATGTGTATGACCAGGAGACGCTGGCGCTGATAGGGGAATCAACAGGTAAAACGTATCGAATTGGCGGACGTGTACGCGTGAAGATTTCTGGCGTAAATGTGGCTCGTGGTCAGATTGATTTGGCACTTGTGGAATAATAAGCAGGTAGATTACGTGCGGGTTTATTAAGCGCCCGCGCAGATGATTGCATGATTGATATTGAATGATAGGTGAGTAAGATGGCACTTTCGGCACTTTCAGATGAGCTGATGCGCGCTGAAGGCATGATGATGCAGGACCAGAACGAGGAGGCACTTGAGCTGCTGCTTCGTTTGGCTGAAGACGCTGAAGAATATGTGGACCGCAACTGTCAAACCACAGATGAGGTGCAGTATTTTGCGTTCCCAACGCTTTTTGACCGCCTGGCGTATAGGCGCGTGGAAAATGATCCTCGCAAGCTTGAGGATGTTGCTGAGCCGTTTGATCGTCTGTACGGAGACCTTGCGATGGCTTACGTACGTACCGGCGATTACGAAAACGCCATGACTGCGCTGAAGACTGCGATTCGTTGGAATCCAATGAACTGCGGATTTAGGCTTGATCTGGCCGATCTGTTTAAGATTGCTGGCGATATTCGCGAGCACATGGCTCTGACCTTTGGCGTTTTTGAGCGAGCAAGCGAGGCAAGACATCTGACCAGGGCGTTTTTGAACTTTGCAGCATGGTTTGAGGCTCAAGGTAGGCTCGAGCAGGCTGCGGCATGCCTGAGGGCCGCTCGTCGTTTTGAGGTTAAAGACAGCACTCTTGAGGCTGCGCTTGACCAGGCTGCAGGCACTCCTAAAGACCCTGACGGCCTTACCGACGAAGAGGCAAACGACCTGCTAGAGGCAGAGGGTCTGCCAACAGGCGCAAACGCTGAGATTGCGGTTTGCCTGCTGATGTGCGCACAGGATTGCGCCGCCATGGGCGACAGAGCTACCGCAACTGAGATGACCATTCGCGCTCGCGATCTTGTGGGCGAGCAGGCGGCTCTTGCGCTTCTGCAGCTTGTTCGTGACGCCGCAATCTCCGAGGGCTTCACCGCAGGCGGCAATCCCGTATCTGGCGAGAAAACCGATGCAGCAGAAACTTCAGACGGGGAAGGCAAGTAAGCATGGCCGAGACCCAGGGAAAACAGCAGGGTAAGAAGTCGATTGCACGCAATCGCTCTGCTCGCCATGAGTACGAGATTGGCGAGACCTTTGAGTGTGGCCTGGTGCTTACTGGCACCGAGGTCAAAAGCCTGCGTGAGCGTGGCTGCCAGCTAACCGATACGTTCTGTCTTATTCGTGACGGTGAAGCGTGGATTCACGGCATGCACCTGCACCCATACACAAATGGCGGCGTGTGGAACGTTGATCCAGATAGAAAGCGCAAGCTGCTACTTCATCGCAGGCAGATTGACTATCTTGACGGAAAGCTTCGTCAGAAAGGCTTGGCGCTGGTTCCGCTTGAGATTTACTTTGACGAGCATAACCGCGTTAAGCTGCTGATTGCGCTTTCGCAGGGTAAAAAACTCTACGACAAGCGTGCGTCTGCAGCTAAGCGTGATTCTGACCGCGAGATTCAGCGAGCTCTCAAGGAGCGCAGCCGCTACTAGGAGCGCGTCGCTGGCGGAAGCAGCTCGCGCGTGGAGCACGCTGAACTTCTCGCCAAAAAATTTCGTGCGAATTTTATGAGAATCATTCCTATTTTCGGAATAATGCTTTAGAATCACTCAAGATTTGCTACTATCTGCATGAGCACTTAACCGCGGATAAGGGCCACGGTTAGTTGTCGTCCGCGTTAACTGCGCGAATAGAAGGAAAAGCGCGCCAGCGCTTGGAGAGAGGAATAAAAATGGCAGAGACTACTTACAAGTTTGTTTGCACCGTTTGTGGCTACGAGGTTGAGGTTGACACTCCAGAGCTTCCTGAGGACTATGTTTGCCCAGTTTGTGGCGTTGGTCCTGAGATGTTCGAGCTTGTCGAGGAGTAAACTCCCCACAAATTAGTCAGACGGGTTATCCGCGCAAGATTGCACGTTGGTAACCTCTTTGATGATCACCCAAACAAAATCGTAAAAGCGATGTAGGATTTAACCTGCATCGCTTTTCGTATACGTCTGCGTGATATGTGTCGTTGATGTGCGCATTTTGGTTGGAGTAGTTTTGAAGCACGCACTACAAATGTCAGATTCGGTGGAAGTTGCTGCGTTTTTGGCCTTTTCGGGCGGAGTTATGGACGCCTATTCCTACCTGGTACGCGGCGGTGTTTTTGCCAACGCTCAGACCGGAAACTTGCTGCTTTTGGGCGTAAATCTGACCAGCGGATCGTTTGAAAAGTGCCTCAAATACGCTCTACCAGTTTTGGCTTTTGCTATTGGTATTGCGGTTTCGTATGCCATTCGAGCCATTGCGCGAGAAGAACATCTGCACTGGAGGCAGCTTGCGGTTATCGTAGAGATTGTGCTCCTGAGCATTGTCTCTCTGCTTCCAACAGACATGAACCTGCTGGCAAACAGCTTGACGTCACTTGCGTGTGGTATTCAAGTCCAGGCGTTTAGAAAGCTCCACGGGCACGCGTTTGCCACAACCATGTGCATTGGTAATCTTCGTGGCGGAACGCAAGAAATAGCCGCATATATGCATACGCACGAGCCTGTTCACATTGAGACCTCGCTGCTCTATTTTGGAACTATTTTCTGCTTTGTAGCTGGTGCGGTAGTGGGCAACTTGTTTATTCCGCTGATGGGCACTCACATGATTTGGCTCTCACCTGCGGCGCTTCTCGTGGTTATTCTGGTCATGTTTATTGATCGCGAGAAACAAGTTCTAGAAGCTCACGGTAAGTCCGCAAAGTAAGCCGTAAAGTAAGTCGCAAAAAGCCGTAAAGTAATCTGCAAAGCAAGCCGTTCCCAAAATAGTCATATCTTTTTTGAAAGAATGGCAGTTCATGGGGTATACTCTCTACACTTTGAATTGCAGGCGGTGACACACGTGCACGCAATTCAGGAACATTGAAAACTGCATGGTGGCAGTTTCTCTCATTATTTGGGGGTGACTGGATTCGACAAGGTGAGTTTGCGGTGGGCAGCAAGCCGTGGTCTCCTCGCCACGTAAAACAGGGGTAACGTCAAATTGAATTGACAACACTCTTACTTTTGAGCCTCGTATGGCTCTCGCTGCTTAATTTAGTTCAGCGCGTCTAACTGGGATTTTCTCCTGTTCTCAGGGTGACGTCATTTTAGGGAGATGCTTGTAAGGACGTAGTTGGTATGCCTTACAAAAAGATTGAACCAACTGGAGCACCAAACGCCTGTTACTAAGTGTGCGGTACTTGAGATTTAATTAGTAACTGAGCTTGGAGACACCTGCCTAGGATTTGCTTTGGACCGGAGTTCGATTCTCCGCACCTCCACCATACATTCGTTACTCTTGAATGTCGAGAAACCCCGTGATTCATGAGTACTTTCATTTGTATGCAACGGTATGTTGCATATTTGCAATTTAAGCCGCACTCCGATTTATTTGGAGTGCGGCTTTTGCTGTTTAGGACCTATTTTTGCGTTGGCGTCTAGCTTTTACCCGTTCATCGGAAAATCAAAGATTGCAGACGGTAGAGGGGTAATATTTAGTTAGCAAAATCTAACAAAAGTTAAAAGGCAAGTTCAGATGCCATTTTCTGTACGTATGATCTGCCGGATTAGAGGATTGCTTTTCAAGTCGTGTGTCACTGTGGATTGAAAACAGAATCGAGGCGAAGCAATGTCAAAGAGCGCTTCTAAGTTTCAAAAAGTACTGATGTCGTGGGTGTATCGCGGCAAAGAAATATTCAAGCCCCTTAATACAGGCGCCATTGATGAGCACGTGAGATGTGTGCGCGAGTATGTAGCCAATATTTTCTTCTACACTAAAGGCAACACTACCATCATGATTGACGCAGGATACAGCTACGATCGCCTGCAAGAAAAGATGGAATGGCTGGGAATTGACCCTAAAGAGATCAAGCACATCTTGATAACTCACCTGGATACTGATCACATTGGCGCAATTGAGGCGGATAGCGACCAACTCTTTAGCCACGCGCAGGTTTATATTGGCGATGTTGAAAATAGGTATTTAACAGGAGAAGTCCGTCGCCGTGTAATGAATGGCTGGTTCAAGCTACCAAAGGTAAACATTCCAAATAAAAAGACACTTCTACACGATGGGGAAGTATTTGAAATCGACGGCATAAAAATTGAAACTATCCTAGTCCCTGGTCATACCTGGGGACACGTTGTGTACCTGATTGATGACGAGTATGTATTCTCCGCAGATACCATTTGGTTTGGTGCTGACGGCGGTTATAGCTTTATCAACAAGCTTGCAGAAGACAATAAACTTGCTGTTGAATCGCTTGCAAAGCTAGAGGGAATTCTACGCCAGCGCAGACTTAACCCCAAGATTATCACCGGCCATACAGGTTGGGCAGATGACATCAACTTTGCCTTCGCCCATACTGACGAAGTATGCAACGTCAACAAACCTGTCAAAGTTCATGACCCCAAAGCTCCTTACGATGCATATGATGAGCGCGATGATACTCGTGAAAGTGCAGTTAGCACGCCGCTTCTGCCCTGTAATAGGTAATGCTGGGACACTGAAAAACATACGATAATCGCATGTTAGGACTCTGCCAGAAATGGCAGAGTCTTTTTTTCGAGGCTTTAGCCTGTTGAGTGCGGGAAGCGCGCAAAACATAAAACCTCCCATTTCTTATGTCCAAGAAAGGGGAGGCAGTTCACGATGCGGGTCTGCGGCCGCCGTGGGACTACGCCGTGGCGATCCGCGAGATGAGCGCGTTGGCCCACTCGATCGCCTCGCCGACGTCCTGGATGACCACCATGCCTTCGGCGAGCGCCTGGTACTGCTCATCCCACCCCTCGCGAGCCTCGACCGTCGGCGGCCAGGCCTGCCTCTGCCTGTAGGCGAAAAGCCTCTCGCACGTGCGCTTCGTCGCAGCGAGGTCTATGTCGCTGTTCGAGAACATAACCTGTAGGTCGACGAGGTCGCGCACCCTGTCGCCCGTCCCGGTGACGGCGTGCAGCTTCTGGGCCACTTGGTGCTCCAGCGGCATGAGTGGCGCCCTCCCCGGGCTGGGGAGGCCGAGCGCTGCGAACGCCGCGTCCGCGTCCTCGAGGTCGATCCAGTCCGCTGCGTCGGCGTCGCCTATCTCGTCGTGTCCCACCTCGAGCGGGACTGTGCACCACGGCTTGCCGAGGTAGGAGAGCCTTACGTCGAAAGGCCGCATGACGTACTCCTCCGGCACGTCCTTCGGGTGCGCGGGCTCCCTGGGGACGACCCGCCCCGTGAAGCCCTCCCAGCCGCGGGCAAGTGCCGCTCCGAGGAGATCGGCGTAGGCGGCGGGGTCGGTGGCGGTCGCGGTGTCGAGGTCGGTGGTGTAGCGCGTCCGGGCGTTGCCGTAGCGCATCTTGATGGCGCTCCCTCCCTTCACGACCCCGTCGGGCAGCATCCCTGCGACGACGGCGTTGGCCATGAGCGTGCGCAGCCTCACGTAGGCGGCTTGGTTGCCCCCGCACTCCCTGCGGATCGCGTCGTCGAGGTGGCGCATGCTGTTTGGCCTCTTCGTGGTCATGAGAGCTCCTCCCTCAGGTCGTCCATCTCCCCGCTGGTTATGTACCCCTCGTGCTGGGCCGTCTCCGCGGCCTCGTGCGCCCGCTCGCGCCCGAGTCTCGGCGCGGCGGCGCGGATGGCATCGGCCGCGCGCTGGCAGCGTACGCCCTCGTAGTACGCGGTGCTCTCTCCCTGGCGCATGCCCAGCACGGTGACGCCCTGGCCGACGTCGCGCCTAATCCTCCTTGGGGAGGCGACCCAGATGCGGGTGGGGTCAGTGGGGGTGAGGCCCAGCAGCGCCACGACGGACTCGCCCCAGAGGTAGGCCTCCTCGCCCGCGGCCTTCACCGCGATGGCGTAGGGGGCGGCCTCTTGATGGGGCCAGACGGGCATTCTGTAGACGCCCCGGGCGACACGCACGAGCTTACCGCGCCGCTCCTGCTGGACGAGCTCGGTGTTGGGGATGCCGAACTCCTTCGCCTCGGCGGAGGTGACGAGTCCGAAGTCGTCCACGTTTGCGTATATGTCGTCGATAATTGCCATGGCAAAAGTATATCGCATGTGAACTACTTTTGACACCATAATCTTCACGTCCGTGGCGGGTAGTTGTGATTGCAAATAGAAAGTAATCAAAGTTTTTCGAATTTCTCGTTGACATATTCCACAAGTGGAACTACTATCGTTATAAGATATTCAACAAGTGGAATATAAGGAGATGAGAGATTTGCTTAAGCAGGGAATTCTTGGTCTCTTGAATTATGGGGATATGTCCGGTTACGAGATTAAAACCATCTTTCAACAGTCGCTTAATTACTTCTGGACTGCTCAGACAAGCCAGATTTATAGAGAACTGCAGGCGCTAGAAAAAGACGGCTGGGTCACCGCAACGCTGGTTGCTCAGAAAGGAAAGCCGGACAAGAAGGTTTTCTCGATAACTGAAGCCGGTAAAAAAGAGTTGAACAGGTGGCTGAGGGAAGACTCTCAGTCCTCGGTGTTGCGCATTCCGCTTTTGATGCAGACGTTCTTTAGGGGCGAGTGCTCCTACGAGGAAAATCTTGCGTTCTTTAAACGAATCGCAGATAACGCCTCGTCGTTTCCTGGCGGAAGCGAGCTAGCAACGGGCGCAGTAGCTGCTTACGCAGCGCAAATGGGTGACCCAGAGAAGGCACTGTTCTGGAAATTTACTATCGAGTACGGCAAGATGCACGAGGAAATGCTTAGAGCATGGAGCGAGAAGTGCATGAAGGAGCTGGAGGCGCAGCATGAACATTCTGCTCATTAATGGCAGTCCCAAGGGTAAAGCCAGCAATTCTCTGCGTCTTGCAAAGAGCTTCATCGAGGGCGTCTCCGAGCAGCACGCCAATGAAGACGTGACTGTTGAGCAGCTCAACGTTGCCACCATGGATATCAAGCCTTGCAAGGGATGCTTCCACTGCTGGAAGAATACGCCCGGTAAGTGCATTATGTCGGACGACGAAGAAACGGTCATTCAGAAGCAGCTTTGGGCTGACCTGGTTATTTGGAGCTTCCCGCTCTACTACTTCAACGTGCCTGGACTGCTGAAGAACCTCATTGATCGCCAGCTCCCCATGAGTCTGCCCTTCATGAGCGATGCAAACAGGGGATATGGAAGTGGCGCGCACGAGTCTCGCTACAATATGTCCGGCAAGAAACACGTCCTTATCTCTACCTGCGGATTTTATTCTTCAGAGGGTAATTACGACAGCGTTACCAAGATGTTTGATCACATTCTTGGCCAGGGCAACTACGAGAGCATTTTCTGCGGTCAGGGCGAGCTCTTCCGCGTAAAGGAGCTTTCTGCACGCACTGATCAGTACCTTGCACTTGTCAAAAAGGCTGGTACAGAGTATGCGCAGGGAGGCATTTCTAATCAGACAAGGGCCGAGCTCAAAGTTTTGCTGTATCCAAAAGAGATGTTTGAGCGGATGGCGGATGCAAGCTGGGGAATTTCTCGCGATACAAGCGCTCAGAGCAGCACAAACGCTGGCGAGAAACCCGTTGAGCAGCTGCCGTTTGATTATATTTTTACCACTCAAATGGCAGCTCTGTATGACAAGACAGCTTACGACGGAAAAGATCGCGTGCTTGAGATGAACTACACCGATCTTAGGCGCAGCTACCAGATTTTGCTGGGCAAAGATGGCAGTAAGGTCTTTACTGACGGCAGCTTAACTACCACCACAAAGCTCAACACTCCGTTTGAGGTCTGGCAGTCCATTTCTAGGGGAGAAATTAGCGGACCAGAGGCGCTGGGTAAGCACCTGTATACCGTTGAGGGCGACTTTTCCTTCATGATTGATTGGGACAAGTATTTTGGTCCTACGCCTGGTAGTTCAACTGAAGTTTCGCAGGACGCGTCGGCTAAAGAAGTCGGCAACGCACAGAAAAATCCGCAGATGATTACGATGCTGCTTCCTTGGATTACCTTCTGGACAGCAACATCGTTTGACTCCCAGGTTGGCGCCATGATTACGCTGCTTGTTACTGCCTTGATGCCGCTTATTATGAGGAACTTTAAGTTCACCATCTGGGACAGAATCTCATTTGCCCTGGTCGGAGCATTGTCTGCGGGCGTTTTTATGAGCGGAAATGGCGACAGTAACCTAATTGTCAATTTGGGTTACCTTGCATTTGGCCTTATGTGGCTGGCTTCATGCCTGACCAAAGAACCTCTCTGCGCTGCATACGTAAAGTACAGCTACGGTGGAGATAGCGCCTACAATAATCCGCTGTTCATGAAGACAAACTATATTTTGGCTGCATGTTGGGGTGCTATGTACGTTTTAACTGCCATTTGGAGCTGGTTTGCAGTTCAAAATGGAGTGGGCGGTATTTTGGTTGTCGTGAACAACCTGGTTCCTATTGGAATGGGCTTGTTTACAGCATGGTTCCAAAAGTGGTATCCAGCTAAGATGGCAAGCGGAAAGTAAGCAGCTCAATCCACTACAAAACACCTACACGTCAAAAGAGAGCTAGTACTGAACTGCCTCCCATTTCTTATGTCCAAGAAATGGAAGGTAGTTCATGTGCGGGTGATTATGATTCTGCAGCGTGTTAGCGTCGGCTTTTAGGCCTGGCGCACAAAATAGCGCAGCTTTGGTAGGTTCTGCTGAAGAATCGACATGTTCTTAATCAAGATAGCCAAGAAGCTAGGCGGTCGCACTACCCGATATTCATCTCTATGCATAAACTTCAGCTAATATGCTTAAAAATGAATAGCGTCATATAAAAGATTTAACTATAGGTAAATTCCGCTTCTAAGGAACACACCTATGACAGATATTCTGCACAATTGCGGCCATATTACACATCAAATGAAGATAATCTGCACGTTTTAGCTATTTTCAGCGTCATGTATACGTCTTTTTGACAGATTATCTGACTTAGGTGTGTTTTGAACTGACTCCTATTTCTTATGTCCAAGAAATGGGAGGCAGTTCATCCGCCGGCTCTCTTTTTTGGGTTTCTCGCCATTTTGCTTTACTATAGCCACATAAGGAGATGATGCGCCATGAACAAAGCAGCTCAAGTAATCAAAAACCTTTCACAGGGATTTTTAATTTCAGGTATTTTAAGTGCACTCATGGGCGCATATTACCTGTTTGCTAAGGCTGGACTTCCTCTGCAAGATCCTCCGCTGGCGCTCAAAATTCAATATGAAATTAACTTTGGCGTTGGCGAGAAAATGTTTATGTTGGGTCTAACCTGCCTGTTTATCGGCTGCGTTGGCTATACCGTTGCGTGGATTTGCTCCAAGACAGAGAAAGTTCAAGAGCCAGATAATCATCAAGCTGGTAGACCTTCTCGCCCTGGCGAAGCAAACTAAGGCGCTACGGCTGAATTCATGTTCATCCGCAGCAGATGCGGGATAAACACAAAAATTTGAACTATTTTTAAAATAGTATTGTCCATACAAACTATACTA
>CAUTIE010000028.1:0-17268 GCA_963538475.1 uncultured Atopobiaceae bacterium
AACCGCCCAAAACCGCCCGATTGTGGCTGGATGTTACTTTGATGGGGTGTTCTGCTCAGGTTGCTTACCCGGCTTCTGAGCTTTGTGACGAAGCTTATTGACGCTGCGCATTACGTGCGGCGTAAGGTCAACGTCAGCCGGAGAAAGCACGTTGTACTTGAGCGACCAGCGTCTGAGGCCAACGGTAACTACGACGCAGATAACCGCCGCCCAAATTTTTGTGACGCCTATATAAGAGACAAGCGCCCAGTAGGAGGTAGCGCCAGCAACTGCGCAAAACGCGTAGAGATTGCTTCGCTGGAAAATACGAGGGATGTTGCCAAGAAATACGTCGCGAAGCATACCGCCACCAACGCCCGTAATGCTTCCCATCAGAATGACCGAGAAGGGAAGCAGGTGATATACCAGGGCTTTATCGGTACCAACAACAGCAAAGAGGCCAACGGAGATAATGTCGGTCCACTCAAGCATGCGAGGGAATCTGTCAAGCGGTTCAGGGAACATAAACAGCAAGACAGCGGTAAAAACGGCAGCCGGAATGGCGTAGGGCGAGTTGAGCATGTAGACGCCACCTTCTTGCATCATGACGTCCCTGATAAGCCCGCCACCCAGACCACCCAAAAGACCAAGACCCACAAAGCCCACAAGGTCTAAGTGACGATCTCTTGCAACCAAGATTCCCGAGATTGCACCAATAATTACCGTTAGAAGGTCTAGCCAGTAGGGGATGCTCACAGAAATTGCATCTGTGCCATATGGCGAGAAAAACGGTGGCATCCATACCTCCTACTGGTGTTTTTGTTTTTATGAGTATGACAATACTACACAAGTATTAAAAATACACAGAACTTCTCGTCCTATATTGGTGAGAAATCCGCTATACTGTCCCGTGCGGTTTTATATGGAGAGTTGTCCGAGTGGCCGAAGGAGCACGATTGGAAATCGTGTAGGCGTCTAAAGCGTCTCCAGGGTTCAAATCCCTGACTCTCCGCCAGAATTTTTCACGGCGCCTACGGGCGCCGTTTCACCCTTCGGAGGGGTGGCAGAGTGGTTGAATGCGGCGGTCTCGAAAACCGTTTACCCCTTCTAGGGGTACGAGGGTTCGAATCCCTCCTCCTCCGCCATTTAACATTTTCATTTGATTAATTGTTACTAATAAAGATATATTTATTTTTCGATTTTATATAGAATGTTTAGGCTTAGTAATTCGATGTCATCTTTTTTGACACGAGGGGAGAGTTAAATGGCTGTTTCAGCAGATGAGTTGAATGGCTACAGGCGCGATCGCTATTTTGCACGCTCCTGGGCACTTCTGACTCTGGAAAAGGGTTGGTGGAAGCCTGTCCTTATTATGGCTCTGTTTGGTCTTATTCCAGTTGTCGGAATTCTTGCACTTGTTGGCTATGCACTTGAGACTGCACGCGTAACTGCATGGGGCATCAATGCTGGTCCAAAGCAGAAAGACCTTAAGTTTGGTACCTATATTGTTACCGGCTTCAAGGCAGTTGTTATTGCACTTGCATTTGGTCTGGCATACAGCATTGTTACTGGAATTCTTACTTTTATTCCAGTCATCAATCTGATTCTTATCCCAGTCTTTATTGTTGCAGCATTTGTGTATCCACTGTGCATCAATGTTATTCAGGTCCGCGCATCAGTTTATGGTCGCATCTCCGCTGGTTTTGCTTTTAAGAACATCTTCGAGATGATCAAGCATGACATGGGCGGTCTGTTCCGTATCTTTGGTATGGGCATTGTACTTGGTATTGTTACCTCAATTATTATGGGTATCATCGGCGGCAGTGCTGCAATCAGCATGATCGTTAACATTGGTGCTCAGGCTATGGCCATTGCAAGAACTCAGAATATTTCCAACCAGAACCAGCTTGGTCTTGTCATGCTTGCTCTTCTTGCACGCGGCTTTATTCAGATGGGACCAATCTTCCTGGTTATTGGCTATATCGGCCACGTTGTTGGTCTTATCGTTATGCTTCTTATGCAGAACGCTATCGCTCTTTGGATGCGTCAGTTCAATGTTCCTGCATGGGGACAGAGCAACGATCCACTGCCACCATTTATTAACGATCCGCGTGATGGCGCAGCTGCTACCTATGCTGCCCCAGCACCTGTTGCTCCAACCGCACCAGCAGCAACCGCTGCTCCTGCAGTAGCCCCAGTTGCTATTCCTGTTGCAGCACCTGCACCAGCAGCTACTGCTCCCGCAGCTCCAGCAGCTCCTGCTGCCCCAGTTGCTGCTCCAGCTCCAGTTGCACCTGCAGCCCCAGTCGCTGCTCCAGCTGAGCCTGTTGCAGCCCCAGCAACACCTGCAGCTCCCGTTGCTCCAGCAGCTCCAGTTGCTCCTGCAGCACCTGCAGCACCTGTTGCGCCAGCAGCACCTGTAGTACCTGCAGCACCAGCTGCACCAGCTGCACCAGCTGCACCAGCTGCCCCTGCGGCCCCTGCCGCGCCAGTTGCACCTGTTGCACCAGCAGCACCAGTGGCACCTGTAGCTCCAGAGGTTCCTGTTGCTCCCGCAGCTCCAGAGCCTGCACCTGCTTCAACTGTTGTTGTTGAGCCAATTATCCCAACAACTCCAGAGGCTCCTGAGGCACCAGCTGCTCCAGCAGACGCACCAACTCAGAATCCTGAGGGACCTGCAGCTCAGTAAAATAGAGCACATATAAAAGAGACGGCCATCATGCAGATTGTGTGATGGTCGTTTTTCTTTTTCAATCCCATGTTTTTAAAATTGCGCGAGTGACCATGCCTTAGAAAGATTCGCGTCAGATATTTGCAAGATTAGAGGTAAATAAGCAACAAATTGCCGATTTAAGCTTTATATGTGGACTGCATGTGAGAAAGTTTGTGGGCTAGTTTCGTATTTGAGCATTTATGTGGTATGATGCTTGGTCGAACTTTCCTGCTTCGGGTGCACCTTCACTTCCCGAAGCCATTAGCCCAGAGGAGGTGACAATATGAAGGCCTATGAACTGCTGTTTTTTGTTGACCCAGCTTCCACCGAGGAAGTCCGCGCTGGTGTAATGAAGCGTATTGACGTTGCTATCACCACTGACGGCGGAGTAGTCGACAGCGTCGAGGACTGGGGTAAGCGTAAGCTTGCTTTTGAGATCGACGATCTTACCGAGGGTGACTATACCCTCATCAATTTCCATGCAGATCCAACGCAGATTGCAGAGCTCGATCGAGTCCTGCGAATCAATGATGCTGTTAAGCGTCACATGATCGTGCGTCGAGTCGATAAGGACTAAGTCCTTGTAATGGAAAAGTGGAATTACTCCACGATGAGAGGTAGTGAGATTTATGAGTATTAACAGGGTTAACATTTCGGGCAACCTGACCCGTGACCCGGAGCTTCGCTCCACAGCAGGCGGTACCCAGATTCTATCCTTCGGCGTTGCGGTTAACGATCGTCGCAGGAACCAGCAGACCGGTGAGTGGGAAGATGTTCCCAATTTCGTTGACTGTGTAGTATTTGGACAGCGTGCTGAAGCACTTTCCCGCTTCCTCTCCAAGGGTTCGAAGGTTGCTATTGAAGGCAAACTTCGTTTCAGCTCCTGGGAGACGAAGGAAGGACAGCGTCGCAGCAAGCTTGAAGTTGTTGTTGATGAGGTCGAGTTCCTTTCTAGGAATCAGCAGGGTGGAGCCCCTATGTCACAGGGCGCACCATCTTATGCAGCTCCAACTCCACAGGCACCCGCTCCCGTTCCGGCTCCGCCAGACGAGGAGTTCTACGATGCTGATATTCCGTTTTAAACGTCAGACAGCAACACAGACGTTACTGTCATCTGAAAGGTAAAAGACATGGCTCAGCAGAAACAAGATTTTCAGCGCCAGCCGCGTCGCAAGTATTGCCAGTTCTGCAAGGAGGAGACTGAGTTCATCGATTACAAAGACACTCAGCTTCTTCGTAAGTACATGACCGACCGTGGCAAGATTAAGCCTCGTCGCGTCACTGGCACCTGCACGCAGCACCAGCACGACATTGCACTTGCTATCAAGCGCGCACGCGAGATGGCACTTCTGCCCTACACTGTCCCTGTGGTTTCCAGCCGCGGTGGCCGTAGTCGCGGATAACCTATCTGTTCTTTAGGTAGAGTTGGTTAGCAATGGATAGACCGGATTCAAATATTCCACAGGCACCTGAAGGGTATTCTCGCCCAGAGAGTAGCTCGCAGAATGTTGCCGGTCCAAGCAACCAAAACGGAGGCAAACCGCGTCCGTTTGAGGCTCCAACATACAAGCAAGGATTTGTACTTTGCGTTGTTGGTGGAGTAATTACCGGGCTTCTTTCTTTTATTGGAGCCGCCTTGGTTGCGTATGGCATGGTAATTGCTGTCTATTGCAAAAAAGGGCACGGATGGTTTGGTCCCGCTATTACTTCTGTACTTGTTACAGGTGTAGCAGCTTATTTGCTCTCGGGACCAACGGAGGCGGCAACTTCAGTTACCGCTTGCGCACTTGCTCTTGGAGTTGGCTACGCTTTTGCAACAGAGAAACTCACTGTTGGTGTTGGATCTCTTCTTGTAGGAGCAACGGCTTTAGCACTTCTGGGATACGACGCGTTCTTTGCCGCGATGGCAGGAACAAGTCTTCCCGAGCTTGCTCAGAGTGTGTTTAATCAATACGCTTCGCAGGTCTCAGGTGCTTCTCCAGAGATCCAAGAGGGTCTTTCAACTGCAAAGGCACTCTTTATGCTCTTTTGGCCAACCAGCTATACCGGCATGGCGCTTTTATATTTTGTAATTGCGCGTTTTGGAGCTCGAACAGTGTATAAAGCACTGACAAGAGACCCACAGAAATTGCCACAGTTCCAGCTGATGGACGTTCCATTTTGGATGTGCGCTCTCACCGTGGCCAACTTGTTTGTGTATGCACTTTCAAGCACCGTTTTGCCTGCTCAAGACATACTTCAGCTAATTACGCTGAACGTATTTATGGCTCTTAGAGTTGTTTTTGCTCTTCAGGGCCTTGCAGTGCTCACATGGTTTGTGCGCGAGAAGCACTTCTCGCCAGCACTTTCTCTGTCACTGTTTGTATTGGCAGGCATGCTAGAAGTTCAGTTAGGCGTTATGGCTCTCGTAGGACTTATTGACGCTTGGGCAAACTTCCGAAAGCTTAATCGCTCAGGAAGCCAGGATTCAGAGTCCACGATAAACAACAACTAGTCGATACCATCGACTCATCAAAGGAGTTTCCCATGAAAGTTATTCTCTTGGGCGAGCTTCGCGGTAAGGGCGGCGAAGGCGACATCGTAGAGGTCGCACAGGGTTATGCGGAGAACTTCCTGTTCCCCAACAAGATTGCCCAGCCTGCTACACCGGGTAACATCAAGCAGCTTGAGGAGCGTCGTCACAATATCGCTAAGCGCGAAGAGCAGCGTATTGCTGACGCAAATGCTACCAAGGCAGCTCTTGATGGCAAGCTCGTAACTGTTGACGCTCGCATCGGCGAGGAGGGCCAGCTCTTTGGCTCCGTCACCACCGCTCAGATTGCTGACGCAATCGAGGCACAGCTCAACGTCACCGTTGATCGTAAGCGCATTGCTCGTAGCGCTGCTATCAAGACCGCTGGTCGCCACAATGTCACCATTGAGCTTTATCGTGACATTACCGCTACCGTCGTTGTTCTTGTTGGCGAGGACGATGCTGCTCCTGCAGAGGAGGAGGCCGAGGAGGTTGTCGCTGAGGCAATCGCCGAGGTTGAGGTTGAGTCCGCAGAGTAGTTTTATGCATGCATAAAACACAGTTCTCCTGCATTTTTTGGTGGTTTATACAATTTCTGCAGTTTTCTACAGATTTGTAAGCTTTTATAAAAAGCGCAGCCATCTGAAAAGAATGGAATGTTTGTTCGAACCACCCCTTTGTGAAACATAACAAAGGGGTGGTCTTTTTATGTGTAGATGAAACGGTATAATTTCTTACACTCTACCTGCGGTTATTCAAAATGTTATGTAAAACATATTCACTTAACCTGCGGAATTGTAATTTGATTTGTATAACCGCAGATAAGCAATTGTGTAGAAAATACCACGTGTCGAAAAAAGTCTAAAAATTGTTGAAAACGTTGAAAACTCAAGGAAATCCCGCTCAGGGTATACGAGTTTTGGAAAATCGTGTTGAAGACTTATATTTTCGAGTTTTGCAAGTCAAAATGACTCTTTATTTTTTTGAAAAGTACACTACTATTCAGATTCATTCCCAAAAAATATGATTGGAAAAGACGATGGCACAAGACTCGTTTGAGATGAATCCTACGCAATTAACGGCCCTAGAGAATGCCTCTATGCCACAAGATTCTGATGCCGAGTTTTCCATTCTTTCCGCAATGATTCTCTCGGAAGAGATTAGAGGAGAATGCCTCATTAGGCTTTCTTCCGAGGATTTTTATATTCCTTCTAATCAGATTATTTTCGAAGCTATTAAGTCACTGTTTGACAACAATAAGCCGGTAGACGTCATTTCCCTTGCTGACCACCTAAAGAGTAACGGTAAGTTTGAACGCGCTGGAGGAGCTGTCCGTTTAGCAGAGCTTGGCAACAACCCACTGGCTATGGTTGGTTGGGAAAACCACGCCAACATGCTGCATCGTGATACTACGCTCAGAAAGATGATCAGCGCTTCTGCAAAGATTTCTGCGCTTGCTTATAATGCTCCAGAAGATACAAAGCAAGTTGTTGACCAGGCAGAAAAGCTTATTTTTGATGTAACTAACAGGGATGTTCAGCAGTCTGAGCAGGGCATTGAAGACATCATGACCGATCTCTTTGATGAGCTTCAGCAAAATGCTGGAAAAGATGCGGCAGAGCTGGGTGTCCAAACTGGATTTGCAACCCTTGATAACCTTTTCCAAGGTCTTCGTCCTGGTCAGATGGTTGTTATTGGTGCTCGTCCTGGTGTTGGTAAGACTTCTTTCGCACTCAGCATGGCTTATAACGCTGCAGTATCTGGTGCAACTGTTGCGCTCTTCTCGCTTGAGATGAGCAAGATTGAGATTGCTCAGAGGCTTTTGGCTTCTGAGTCAAAGGTTGATTTGCAGACCATCCGCTCTTCCAACATCAGAAATGAGCAGTGGCCTACCCTTCTGGAGGCAGCAGAGCGCATTTCTCGCCTTAAAATCATCGTTGACGATACTCCAGGCACAACAGTCACAGAAATTCGCGCAAAAGCCCGCAGAATGCTTAATAAGGCTGAGAAGGGCGTCATTATCATCGACTACCTTCAGCTACTTTCTCCACCAGCCGAGAAGGGTCGTGCAGACAGTCGTGCAACCGAGGTTTCTGAGATGTCTCGTGGCATTAAGATTATGGCTAAAGACCTTAAAGCGCCCGTTATTGCACTTTCTCAGCTCAACCGTACGCTTGAAAACAGAAATGGCAAGCGCCCACAGCTTTCTGACCTGCGTGAGTCCGGCGCTATCGAGCAGGACGCAGATATTGTTTTGCTGCTTGACCGTTCACTGAGCGATGAAGAAGCCGCGCGTGAAGATCGTCCTGATAAAGACGTTACTAACATCATTGTTGCAAAGAACCGTGCAGGAGCTTTGCGGGATGTTCCTGTCATGTTTATGCCAACTTCTACCAAGTTTGTTGAGCTTTACCAGGGAAATAACTACTCAGAAAGCGAAGCCGCTCAGTACGCCGCAATGGCAAACCCTGCACACTAATCGTTTCTTATGTGTGACAAAACCTTCGCGCTTCTGTGCTTTTGCCAGCGGTATTAGATATACTTATGAAGCAACCCCTAAAGAGGTTGCAACCGTCATGTAATGGTCGTGTTTGTAGATAGCTGCGATAGGGGAGAACTTATGCCAGCTTCCGTACTTGTTGGTGCTCAGTGGGGAGACGAGGGTAAGGGTAAGGTTACCGACCTCATTTCCGGAGATTTTGACGTTGTTTGCCGTTACGCAGGTGGTGCAAATGCAGGCCACACGGTAATTGCTGGAGATACAAAGCTTGCACTCCACCAGGTTCCATCTGGCGTTATGTATGAGAATACCTATCCAGTTATTGGCAATGGCTGCATTGTTGATCCAGAGGTCCTTCTCGGTGAGATTGACATGCTGGAGAGCAAGGGTATTTCTTGCGATCTTCTTAAGATTTCCGGCAACGCTCACATTGTTATGCCTTATCACAAAGATCTTGATGGCGTGCACGAGAAAAAGCTGGGTAAGAACCTTATTGGTACCACCAAGCGCGGTGTCGGCCCAACTTATATGGACAAGATGAACCGCACTGGCCTGCGTATTCAGGACATGCTTGACGAGAAGATCTTCCGCAAGAAGCTTGAAGCTGCACTTGAGTACACCAATCCAATCTTGAGTCTTGTGTATGGTCTTTCAACCTATACCGTTGACCAAATTTGCGAGACCTACCTGCCTTATGCAGATCGCATTCGTCCTTACATTGTTGAGTCTTCTCTCTTCCTCAACGAAGAGCTTGAGGCTGGCAAGAACATTCTCTTTGAGGGTGCTCAGGCAACCATGCTTGATATTGACCACGGCACCTATCCATTTGTTACCTCTTCTAACTGCACCGCTGGTGGCGCGGTTACTGGTTCTGGTGTTGGTCCAACCAACATTGACCGTGTCTTGGGTATCGCAAAGGCTTACCTCACACGTGTTGGTTCTGGTCCATTCCCAACAGAGCTCTTTGACGAGACAGGCGATCTTCTCGGCGAAGTTGGTCATGAGTACGGTGTAACTACCGGTCGTAAGCGTCGCTGCGGTTGGTATGACGCTGTAGTTGTTAACTACGCAGCTCGTATCAACGGTCTTACCGACCTTGCAATCACTAAGCTTGACGTTCTTGGCTGCCTAGACGAGATTAAGGTCTGCGTCGCATATGAGTGCGACGGCAAGATTTACAAGACCGTTCCAGAGCATCAGAGCGTTTTCTATCACGCAAAGCCTGTCTACGAGACTCTTCCTGGTTGGAAGTGCGATATCTCCAATGTTCGCAACTTCTACCAGCTGCCTCGTGAGGCTAAGGACTACATTGACTTCCTGGAGCAGCTTGCTGGTGTACGCGTTTCTATCATCACCGTTGGTCCAGATCGCGAGCAGACAATCGACCGCTACTGGAGGTAACCCGTGGCGTCTTCGGACTGCTCAACTTTTGCAATAGTTTGCGATAACCCCTGTGGGCTTGAAGCTTCCCAGCTTGAAGCCCTGGGGGTTTCTGTAATACCTGGAGCTCTGAGTTCAGATGCTGATCAGGTAGGCGAGTTTTACCGAGGTATTTTTGAGTCAGGAGCTCAAAAGATCCTCTCGCTCCATGTGTATGCAGATTTTTCTGACTCGCTTCTTACGGCAAAAAAGGCTTGCCAGAACAATCCTGATATTTCAAGCTCAATTTGCCTGGTAGATAGCGGAAATATGCCCACTGCTATGGGAATCATGCTAGAGCGCTTAAGTGTGGCAAGAAAGTCTGGAGCTTCATTTGAAGCTGCTTGCGCATATGCACAAGAGCTGGCTGAAGTAGTTGCCACAATGTACATCGCAATGAACAAGGTTGTCCTACATAAAAGCAAGGACAAGCACCCCAGGCTTTCTTTAAGACTTCGACTTGAGCGTTTGCATAGGCGCATTTCAAATGATATGTATTTGTATCGTTTGGTTGGCGGAAGGTGCACAGAGGTTGCTCGTTCATCGGATTTTACCGATCTAGCAGCAAGAATTTCTCGTCTTATGAGCGCTTGTTTTGTAAAGCGCGGCGAGCTCAAATACGTTGTGATTTCAAGTGGCGAGAAACGCATAGAAAAGCATCTCAAAAAGCCGCTTAAAACCAATGAATATGATGCAGAATGTATTGCAGAAAGACTTGCTTCCCCTGAGTTTAAAAAACATCTTGGAGAAGGCGCTGTTGGCGTTGCTTGTATCCCAAAGGCGTTGTATCAGAAGGCTGGAGTACTTATGAATGACACCGTTGATATTTTGTTGCTTGGCGCAGGTGGCCGTGAGCATGCGCTTTTGACTAAGCTGCAAGAATCGCCTCGTGCCGGAAAAATTTACGTTGCTCCAGGCAATGGTGGCATGGCTACCCAGGCAGAGATTGCTCCTATTGATCAAAATAATCCTGAAGAGGTTGTTGCTTTTACCAAGGAAAAGGGCGTCAATCTGGTAGTTATTGGTCCTGAGGCACCTCTTGTTGTTGGTGTTGCAGACGCTGTTCGTCAGGCCGGTATTGCATGCTTTGGACCAAATGAGAATGCGGCCCAGATGGAGGGCTCCAAGGCATTTGCCAAAGGCGTTATGGAGAGAGCAAACGTTCCAACTGCTGCATGGAAGTCTTTCACAGACCAGGCTTCTTGCGAGGCATATGTTCGCCACATCGGCGCTCCTGTTGTTGTTAAGGCAGACGGCCTTGCTGCAGGTAAGGGTGTTATTGTTGCAACTGAGCTTGAGCAGGCCCTCGAAGGCGTCCGTGAGTGTTTCTCGGGTCACTTTGGCGATGCAGGAGCAACCGTTGTTGTCGAGGAGTTCCTTGAGGGGCCAGAGTGCTCGCTTCTTGCGTTGACTGATGGAACGTACGTGGTTCCGCTGGCAACAGCCCAGGATCACAAGCGCGCTTACGACGACGATAAGGGTCCTAACACCGGTGGCATGGGCGTCTATTCCCCTGTTCCTTTTGTGACTGACGAAGAGCTTTCCCAGATGATTGCCATTGAGCAGCGCGTTGTTGACCAGCTCAAAAAAGAGGGTATCAACTATTCCGGCTGCCTTTACGGCGGATTTATGCTGACCAAAGACGGTCCTAAGGTTCTTGAGTTCAACGCTCGCTTTGGTGATCCAGAGACTCAGGTTGTGTTGCCTCGCCTTGAGGGAGACTTGGTTTCAATTTTGATGGCTTGTGACAACGGCACCCTTCGTCATCAGCAGGTTTCCTGGTCGGATACAGTTGCTGTTTCTGTTGTTCTTGCAAGTGCTGGATATCCTGGCTCCTACGAGAAGGGTAAGGAGATTACTGGTATCGAGGCTGCTCAGCAGCTTGAGGGCGTCTCTGTCTATCACGCAGGAACTGCTCAGACTGAAGACGGAAAGATTGTTACTGCTGGCGGTCGCGTGCTCAACGTTACTGCGCTTGCTCCAACTTTTGAGGAAGCTCGCGCTCGTGCATACGAGGCCTGTGATCTGATCAACTTTGAAGGTAAGCAGCTCAGGCACGATATTGGACTTAAGGCTCTTCAGGGCCGTCCAGAAAAATAATTGAGGTTAGTGGCTATGGCAAATCAAAATGACGAGAAAACCAACGTGCAGGACGGCGCCTGGAACAGTAATCAGACCAGCGCTCAGTTTAACGACGTGTTTGATGACATGCAGTCTACTGAGCCAGAGATTCTCGACGCTGACATGCAGGTAACTCCAGAGGTATTTGACTCTGCTCGCAATGATTTGCACTCAGCGGTTAATTCGCTTACTTACGATGGGGAGCGCGTTACTGTGGGCGATGCCGCCTATCATCATTCAGGTGAGCCACAAAAACGCAGCTTTGTCGCAGGTACAGAGGATGCGCGCGACGCTTCTCTGGAAGAAAAGCCTCTCTCTGAGGATACCGTCTGGGTTGGTCGCATTTTTGACGTGAATCGTCTTCGTGTTTCTCTCCCTGATGGACGCACTGCTCTTCGCGATATTGTGCGTCATCCAGGAGCTGTGGCTATTGTTGCGCTGACTGATGAGGGCAGAATTTGCCTGGTTCGTCAGTATCGAACTGCGCTTGGTCGTGTAACAGTTGAGCTACCTGCGGGAAAGCTTGACCCAGGTGAGGATCCTCTGGATTGTGCCCATCGTGAGCTGCTGGAAGAGACAGGAATGAAGGCGGGGAAGATGGCTTTTCTCACCACCACCGCTACTTCCGATGGTTTTACTGACGAGCTTATTCACCTTTACATGGCAACTGAGCTGACCTTTGAGGGGTCAGACCCAGATGCTGACGAATTCATTAACGTTGATCTTGTTCCATTATCTGAGCTGGTAGATGCTGTTCTCGACGGCAAAATCGAGGATGCAAAGACTATCATTGGAGCTCTTATCTGCGATTCAATTTCACACCGATTGCCTATGGAGTAATTACGCATGCTTGACCGTTCTTCTCGCCCTGTACCTGGTAACAACGCCCCTGGCAAACATCGAAAATCGCTGTTTGCCAGTTTTCTTTCTTATTACGCTCCGCAAAAGCACCTGTTCATTCTGGACACTATCTGCGCCATCATTTTGGCTTGCATCGAGCTGGCGTTCCCTCAAATTCTACGATTGCTCACAAAGGGACTGTTTACGCAGGGTAAAGATGCCATCCTTGGCAGCCTGGTATTTATTGCCGTCGGCCTTGTCGTGATGTATTTTGTCCACTTTCTGTGCCGCTACTTTGTTATTAGCTGGGGACACATCATGGGCGCCCGCATGGAAAGCAAGATGCGAGAAGACCTGTTTGACGCATACGAGCGCATGAGTTTCTCGTATTATGATCGCCACAAGACGGGTGATCTGATGAGTCGCCTGGTATCTGACTTGTTTGACATTTCCGAGACGGCGCACCACGGCCCCGAGTACCTGATTATTGGCCTGCTTGAAATTGCCGGTTCTTTTGTCATTCTGGCTTTTATTAACGTGCCTCTTACGCTGGTGCTCGCCGGAATTGCTGCTGTGCTAGTAATGTTCAATTTCTTTGCCAACGTGCACATGCGTGGTATTTTTAAAGAGAACCGCATGCGCATTTCCGACGTAAATACCCAGCTAGAAGACTCACTTTCTGGTATTCGTGTGGTTAAGGGTTTTGCGGCAGAAGATCACGAGCGCAAGAAATTCAGGGCAAGCAACTCGGCATACTTAGACTCCAAGGCCAACATGTACCAGGCCATGGGTAGGTATCAAGCTGCCATCTCTGGCATGATGGGCGTTTTGAACACTGTCGTGTTGGTTTTGGGCGGTTGGATGATTGCTCAGGGTCAGATGCAAGCCATTGACCTGGCTACGTATGCGCTCTACATCTCGCTGTTCACCACGCCAATCATGAACATTCTGAACTTTACCGAGACGTTCCAGAAGGGCCTTGCGGGCTTTAAGCGTTTCTCGGAAATTCTTGAAACTCAGCCGGATATTCAAGATGCGTCTGATGCTCACGACATTCAGATTACTGCTGGCGATATCATCTACCAGGACGTTCATTTTTCTTACAACGATGCCGAAGACGTTATCAACGGCTTGAATCTTCATATTGAGAGTGGAAAAACCGTTGCGCTGGTTGGGCCTTCAGGCGGGGGCAAGTCCACTACCTGCGCTTTATTGCCACGCTTCTATGATGTTACAAGCGGAAGCATCACCATTGACGGCCAGGACATTCGCTCCGTTACGCAGCACAGTTTGCGCTCGGCAATTGGTATGGTCCAACAGGACGTGTATCTCTTTGACGGCACTATTGCGGAGAACATTGCATACGGTTGCCCTGAGGCTTCCGCAGCCGACATTGCGCTTGCCGCAAAGCGCGCAAACATCTCTGAGTTTATCGAGTCATTGCCTGACGGATATGACACGCAGGTTGGACAGCGTGGAACAAGGCTTTCTGGCGGACAAAAGCAGCGCATTTCCATTGCGCGCGTGTTCCTCAAGAACCCTCCACTGCTCATCCTGGACGAGGCTACTTCTGCTCTGGACAACGAGTCCGAACGTGCAGTTCAGGAATCCCTTTCTGAGCTGGCAAAGAATAGGACTACGCTGGTCATTGCTCATCGACTTTCGACAATTATGGGCGCTGATGAGATTATTACCATCAACCACGGTCGTGCAGTTGAGCGCGGAACCCACGATGAGCTGCTAGAAAAGGGCGGAATCTACGCTCATTACTATCAAATGCAGTTTGGTGGTGCGCCAAATCTCGCAAGGCGGTAAAATAGAGCATTAGGTGCTTTGCGAAACGCGATTTGCAGCTTGCAGTTTGCAAACCGACGGCTCGTAACCAAAGATCAAAAGTCAACGCATTGCACGCTTTGAAAGCGTGTTTATGCAGGTTGAATGAGAGAGCTACATGGCTAAAGATGATGCAGAACGTTCACGCTTCGCGCGTCGCCAGAAGGGCGCGCTTGACGCTGACGCAGCTGAAGAGTTGTTTACCAAGGTAGACGAGACAGGTCATCCTAACGAGGAACGCGCAGCTCAAGAGCGTGCTCGCAGGCAGGGTGGAGCTGTAGCGGTAGACGTTGACCCGCTCTCGGGATCTGATCCTTCGGGATCAAATATCGAGAAGGTCATTACAAAGACAGCGGTCCTTTTTGTCCTGGTTTTCCTGGTAATTGTTGTTCTGATGCAGGTTTCTTGCGGTGTTATTCGTCGAGCCAACACAGCAAATCTAACTGAATCAGTTACGGTACGATCTGTTGCATCCGCACTGCGTGGAGGCGTTGAGTGGGGTAATGGATTCACGCAGTTTCCTGAGGATTTCTCGGTTCAGGAAGCTGACGAGAACACTGGTCGCGTTGAGGTAACGGTTACCGACACCACCTCAAAAGACGTGCTTGAATGCTATGCAGGATCCAGTGTTCAGGCTCAGGCGTTTGCCATTAACGCGCTGCTCAACCCACGAATCAATACCGTTGTCTACCACGTTAGTGTTCATAGAAATGACCAAGGTGAGTTGCAGAAATCTCAGCTCTTTGGATTCCTTAAGCCTGGTGGAGACGCAACACCTATCTTTACCTTTACGTTCTCAAAGACGCAGTCTTCTGATGGCGTAAACATCACCATGGTCATTACTGGTGCAAACGACACCATTCAAAAAGAATTGCGTGACCAGATTGCAACGTCATTTACACCAGTTCGCGTGCTTGGCGGCATCGTTGGCGGTGACTCTTCAACAAAGAAGAACACTACAACTGGCACAACAGGAACTACTGGTACCACAGGAACCACTAACACCACAGGTACATCCGACAGTTCTTCAAGCACCAAATAGTCTGTCTCACCTGAGAAAAAGTGCAAAAGAGCCGCTGGCACCAGCGGCTCTTTTGCTTGCGCTACATGAAGTGACTCATCGGGAGGTCGGCACGCCTCAAAATGGTGGCACGGCGAATGACTTTGCACGTTAATTTGGCAGAAAGTAAGCGGATTGGTGTTTCCAAGACGATTTTGGTCCCAAAAAGGTAAAAAACCCGTTTAGTTGGAGGTTTTAATCTTTATGCATGACGATTTTGAGCTATTTAGAGCCAGCAATATGCCGTCCGTTTAGCGCCAACTGGCCTTTTATTAATATCAAATCTTTAAGTAATTCCCTTGAGTTCCAACTAAACGGGTTTTTTACCTTTTTCGCCCTATTTTGAAGTTCAATGTTTGCTTGATAAAAAATGAAACGAATAAAGTGCCCGTAAAATACATTTTCATGCATAGCGCCAACCGCAGGCACAAAAATAGATGCCCACTCTATGTGAGTGGGCATCTATGGCAAAGAATCATGTTTGATTTTGCTGCTAGTGTAAAGTTTTACACTAGCAGCGCAGCTTGCGCGAGCTTTTACTCATGAAGAAGCTGAGCAATCAGGCCTAGCTTTGTCTCAAACGAAACGCCACGAAGCTCAAAGTTTGGCTGCTCACGAGTAATTTCCATGGACTCGCAAACAAACTCACCAGCAAATTCAACGGCGTCAGCGATTTCCTGACCACACATAACTGCAGCTAGAAGTGCAGATGCAAACAGGTCGCCAGTTCCATGCAGCATGTATGGCAGAAGCTCAGAAACAATCTCGCCACGCTCGGACTCGGTAGCAACAAAGTTGCGGATGAGGCCGTCGCCACGAACGATACCCTTAAGAACGACGCACTTTGCACCCATTGCAAGAAGGGCATCAAGTAGCTCATCTACCTGCTCATCTGTTAAATCCTGACCAGCATAAGGAATACCAGTCAAAATCGAAGCTTCAGTAAGGTTTGGCGTAAGAATATCTGCACCGTTTACCAGGGATTTCATTGCATCGCAAAGCTCTTGCGTATAGGTTGGATACATCTTTCCGCCGTCGCCCATAACTGGATCGACAACACGAAGCGCCTTTGGATGCTCCTGATACAAACGCTGAATGCTCGCAACCTGCTCAGCAGCGCCGAGGAAACCAGAATAAATGGCATCCAGGTCAATACCCTCTTCCTGCCATGCATCCAGGTAATCCTCGAGCATATTGGTGGTGTCATGCATGTAGAACGTAGGGAACTTGGTGTGTGCCGAGAAAAGCGACGTAGGCACAGGGCAAACGTCACATCCCGCTGCTGACAGCACCGGAATAGCTACGCCAAGCGAGCACTTTCCGTATCCGCAGAGGTCATGCACTGCGGCGATGCGAGGGATGTACGAGCCTTCTCGCTGGTACAGAACAGAGTTGGTTTCATTCATTACAGTTTCCTTTCACGTGGACTGATGGACCAACGTTCAAGAAAATCATACTCTATACTGTGAGGTGGATATTTGACGTATCCACCTATTTTAAGAGACGTAACAAAGGAGCAAAGATGGCAGATCAGCCTGTTGTCGGTATCATCATGGGATCTAAGAGCGACCTTGCAACTATGGAGGGATGCACCGCCGAGCTCGAGCGCCTTGGCGTTCCATACGAGCTGGTCATTGCATCTGCGCACCGCACTCCAGATAAGGTTCACCAGTGGGCCGAGACCGCCGCTGACCGTGGCCTCAAGGTAATCATTGCAGCTGCAGGAAAGGCCGCTCACCTGGGCGGAGTTGTTGCTGCATTTACTCCACTGCCTGTCGTTGGCGTTCCAATGAAGACCTCTGACCTCGGCGGCATGGACTCCCTGCTTTCCATGGTTCAGATGCCATCCGGCGTGCCAGTTGCTTGCGTTGCCATCAACGGCGCTAAAAACGCAGCTATTTACGCTACTCAGATTCTTGGCGCATCCCTTCCAGAGTATCGCGAGAAGATCATCCAGCTCAAAGCCGAGATGGCTGACGCATAAGCTGACTCACAGCCCGGAATAGAACTGCACCCGCGTGCAAGCACCCGCACCCGCACCTGCGCGTACCCGCACCCGCGCGGCCACACACAAGACCCGCGCTTCAGGAGACCTGAGGCGCGGGTTTTGCATACCTACAAAATGTGATTATGCGATGACTTCATAAGATGCACAGAGATTTTTGTTTCGTGCATAGCTAAACTTTTAAGGGGTATCACAAGAGTATGACAAAGGTATGACAAACGAGTACCTTCAGAAGGGAAGTGCATGGAATCAAAAAACGGCAAGCATTTTGCTTCATTCGCCGCTG
>CAUTIE010000029.1:0-17074 GCA_963538475.1 uncultured Atopobiaceae bacterium
CTTAGGTGTGTTTTGAATCGCCTCCCATTTCTTATGTCCAAGAAATGGGAGGTAGTTCACATCTTAGCGATAAGGCGTTTTTTTTGTGTATGTAACGATTTTTAGGCGAGAAGAACGTGATGTAGATCTTCTACCGTATCTACAATTGCAACCGCTCCCGCATCAATAAGCTCCTGTTTATTGGTAGTTTTGCCATACAGAACGCCAATACACGGAATCTTATTTGGGAATGCTGCTTCCATATCAAAACGACGGTCGCCAATCATGACGCTTTCAGAAGCATCAAAGCCAAGCTGGCGCATAACGTGAGCAATAGCAGTGATTTTATCAGTTGCTGCCTCATCTATTCTTCCAGCATAGGTATCAAGAACACCAATAAGGTTGTTGTCCCTAAGGCCCATCTCTAGCATGGGCTGATTCTTTGAGCTTGCTACCGCAACCTTTTTACCGGCGGCATGAAGGTCATCAATGAGGTCTATCATACCCTCAAAGAGTGGCCATTTTCCTGTAGTTACATAAAGCTCTCGGTAACGCTTAGTAACCGCAACAGCATCCTCATGGCTTAAGCCAAAGACCAGCTCAAATGCATAAGGAAACGGTGGTCCTACAAGCTTTTTAAGGTCTGATTCTATAAAGTCTGTGTGACCGCAGTCTGTCATTGCCATCTTCGCGGTAGAAACAATGGTGGGCAGCGTGTCTGCCATAGTCCCATCAAAGTCAAAAATAATAAGCGAACGATTCTGCAGGTCTGAAACTACATCAGAAGCTACCAATGCTTTGTTTGTATCAGTTACGTTTTGCATTATTGCCATGTCAATCCAATCATCTACGTATGTGAGTATACCGTTCATGGCGCAAAACTAACCAGTCAATGACATTTTCTTCTCGCCTGCCGAATTAACTATTGACAGCTGAAATGTCGTACACCAGCAAAGGTATATAGTTAACTATAGATGAATCAGTATGCCTAACCTGGGAGGTGTATGATGACTCGTCAGGAAAATAATCCAGAAGCTAAGCAACCTGGAAGAAACAGGCTTGGAAAACTCTATCCGTCTCTCGTCAATACAGACGTTCTGCCTGATGAGTCTTTAGACGCTGCTCAAAATAATCAACATGTTGGTTCTATTGATCAGACCGGTTGGCATACAAAGCTCAATATTGAAGCACTTTCTCTTACGCTTACGGAGTCCACTACTCCCCTTGAAGTGCTTAAACATTTTGTGAATACGGCGTTTTTGCGTGAAAAAGATTCTCACCGAAAAGGTGGTTCTGTTGCCATCCCGCCTAGTGACTTTGAACTACATCTGGCCCAAAGACTAAAAGATGCAGGCGTTCTTGACGCGCAAGATAGTACTATCCCCTGTCGTGTGGTACGCCTACGCACCAATGGCCTCTTTTATCTGCGTGTTAATCAAAAAGCACTTTCCTATGAGCAGAAGATTCAGCTCCTTACTATTGAAAGTGCACTAAACACGGCTCTCTTTGCAGAGCGATACTTTCTTGATGCAAATATGGCATCTGAGCATGACTTACTTGCCTTTGAGCAAAAGATTGTTTCTACCATGATGAAGCAGTCGCGACCCCGCTGCGCTACAACCCAAAGCACCCAGGAAGATGGCGAGTGGGTTGTCCGCAAAGCCATTTCCCTACACATTGAAAGCCTGCGCCTTTCTCAGCGTCTTGTCACTGAGTTTAGAACCAACGTACACAAAGGTATTGCCGCCTTTAGAGTGCATCTGGCCCTTCCTGAGCAATTCCCAAGAAGCTTTCTTAGCTCAGATGGAAGCATTAAAGAGGCAACCTTTGATGATCTCTGTCGTGCAGCCACCGCTTATAACTTACATCTTGGCATGCTCATTTCCGCAAGCGCCTTTAGAAGCTCGCAGAAAATCAACGAGGTTTGGCTGTCTGGCATTTGCAATACAAACAAACTGCATGCCTGTCTTTTCTCGTTCCACATTACCCGCAAGCAGTTTGAAGATACGCACATAACAGAAGAGACAAATCCTATTTCTGTCTATAAGCTCTGGAATGCACAAATTGACGAGGTAGACGGAATTCTTCATGCGGTACAGCCGCTCTTTACCCTAGACAACGAGATTTTCTGTCCACCAAGCAGATACGATTTTGTTGAATCGTCTCAGAAACGACTTGATAGCGTCGCAGCTCACGCACTAGGTACCGATGAGGTTTCAGGACTTTCTATTGATGAAGGTCAGGCGCGAGAAGAGATTATCACCAAAATTTTGCGCAACCTCTCATCTTCAACAGAAGAAAACGTCCGCACTATCTTGTCGTATACCGCAAACTCAACCGACCCTACGGTGCGAGCGGCGGGAGAACGCGTGGTTTCTCGCTTTATTAAAGGCACGCTTGCAGAAGATGATTTTGAGGCCATTTACGAAGAATTTGTTGACGGCGGCGTTCTTTCTTTTGCAGTTACCAAAGCTCAGCGTCTTATTGGCGAGAAAAACTATCAAGATGCGGAGCTGCTCCTTCTTGAGGCACTTGAATCTGTGGACGGAAATAATACTTACACGGACACAAACACTACCCAGTGGCGTGTGTTTATGAACTACGTTGATCGCGTGCTGTACAACAGAATTCTGTCAAACCCAGAGAAAACTACTCGTCTGGCGCCTATGTCCTACTTTGAGGCGCACCTTTTGGTCTCTATTGCGCAAACACTCCAAGGACAAACGCAAAGTGCTCTTCAGCACGCAAGAAGAGCTGTTGAGATTGCACCTCTTAGTATGAGCGCTAGGCTCCACCTCTCCCACTGTCTTGAAGAGTCGCTGGACATTACTGCGGCGGCAGAAGAACTCAAGAAGCTCCTGCTGCTTGCACACGACCCCGAGAGCATTGGATTTGGGTACTATCGCATGGCATTCTTCCAATGGCGTCTAAGACATCTGAAAGCCGCTCAAGCCTGTTATCAGTTTGCTTTGAAGTTCTTACCAGGAGCTACATTTATTATTGGCACCGAGACAGCAATTCTTGCGCAAACAGAGCCAGAATTTAGCTGCGAAGATATGAGCGATGACGATATCTATTCCGCACTGATACAAGAGCAAATTCCTATCGCACCTACCAACGAAGTCTCCACTATTTTCTTAGACGGTACCCGCGCTTCACTTGATGCAGAACTCTTTAGCGTAGCCAAGAACTTTATGATGAACCTAGGCATTATGACTAAAGATGACGTCTACTTTGACATGCTCAACTCCATTGAAGGAGAGCCTGATAGATAAGACAGCATGGACTGTAGAGACCGTGAGTCCGAAAGACTATGCGGACTGCACAGACCTCAAGCAACATAACGTAATAGTAAAGAAGGAGCTCCGATTTCTCGAAGCTCCTTCTTTGTAGACATTATTGCAAGTAGTCTGACTTACAGCTCGTTCATTACGCGGACAAGTTTAACAGCGTAGTTCTTATCCATTGCCCACGTACCAGCAAGCTTGCGGATAATGTTAACCTTCTTAGAAAGAATCCAAGCACCATAGCGAGGGTCAACATCTCTAGCCTTGCTTGGATCAACTGTCAGTGGCTCATAACCTGCGTATGCACGAAGGTGCAGTGCCTGTGCACGAAGTCCCTTAAGAACGGTATCAAACGAGAGTCCGCGCTCACCGTTTCCTGTTGCACCAAGACCACCAAAGTTGCACTGTTCAGGGAGGACATCGCCACCAAAGCGAAGGTTGCCCGTTTCAACCATGACCTGCGCGTAGAGGAGCTCTGGACGAACTCCCTCGTCGATTGCAGCCTGCCATAGCTGATTTACAAAATCGGCTCCTGTTGCAGCGCCCTTCTCGGCATAGACAGCTGGATAAGCAGAGCCTACGCGCTTGTTAAAATCTCTCTGAAGGTCCTCTTTAGAGACAAGAGGAGCTCCAAGAACACTGGTGCGATCAGAGAAATTGCCGCGAGTTGGCTCAATTGGAGAACCGTCATCAGCTGGAGTGTTGTTAGCGTCTCTATTATCTCCACCATTACCGCCGTTGCTGTTATCTGCAGGCTTGATGTTAAGAACGCCATTTGCATCTGCGTAAGCAACACGACCATCAGGAAGAGTGACATTTTGAGAGCGCAACAATCCATTACTCTGGTCAAAGTAATAGTATGAGCCGTTAATTACCTGAAGACCAAAGAGAGCACCGTGCTCTTTTGTATTTGGATCAAAGTACCATGTCTTGCCATTTGGTGTATTAAACCAACCAGAAACAAGAGCACCATTAGATTGAGCCCAAGCCCAGACATTATTAGGCATCTCTACCCAGTCATTAGCCTTCATGCCGCTATTGACATCAACGTAGTACGAGCCGCTAGCTGTGACAACAAGTCCAGTCTTCATCAGTGGATACTCAGCATTCTCATCAAAGTAGAACCACTTGCCGTTAGACATGTACTTCCAGCCAGCATAAAGAGAGCCGTCTGAATTTGCCCATGCCCAATTGCCATCAGACAGACTAATCCAGCCGCCATAAATCAGACCACGATTCTGATCAATGTAGTACTTCTTGTTTCCGTCAGTCATAAGACCAAAGGTAGCGTGATAGCTGTTGTTAGCATCAAAGTAGAACCACTTGCCATTTGGCATGTACTTCCAACCTGCGTGCAGAGAGCCATCTCCTGTTGCCCAAGACCAAGAATCATCAGCCTGGTGGACCCAGGAATTCTTTGCCATTCCATTAATCTCATCAAAATAATAAGACTTACCTGAAATGGTCCTCTGACCAAGAGCAGCAGCGTTATGAGGTGCAGTTGCGTCAAAGTACCAAACCTTACCATTTGACGTAGTAAACCAGCCGGAGACAGCAATGCCTCTTGCATCAAAATAATGCCATCCGTCATCGTCTTTAAGCCATCTGCTTACGTAAGCAGTGCCGTTGTCGTCGGAATACATCCATCCTTCAGCAGCTCTGCGCCAGCCATAGGATTCTTTAATCTTAGCGTCATAGTTTGTCTGACGGGTTACTTCTTGACCATCAGAAGATCTTGCAGTGATATACAGGGTGTAACGGCCGCTAGCAGGAAGCGTAAAGGTAGACGAAGTTGCCGTTGTATTAGATGCAACCGTTACCTTTGTTCCGTCTGGACCAACATAGCTATAAGTAAATGTTGCGTCAGTCACTACGCCAGTAAGAACTGGCTTTAGAGTGATGTCACTATCCTTTTGAGCTACTGAAACACTACTCATGCTCCACCAGGTATCAGAGCTGTACATTTCCCAAATTGCCCATGCATCTGCCCAGCCAATGTAGTCAACCTTAGAATTATCACCAAGGTCTTTAAACTCAGCAGCATGTGCTGGATTAGAGATAAACTGATGCTCGATAATTACGCCAAGAATTCCCTTTTGACGAGCATAGCGGACAATACCGTAATAATCAGACTCATCGCCATTCTCGTAATAGTCTGTTCCGTATTGGTCGTTGTAGCCACGTTCTGTAGCGCCGTCACCGCGGGTGACAATACCTGCTTTATTTCTTAAGTAATAGTTAACCTTACTAGCAAGATCCTGCCCAGCAACATAAAGATCATAGTTGTAGCTTACCTTATGAGGAACAAGTACCTCTGAGCCCGTTGCAGATGCAGGGCCGGCGTTGTAGTGAAGCGAGATGATGGCACAAGCGTTTGCGTCAACAGCACGCTGTACGCGCGTCTTGAGCGATGGATCCTCGTGTTCACCACGAACAACAACAACCTGTACACCCCATTTTTCCAGATACTTCTTGGTGTACATAGCAGTTGCCCAAGCCAGGTCTCCCTCTTTGAGTCCAAAGTAGGTAGCACCTGGATCTCTGCCTTCAAGGCCATCACTGTGGCCAGGATCAAGCGCAATTGGTCTTCCTGTTGCACGAGAAAGCGCAACAGCATCACTCAGAGACTGACTCTGAATTAAGTTGCCTTGGGCATCCATGGTTGTGTAGGTAGTTGCATATGCGCTTTGAACTGTTGTTACAAACAATGCTGTGACAACAAAAAGCAAAACAGCAAGCAATTTACCGCGAGTATTAAATAAGCTGCGTTTCATGCGGTCCTCCGAAAAGTATTGGTTTACTCCTCTTCATACTTGCTAAAAGTTTACACTAGACTGGCACGTTAACAATAAAAAACACAAGCTCACCGCAACTTGATTGGAACTCTGTGATTTTCTCGACACTTGAAGATATTCTTACAACAGATTTTGAAGCAGCAATCTTTGATTTTGATGGCACTATTGCTCACACACATCATATTTGGAAGCTTGTTGACCAGGAGTTTTTTGAGTCGCGAGGAATCCCTTACACTCCAGAAATTGGCAAGATTCTCTCCCCTCTTGGATTTGAAAAGGGAGCAGATTGGGCAATTGCCACCTATGGGCTGAAGGAAGATCCAGAAGAAATTGTTGCCGAGTGGAAAGAGCTCAGCAAAAGTTTCTTTGTAAACTCCGTGCAGCTTAGGCCTGGTGTTGTTGATTTTATTGGCAAGCTACAAGAAAAAGACATCCCTACTGCATTGGCAACTGTCAACGAGCCGGAGCTTCTTGCTCTTCTTGAGCCTCGTTTACATCTATCCACTCTGTTTGATACTCAGGTGTTTGCAGCAGATGTTGGATCTGCAAAAGATGAGCCATATCTATACTTGGAGACTCTTGCGCGCCTTAGAGCTCAAGCCGAGAAAACAATTCTGTTTGAAGACATCCCACTAGCTCTTCAGACAGGAAATTCTATTGGCCTTATTACCTGCGCTGTTAATTGTGAAGATGAGCATCAAGATATCGAGAAACTCTCTGAGCTTGCTGACTTTACCATCAAGCACTGGTATTAATGTTCTTGGCTAACGTAGCTGTAAAAATGGCGATGTAACAAAAAAGGAGACCCGAAGGTCTCCTTTTGATGGTAGTGTTCGCAAGTACTAGATCTTGTGGACGCTAGAAGCCTGGAGCTTACCGTTCTGGCCGGTGGTAATCTCAAACTCGACAGGCTGACCCTCATCGAGAGTCTTGAAACCGTCCATCTGAATCTCGGAGAAGTGTACGAACAGATCGTCGCCATCCTCACGAGAGATGAAGCCGTAACCCTTGTCTGGATTAAACCACTTTACAGTACCCTGAGCCATTTCGTGCCTTTCTTTCTTAGCCCCGCAGGGCAAAACTGCGCCTGTGGAGCGCGATACCGTGACGTTTCGCCACGTGAAATATAATAACCTTAATCAACAACTTATGTGGCGAGAAACCACTCATGGAGATTTTCACACCATCTACCGGAAGAGCCACAGGTAATCAAGCTGTTTTCCAGCATTTATTTAAGGATATATCTGCTATTAAACGATTTTTATCTCATTAGTTGAGCATTTTTTCATAGAAGATAGAGAATTTGTATAGGATTAATTTACGGGGACAATAACAGACATATCAAACTATTATTTATGTAGAAAGTTATCCCTTCAAAAAAGGATATGCCAATGAAAAAGAAGACATGTTTGTCCAGCAGGCCTTCAATGCAAAAGCTTATTGCAGTTGCTTCGTTGAGTGCAGCTCTACTTTGTGGACTCCACGCTGCTCCTGCTCTTGCAGAAACTACTGATACATCCACAGTAAGTGTCCCTGAATCAACTTCTAAATCCTATTATCCAAAGTGGAAAATAGTTGATGGAAAGTTTTATTTTTATACTGAAGATGGAACTATTCTAAAAAGTCAGTGGATCACTTATAACGATAGTCAATATTATGTAGATGAAACAGGTGCAGCAGTATCTGGTTTTTATACTACGCCTGATGGCAAAACCTGGTATTTTCAGCCAGGGTCAGGGTTACCGTATGCTAGATACGGCTTAATGATTTTTCTCGAAAATAATAATACTCCTAGTTATCACTACACTTTCTACTACGTAGATAAAGATAACGGCTTGATAAAAAACAATTGGGTTAAAACAGATCATGGTTGGAGCTGGGCCGGAGCTGATGGTCGTTTTATTGAAGGATGGTTTACTGCTCCTAATGGTACAACCTGGTACTTAACTGTTAAGACTGAAGGGGGTGCTCCGGTTATTACTGACGCTGCCTCAGTCAATGGAAAGCTGTACTTCTTTGATCCTTCGACAGGACTTTTACGAAATTCTTGGGTAAATATGGGCCAGGGTGTAGAAGCTTGGTGCTGGGCTGGTCCAGATGGTGCTGCTATCTCTGGCTGGTTTAAAACTCCAGATGGCAAAACTTGGTATGCTGACCCAGAAGATTACAATGAAGTGGTAATGGGCGGAATTCATATTGATGGTAAATATTATTTCTTTGATCACAGTAATGGCCTCGTTACCCATGGTTGGATTGAGGATGATGGTGAATGGGCTTGGATTGAAACAGTAGGCTCTGTTTACTCTGGCTGGAAACACATGCCAAATGGTAAGTGGTTCTACTTTGATCCAAAAGACCCTTATCACCGTATGCTTGTAGGTGTCATCCAAATTTCTAGTGGAACCTATTATATTGATGAGTCTGCTGGAATGACTTCTAACGATTGGGTGCAGCTCCCTAATGGCGGTTGGGCTTGGGCACAGTCGAGCGGTGCATTTGCCTCTGGTTGGTACACCACGCCAAATGGCAAAACTTGGTATTTTGATCCATCAGATCCACAGCATCCTGCACTTATTGGAGACGCTGAAATTAACGGTCAATCATATTATTTTGATTCAGGCTATGGTCTTTCTAAAAATGGATGGGTACATAGAGCTGATGGTTCCTGGTCCTGGGCTAACTCTGATGGCTCTTTATATTCAGGTTGGAAGCATATGCCTAATGGCAAGTGGTTCTACTTTGATACCAAAGATTCCAAGCACCGTATGCTTGTTGGTGTCATCCAAACTTCTAGTGGAACCTACTACATTGACGAATCCGCTGGTATGACCGCTAACAGTTGGGTACAGCTCTCAGAAGGCGGTTGGGCTTGGGCACAGTCAAGTGGCGCATTTGCTTCTGGTTGGTTCACCACACCAAATGGAAAAACTTGGTACTTTGATCCAGCAAAGCCAAGCCATCCTGCTTATACTGGAGAACACACTATTGATGGTAAAGACTATTACTTTGATGCTGGATATGGTCTTGCTCGCAATCAATGGATTACCCGTTCCGATGGCGTAAGACGCTGGGCTGGACCAGACGGCGTACTTACTGAATATAAGCGCTAAATGAGTTTGAACTGCTCTTTATTACCTGGATTTATTGGAGTTAAAACAATGGAGAAGAAGATGCGTTTTCCCTACAGGCCTTCTACACAAAAGCTTATTGCAGTTGCTTCGCTAAGTGCAGCTCTGCTTTGTGGCTTCCATGCTGCTCCCGCTTTTGCAGAAACAACTGATACGTCTACAGTAAATGCTCCAGTTGTAACAACTGAAACTACCGCAACAGCTGAAAATGCTTCTCCTACAGCAGCTGAAAGCTCTCAGCCTGCTTCACCTGCTTCACCTGCAGCACCAACGACAACTGCTCCAACAACAAGCCAGACACCTGCTGCCCCAACAGAGAATACAACGCCAACTCCTCAATCTTCTGGATGGAGACAAGAAAACGGCCAATTCCGCTATTACAAAGAAGATGGAACACTCGTTACAAGTCAGTGGATCAAAGATGATTCTGGTTGGCACTATGTAGATGCTGCTGGTAATGCAATCAAGGGTTGGTATACAACGCCTAATGGTAAAACTTGGTATTTTGACCCAACTGACCCGCTGCATAAGGCAATCTTCGGTGAAACTGAAATTGATGGTAAGTTTTACTTTTTTGATTCAACAGACGGACTTGTAACAAATGGATGGGTATATCGTTCAGCAAGTTCTTGGTCATGGGCAACTGAAGATGGCACTTACTATTCTGGATGGAAGCATATGCCTAACGGCAAGTGGTTCTATTTTGATCCAGAAGAACCTCGTCATCGTATGTTAATTGGAACAATTCAGGTTTCTGGTACCTCATATTACATTGATGAATATGCAGGTATGATTTCTAACAGTTGGATTCAACTACCTACTCGTAAGTGGGCTTGGGCTCAAAAAAATGGCGCTCTTGCCTCTGGTTGGTTTAACACACCAAATGGTAGAACTTGGTACTTTGATCCATCTGTTCCACAGCATCCAGCGCTTATTGGCAACGTCGAAATTGACGGCACATATTATCATTTCGATGAAAACTATGGAATCCTTAGAAATAGTTGGATTCACAATGATGATGGTTCATGGTCTTGGGTAGATTCTTATGGCTCATTCTATTCAGGTTGGAAACATTTCCCAAATGGTAAATGGTTTTACTTTGATCCAGAAGACTCAATCCATCGCATGAAAACTGGACTTTTCCAACTTCCTAGCGGTTCATATTACGTTGATGAAAATGCTGGTATGACTTCAAGTAATTGGGTGTCCCTACCAGACGGAAATTTGTCCTGGGCTCAATCTAGCGGCGCGCTTGTCTCTGGATGGTTTACTACTCCTGGCAATAAAACATGGTACTTTAATCCATCTTCAATTGACCATGCTGCATACGTTGGAGAGCATTCAATTGATGGAAAGAACTACTACTTTGATAAAAGCTATGGTCTAGCAAAAAATGAATGGGTTACTCTTTCAAATGGTGTAAAACGTTGGGCAGGTCCAGACGGAGTACTGACTGGATTCATTTCTCCCGAAGGAGTCTTCTCTACAGATGACGGTTCACAGCCAACAGGAACGGTACATCTTCCAGGATTGACCATTAATGTTGGAGCTGACCATAAAATTAAGACAGGTTGGATAAAAGAAAACAATAAAGATTTTTACTATCTTTCTAATGGTGCACCAGCAGATGGATGGCTTAATATTCATGGAACTTGGTACTATTTTAGTTCCAATGGAGAAAAACAAACTGGTTGGATTAATTCAAAGGGCAGTTGGTACTTCCTTGATTCCGACGGCAAGATGAAAACCGGATGGATTAAAGATAACGGCAAGGACTACTATCTCAGTAATAATGGTTCCATGCAAACTGGTTATGTAACCTGGGGTGGAAAACTGTATTGGTCAGCTGCTGATGGCGCCATGGAGGAGCAGCCTTGCTACTACCCTGATATGTACCGTTACGCTCAAAACTACTATAGCGCCACTAACTGGCTCATTCAGATTGATACTACTGGCAATCGCTTTGCTGTATACAGGGGTTCACACGGCAACTGGGTTGTTTGGTACGAATGGCAGTGCACTACAGGAGCACCAGGCATGTGGACCCCTCATGGTCAATTTACCGTAGGTAACAAGGGTCTCTACTTTGGCTCTGGCTTTAGATGCTGGTATTACACGACCATTTCTGGTGAGTATCTTATTCACTCCATTCTCTATAACTCTGACGGTTATACCGTCCGTGATGGTAGGCTTGGATACAACGGTTCCCACGGTTGCGTACGTCTTGCAACAGAAAATGCTAAGTGGGTTTATGACAACATCCCTTATGGAACTAAGATTGTCATTTGGTAATCCAACTAGTTACATCGCTCTATAGCAATAAACCCCAACTCATATTGAGCTGGGGTTTATTTGTTAGCTTATAAAATGTGGTTACGCAAAATACTTTGCTTCAAAATCCTTAAATTGCTCTGGAGTAGCGTTTTGATCTACCGAGAAGGACTGTGCAACCGCTACTGCCTGCTGTCTTCTGAGACCAGCCTTATCCTCGTCTCCTAGTTGCTCATAAACGTGAGAGAGCCTATCGAGGGCATACACCACGTATTCTGCGACAGAATCAGCTACACCTGAAAGCAGCATCATGGTTACAAGAGAGTCTGGAGAAAGCGCAAGAGCAGTCTCTGGGCTCAAATCAATGAGCTCTGCAACAGCTGCCTCTACCCCATCAAGTGACTCTTCAGTTTGAGTCTCTAAAGCATTTCCCAAACCTGCTGTGACCGTTGAAGTAAAGTCATCGATTACTTCCAAAATGTAATCTCGTTGAAGCATTTTGTTCCAATCTACTAGTTAGTAGGAACAGGAATACGTAAGTGATCAAATGCAGCATGCGTTGCCTGTCTACCTTGAGGTGTTCTAATAATAAGCCCTTGCTGCAAAAGATATGGCTCATAAACATCTTCAAGTGTAGACGGATCCTCTGAGACTGCACTTGCAATGGTTGTGAGACCAACCGGACGACCTCTGAATGTCTCACAAAGCGCACGTAAAACTCGCACGTCCATTACATCTAGACCAAGCTCATCAATCTCAAAGAATAAAAGCGCTTCTGAGGCTACCTGCCAGGTAATAGTACCTTCAGCTTTAACTTGTGCGTAATCTCGTACGCGTTTTAACAGACGGTTTGCCAAACGCGGTGTACCTCTTGATCGAGAAGCAATTTCTGCAGCACCCTGCTCATCAACTTCTACATCAAGGATGTTTGCCGAGCGCATGACAATAGTCTGAAGCTCAGGAACAGTATAGTAATCAAGACGATAAGAAATACCAAAACGATCGCGCAAAGGACCAGTCAAAAGTCCGGTTCTTGTTGTTGCAGCCACAAGGGTAAAGCGTGGAATATCAAGTCTAATTGACCTTGCCGCAGGACCTTTGCCAATAACAATATCTAAGAAGAAGTCTTCCATTGCTGGATACAAAATTTCTTCAACCTGGTGATTAAGTCTGTGAATCTCATCAACAAAGAGGATATCTCCCTCTTCAAGATTGGTGAGAATTGCTGCTAAATCTCCTGCCCGCTCAATTGCGGGGCCAGAGGTTGTATGAAGCTTTGAGCCCATCTCTCCTGCTAAAACACCTGCAAGTGTTGTTTTACCAAGGCCTGGAGGGCCAGAAAATATAACATGATCAAGCGGCTCATTGCGGCTTTTTGCTGCCTCAATAAGAACACGGAGATTAGATTTAACACGCTCCTGACCAAGATACTCATCAAGAGTTTTTGGTCGCAAGTTTCTATCTTGCTCCAGGTCTTCTGCCTGAAGTCCACTAGAAACTACACGTTGAGAAGTGTGTCCTGGAAATGGAGCTGGAGTAGACGACGACTCAAATAAGTTATCTGCATCTGCTTCCCACATTAATTACCACTTCCCAAACGCCTTAGTGCATATCCAATAGCAGCTTCAATTGTAATAGCACCAGCCTCTTCATACCCCTCAAGAGCAAGTGTTGCTTCCTGAGAAGTAAAGCCCATTCCAAGAAGAGCTTCAATAGTCTCTGATTCTACAGAGGTTACAGCAGGTTTTGGAATAGCAGCAAAGTCTGCAGGAGACGTAAGACCAACAAGCTGCTTAAGCTCTGCATCTTTTGCGAACACATCAGAAAGTTCAATTACTAAACGCTCTGCCTTCTTCTTACCAAGGCCAGAAACACTCTTAAGACGATTTCCGTCATTGGTAGCCACAATTACCGCAAGTTGCTGTGGCGTAAACGTAGAAAGCACAGAAAGAGCCAATTTAGGACCTACTCCAGAAATTGCACGCAAGCGATCAAAGAGCGCACGCTCTTCTCGCGAAGCAAATCCAAAGAGCTCCATTGAATCTTCTCTGACCACCATACGAGTTAAAACGGTAACACCTGCTTCACCCGCTTGTGGAAGCGCAGCAGCTGTTGAAGCTGATATACCCAGCTCATACCCAACGCCATTAACGTCGAGAACAGCAACTGAAGGAGTAACGGATACAAGTGTGCCCGTAAGTTGGACAATCATAGTTGTATTCTTCCCTTTCCAAGCGAGGTGGTTCTTACAAGATTAGCGTGACAAACTGCAGCAGCTAAAGCGTCAGCCGCGTGATCTGGATGAGGCTGATGGTCCAAGCACAATATGTTTTGAACCATATACATAACCTGCTGTTTATCAGCAGCTCCTGTACCAACAACAGCCTGCTTTATCTGCATTGGAGTATATTCTCCAACTGTAAGACCTGCTTTAGAACAAGCGACAATAGCGGCACCGCGAGCATGTGCAGTAGGAATAGCTGATTTAACGTTTTGTCCAAAGTAAATGCTCTCGATAGAAAGAGCTTCTGGTGAGAACTTATCTATAACCTCAACGATCTGGTTATAGATTCTTCCCAAGCGCATATCTATTGGTTCATCTGCGGTTGTAGTAATGCATCCATAGGCGCGTGCACGGCATTCAGAACCCCTTGTCTCTACAATTCCCCATCCAGTGTGAGCAAGACCAGGGTCTATTCCAAGAATTACCATTGCACCTCCTAATATAGAACGTTCGTTCTATATTATCACAGAGTGTGCGCAAACGACGCAACTAATTTTCTGAGAAGGGACCTCTCCACATTTTGGGGTCAACCATGCCAATTTGTGCATCAGATTCTTGTGCCAGCTCTTTTAAAAGCTCCAGCATATCCTTAAAGCCCTCCTGAGCCTCCGCTGGATCAACTGACAACTCAGGCAGATGCATAGAAGCTCCCTGAATTTCTCGCAAAGAATTTCGCAAGGACTCTACCAGGTCAGATTCGGAAGCCTTTGTATCTCTAATTCTGTCTTGCCAGACTGACGCGTGTGGAATTTGAGCGTTTGTGAGGCTCTTTGAAGACATTTCTAGAACCTCAGTGGTGTTTCTGCGGTCTTTTTGGCGAGCGTGAAGCATAGAAATAATTGCTTTTACCTCGTCAACCTTTCCCATTTCTTCCACAATGGCAGAAATGCTTTTATTCCACTCAAGATAGCTGGTAAGCACGTAGTCAACAAACTCGATGCGCTCTTGAGGCGTTGGTGCAACATTTTCCAGGCCATCAGTTACAACCTCAGAGATATTCTCGAGAACTGCATGGTCAATAGCTGGCGAGAAGGTATTTCTTACCCTTGCAAGGTCAACAATGTCTGCATGATACATATCTCCCAGAGGCCACAGAGAATGTGCGCTAGAAATTTCTGTTCCCTTGAGCGCAAGAATGGTTTTATCGGCAGTCTCAAGCGTTAAGTAATTGTGCTGGTCAGCGTATGCGTAGCCGTATGCACTTACCAATTTTGTATCGGTAAATGTCGAGAAAACCGTGTTGTCCACGGCAACCTTATGAACACGCAGTCTTGCGGTAAGAAGCTCTGCGGCACTTGTTGCTCGAGAATCTTTGTTTGGAAGCAGCAATACGTGCACGCGCATAGGACCTAAGGCGTCTGAAGCAAGTGCCATAGTAACAAGAGAATTGAGCGAGCCATCAACTGCAATAAACACGCCGTCAAAGCCAGATTTTACTGTGTAATCACGCACACCTGTAGCCAATACGCCCCAGGTAGTAAGCGCGCTATTGTAGACGCCCGCCGTGTCTTCTCTATCAAAGTTTTCGATGGTGTCTTGGTCAACATCACAGACAACCATATCTTCTGAGAATGATGCCGCTTGTTTGACTAAATCTCCTGAAGGTGACAAGAAGAAACTTGAACCGCAAAACACCTGATTGCCGTAGGCGCCAACAGCGTTTGCCGCAATAAGCCAGCTATCAAATTCTTCAACATCTCCCAGATAGCGGCTTTCTGCCACCGCCATACCCATAGCAGATGAAGAATCGTCAACAGCAAAGCCAAAATATGGCAGGTAAATGACAGCATCTAACGAGTCGTCGACATCTTGCCACGCGTCAAGATCGTCGTAGGTAAAAGCAACGCCAAACGTAAGGCCACCTGCTTCAAACTTTGCAAGCTCAACGGTATTATCGCCAGATGCTTGCGCGGAGCTGGCAGAGCGAGCAAGAGCGCTCATGTGCGCAATCTGAGCAGTTAGTTTAAGTGGGGTTACAGCACCGTTTCTGACGAGAAGAGCCTCGCTAGCTGCGCTTCCATCAAACTCTGTTACAACAGGAATGAGAGCCGCAATAGGAAGTTTTTCTGAAAGTGAGTTGATAATCTCGGAGAGGTCTGCAAAAAGACCTTCTGTATCAGCTTCTGGCACGCTTAGCAGCCCTGTAAGAGTTGGCGCAGGATAAATGACTAGCTCAGCACCTTGCTGTTGAGCTCTCTGAGCATATTCCAGCATGGTCTGAGCGGTAAACTCGAAGTCTCCGGCCTGAGTATTCATTTGTGCAACTGCTATGCGCATACCATTCCTATCATGAAGTGCTTAGTTTGTTTTTACCCAAAAACAAACAGGTGTAGTAATAAGAAACGGAGCCGCAGGTAGCAGCTCCGTTCAGATTCACAGATTAGCTTAGCTTGTTAAATATGCAACCAGTCTTAGAGGGAAACCTTCCAAAGACCGTGAAGGTTGCAGTACTCATAAGCCTCTGCCTCAACACCCTCCTCAAGAGTGAAGGTAGCAACTGGCTCCTGGCCAGGCTTAAGCTGTGCAAACTGAGCGCCGTTCTCAGAAACAAGAGCGATGAACTCAATGTAGTGCTCTTCGAGCATTGGATGAGCAACCTCACCAACACGGACGGTAACGGTGTTACCCTCACGAGTAACAAATGGAACGTGCTTCTCAGCTGCGCCGTCAGTAACGCCTGCCTGGAGAAGCTCAAGGTCTGCTGCCTCTACGTTGCCTGCGACACCGTAAACAACAGCGCCTGTCTCCTTGTTACGATAAAACTTTGCGTCGATCATTTTTTCTCCTCTCACGACATCCGAAGATGTCAGAATTTCTTAGCAAGTGCTACTTAAATAGTAACAGTTATTATTTAAGAATACCGTGCAAATTTAGATTCGACACAATCTAAACAATCTGTGCGAATCCGCTTTGCCCGATAAAATCTTTGAGCTCGGTCAAAAGAACCATGCTACGTCCATCAATCCTGGTAGGAATTTCCATGCGCATAACATCGCCCATGTCTGTTTCTACCCTAATCTCAATACAGTCCATGCCGGGATAGCGCGAGAAAATCTGTCCAAGTGTCTCGATAGCCTGTCTTTGAAGTTGAGAAGCAGGCATATGAATAACGAGTGTCTTTGGTGTGTTGTTAGCACTGTTAAGCTCAATAGGATTAACTTCTTGAGCAATAACCTGGTCTCCTCTATCAGAGCGCTCAAGCTTTCCAAGAACAGAAATGAAGATGTCGCTCTGGCTCTCACCAGTCTCTGGATCAACATCTCCAGCAAGAAGTCTTGCAGCCTTCTTGTAGAGCTTAGGGAACATGACAATAGTGACGCTACCCTCCAT
>CAUTIE010000030.1:0-16297 GCA_963538475.1 uncultured Atopobiaceae bacterium
CCGTCTTACCAGGACTTTCTCGCCCTATCTATATTGAAGGTAAGTCAGACCCTGATGCTCCAATGTCTCAGATGGGTGAGGTAGAGGTAGCTATTCAGTGGAATACTGAATTCAGTGATAGAACTCTTTCTTTTGCTAACGATATTTTTACTGAGGAAGGCGGAATGCACCTTGAGGGCTTCCGTACTGCTCTTACTAAAGTAATAAATGATTACGGCACCAGGCAGGGAATTCTTAAAGAGAAAGATCCTAAGCTTGAGGGCGGCGATATTCGTGAGGGCTTAACTGCTGTTATTTCAGTTAAGCTGCCGGATCCTCAGTTTGAAGGACAGACAAAGGCAAAGCTTGGTAGTTCTTACATGAGAACTCTTACCAACAAGATTGTTACTCAGGGTCTCTCAGAGTACCTGGAAGAGCACCCAAATCAGGCAAAAGAGATTCTCAAGAAAGCATCTCAGGCTGCAAAAGGCCGTCTTGCTGCTCGTAAAGCTCGTGAAGCAACACGCCGTAAGGGACTTCTTGAGTCAGCCGCTCTTCCTGGAAAGCTTGCAGACTGCTCCGTTCGCGATGCAGAGATGACTGAGCTCTTCATCGTCGAGGGTGACTCCGCAGGTGGTTCTGCAAAGATGGCACGCGACCGTTCTATCCAGGCAGTTCTTCCACTTCGCGGAAAGATTTTGAATGTTGAGCGCGTACAGGCTCACCGCGCACTTTCTTCTGACACTATTACTTCGCTGATTACCGCTATTGGTACTGGTGTTGGAGATGAATTTAATATTGAAAAGGCACGTTATCACAAGATTGTCATCATGACCGATGCTGATGTTGACGGCTCTCACATTAGAATTCTTCTGCTTACCTTCTTCTATCGTTACATGAAGCCAATGATTGACGCAGGTTATATCTACGTTGCTCAGCCTCCTCTGTATCAGATTAAGCCAAAGGGTAAAAAGAACGGTAAATACATCTATACCGATGAAGAACTTGCTCTTGAGACAAAGAAGTTCGAGGACAACACCAAGTTCACTATTCAGCGTTATAAGGGTCTTGGTGAGATGGACCCAGAGCAGCTTTGGGCAACCACTATGGAGCCAAAGAACCGCATTCTTCTTAAGGTAACCATCGATGATGCTCTTGCCGCTGATCGCGCGGTCTCTGACCTTATGGGCAACCAGGTTGAGAAGCGTAAAGACTTTATCCAAACACATGCAAAAGACGTCCGCTTCCTGGACATTTAATGGTTTCTCGCTAAATCATTAGACAGAAAATGAAAGGGTAACTTGTGGCAGACGATAAAAATATGAATGACGATCTTTTTGATGCAGATGAGGATCAAGATCTTGATGCACAAAACGATATGGATGAAGAATACGAAGATGACGAGGTAGAAGAAGACTCTGATGAGTTTGACCCAGAGACTGGGGAAAATCTAATAACGGGAGAAACTTCACACATTATCTCTGATGAGGCTGGTACTCGTCTTGACCTCTCAGACATTCACGGCGGCACGCTTAAGCCAACCGATTTGTCCTCAGAGATGAAGACTTCCTTCCTCGAGTATTCCATGTCCGTTATTGTTGCTCGTGCACTTCCAGATGTTCGAGACGGCCTTAAGCCTGTTCACCGCCGTATTTTGTACGCAATGAGCGAGGCTGGCATTACGCCAAACCGTCCACATAAGAAGTCTGCATGGGCAGTCGGTGAAGTCATGGGTAAGTACCACCCACACGGTGACTCTGCTATTTATGACTCCATGGTCCGTATGTCTCAGGATTTCTCGATGAGACTTCCTCTGATTGACGGTCACGGAAACTTTGGTTCTATCGACGGCGATCCACCAGCAGCAATGCGTTATACCGAGGCACGTCTTACCAGAAGTGCTATGGAGATGCTGGCGGAGCTTAACAAGAATACCGTTGATCTTCAGGCAAACTATGATGAGTCTCTGACAGAGCCCGCAGTTCTTCCTGCTCGTTTCCCAAACCTTTTGGTTAACGGTTCTTCAGGTATTGCAGTTGGTATGGCTACCAACATTCCTCCTCACAACCTTGGTGAGGTTACTAACGCTGTCTGCATGATGATTGAGAACCCTGACGTTACCACTGAGGAGCTCATGACCGTTCTACCTGGTCCTGACTTCCCAACAGGCGGCATCATCATGGGCACTCAGGGCATCAAGGATGCCTATGAGACTGGTCGCGGTTCTATTACCGTCCGCGCAAAGGTTCACGTTGAACAGGTCAAGAGCGGTCGCCAGCGCCTTGTTGTTACCGAGATTCCTTACCAGGTTAACAAGGGCCTTCTCCAGGAGAAGATTGCTCAGGCAGTCAACGAGAAGAAAATTGAAGGCATCTCTGACATGCGCGACGAGTCCAACCGTAAGGGCATGCGTATTGTTTTGGACCTCAAGCGCGATGCTGTTCCACAGGTTGTTCTGAATAACCTGTACAAGAAGACTCAGCTCCAATCCAACTTTGGCATCATTGACCTGGCCTTGGTTGATGGTGTTCCTCGTACCCTTTCTCTTCGCGAGATTCTTCGTCACTACATTGATCACCAGATTGATGTTGTACGCCGTCGTACTGAGTTTGACCTGGATAAGGCTCAGAAGCGCGTCCATATTTTGGAAGGCCTTCTGACCGCAGTTGATAACATCGATGAGATTGTCCACATCATCCGCAGCTCGCAGGATGATGCTGAGGCAAAGAAGCGCATGAACGAGCGTTTTGGCCTGGATGAGATTCAGGGCGAGGCAATCCTTCAGATGCGTCTGCGCCGCCTCACTGGTCTTGCTCGTCAGGATCTTGTTGACGAGATTTCCCAGCTCAGACTTGATATTGCCTACTACGAGGATCTTCTCGCTCATGAGGAAAAGATTCTGGCTGTTATTGCCGATGAGCTCCGAGAGATTTCCAACCGCTATGCTGACAAGCGTCGTACGCAAATCTCTGACCAGGACATTCAGAACCTGGACGTCGAGGATCTTATCGCTGAAGAGGATATGGTTGTTACCGTTACTCACGCAGGTTACGTAAAGCGCGTTCCTGTTGAAATTTATCGTTCTCAGAAGCGCGGAGGCAAGGGTGTTCAGGGTGTCTCACTCAAAGAGAACGATTTTGTTGAGAACCTCTTTGTTGCTTCTACCCACGATTACGTGCTGTTCTTTACCAACCTTGGTAAGGTGTATCGCCTCAAGGTCCACGAGCTTCCTGTTGGCAACAGAACCACTAAGGGTAGCGCCATCATCAACGTCATCGAGACGCTTGCAGAGGGCGAGAAGGTCAAGGCAGTTATTACTACCCGCGACTTCCCAGAAGACAACTATCTGATGTTTGCTACCAAGCAGGGTATGGTTAAGAAGACTGCAATGTCTGAGTACGACCGTACCCGTAAGGACGGCCTCATTGCAATTAACCTCAAGGACGGCGACGAGCTGGTTAACGTCCGCCGCGTCCACCCAGGTGACAAGGTTGTTCTGTGCTCCTCTGACGGCAAGGCAATCCTGTTTGACGAGGTTGAGGCAAGAAGCATGGGCCGTGGCACCTCGGGCGTCCGTGGTATTACGCTCAAGGGTGACGCAACTATGCTTGGCATGGAGATTACCAATGGCAATGGCGACCTCTTTGTTATTACCGAGAAGGGCTACGGAAAGCGCACCGCAATTTCTGAGTACCCAGTCCACAAGCGTGGTGGCCAGGGCGTCTTTACCATCACAATGACGGAGAAGAAGGGTAACCTGGTTGCCTGCCGCGTTGTTGGTCCTCAGCACGAGATTATGATCATGTCCGAGGAGGGCGTTGTAATCCGCGTCAAGGCTGGCGACATCTCCAAGCTGGGCCGCTCCACTCAGGGTGTCAAGGTCATGAATCTCTCTGGTAGCGATGTTGTTTCTGCTGTTGCTCGTATGGTTGCCAATAAGAAGAAGGCTCCAAAGCACGCAGAGAACCAAGGTATGCTTGATCTGATGGCCGCTGGCGCTCGTGATGCTGATGAGGCAGAGTCCGTTGACCTTGGAGATGAAGAGGAAGTACTGGACGATTCACTGCTGGATGATGACGAATAAGCATTTCAGCTATACGTAATTTGAAGAGCTCAAGGGGTAATTCCCTTGAGCTCTTTTCGTTTACCGAGAAAATCAGCACGCTAACGGTAATGATTTTTATATAAAAGATGAGTCAATTGTATAAAAGTAAGCCATAGAGCAGGATTTATGAGAAATCCTCAGGGGAGACGTCCTCAATAAACTGGCGGAATTCCTCAAGCTCTTGGGCCTGAACGTCCTTCTCGACATCAGTAAAGTCTGGAGCAGCAGCAATTTCTAGAACGCTCTCGTCTGCAAAGATGGGAGCGTTTGTTCTTACTGCCAGCGCAATTGCGTCGGATGGGCGAGCATCTACGTAAATATGCTCTCCCTCTTTGGAGATAAGCTCAATTTGCGAGAAAAACGTGGTGCCGCGGACGCCCACAATGCGTACGCTTTTAATATCTGCATCTAGAGAATCAAGAACGGAGCGGAGAAGGTCATGCGTTAGAGGTCTCTCGGTAGATTCTTGATCAATGCCAAGACTGATAGCAGATGCCTCAATGTTGCCAATCTTGATAGGAAGACTTAAAGAAGAGACGCCGCGTGGGTCATGAAGACGCAGAACAATTACGGAAGAGATAGGTCCTCCTCCGACAACAACTGTCTGTATGTCCATACGCTTCAGCGACACAAACACTCCAAATAGCACGTCTTTTATCAATCTTTGGGCAGATAGTCTACGACTCTCTGTTTTCATTTCATACCCAGTTTCAAGAAAGTTTAAAACAAAACAAAAAAAGTGTTGACCTATGAGAATTATGGAGGTATTATTTTTCCCTGCGTTGGGCCTGTAGCTCAGTTGGTCAGAGCGTCCGGCTGATAACCGGGAGGTCACAAGTTCAAACCTTGTCAGGCCCACCACTTTATGTGACAATAGTCACCCCAACGTTAGCCGAGTCGCCGTTGGGGTGATTATTAAAACCTTCTGGGCCCAACCAGAAGTTAGTACGGGGAATTAGCTCAGCTGGGAGAGCGCGGGCTTTGCAAGCCTGAGGTCAGGGGTTCGATCCCCCTATTCTCCACCAAATGTTCAAGGCCAGGGATTTTCTCCCTGGCCTTTTTGCTTAGACGTTAAAAACATACCGATAGCCGCCAATATCAGCCACTTATCGAATAGTTGAAATATTTTCGAAAAAGTTTGAGTACGATTTACACAGGAGTATGTTCTTTTCATTGGAGCTGTGGGTAACCACAAGGAGAGAAAAGAGTTCTTATGTCAAATCTTACGCGTCGTAACTTTTTTGGTGTAAGTGCGGTTGTAGCAGGCTTAGGCATCACCGCCTGCAAAAAGTCCGATTCTGATGCTGGCGAGAAAAAAGAATCTGACACCAACTCTACAGACGCGGTTGGAGCGCCAGAAGAGCTGGTAAAGGCAGCAAAAGAAGAGGGCAAGCTGATTGTTTACGGCTCTTGTGAGGAAGAGTATCTAAACGCAGTTTGCGCCAACTTCAAGAGTCTGTATGGCATTGACGTTCAGGCACAACGCCTGTCAACTGGCGAGGTTGCTGCAAAGATTGAGGAAGAGAACGGTCATCCATCAGCAGACGTTTGGTTTGGTGGCACAACAGATCCTTACAATGTCACCTCCTCAAAGGGTCTTCTTGAGCAGTACGAACCAAAGAACGCATCACATCTTATTTCTGATAAGTTCAAAAGCACCAATAAGGACTGGTACGGAATTTATAAGGGCATCCTTGGTATTCTGTACGATAAGGAAGAGCTTGGGCGCCTTAAGCTTGATGTGCCTCAGGACTATAAGGACCTTATTGATCCTAAATATAAAGGTCTTATTTGGTCTTCTAACTACAACACCGCTGGTACTGCAAAGCTGATTATCAATACCGTTATTCAGAAGTACGGTCACGATCAGGGTATTCAGTATCTTGTTGACCTTGATAAGAACATTGCTCAGTACACCAAGAGTGGCTCTGGTCCTTCCAAGGCTATTGGAGCCGGTGAGTGCACCATCGGAATTGGTATGCTCCACGATGGTATTTATCAGATTGTTGACCAAGAGCATGAAAACGTTGGTCTTCAGATTCCAAGCTCTGGCGCATCATACGAGGTTGGTGCAACCGCAATCTTCAAGGGTGCTGCACATCCAAACGCCGCTAAGCTCTGGATTGAGTATGCACTGTCTCCAGCCTGCGTCGATCTTGCTCAGAAGAATGGTTCTTACCAGTTCTTGGTACTTGATAATGCAAAGCAGCCAGAGATTGCTACCGAGTACGGTCTTGATCCAAATAACGTTATGGACTACAACTTCGAAGATGCTAAGAAAAACACCGAGCAGTATGTCAAGGACGTTATGCAGGCACTTGGTGGCGGAGATAGCCGCTTTAAGACCGAGTAAACATCACGCGGATAAGCAACTAAACAATGCTGTTGCTCAAGGTCTGAGTGGCAGATTATACTGGGTAGGCAGAGATCTGCCTACCCAGTTCCACATAGAGCTTTGCGTATAGGTTTAGTGTTTCAGAGTTAGGACCAGCATGGCAAAATCCCAGAGCGCTCGACTTGAGCGAAAAAAGCTCCTTGGCGATCCAATTTTGATAACGACCATTGTCGTTCTTATCGCCTTCTTAACCCTTTTTATTTTGTATCCACTTGCCATTCTTATGGTTGACTCTGTAGTTTCAGATAACGGAGTTACCTTTGATGTCTTTACTCGTATCTTGGCCATGCCATCCTTTAGCCATGCAATTACCAACACCCTTAGGGTTGGATTTGCGGTAGGCATTTTATCAGCGCTTATTGGTCTTCTTTTTGCCTATGTTGAAGTGTACGTAAAGCTTCGTACAAAATTTATGACAGGCCTTTTCCGTGTGGTATCCATGCTTCCTGTTGTTTCTCCGCCTTTTGTACTGTCCCTTTCCATGATTATGATGTTTGGCAAGAAAGGCCTGATTACCCGCGGTCTTTTGGGAATTTTTGACAACAACATCTACGGATTCTGGGGCATTTTTATTGTTCAGACCATGTCGTTTTTCCCTGTGTGTTACATGATGCTTAAGGGCCTGCTTAAAAACATTGACCCATCCCTTGAAGAAGCAGCACGTGACATGGGTGCAAGCCGCTGGAAGGTATTTACCAGCGTTACGCTTCCTCTTATTTTGCCTGGCTTGGGCAACGCTTTTCTCGTCTCATTTATTGAGTCAATCGCAGACTTTGCGAATCCAATGATTATTGGTGGTTCGTACGATACCCTGGCAACAACCATTTACCTGCAAATTACAGGCGCATATGACAAGCAGGGCGCAGCTGCTATGGCTGTTGTTCTTCTTTCCATTACGCTGCTTATGTTTGTTGTTCAGAAGTTTGTGTTGGAAGCAAAGAGTACGTCCACGCTCTCGGGCAAAGCAACGCGTGCCAGGATGCTTATTACAGACAACTCTGTTCGCATCCCGCTCACTATCCTTTGTGCGCTGGTAGCACTCTTTGTCATTGGCATGTACCTCTGCGTTCCTTATGGTTCGTTTGTTCGTTCCTGGGGCTCAAATTACGATTTAACAACAAAGTGGTTTGAGCAGGTATTTACCAAGTACCACGGTCTGCAGGCGTTTAGTGACTCGTTTATGCTTTCGCTTATTGCAGCACCAATCACTGCTCTGCTTTCGATGATTATTTCTTATCTGGTAGTAAAACGTCGCTTCCGTGGCCGTGGTTTTATCGAGGCTGTATCCATGCTTGCTATGGCAGTTCCTGGTACGGTCTTGGGCGTTGGTTACATTCGCGGTTTCTCAAGCGGTGTTATGCACACAGGATTTTTGCAAGGCCTGTATGGCACGGGACTTATCCTGATTATTGTCTTTGTCGTGCGTTCGCTTCCTACAGGAACACGCTCGGGCATCTCGGCACTTCGACAGATTGATAAATCAATTGAGGAGTCCGCATACGACATGGGCGCCGACAGCTTTACGGTGTTTATGACCGTTACGTTGCCGCTAATTAAAGATTCGTTCTTGTCTGGCCTGGTAACGGCGTTTGTCCGCTCCATCACCGCAATTTCTGCAGTTATCCTCTTGGTCACACCAGAGTTCCTGCTCATCACCGTTCAGATTAATGAGTTTGCTGGTAAGGGTTCATATGGTATGGCCTGCGCCTTTGCAACAATTCTGATTGTTATTACCTATGGCTCGGTATTGCTTATGAATTGGGCCATCAAACACTTTGGCACCAGCCGAGCACTCAAGGAGGAGTAACACATGGCTACAGAGAAAAAAGGCGTTCGCCTTGAGCACATTTCCAAGATTTATCAGGATCAGAAGACTGGAAAAGACTTCTACGCAGTTCAAGACGCTAACATCACTATTGCTCCTGGCGAGTTTGTAACGCTGCTTGGCCCTTCTGGCTGCGGAAAGACCACTATTCTGCGCATGATTGCTGGTTTTGAGAGTCCTGATGAGGGAAAGATCTTCCTTGGCGATGAGCAGATTGATGAGCTTACTCCAAACAAGCGCGATACCGCTATGGTGTTCCAGAGCTATGCGCTACTTCCTCACTACAACATCTTTGACAATGTTGCCTACGGCCTCAAGCTTCGCAAAATGGACAAGGCAGTAATTCGCGAGAAGGTCCTTCACATCCTTGGTCTTGTTGGACTTGAGGGCATGGAAGAGCGCATGACCAACCAGCTTTCTGGTGGTCAGCAGCAGCGTGTTGCTTTGGCACGTGCTCTGGTTATTGAACCAAGCGTGCTCCTCTTTGACGAGCCTCTCTCAAACCTTGATGCGAAGCTCCGCGTTGACATGCGTAACGAGATCCGTCGCATCCAGCAAGAGGCTGGTATTACCGCCATCTACGTCACACATGACCAGTCAGAGGCAATGGCGCTTTCAGACAACATCATCATTATGAAAAAGGGTGTTGTGGACCAAGTTGGCGATCCTCAGACGGTTTACTATCACCCAGCAGACGAGTTTGTTGCAGACTTTATTGGTGAGTCAAACTTCCTGCATGCAACCATTGCAGACAAGCTTGACTCTGAGACTGCTCTTTGCCGCTTTGAGGGCCATGAGTTTGAGGTCAGCGGATGTTCTCACCTGGACAAGGGTAAGGAATGCTGCATTGTTCTTCGTCCAGAGTCTGCACGCCTTGCTGACGAGGGAACACTTGCCTGTGAGGTAGTTCTTTCTCGATTCATGGGTCACTACCAGAACTACCACGTTATGGTAGGCGATACTCTCATCAAGATTACGGACTTCAATCCTCGCACCCACAAGATTTACAACGTTGGTGACCACGCCTTTGTTGACTTCACCAAAGATGAGGTCCACGTTCTGTAAGCGCTTTGGTTAAAGCAATAACGTATGGCGAGAAGATCTGTTGGTCTTCTCGCCATTTTTGTCAGATGGTTGATTTGAGCCAGTTTAGTTTGCAGGTGAGCAGCTTATGTTCAGGCTCAAGCGAGGGATCTTTGATTCTTTTAAGGAGCATCTTGCAAGCTGCGTAACCCTCTTCATAGACAGGCTCGACAATGGTTGAGATGCTTTTAACGGGCAGGTCAGTCCAATCAGTGTTATTGAATCCCAACAAGCCAACTTGCTTTGGAATTACTGTCTCGTAGGATTGTAAGGCAGTATAGACACTTTTAAGAGCCCATTGATTTGGTACAAATACCAGTGTTTTCTTTGATAGAAGAATGTGATTATTGAGCCATTGCGTGATGTCAGAGATAGACAGCATACTTTGCTCTATGGTGAGACGCTCATGAGGTTTATTTAAGGCCTCTAAGGCATCAGTAAAGCCAGATTCTCGTTCAATCCTGGTGCGACCTTTTGGCTCTCCACCAATAATTAAAAAGTTCTCATATCCACGTTCAATGCAGCGCGACGCTGCTGAATAAACTCCGTCGTAGAGGTTACTTTTTATCCAGGAAGTATTAAGGGTGATGAGGTCGCAGTCAAAATAGACAACCGGTTTTCCAACTTTAGCAATGCGCCTATCTACCGCTCTAAACTGATTGGTGGGCTGGATGAGCAGCCCATCTGCCCCTATTGAAAGCATTTTCTCAACCCAGTCGGCTTCAAGCGTGGGGTCAAAGCGAGAATTACAAATAATTGTCTGATATCCGGCTTCAAGAGCAGCGTCTTCAATACCGTTGGTCATTTGGGCAGCCCAGGCATTAGTGTTGTCCAATATGAGAACAGCAATAATTCCAGAGCTCTTTTTAACCATTGCTTGAGCCTGGGCACTTGGAATATATCCCGTATTTTCAATTGCTTTTTTGATACGTTGCTTAGTTGCTTCGGACATCTTTTCAAAGTGTCCGTTAAGGTAATTCGAAACGGTAGCAATAGACACATTTGCTAATTTTGCAAGGTCAATGATAGTGGTCTTAGACATTGGCACTCATTTCACCGAAATTTTTACAAGGTACTTGCAAAATACCAACGTTAGTGAGTGTGCTGGATTTCACGTTGGTTAAACGTTTAACAAAATTCATCATAACACAAGGTAGATTAGACGTTTACCGAAATCCTCTTTTAAAAAAGATTGAAACAATGCAAAGTATGAGTTGGAAACGTACGTCGTAAAAGACGTGCTCGTGCGCCCCGCATAGGGGCTCACAACTTACTTTGCGAGAGGACATAACCATGAACGTCGTTGCTGTATGCGCTTGCACGGTTGGAATTGCTCACACCTGGATGGCAAAAGAGGCCATTGAGAAAGAGTGTGAGCGTCGCGGCTATGAATTCAAGGTAGAGGCTCAAGGCGGTTATGGCATTGAGAACGAGCTTGAACAGGACGAAGTTGACGCTGCTGACGTTGTTCTTCTCGCCATTGCAATTGGCATCGAAGGCGACGAGCGTTTTGACGAGAAACGCGATGAGGGTCGTGTTCTTACGCTGGACCCATCGCTGGCTATTGCAGATCCAGCAAAGGTTATTGATCAGGTAGTTGCGCTGGCTGAGTAGCAAGCGCATAAGTGATAACGCAAGGAAGAAGAGAGGAGAAACCCATGGCAGAGGAAAAGAGTCCCTCAGTTTTGGGCAAGGTCGGAAAAGACCTTCTAAAGGCGTTTAACACTGGTGTTTCGTACTTTATTCCTATTGTCGTAGTTGGCGGAGTCTTCTTGGCATTCTCGCTTGCTACGGGAACTGCAGGAAAAGACGGCATTGAAGTCACCAATCCTTTGATGCAGAGCCTCAACCTTATTGGTATGGCTGGCATCAAGATGATGATTCCTGTCCTTGCTGCTTACATTGCCTATTCTTTGGGCGGAAAGCCTGCTCTGGCACCTGGTTTTGTCCTTGGTTACCTGGCAAGCAATCCTGTTCCTGTAGGCGAGGTCCAGGTTTCTACTGGCTTCTTGGGTGCAATGGTCCTTGGCGTTGCTGCCGGCTATCTTGTCCAGTGGATGAAGAGCTGGAAGGTCAATAACACCATTCGCACCATCATGCCAATTCTGATTATCCCAAGTTTGTCTTCACTGGCTCTTGGCATGCTCTACATCTATGTTTTGGCAGCTCCACTTGGCGCATTCATGGACTGGCTGACCAACCTGCTTTCAAGTCTTCAGGGCGGTTCCGCAGTTGTACTCGGCATTGTAATTGGCCTTATGACCGCATTTGATATGGGCGGCCCAGTTAACAAGACTGCTTCTACCTTCACCATGGCTCTTATGACCGCAGGTGTTTATGGCCCTAACGGCGCATTCCGTGTTGCAGTTGCTATTCCTCCACTGGTCTGCGGTGTTGCATCTCTTATTGCTCGCAGCAAGTTTGACGACACTGATAGGCAGATGGGTATCTCTGCAGTCTTCATGGGACTCATTGGTATTACTGAGGGCGCAATTCCCTTTGCTGTTAAGGATCTTGCACACACCCTGCCTGCAATTATGATTGGTTCTGCAGTTGGTGCTGGTCTTGCTGCTTGGCACGGCATTGAGTGCTTTGTTCCTCACGGTGGCATGATTGTTGCTGCAGCTACAAACAACATTGCCCTCTACACCCTTGATATGGCAATTGGCGTTGCAGTAGGTGTTGCAATCCTTGTTCTTACCAAGCCAAAGCTTGAGGACAACAAGTAATACATAGCGAGAAACGCATGTACCTTTTGGTCTTTGACCTTAAAAATTGAAGTTAAAAGGAGAGGGGCGTAGGGATTCAACCCCACGCCCCTCTTATTACCAAGAAACACTCTTGGGAAGGGGTAATTATGGAAAAGCTACCAATCAAAAAAGCTGTTGAAGGGTTGCTTAAGCTTCAAGACACAGGAAGGTCCGCCACGCTGTTAGGAATTGGACCAATGTCACCCAACCTGCTCCAGGCAGCTTTTGAACTTGGTAGAGACTGCGATTTTCCTCTGATGTTTATTGCATCTAGAAACCAGGTAGACCTTGATGAACTTGGTGGAGGATACGTAAATTCTTGGGATCAGAAGCGTTTCTCGGAAGATATTGCTGAAGCAGCTCAGAAGGTTGGCTTTGACGGACTGTATTACCTCTGTCGCGACCACGGTGGTCCTTGGCAGCGCGACGAGGAGCGCAACGCTCACCTTCCAGAAGATGAGGCTATGGAGCTTGCCAAGAAGTCTTATCTTGCCGACATGCTTAACGGTTTTGACCTGCTGATGATTGACCCAACTAAGGATCCTTTTGAGATTGGCAAGGTTATTCCACTTGATGTAGTTCTTCGCCGTACAGTTGATTTGATTGAGTGGTGCGAGAAGGAACGTGTTTCTCGCGGTCTTCCTGAGATTGGCTATGAGGTTGGTACCGAGGAAACAAATGGTGGCTTGACCTCTACCGACAAGTATCACACCTTCATTGAGCAGCTTAAGAGTGAGCTGACTGCTAAGGGTCTGCCTATGCCAACCTTTATTGTTGGACAGACGGGAACACTTACGCGCCTTACTGAGCAGGTTGGTCACTACGATTTTGAGGCTGCCATTAGCCTTGCTGAGATGGCCAAGAGCTACGGTGTTGGTCTTAAGGAGCACAATGCAGACTATCTTGATGACGTAACGCTGCTTGAGCATACTCCTGCAAATGTAACCGCTTCAAACGTAGCTCCACAGTACGGAACAGAGGAAACTCGCGCATATTTGAAGCTTTGCGATGTAGAGGATCTTCTGGTTAAAGAAGGTCTCCTGAAGGCAGACGAGGTCTCCGGCTTGAGAAATACCTTGTTGGTCAAGGCAATTGAAACTGAGCGTTGGCGCAAGTGGATGGTGGGTGACCAGGTCAATCTGACTGTTGAGCAGATTCTTGCTGATCACAAACTGTCGCTGGATATTCTTGATATTTCCGGTCACTACGCATTCAATAACGACGAGGTCAAAGCCGCAACCGATCACCTGTATAAGAACCTTGCTGAGTTCAATATTGATGGACAGCGTTTTGTTGTTGACCACATCAAACGTCCTCTTCGTCAGTATGTTGAGTGCTATAGGCTTGAGGGAGTTACTACGCGCATCCGCGAGGCACTGGCAGAGTAAGCGCTCGTGCTTTCAGACACGACGTTTTGCTGTTGTAACGCCTTTGCTGTCCAATTTTGGACAGATAGCTGACAAACCTAAGAGGTCGAAGGCTTTTTGCTTTCGACCTCTTTTCTTGTGCGATGTATCATAGAGAACAATAGTTACAAAAACGACGCTAAGGAGCGGCATGGCCGAAAACAACGAGCGCAAAGATGGAGTTTCTCCCCAGCTTGATATGCTCTCAACTGAGCTGCTTGGAGATGCGTTTGACCTGCTTGCAGATGGCCAATCACTCAACGTTTTGCTTGTGGTTGAGGATGCGTCAGGCACGGCTGCAAGCTATGAGTTTTCCGATGACGGCCCAGAGGAGCTGCTTGAGGGAGCCCATAAGCGCGTGCTTGACCTGGCAAAACAGAAGGGCGATAAAGAAGCGGGACTTGAAGAGCCTGTTCGCTATGCGCTTGTATATGAGGGAGCTATTCAACTGCTCAAAGAGGGCGGTTACGAAGATGCCGTGCTTCTTGAGTTTGGCGAGAAGGGCTATAAGAGTTTCTCGGCATATTCTTTAGTTCACGGAAAAGGCCAAGGTGACCAGTTTGTGTGGTCTGATCCCGCTCCAGCAGGGGAGCTTGAGCCACTTCTGTAATGAAAAAGCTGCGTTCATTGAAATTTCTGGGCGCTCTAGGCACGTAATTGCACTAAAGTTCTAAAGCTGATAAAAATTGGACCTGAAGTAGCAAGTCCAAATACATACCTTCGAGAGATAGAGACTTATGCGTCAAGACAACATCAGAAATATTGCTATCATCGCCCACGTTGACCACGGTAAAACCACCATGGTTGACCAGATGCTTAAGGCAACCGATGCATTCCGCGAGAACCAGCAGGTTCAAGAGAGAATTCTGGACTCCAATGATCAGGAGCGTGAGCGCGGAATTACTATTCTGGCAAAGAACATCTCTATTGAGTACAAGGGCGTCAAGATCAACGTTATTGATACTCCTGGCCACGCTGACTTCGGCGGTGAGGTAGAGCGTGTTTTGAAGATGGCTGACGGTGCGCTTTTGCTGGTTGACGCAGCTGAGGGCCCTATGCCACAGACTCGCTTTGTTCTGCGCCACGCTATCGATGCAGGCCTTTCTATCATGATGGTTGTCAACAAGATTGACCGTGACGGCGCTCGTCCAGAGGCTGTTGTCAACGATTCTCTTGACTTGATGATGGACCTCGGTGCAACTGATGAGCAGCTTGAGTTCACCATGGAGCACGTTATCTTTGCTTCTGGCGTTAATGGTTACGCTCGCCTTGATCCAAATGATGACAACGACAATATGTTCCCTCTTCTCGACATGATTATCGACGGCCTTCCAGCTCCAGATGTTGATATTGACGGGCCTCTTGCTATGCAGTGCGTCACCATCGATCACTCCGACTACCTGGGCCGCATTGGTATTGGCCGCGTCTATTCCGGAACTGTTCATACTGGCGATAAGATTCTTGTTGTCAAAAATGATGGTTCCCGCGCTATGAGCCAGGTCAAGCAGCTGTTCACCTTTGACTACCTGGGTCGTAAGGAGTGCAGCGAGGTTGACGCAGGTGATATTGCGGCAATCGTTGGCGTTGATAACACTGATATTGGTGACGTCTACACTGATCCAGAGAACCCTGTTGAGCTGGATCCAATTGAGATTGATCCACCAACCCTTTCCATTATTTTTGAGCCTTCTACCTCGCCACTTGTTGGCCGTGAGGGAGACATTGTTGGTGGCCGTCAGCTTAAAGAGCGCCTGATGACAGAGCGCGAGAATAACGTCACCATGCGCATCGAGGAGCTTCCTGATAAGACGGGTATTGAGGTTTCTGGTCGTGGTATTTTGCACCTCTCCGTTCTTATGGAGAGCATGCGCCGTGAGGGTTTTGAATTCCAGGTTGGCCGTCCTCGCGTTCTGTTCAAGAAGGACGCTCAGGGCCACACGCTTGAGCCTATTGAGCAGGCTGTAGTTGAGTGCAACCCAGAGTATGCCGGCAAGGTCATTGAGGTCTTTGGTAACGTTGGCGGCACCATGTCCATCATGGACACCGGCGAGACTCAGACGCACCTTGAGTTCAAGATTCCAACCCGCGGCATCATGGGCCTCAAGACGCGCGTCATGAACGTCACCCACGGTGACGCCGTCTTCTACCACACTTTCCTTGAGTACGGTCCTTTTGCAGGTGATATTGGTAGCCGCCAGAACGGCGCCATGATTTCCATGTCCACCGAGAAGGCTGTTGCATATGCGCTTGGTAACCTTCAGGAGCGCGGTCAGCTCTTTGTTTCTCCAGGTGTTGAGTGCTATGAAGGTATGCTGGTTGGCGAGCGTTCAAGGCCAGGCGACATGGTTGTTAACATTGCGCGTACCAAGTCTTTGGGCAACCAGAGGTCTTCAACTGCAGATATTTCAGTTCAGCTGACTCCTCCACGCCTGTTTACGCTGGAAGAGGCTCTGGAGTACATCATGGACGACGAGCTTGTTGAGATCACGCCACTCAACATCCGTATGCGTAAGCGTATTCTTTCCGAGACCGAGCGCCGTAAGTGGGCAGTTCGTAACGGTATGGTCAAGAAGTAACAGCGTCGTTTACAGACAATCAATCTGGCGAGAAAAACTTGCAGTCGCAAGGGTTTCTCGCCAGTTTTGTTTTAGGCAGATTTTAAATAAAGTGCTGATAAACGGTATGTGAGGGCGATGCAAAACCGCCCAAAACCGCCCGATTGTGGCTGGATGTTACTTTGATGGGGTGTTCTGC
>CAUTIE010000031.1:0-15226 GCA_963538475.1 uncultured Atopobiaceae bacterium
GAGTAAATTTACTCAGACATGGCGAGAAAAACCGGCAAATAGCTCAGATATGGTGCACTTTTCCGGCAAATCGTTCAGACATGGTGAGAAAATCAGGCTCCATGGAGGGCAATCTCGAGCACGCTTCAAAGCCCGCCTTAAAAGTGCAAAGAATCTGTGTTTTGGATACAGATTCTTTGTAGAAATCAGGCAAATCCACAGATTCTTTGACGTTTTTAGGCAAATGTTACAGATTCTTTGCAGAAATCAGGCGCGCTAGCAGGCCAAGATAGAAAACTTAGCCGGCAGAGCATACTTGGCGAGAAAATTGTCCCTCTCGCGGTTGCAGTTATTGCACAGAGTGTGTAATAATACTCAGTATGTGCAATAAGTCAGGTGCTACGGTGTTGTTGTGCTGCCGCGCTATCCGCGCCGCTCACACGCGCCCGTGCACCCAGCGCGTACCTGCAACCAGGAGAGGCTTCAGAACGTATGACGCAAACATTGTCTGCACCTGCTGTTTTGTCAGCTTGCAAGCTTGATCGACGCACCGCAAGAACTCGTGCGGCGCTTAGAAAAGCCCTGGCAGAAGAGATAGACGCTACCGGCGACCTTACCTCCGTGACCGTCACGGGTGTAACGGAGCGCGCCGGCCTCACGCGTCGAACCTTTTATTCCCACTACAAAGACATCCCTGACCTGGTGCTTCACATCGAAAAGGAAGCGCTGGCAGAGCTCCGACCTGCTGTCGAGCAGCTCGCTCGCGTGAACCTTGCCGAGCTCAAGGAGGCAATCGACTCTTACAAGCCATGTCCCGGTGCAACGGAGATGCTCCGAAGCATTCGCAAGCACGGCTTCTACCTGCGCCCCTTGCTGGGCAACGGCGGCGACCCTGCGTTCCAGGACAAGCTAAAGCACCTGGTACACGAGGTTATCGCCCAGCGCGCCCTGCACGACCTTGATCCGCGCGCACTTGGTCCCTTCTTTGACTACTATCTGACCTTTGCAATTTCTGCCGAGGTCGGCGTCCTTATCCGCTGGTTAATCGGCGGCATGCGCGAGAGCGACGAGCAGATGGCAGGCCTTATGACCGGCCTGATGTTTGTTGCACCTGGCGATCTGTACGGCAAGCCAATCAAGCTAGATGTCCCACGATTTGCGCTTGCAACTCTTGTTCTCGGAGAGGAAAACAATGATTAGTCCAAAGTTTGAGCTGGTAGAGAACGGTGCAGAGCTTGCACCAAACGTCCCACTTGACCTGTCTCAGGCCCACCTTATGCTGGGCATCGACGTTGGTTCCACAACGGTAAAGCTGTCCGTCATCGACGAGGACGGTACGCTGGTCTACGCAAACTACGAGCGCCACCACACGGATGTCCGCGCAACGGCTCGCTCCCTGTTCGTTAAAGCTCAGAAGCACATTGGCGAGACACCCATGTACGCCGCAATCACCGGTTCCGGCGGAATGCTGCTGGCGCAATGGCTTGACCTGGAGTTTGTCCAGGAGGTCATCGCTTCCAAGCGCGCTGTTGAGACGCTGATTCCTCAGACCGACGTAGCCATTGAGCTGGGCGGCGAGGACGCAAAGATCATCTACTTTGACAACGGCATTGAGCAGCGCATGAATGGTACCTGCGCAGGTGGTACCGGTGCGTTTATCGACCAGATGGCGTCTCTCCTCAAGACCGACGCAACCGGCCTCAACGAGCTGGCAAAAGACGTCAAGCAGATTTACCCAATTGCATCTCGCTGCGGCGTTTTTGCTAAGTCCGACGTTCAGCCGCTGCTCAACGAGGGTGCCGCTCCTGCCGACATCGCCGCTTCCATTTTCCAGGCCGTTGCCAACCAGACCGTTTCTGGCCTGGCTTGTGGTCACCCTATCCGCGGCTACGTCGCGTTTCTCGGCGGCCCGCTGCAGTACCTCTCTGAGCTGCGCCGTCGCTTTTACATCACGCTTAACCTGGACGACGAGCACATCGTCTTGCCACAGAATGCCCACCTCTTTGTTGCAACGGGCGCTGCTCTGGCGGGCGAGTCCGACCGACCAATCACCTTTACGCAGGTCATGGAGGCGCTGGACAACCTCAAGGACATCCAGGGCTCCGAGGTTGCTCGTCTGGACCCACTCTTTGCTACCCAGCAGGACTTTGACGACTTCAAGGCCCGCCACGACCAGGAGGTAGTCCCCAAGGGCCAGCTGGCCAACTACCACGGCCGCGTGTTCATCGGCATCGACGCAGGTTCTACCACTATGAAGGCTGCTGTTGTTGGCGAGAAGGGCGAGCTGCTTTACACCTGGTACGACAATAACAACGGCGATATCCTGGGTACCGCTCGCAAAATCATGGACTCCATCTACGACGAGATGCCTTCCGACTGCATCATTGGCCACGTCACAACCACCGGTTATGGTGAGGGCATCCTGATTGAGGCTCTGCGCGCAGACTCTGGCGAGATTGAGACCGTTGCTCACCTGCGCGGAGCCAAGGCGTTTGTCCCAGACGTTGATTTCATTCTTGATATTGGCGGCCAGGACATGAAGTGTCTGCAGGTCAAAGACGGCGTCATTGAGCACATCATGCTGAACGAGGCTTGTTCTGCAGGCTGCGGCTCCTTTATTGCGTCCTTCGCCGACTCCATGAAGATGGACGTCCGCGAGTTTGCAACCGCTGCAACCAAGGCAAAGCTCCCTGTTGACCTGGGATCTCGTTGTACCGTCTTCATGAACTCCCGCGTCAAGCAGGCGCAGAAGGAGGGCGCAACCATCGGCGATGTTGCTGCTGGCCTTTCGTACTCCGTCATCAAGAATGCCCTGTTCAAGGTCATCAAGCTCCGCGACTTTAGCGAGATTGGCGAGCACTGTATTGTCCAGGGCGGCACCTTCATGTCCGACGCAACGCTCCGCGCATTTGAGCTGCTCACCGGCAGAGACGTCATCCGTCCCGACATCGCAGGCGTTATGGGTGCCTACGGCGCCGCTCTTCTCGCCCGCGATCGCGCAGGCATTGACGGCGTTTCCACCCTGCTTGACCGCGAGTCCATCGACAACCTGCAGGTCAAGCTTACTAACACACACTGCCGCATCTGCCCTAACAGCTGTATGCTTACGATCAACGACTTTGGTAGCGGCCACAGGTTTATCACCGGTAACCGTTGCGAGAAAGGCGCAGGTAAGAAGCGTGGTGCCAAGAAGAACGAGGCGCCAAACCTCTTTGCGTTCAAGAACAAGCTGCTGTTTGACCGCGAGTCGCTTCCCGCTGACGAGGCTCCACGCGGCACCGTTGGTATTCCTCGCTCGCTGAACATGTACGAGAACTATCCGTTCTGGCACACGTTTTTCACCAAGCTGGGCTTCTCGGTCATCTTGTCCGACCAGACCACCGCAAAGACCTACGACGCAGGTATCGAGTCCATGCCTTCCGAGTCCGCCTGCTATCCTGCGAAGCTTTCCCACGGCCACATCATGAACCTGCTGGCCAAGGACCCAGACTTTATTTGGATGCCGTGTATTCGTTGGGAGCGCAAGGAGGACGACTCCGCAACCAACCACTACAACTGCCCAATTGTCATGAGCTACCCTCAGGCACTGGGCCTCAACGTGGACGAACTCTCCGATCCGTCCATCCAGTACATGGCTCCGTTCATTCCGTACGACAAGAAAAACGAGCTCAAGCGTCGTTTGTACGAGCTCATCAGTGAACAGCGCAAGAAGGACGCCCAGGTAGGCAAGGGTCGCTTCCGCGGCGAGCACATCACGCGCGCCGAAATTGACGCCGCTGTTGAGGCTGCATGGCAGGAAGACATCAACGTCAAGGACCAGATACACCGCGCGGGTGACGAGGCTCTTGCGTGGATTGAGGAGCACGACGCTCACGGTATTGTTCTTGCAGGTCGCCCCTATCACAACGACCCAGAGATCAACCACGCTATCCCTGAGCTGGTCTCTTCCTTTGGCTTTGCTGTTCTCACCGAGGATTCTATTGCTCACAAGATGATGCCTGAGCGCCCAATTCGTATTGTTGACCAGTGGATGTACCACTCGCGTCTATACCGTGCAGCTCGTTTTGTTGCGTCCCGAAACGACCTGGACCTCATTCAGCTCTTCTCGTTTGGTTGCGGTCTTGACGCACTGACCACCGACCAGGTCCAGGAGATTCTTGAGGCTTCGGGCAAGATTTACACCATGCTTAAGGTTGACCAGGTCTCCAACTTGGGCGCCGCGCGCATTCGTATCCGTTCTCTGATGGCTGCCCTGAACGAGCAGCAGGCAGAGCTTGAGCGACTTGCAGCTGCCGGCCTGGTTACCGAGGCTGTTCCACAGGGCGTTCTCATGGCTGATGGCTCTCTGGAAAAGGCCAGGAGCGCAAGTTCTTCTCGCCGTGCGCCGGTGTACCGCGAGGCAGAATCCGCAGCTTACGAGAAGGTCCGCTACACCAAGGAGATGCAGGAAGCGGGCTATACCATCCTGGCTCCGCAGATGGCGCCAATCCACTTTGATCTGGTAGAGGAGCTGCTGAAGGGTGCGGGCTACAACGTTGTGCTGCTGCCTTCGGTTGACCAGGGCGCCGTTGACATGGGCCTTCGCTACGTCAACAACGACATCTGCTACCCATCCATCCTGGTCACGGGTCAGATTATGGAGGCGGTGCTTTCGGGTAAGTACGACCTGACCAAGACCGCGGTTCTGATTTCGCAGACCGGTGGCGGCTGCCGTGCAACCAACTATATTGCGCTGATTCGTAAGGCGCTCAAAGACGCAGGTCATCCAGAGATTCCGGTCATTTCCGTCTCCGCCGCTTCCGGCCTTGACGAGGACAACCCAGGATTTAAGCTGTTCAAGCCTGATTTGCTGATCAAGGCGGTTTACGCGCTGCTGTACGGCGACCTGATCATGCAGCTCTTGTATCGCGTCCGTCCTTACGAGGTGGTCAAGGGTTCCGCAAACGAGCTATATGACCAGCTCATGGCCGATACACGCTCCAAGATCAACGGAATTTCTCGCAAGGAATTCTACAAGCAGTGCCAGCGAACCATTGAGCTGTTTGACAGTCTGCCCGTGGTCAACGACCGCCAGAAGCCACGCGTCGGCATTGTCGGTGAGATTCTGGTTAAGTTCCACCCAACGGCCAACAACGAGCTGGTCAAGGTCATCGAGTCCGAGGGCTGCGAGGCCAACGTTCCGGGCCTGGTCGACTTCTTCCTGTTTGGCCTCTCCAACGCGATCAACACGCACAAGGAGCTGGGCACCACGTTCAAGAGCCGCATGACGCACATCGCGGGCATCAAGATGGTCCAGGGCCTGCGCGCGCCAATCAACAAGATGCTGGAGAAGTCCGAGCGCTTTGAGCCGTATCCTAACATCGATGAGCTGGCCGAGAAGGCTGGCCAGATCCTCTCGCTCTGCAACACGATGGGCGAGGGTTGGCTGCTCACCGCTGAGATGTGCGACCTCATTGAGACGGGTACACCAAACATCGTCTGCGCTCAGCCGTTTGCCTGCCTGCCAAACCACGTCGTTGGTAAGGCAGTCATTAAGCGCCTGCGTCAGATGCACCCCGAGTCCAACATTGTTGCTGTCGACTACGACCCAGGTGCGTCCGAGGTTAACCAGCTCAACCGTATCAAGCTGATGATTTCGGTTGCTAAGGAGAACTACAAGAATGGCGTAAACGGCGAGTTCAAACTAGAAAACGCTGACGACCCAGTCACCAACGACGCAACTATGCCGTATACCGGCCGCGACAAGTTTGGCCTGGATTCCGTTGTCCGTGAGGGTGGCCACTCTTGCTCGTCGCACCACATGTCTGCGCTGGAAGCAACTGGCGCTAACCTGGGCGACCACGGCCGCACCGCTCCTGACCACGGAAAAGATTACGGTTCCATTAGGCTTTCCGAGGAGCAGATGGCTGCTATCGAGCGCGCCAAGAAGAAAGCCGGCGTCAAGTAGCACGGCGGCGCGGCGACGCGTCGGCAGACGCGAAGCTGCGGCGAACGCGGCACGAAACGCTTTCGGCCAGACGCAAAAACTGAGATTTGCACGTTAATGAGCCCCAAACTTTGGTTTGGGGTTCATTTTTAACGATTTTGGTCCCAAAAAGGTAAAAAATGCGTTTAGTTGGAGTATTCATTTTAAAAATGAGCTGTTTTGGCGTAATTAGTAAAAGAATTAGTTAAAACTTTTTCGCTTATCCTGGGCAAACATAAAGATAAAAAATTGAACTAAATTTCTTCAGCCCCAACTAAACGGGTTTTTTACCGCTTTAGCTATCAAAAACGGCAAATTTTCGCACCAAAGAAAAATTTTGCTTATAAAACGTACGGAATATGCAATTTCATGCATAACGGCTTCAATCCGTGCCTGCAAACAGTATTCCCTTGGTGTCGGAGCTAGACTATGCCAAGCAAATCCACCGAGTTACGCGATTAGGCTGTATGCTCGTGAGTTAGCAGCAACAAAAGTGCTGCTCAACGTTACCCGCTCGGATGCAGGGAACCATCGCGTCGAGAAAACTACGCGACCATCATTCAGATAAATCTCCACGGTAGATCCGTCAACAATAAGACGCAGTTCAGAAAGCTCCTTTAGCCTAATAGAGCGTTGAGTCCTGCCTGCAGCGATGTCCTCGTCAATGAATTTCAGGGCAAAAATGCCCTTGGAGTAAGAAAGCTCAAGCGCGTCGTTGAGAGTAAGTGTTCCGTCTCCGGATATGCCAGTAATCTCAATATCTGCAGATAGTTGATCTATTTTGACGACAGTGTCGGCAAAAAATTCCACACATTCGCGTCGCTTAGCATCAAGCTCTTTAACAGGACGCTGCAGGATAACACCATCACCAGACAGCGAAAGTTCTCGGGGCAGAGTAAGGTTGTGGCAGAATCTAATGCCTTCAGGATAACTATGGTAAGTCGGATCGATGATGCCCATCCATCCAATCAAAATGGTTCGGCCAGAATTGTCGACGAACGTTTGAGGTGCGTAGAAGTCAAAACCATGATCCCAGAGCATAAAGCTATCGGTGGAAACAGTTTCAACATTGATAAGCTTTTGACTTCCTGGAAGCGGAAAATAGCCCGACTGCCAGATATTTTGCCATTTGTCGAGAGGCTCGCTTGAAGTGTTTTCTTGCAAGTTAGCGGAATCGCTCAAGCGCGACCCCTTGGACGCACCGATGCTTGACTCCGTACCAGCGCCTTCACTCAACCCCTGCGAACACACGGACAGAAACTCCTGGTCATCGAGCTGTACCAAAAAAGGGCATTCCCACATATAGCCAAACGCCTCGCGCTGACCCAGGGCATTAGTCACGCGTATAACCGAGTGGAGCGTCCACGACTCGCCACAATCATTTGAGTCGTAAATCAAAACCGCTCCCGAATCATGCCGTTCATCTGCGGATTCCTTGTTACCAGCCGCAGCGTCCCTCTCGCGAGTGCCTAACAGCATGCGGAGAACCCCGTCTTGCTCCCAAACCTTCGGGTCGCGCACGTGGTTTGTGCAGGTATTGGGGTAGTCGGCCGGCTTCAAAACAACGCGCTTTGGCGAGAAACTCCGTCCATCTTCAGAGGTCACCATGACCTCGTAGGCCTCTCGACCGACGTCAATGCCGTCGGCTTCTGGGTGCGTTTCGTCCATAACGTTGCCGGTGTAGAAGAGTCGCATGACCTCGCCGGTCGCGTCGCCACCGTGATCGCAGCCGCCGGCCGCCGCATCGTCGCCGTGACTGCAGTCGCCGACTGCTGCGTCGCGCGTCTTAATCCAGGCCGAACCTGAAAATACGCCGTCCTTATCGCAAGCTGCGTCTGGAGAAATCGCAATAGGTAGCGTCTCCCAAGAGAGCAAATCCTTGCTCACAGCATGTCCCCAGTAACGCAGCTCGTTAGCAGGCCACTCGGGAGTGTACTGGTAAAACGCGTGGTAGACGGACTTAAACTGACAAAGTCCGTTGGGATCATTCATCCAACCCTGAGGCGGAAAGAGATGAAATTGTGGCGTCCAAAAGTCGTTTGTCATAGCGCTCCGTCTTTCGCATTTCTTGCAATTATTATGGCATGTGCGCGCAAAGTTCGTGCAGGTAGGTTTAATTCTTTTTGAGTTGCGGTACAGTAAATGCATACAACATCTAACGCACACAGCAAGGCTGGTTAACGCCCGCACCCGCGCCCGCACCCGCCCGCGCTCGCGCTCGCGCCCGCGCACCCGCGCACCTGCCCGCCGGCGTCCGACCCACGTCGCCTTGCTTGAACCAGAAAGGATACCTATGTCTGAAACCGCAACTAACCAGCTCCCCGATGTTGCCGAGCGCTTTATGCGTTACGTGCAGGTTGACTCCCAGTCCAACCCAGAAAATGACACCGTCACACCTTCCACGCCCGCTCAACACGAGATGGCTCGCTACCTGGGCGAAGAGCTCAAGGCGCTGGGCTGCACCGACGTCACCGTCGACGAGCACGCCTACGTCACCGGCACCTTCGCTGCATCCAAGGGCGCCGAGTTGGCTCCCGCGCTGATGCTTTGCTCGCACCTGGACTCGGTCATCGACGCGCCTGCCTCGGGCATCAAGCCGCACGTCGTCCACTACGAGGGCGGTGACCTGGTTGCCGGCGTTGTCAACGGCAAGACCATCGCTACCACCCAGGAGCAGGTCCCTGACCTCAAGGATTTCGTGGGCATGGACATCATTTGCTCCGACGGCTCCACGCTGCTTTCCGCTGACGATAAGGCCGGTGTGGCTGAGATCTGCGCCCTGCTCAAGCGCCTGGGCGACAACCCTGAGCTCGCTCATCCTACGCTCAAGATTGCGTTTGTCCCTGACGAGGAGATCGGCCATGGTGCAAGCCTGCTTGATCTGGACAAACTTGGCGCAGCGTACGGCTATACCGTCGACGGCGAGGCCCTCGGCGAGTTCAACTACGAGTGCTTCAACGCAGCTCACGCCGACATCTACTTCAAGGGCGTCATGGTTCACCCCGGCAGCGCCAAGGACGTCATGATCAATGCCATCACCGTGGCTTCCGAGTTCCAGCAGATGGTCCCTGCCTTCGAGCGTCCTGAGCACACCGAGGGCTATGAGGGCTTCTACCACCCAATCGCCATCGAGGGCTCCGCGTCCGAGGTCAAGCTCAGCTACATCGTCCGCGATCACGACGCTCAGATTTTTGCTAACCGCCAGCAGGTTCTGCAGGATATCGCCGCATTCCTGAATAAGCGCTATGGCGAGAATACCGTCCGCGTTGAGATTCACCAGGAATATCGCAACATGGCCGAGAAGTTCGACGGCTACGAGTTCCTGATTGATTATGCACTTGAGGCAAACCGCGAGGTTGGCATTGATCCTAAGCCTGTTGCTGCTCGTGGTGGTACCGACGGCGCTCAGCTCACGTTCCGCGGCCTGCCTTGCCCTAATATTGCTACCGGCGGATACAACGCTCACTCCGTGCGCGAGTTTGTACCTGTGCCAAGCCTTGAGGTTACCGTTGACCTTCTGGAGAAACTCGTCGCCAAGTTCGCCGCTCGCGGCTAGCGCCCGCGCCACGACCGCACCCGCGCCGACCGTCGCAGCTCGCACGCCGACGCCGCACCCGCGCCCGCGCCCGCTTGACGTGCGACTTTGCCACTCATAGCTAGATTTCTACCGTCTACGCTCCCGTTCACCCTTGTCAACTAATGGTGGACGGGAGCGTAGCATAATTAAGAGGGGTCATCGTTCTTTTTTTCGTGGGGAAAGGGAGGCGCAATGCTCGCAGTGTTGTTTGGAATAATTGTCGTTGCGGCACCCGTTACCGCTGCGATTTTGGAGCACTCGGGCAACGTTGGAATTTCCGAGCGTCGCCACAGCCACCACGATACCTACGTAACTCCCGCTTCGCTCACGCGTTCGCTCATTATCGACATGGCGTTTGTCAGCGCAATCGCAGTTATTCTCGGCTGGCTCTGCTACGTTAACGTGTTCACACCAAACCCAGACATTGTTATGGCGTTTTTTGCGTCCTTCTCGGTTGTTATGTTTATGGCGTGGTACATCTTGAGCCGCTACAAAGTCTCGCTGTTTGACGATGAGATGGTTATGGTCCCGTTCCTTGGACACGAGATTACCATCAATTACCAGGACATTAAGCGTATGGAGTGGGTTGGCGGCCGTCGAGGTTCGGGATTTAGAGATCTTCTAATTTGGACTTCGGACACGTCAAAGGTGCGTCTCTCGGGTATGATTGGACTAGACCAAGTGTTGCTCAAGATTGATCGCTTTGACGTCTTGGCACATAGTTCAACTAGGTAGAAGTGCAACGCCGCAGTTTGGAGTCGTGCCGGTCTGGATTTTTCCGGCTCAAGCTGCTTCGGCGTAGAGCTGCGTCCGCTTGGGCTGCGACGCGCGTCGCGTTTGCCCAGCTACGCAGCATGCAGTAACGGGGGACGTTTGTGATTAAGCTTGTTTTATCTGACATGGACAACACGCTGGTACCTTTTGGCAACAGACGCGTGTCGGACTTCACACGCAAGGCTATTCATACGCTCCTGGAAGAAACAGACATCGCTTTTGGCCCTTGTACCGGCCGAGATTACGTTGAGCTGATGCGTCTTTTTAGCCTCGACGAGGCGTGCATGCAAACGGGCGTCATGTCCACGGGCAAGCGCGTGCTGTACAAGGGCAAGACTATCTCGCTCTCCATCTTTGACCACAAAACGTTGCAGGGCGTCGCAGATGCTCTTGCTGACGAGAAGAACATGTTCTTGGTCTGCTATCCCGAGAAGACTAACCTTTTTAACCCGGCCTATGTTGTCGGCCCGCTGGACAAAGATATTCTCGCCGATTACGAGCGTAAGCTGGTGTTTGTTTCGGGCATTGTTGATCAGGTTCCGGACGACGTCGATTTTGTCGCCGCAACAATTGCGTGTCCAGGCACGGAGGAAGACATGGAGCGCTGTCGCCAGAAAGTGGCCGCAGCCTGCCCTGACGTGTACACCATGTCGGTGGTTCCGCAGTGGTTTGACGTGTTGCCCAAGGGCGTGTCCAAGCTGACTGGCTTTAAGACGCTCCTGGAAAGAACGGGTATTTCTCCAGAAGAGGTGCTCGTTTTTGGAGACGGCGAGAATGACGTTGAGATTTTAAGTCAAGTTCCGCACTCGGTGGCGGTGGCAAACGCAATTCCTGAGGTCAAGCAGGTAGCAAAGCATCACGTTGGCGCATCTGCAGACGATGGTGTTGCACATGCCCTGCTAGAGCTGGTGCGCGCTACAAAAGCAGGGGAGACACCCCGATTTATGATGGAGAACTAGCATGATTAAACTCATTGCATCGGACATGGACGGTACGTTGCTGGACCAGAATTCCGAGGTTCCGCCAGAGACATTTGAGCTGATCGAAGAGCTATACAAGCGTGGCGTTCACTTTGTCGCAAGCTCTGGTCGTCGCTATGATACGCTGCGCTGGTTGTTTGAGCCGGTTGCAGACAAGATTGACTACGTGGCTTCCCTGGGCACGCAGGTCTATGTAGAGAACGAGGTCGTCGACCGCGAGGTTTTCTCGTCAGCTTCTATTCGTAAGCTGTTTGAGTTGACGTCCGAGTTTGACTGCATTCACCTGGTAGTTTATGACCGCACGCATACGTATCTGCTGGACGATCAGAGTTCGTTTGTGCGTGAGCTGGATAAAGACCTGCCTAACGCTGAGCGCGTGTTTGATCCGCCTTCACCTGACATCAGCATCATCAAGGCTGCTATTTGCTGCGATTCTAGGGCTCGCTCCATGGATATGGCTATGATTCTTGAGCGCGAGATGGGTGATAGGCTGTCGTTTATGCCTTCCGGCGAGACGTGGATTGACGTGGTGCCTCGCGGTGTTAACAAGGCTACGGGACTTGAACAGATCCGCAGGTATTATGGTATTTCTCGCGATGAAATTGCTGTTTTTGGCGATTCCATGAACGACTACGCCATGCTTCGCTACGCAGGTATTGCTTACGTTATGGACAATGCTCGCTACGCACTCAAGACGATTGCCTCCAAGGTTATTGCGCCTAACACTGAGCAGGGCGTTCAGAAAGAAATGCGTCGAATTCTGGAAGAGCTGTCGTAAGAATTGTGCAAAGGCAATGCAATGAAGGTGCAGAATTCATAATTGCTGTTTAAGAATTGCAGAAGCTGTGATAAACTTCTACAGTCACGGGCGATTGGCGCAGCGGCTAGCGCAGGTGCTTTACACGCACAAGGCCGGGAGTTCAAATCTCTCATCGCCCACCATGGAACCTCACGCGGCGCCTTCGGGTGTCGCGTTTTTTATCGGCTGCTCTTTTTCTTATAAGATCGTCACCTTTTTGTAAGTTAGTTCGATGGTATCAATTAGGTATGTGACGCATTATAAAAATGCAGATAAATATAAAGACGATGTTGTTAAAGCCAATAGAGTAAGGGCAATATACTATGAATTTGTTAATAAAAATTGTAGTTGGAAATGTACGCCGTAATCTTAGCGACTTTGGGGTTTATTTTGCTGCATTGGCAACGGGTGCCTGCCTCATGTATTCATATGCAGCATCTGGAGATTATTTATTTGCCTTAGTGAATGACGAATCGGTCCGTTCACTTTTTGTTTCGGAGGCAAATTACAGCCTAGCATTTGGTATTTTGCCTTTTTTGGTGTTTTTGAATGTTACGTCATACGCAAATAAATTTTTGATTCGTCGACGTCTTCCCGAATTTGCTTTATATGAGTTTGCGGGTCTTGAAAAGAAAGATGTCATTAGCATATTGCGATATGAAACTATTCTGGTTTCAGGAAGTGCGCTTATTGGTGGAATTGTAGTAGGTATTGCTATTTCGCCGTTTGTAGAAATGATTGTAAGCTGGTCATACGCCCTACCAATGAAATTTGTTGTTGTTGCTTCTCCATTGGGTGCCATTGTGACAACAATAATATTTTTTATAACGATGTTCGTGCTCTCCTGGGGTAGTAAGCGCATTTTAAAGAAGTCTACGTTATTGCAGATGATGTCTGCAAAAAAAGAAAATGATTCATCAAAACCACTTTCAATTTTACGAGCAATCTTTGATGCATGTATAGGTGTTTTGTTGCTGGCAATTGTTTATGTTGTGTGCGCTCAGGTTCCGTTTGCCTTTATTGGTTTCATGATTCCTTTTGGTGCCTGTGCCATTTTTGGATCATTTTTTGTGTTCCGTTCAACACTTGTGTTACTTCCACGCGTTCTTAAGAAAATTCCAGGTATATGGTATCGAGGGTTAAATGCATTTTCTGTGCGTCAAGCTGAAGGTGTGGCACGCAACGCTTCCAAAGCCATGACGTGTTCAGCAGCCCTATCTTCTGTAGGTATGTGCATGTTTGTCTTTGCTGTTGTTCTTCGCACTCAAATTTTTGAGGTAATTTCTTCACAGGATATGAGTGCTTCGGATGTTTCTGGACCTTTTGGCGTTATTGTATTCATCTGCTCTTTTTATGCGGTTGTGTTACTTGTATTTTCTTCCGTCATTTTGGCAGTTCAACAGCTTTCGCTTGCTGCAGACAATAAAGAGAGGTATTACAAGCTGTATGAATTAGGGGCTTCTCGAGAAATACTTTCAAAAAGTTTGCTTACTGGCGTACTGTGTAATTTTTTGTTCCCGGGTATTTTTACCGTGATTCATGCAATTTTTGGACTTAATGTTATTCGTTTTATGAGCGTAGAAATGTTCCAAACTGCCATCGAGCCAAGCATTTGGCCTGTTGCATTACTCACACTTTTTGGTTTTGTAGTGTATTTCTTTATTACGTATATCGGAGCAAAAAAGAACGCATTATCAATGCATATTTAGTCATTACGTTAAAGGCAGTGGCAACAAATAGCAATAAATAGCAACAAAGTAATACCAACAAGAGCAACAATAAAGTGTTTCAGAGGGCGGTGTACAGACAGGTATACTAGAGTCGTTTCAAAAAGAATTAACTGCTTTTCTATGCAGATGTGAAAAGGAACGCTATGAAATCTGACTCTACGCTGCAATCTAACGCTTCTTTGCAAGTTTTACGTTCGTATAACCGCGCGTGGGACCAGATGCGCCACGTTACCCTTGAGCGTAACGTTATGAAGAACGCTGATGGATCGTGTCTTGTCACTTTTGGCGACACGCGCGTGCTGTGCACCGCAACCGTCGAGGAGGGCGTTCCCGCATGGCGTCGTAGTTCTCGCGCGGGCTGGGTCACGGCGGAATACGCCATGCTACCTGCATCAACTAATCGCCGCACCAAGCGAGAGCGCGCTAACCGCAAGGGTCGCTCTATGGAGATTGAGCGTCTGATTGGCCGCTCGCTGCGCTCCGTTGTTGACCTCAATCGCCTGGGCGAGTACACCATCACGCTGGACTGCGACGTTCTCCAGGCAGATGGCGGTACCAGAACCGCAAGTATCACCGGTGCTTGGGTGGCACTTCATGACGCACTCTACTCACTTGTCGAGAAGGACATTCTGCCCAGACTTCCTCTTACAGGACAGGTAGCCGCGATTTCTATGGGATATGTGAATGGCAAGCCGCTGCTGGATCTTGACTATCCCGAGGATTCTCATGCGGACATTGACATGAACCTTGTCGGAACAGAAACTGGACAGATAATTGAAATACAAGGAACAGGTGAGGGCGGTCCGTTTGATCGTGAGCAACTTAATCAGCTGCTCGACCTTGGCCAGGCGGGTATTGCGCACCTTGTTGACCTGCAGAATCAAGTGACCGGATTTAGGGAGTAACCATGAGTCAAAACAGTGAAAATCAGGGTTCTAACGCTGTGACCTTTGATCCAAATACAACCGTGGTAGTTGCAACAGGCAACGCTCACAAACTTGTTGAGATTGAGGCTATCCTCTCTAAGGTAATGCATGGTATGAGCTTTGTAGCGCTTGGTCAGCTGGGTGATTTCCCTGATCCAGAAGAGAACGGTCAGACATTCCGCGATAACGCTCTGATCAAGGCGATGGCTGCGCTTGACGAGGTAGATTGCATAGCGGCTATTGCAGACGACTCCGGCATTTGCGTTGACGCTCTGGACGGAGCTCCTGGAATCTATTCTGCTCGTTATGCTGGCGAGCATGGCAATGATGCTGCAAATAATCAGAAGCTCTTGGCCGAGCTTGCCAACGTTGCTGATGAAGATCGTACTGCTCGTTTCCACTCTACCGTTGCTTTGGTCTACAGAGACGGAGCTGTGCTGGTAGGAGAGGGCGACTGCGAGGGCGTTATTGGCCACGAGCCAAAGGGTCACAACGG
>CAUTIE010000032.1:0-15038 GCA_963538475.1 uncultured Atopobiaceae bacterium
TAGGAGAGGGCGACTGCGAGGGCGTTATTGGCCACGAGCCAAAGGGTCACAACGGCTTTGGCTATGATCCGCTTTTCTGGCCAGAAGATGCTCCAGGTAAAACCATGGCAGAGCTTGAGCCAGACGAGAAGAACGCTATTTCTCACCGTTTCCACGCTCTGCAAGATCTTTCCAAGCTGATTCAGGGATAGACAACGCTAGCTCTGCGTCAGATTTGTGTCAGCTTTGCGCCAAGTCCGCGTCAGATTCTGGACAGATAACTGCCGCCGCGTCAGGTTTGCGTCAGACTCGCGACAGATTCCAGACAGATAACTGCCACCGTGTCAGGTTCGCGTCAGACTCGCGACAGATTAGCGACAGAAACACGCCATATAACAGGTCAAAACCGGTCAGCGAGATATTTGTTCTTCTCGCCGACCGGTTATTTTTTTCTTTGCTTCAAATGTTAAACTAAATGTAACTGTGACTTCTGTCTTGGAGGTAGACATGAGGATTGTTCGCACCCGCGATTACGAGGATATGAGCAGAAAAGCTGCAAACGTCATCTCTGCACAAATCATTTTGAAGCCAAATTGCGTTCTTGGCCTGGCAACTGGTTCAACGCCAATTGGCACCTATGCTCAGCTTGCTGATTGGTGCAAGAGGGGAGACCTGGACTTCTCGCAGGTTTCTACGTACAACCTTGACGAGTATCGCGGCCTTTCTCACGAAGATCCTCAGAGCTATCATTATTTCATGCGCAAAAACCTCTTTGACCTGGTAAATATTGATCTTGAGAACACCCACGTGCCTGACGGCTCTAATCCTGACGTTGAGGCAGCTTGTTCCGAGTACGACAAGCTTGTTGCAAAGGCTGGCTATCCTGACCTGCAGCTTCTTGGTATTGGCCACAACGGCCACATTGGCTTCAACGAGCCTGACGACCACTTCTCCAAGGGCACGCACTGCGTTGACCTTACCGAAAGCACCATCCAGGCAAACAGCCGCCTGTTTGAGCGCATGGAGGATGTCCCTCGCCAGGCTTACACTATGGGCACGCAGACCATTATGTTCGCGCGCAGCATTCTGATTGTGGCCAGCGGCGAGGACAAGGCCAAGGCCGTTTACGACATGTGCTACGGCAACGTTTCGCCTCAGTGCCCAGCCTCTATCTTGCAGCTTCATACTAACTGCACCGTTATTGCTGACGACGCTGCTCTCTCGCTCTGCCCAACTGAGTAAGACTTGCTTGGCCCAAGCTTCTAAAGGCTTCAAAAGGTGTCAAAAAAATCATCTGCCGAGAAAAACAAAACTCCCATTCATGTGAATGGGAGTTTTTTCTTGCATTTAATGGTCGTAAGCGTTGTACGTGCACGTTTAGTTACGCTCCGAAAATATTAATAGTCCTTGTAGTAGCTGCTTACAGCCAGAAGGGTTTGGTAGTTAAGGCCAAGTACATAGTCACCCTGATCGGTATGAACTGTGCGCAGTGTAAACTCAAGATTGTCACCAATCGTGATTTTATCGCCATCTTTTTTGCCAGTACGAGACATATCGCCAGTTGTAAGTGGGAAAATTCTTCCAGCTGGATTGACCGAAGTGACTAAAAATATAAAAGGCTCGACGGAGTTCTCGATGTGCAGTTGTTTGAAAATCTGACTGCTTGTTGACACATAGACTACTTCGTTTTTGTCAAACTCCTTCTTCAGCTCTGGAAGAGTTGCTGCTACCCAAGGTAGATCATGGTGAACAAAGGGATTGTCGCTTGCGAGCGACTGCGCAATTGGCGAGCCATACTGGTAGACGTAAACAATCTTGTTGTAGAGCTCGCTGACGTCGTTGACAGTCGTTTGAGCTGGTGCGGCCTGGTTAGCCTGAACAAGCTCGATGAGGTTCATGGAGTTTAGCTGGTCCGAGGAGGCGCCTTTGGACTGTGCCTCAGAAACGGTCAATCCACCAAATGCAAATGACCCCACGCCAAATACCAGGCAAAGTGCGGACAACACAACAAGAACTTTAGATGATTTCTTTTTGGAAAGGAATGCAATTCCGACAGCAAGAGCAACAAAAATAAGCACGATATACCAGGTCTTACTGATGGCATATCCCAGAGTCTCAGTCATTGGGCCTCCTCGTGTTTTGAGTTAGTTACTAATTTTATCAGAGGACCCCTATTTGTCATAAATTTGTTGGGGTTCTGACGCGATGCCGTTGCAAGTCTGATGCCAACCTGACGCAAATCTGACGCGAACCTGACACGATTTTCTCGCGATCTTGACGCAAACCTGACCGATCGACTGATGTTGTTCCCGTGACATTTGTCGTAAAACCTTGAGATTTCATTTTTTACAACGTATAGTGGAGTTTCGGAAATTCTGACTATTGTTTGTCGACCGGTACATATCTCCGACACATCAACGTGTCGCATCGCAAACGTACTGATTGACTTGGAGGATTGATGGAAAACGAGATTCCACCAGTTAATCGTGTAGACGAGATTCACGAGAAGCTCAGCGCACTTCAGGGTCAAAAACTCAAGGTCAAGGCTAACATGGGACGTTCTCGTATTGTTGAGCGCACAGGTACCCTGGTTATGGCCCATCCATCTCTTTTCATCGTTGAGGTCGGCGAGCGCCGTGGTCGCACCGCCCGCCAGTCCTACCAGTACGTTGACGTTCTGACCGGCACCGTTGAGCTTTTTGACTACGAGACCGGCGAGCGTTTGTTTGATTTTGAGTTTGAAGAGTAGTTCAGAAGCGCACGCATTACTTCGACTAGGCTCACACTCATGGCTGCCTCTTCGTCCAAATTTGGACGCCAAACCATCAAAATTCCTTGCAAGGTCAATCTTCACCTGGGTATTCACGCCCAGAAGGACCAGCGAGGATACCATAAAGTAGATTCGCTCATGGTTCCTGTTGCCTTGTTTGACACAGTAGTTGTCGACGACGCACCGGAGCTCACGGTTACGCATGAGCCGCAGCTCTGCGTGTTGCCCGAGCGAACAACAACCTGGAAAGCCGCGGTTCTTCTCGCCAATAAGCTGGGCGTTTCCCCCGATGTTTCCATTGACGTGCAAGTGCATATTCCCGAGAAGGCCGGCCTGGGTGGATCGTCCGCCGACGCTGCTGCAACGCTGTATTTGCTTGCCCAGCGTTGGGGTGTTGATCCACTAGATCAGCTGGTAGTTGAGGTGGCCAAGGCTGTAGGCGCAGATGTTGCGTTTTTCTTAGACCCACAGCCATCGCTTATGCTTGGCGCCGGAGATACGCTGGTAGAAACCTATACGTCTACTGTTGACGCTCCGCTTGCCATTGTTTTACCAGCAGAAACTGGCGTTGTTACCAAGGAAGCTTACGACCAGTTTGATGCATCGCCAATTGCTCCGGAACCTTACGAGCAGCTGTCCGCGCTTTTGCGCACTGCTGGTCAGGATGCTGCCAGCGATCAAGTTACTGCAGATGAGCAGCTTATTCAGCAGGTGGCAAAACTTCTCTTCAACAATCTTGCGCCAGCAGCAAAATCGCTAAAACCACAGGTGGCCGAGGTAGAGGAGTGGTTAAAGGCACAGCCTGGCGTTCTTGGCGCTCAGGTTTCCGGCTCAGGTAGCAGCTCTTTTGCACTTTGCGAATCACAGGATGCTGCCGACGCAATTGCAGCCGCAGCTCGAGCAAAAGGTTGGCGAGGCTTCTCCACCACCTGCAAGTTGTAGTGGTAACATAGAGCGGCAAATGTTTGATGGATTTATCCCATCGGACGAGGCAAAACATAACGGGTTGTGGCTCAGCTTGGTAGAGCGCTCGGTTCGGGACCGAGAGGTCGCTGGTTCAAATCCAGTCAACCCGACCATTTTTCCTCCTAAATCGTGAATCCACACCGTTTTTTGCCGTGAAATAGGCGCTTTTGCTGTCAAAGTGGTAAAAAATGCGTTTAGTTGGAATATACAAAATCATACGTTTTCTATGCAGGTCATCTACCAGCGTAAACCTTCGGTCAAATTTGATTGAAACTTTTATAAAAAAGCTCAACTGGGAAAACGTAAGTGCCAAAATGCCAAACTAGAAAATTTATCTCCAACTAAACGGGTTTTTTACCCAAATCAGACCCCACTTTCCGTCACATCAATTTCTTGATTAGTTTCCTTGCATATCCAAGGCTGTTTATACGCTTTAACCAGGTCTTATGGATAGCAAGCCTGAAAACCGCATCATGTCTGAGTAAATTTACTCAGACATGGCGAGAAAAACCGGCAAATAGCGCAGACATGGCACACTTTTCCGGCAAATCGTTCAGACATGGCGAAAAAATCAGGCTCAACGCAAGTGTCCACGGAAGGGTGATCTTAGACACATTTCAAAGCCCGCCTGAAAACTGCAAAGAATCTGTATTTGAGCCACCGATTCTTTTGCAAAATCAGGCAAATCCACAGATTCTTTAACGTTTTTAGGCAGAATTTACAGATTCTTTGCAGAAATCAGGCGCATCAATCCGTCTCGTACTGGAGTGCTTTGCTTTTGAACTCCCTACCTCTATCATATGAACATTATGAATGTTTTGAACGTTTGACCTTAGCAAAACATAAATAATTTTGCACAAAATAAACACAAATGGATTACAATCAGTTAAAAGCACCGGGCTCGTACCATCGTGCTGCAGGACCGCACGTACACCGGGTTCGTACCATCGTGTTGCAGGACCGCACGAACTCGCAGTTTGTTGTGTCAGTTTGTTGTGTCAGTTTGTTGTATCGCGTTTTGTTGAAAGGGGTTTTGTATGCCTGTTGTTGAGTTTTTTGTAAACGTGTTATCAACACCAGCCATCCTAGTTGGCCTTGTTGCCCTGCTGGGTTTGGCACTTCAGGGAAAGCCAGTTGAGGACCTCATCAGGGGTACCCTCAAGACCATAGTTGGCTTCCTTGTTCTTTCTGCAGGTGCAGGTTTCTTGCAGACCGGATCCCTCCTTGCCTTTGGCGAGATCTTCAACTTTGCCTTTGACATGCAGGGCGTTGTACCAAACAACGAGGCCGTTGTCTCCCTGGCACTGGGCGAGTTTGGCCAGGCAACCGCAATCATCATGTGCATCGGCATGGTCCTGAACATTGTGCTTGCACGTTTTTCTCGCTTTAACTACATCTTCCTTACTGGCCACCACACCCTCTACATGGCAGCTATGCTCGCCATTATTCTGCACGTCGGCGGGCTTTCTGGCTGGATGCTCTACATCTCCGGCGCATGCCTGCTTGCTCTGATTATGGTTCTGTCTCCTGCATACTGCCAGCCAACCATGCGCAAGGTTACCGGCAGCGATTCCGTTGCACTTGGCCACTTCGGCGGCGCTGGTTACTGGCTTGCCGGTATGGTCGGTAAGCTCTTTGCTTCTGATCGCGAGAATAGCACCGAGAATATCAAGTTCTCCAAGCGCCTCATCTTCCTGCGCGACAACACCGTTTCTATCGGCCTGACCATGATTATCATGTTTTTGGTTATCACCGGCGTTGCTGTCAGCCGTGGCCTTCTAACTCTGGTACCTGCAGGAACTACTGCTGCAGAGTTTGCTTCTAACCCACAGTATGCTGGGCTTCAGCACCTCGGCGACCTGCTGAACATTGGCACCGAGACCACCACTAACTGGATTGTCTGGGCATTTACCCGCGGCCTCTCCTTCGCTGGTGGTGTTTACATCATTCTGTCCGGTGTCCGTTTGATCATTGGCGAGATTGTTCCTGCATTTAAGGGCATCGCTCAGAAGCTTGTCCCTGGTGCAAAGCCTGCAATCGACTGCCCAATCGCATTCACCTATGCTCCAAACGCCGTTATCATCGGCTTCTTGAGCTCCTTCGTTGGCGGCATTCTTGGCCTGCTTATTCTTGGTGTTATTAACGCCCAGGTTGCAGCTATTGCCCTGATCCTCCCAGGCGTTGTTCCTCACTTCTTCTGCGGCGCAACCGCAGGTGTCTTTGGTAACGCAGAGGGCGGCATCAAGGGCTGTATCGCCGGTTCCTTTGTCCACGGCCTGCTCATTACCTTCTTGCCTGCACTGTGCATGCCAGTCTTTACTCTCATGGGCTTCACCTCCGCTACCTTCTCCGATGCTGACTTCTCCATCATGGCTCTGATCTTTGGTAACGTTGCTCTGAACGTCCAGGGTGCAGTTCTCACGGGCATCTGCGTTGTCTGCTTCTGCCTGCCAATCCTCTTCAACCTTGTTGCTCCTAAGAAGGCAGAAGAGAAGAAGGCCGAGTAGAAAAGGCCGAGTAGCATCCGCTCACAGAATTGCAGCTAAACATCGCAGTTGCTGCAGAAAATGCGAGTAGAATCTAAGTATCTAGGTCGGGCTTCGTCCTTGGATGGGGCCCGACTTTTTAACCCACGTAACCCACATATCACACGTGGTGAATTGAAAGGGGCTTTTATGGCTATCCAGAAGATCCTTTGCTGTTGCGGAAGTGGACTTGGCTCCAGCCTTATGGTTGAGATGCAGATCCAGGACGTCCTGAATGAGCTGGGCGTGAGCGGCGTCGAGGTTGAGCACTCAACCGTTTCCGACGTTACTCCTGGCGCAGCTGACCTCTTTATTGTTGCTCGCGACCTTGAGGATTTTATCGCCGGCATACCAGAAGACGAGAAGATCGTTCTCTCCAACATCCTTGATAAGGATGAAATGAAAGAAAAGCTTACCGAGAAGTTCGGTCTGTAAGCGCTGACTCGCACGCAGCTCCGGCTCGCGCGTGGTGCCGACCTGCTGCGTTTCTCGCGCGCAGCTCTGGCCCGTGCGTGGTGCCGACCTGCTGTGTTTCTCGTACGCAATACGTGAAAGGAAATTACATGGACGTCGACCTTAAACAGGTTGCTCGTGAGGTGCGCAAAAGCATCCTCACGCAGGTCTTTACGGCCAAATCCGGCCATCCCGGTGGCTCGCTTTCTGCAACAGAAATCCTGACGTATCTCTACTTCAAGGAGATGCACGTAGATCCTACCAAGCCAAACTGCCCTTGCAGAGACCGTTTTGTGCTCTCAAAGGGTCACGTTACTCCTGCACTCTACGGCGTTCTGGTTGAGCGTGGTTTCTTCCCCAAGGAGGAGCTCAAAACTTTCCGCGCGCTCAACTCGCGCCTTCAGGGTCACCCCAACATGAACGATACCCCCGGCGTTGATATGAGTACCGGTTCCCTGGGCCAGGGCGTTTCTACCGCCGTTGGTATGTCGCTTGCCGGCAAGAAGTTCAACAAGGACTACCGCGTCTACGCACTCTTGGGTGACGGCGAGATTGAAGAGGGCCAGGTCTGGGAGGCTGCCATGTTTGCAGGTAACCACCAGCTTGATAACCTCACACTTATTGTTGACAACAATAACCTGCAGCTCGACGGCACACTTGAGCAAATCAATACGCCACAGCCAATTGGCGAGAAGTTCAAAGCCTTCAAATTCCATGTCATAGAGGTGGCTGATGGACACGACTTTGACCAGCTTGCAGCTGCATTTGCTAAGGCTCGCACCGTCAAGGGTCAGCCAACCGTCATCATTGCCCACACTGTAAAGGGCAAGGGTGTCTCCTTCATGGAGAACCAGGTAGGTTGGCACGGTAAGGCTCCTAACCAGGAGCAGTACGAGCAGGCTATGAAAGAGCTTGAGGGAGAGGTGGCATAACATGGCAGACGTACAGAAAATTGCCACCAGAGAGGCTTACGGAAAAGCCCTGGTAGAGCTTGGTAAAGAGCACGACGATCTTCTCGTCTTTGATGCTGACTTGGCAGAGGCAACTCGTTCCGGCAAGTACGGCGAGGAGTATCCTGAGCGCTTCGTGGACTGCGGAATTGCTGAGGCCAATATGATTGGCATGGCAGCTGGCGTCGCAGCTACGGGCCACAAGGTCTTTGCAACCTCGTTTGCAATGTTCACGTCTGGTCGCGCGTTTGAGCAGATCAGAAACTCGGTGGGTTACCCTCACCTAAACGTCAAGATTGGCGCTACCCACGGAGGTCTCTCGGTAGGAGAGGACGGCGCTACTCACCAGTGCAACGAGGATATTGCTGTCATGCGTACCATTCCTGGTATGACGGTCATTATTCCATCCGACGCTGTTGAGGCTGAGGCTGCTGTTAAGGCTGCTTACGACCACGATGGCCCTATCTACATGCGCTTTGGCCGCCTCCCTGTTCCTGTTTTCAACACCAACCCTGACTACCACTTTGAGCTGGGCAAAGGCATTGTCCTCAAGGAGGGTACCGACGTTACGCTGGTAGCTTGTGGACTTATGGTTCCTGTGGCTCTTGAGGTTGCTGAGCAGCTGGCAGCAGAGGGTGTCAACGCCGAAGTCATCAACATTCACACCATTAAGCCTCTGGATACCGAGCTGATCACTGCTTCCGCAGCAAAGACCGGCAAGGTTGTAACCATTGAGGAGCACTCCGTTATCGGCGGTCTGGGTAGTGCTGTCTGCCAGGCTCTTGCAGAGAACGCTCCTGTTCCCGTCAAGGTCATTGGCGTCCAGGACACCTATGGCGAGTCCGGACCTGCTCTTCAGGTCCTTGCCAAGTACGGTCTGGATACTCCAAGCGTCCTTGCATCCGTCAAGGATTTCTTGAAGTAAACGCTTGCGTCCTCGGCGTACGCCCGCAGCGCGCCATCAGCACACGTCAAAAGCGCGCCATCAGCGCATGTTACCGTCGCACAAACAAAGCCCTTCTCGTCATCTGGCGAGAAGGGTTTTTTGCTTGCAAGTTTATTAATCTGTTAGTAAATCAACTGTAGATTAGTATTCCTGAGTATTAATATTAAAAGAAATCGATTTAGTTTATTTTTGCTTTGTAGTATTGATTTGGTTTAATTCTTTATCAATTAAGAAGGGTACTAATGGACGCTAATATTGATAATCCAATTGTTCTTTATAATATCGTAACTCCAAATCAGCGATTATTACCTGCTCCATCAAGCTTAAGAACAAATTTAGTTTCTAAGGAAGATACACCCACTGTTCCAGAACGACTTTGTGAACAAATTGAATGGGAGTCACATGTAAATGAGGCAGATAAACTTGACTATATTGTCGCTGTTTCAAGTGGAGTAATTGCTGGAGTAATTGACGTTGTATTTACAGGCAAGTTTTCTCTTGAACGTGCTAGTGAATGGGGAACAAAGCAGGTTAATAAATTTGTACTGAAGATTGCTCAAGCCGATGGTTATAAAGGAGATAACTTAAAAGAAGCAATAGCTTATTTAGAAAATAATCATCCTATGGCCGCTGATGGAAATATAAATGATTTTGGAGGCGGACGCCAACATCACTTTCGTGATTTTTCTCACCATTTTAGCATTGGTGGATGTGCTGCTTCTATTTTTACTCAATTTACTGAGTTATCAATTGGAACTGACACTAAAGGAAACTTATTAATTGTCCCCATTCCAGAATCTCATAAGAAATATATTGGAAAAAACATTCAGGAGAAAATTGTATTTGGTGTTATTGAATGGTTTTTCCATATGGTTAGTGACATGGCTGGTTCTAGTGAAACGTTTGGTAAAGGAACGGGAATCCCTGGTCCTATAGTTTCTCTAATAAAAGAGCTATCAGCACTACCAATTTTCATAGATTCAGCAAATGATGAGGGTAATTTTAGACAATTTATATCCAAGTTATTTAATGGAACATATTTGGCTAAGAGAGACGCACTTGGCAAAATTATTAAGGGTACAGAAGCTCCATTTGATTTAAGAATGGAGATTGGTATCCTTGGCGAAATTGCAAGGCAAGCAATTCCAGTAATTATTAATCAATGTGTTGTAAGAGGATTTTATTTTTGTCGAAGACTGACAATGGAAATCAAAGATCTTAATATCCAAAGTATTCGCGATTTGAGTCGAATAGCTCCAGAAGATATTCTTCCATGGAATACACCTGCAGTTTTACGCATGATTACTGTATCGAGCGCAGTATTTACAGGAATCGATATAGTAGCTGCTGGAGTAATGGCTGCTTCCAAGGAGGAACAGGCAAAAGAGTTCTTTCTTCGTATAAATTATGTTGGAGTAGCGGTTTTTGTAATTGCATGCACAAATGACTTTATAGCTACACAAAATGCTAGGAAATTAGAGCGAGGAGAACACGCTGAAGATAGGTATGAATATGATGTATCAAAGTTGAGTTGTTTAAAATTAGATTATGCGAAAGCTCAAATTCTTTATTCGCTTATCAGACAAATTGTTCTCTATGACATTGAAAAAGAAAAGCATGATAAAAGGGCTGCTAAAAACTTAAATGGTTAAATGAGTGGACCAATAAGTTCACAGAGACGATGCAATTTTCCTATCAAGTTGATACAGATTATTTAATGGACGAAGCAACTCTTTATGATTCTCTTAAGAGTTCGATCGACGATTCTAACGACTCATCTTGGGCTTTTCTAATAGCTTTAGAAGCAATGATGTTTAAGCCATATTTTGCTTTGTATGATAAAAATGACAAAGATTATAAGGGCTTAACTATTCATTCTGATTATCTAACAGAGGTGTTTTGCAAAAGACAGAATGTTGTTACCAGTGATGATTTAGAACAACTAAAGGCCTATATAGATTACGTACAGAAAGTATTAGATAGAACTTTCAGTAAACAAATAGCTATTGCGGCTGGCGCTCTAGCGATTGTAGCATTAGGTGGCGGTATAGCATTTTATGCAGCTCCAGCCATCGCACCAATAATTGCTGGCGTATTAGGCGCAGAAATCTCCGCGTTGGCGGGCGCCGCGCTTACAAGTGCTAGTTTGGCTTTCCTAGGAGGTGGCGCACTTGCTGTTGGCGGCGCCGGTATGGCCGGTGGAGTTATGGTCATTGCTGGCGGCGGAGTTTTACTTGGAGCTGTTGGAGGTGTCGGAGCAGCAACAGCTGTAACAATGGCTTTTGCAACGAACGGTGGGTACGTTCTAAATGAATGCACAAAACTAATCACTTTTAGCGAAGAGGTGCTTCTTAAAAGATATAACGACACTTCTGCAGTAAGTGACATCATTGATTCGCTTAATTATCAGATTGTACGTCTAGAATCAGATATAGAATCTTTGGGCAATGAGTCGACTGATGAAAAGGGACAAGATTCAAAAACTAAAAAAGATGAGATTAGCCCTCGTCAGATGCTAAAAATACAAAAGAAATGTCATAAATATTTAGTAAGAACTAGAAATGAACTTTTAAAAGCTCTTGAGAAAAGAAAGAGTAAACAGAATAAGAAATCAAAAGATGATCTTTAAGTGATAGAGCTTGTTTATAAAAATTATCAGTAAATAAAAACAATGCCCTTCTCGTCATTTGGCGAGAAGGGCATTTTGCATGCAGACAGTTGTCTGTGGAGTGGGTGTGTTAGTGCGTTACGACGCTATGTCCGCGTGTGAGTCCGCACCTTACTTGTACTCGTAGAAGCCCTTACCAGCAGCAACGCCGGTCTCGCCCTTGTCAATCTTCTCTTTGAGCAAGGCAACAATGCGACCCTGTACGGACTCAGGATCCTTCGCTGCAGGGTTCATGACAGCAACGTTGTATGCAGTGACCAGGCCAATGATGTCCAAGATCTGGAATGGACCCTTTGGCGAGCCGGTGCCAATGCGCCAAGCCCTGTCGATGTCCTCGACGTCGCCGACGCCGTTAGCCCAGAGCTGCTCAGCGGAGACCAGAAGAGGTACCAGCATAGAGTTCAACAGGTAGCCAGGCTGCTCCTTCAGAACCTTGACCGGAATCATGCGGATGCTTGCCGCAAAAGCGACAACCATGTCAAAGTTCTCCTGAGCGGTACCCGCGTGACCCATGACCTCGCCGATTGGGTTGCGCCAAATCTCGTTAGCAAAGTGGAGAGCTAGGTACTTCTCGGGGCGACCAGTAGCTGCAGCAAACATGCTTGGAATCATGGTTGAGCTGTTAGTTGCAACAATAGTCTTCTCGGGCAGGTGCTTGGCCAGCTCGGTGTAGAACTCAATCTTCTGCTCTGGATTCTCTGCGACGGACTCGATAACAAAGTCAGCGTCACCAAAAGCCTCGTCCCAATCGGAAGTGAGCTTGAGGTTGCTATATGCGCGCTCTACCTGTTCCTTCAGCTGATCGAGCTTCTCTGGAGTAATCTCGTCCTGAGCAATGAGACCGTATGCGTACGCCTTAGGATCGCTCTTCATAGCCTCCAGGGTGTTCAGATACACCTCTCTGAGGTGCTCAATCTTTGGACGAGCGCGCTCAATTGAAGCCTCGGACCTCAGCCAAATGGTGGTCTCATAGCCGCGATAAGCGGTCTGGAATGCAATCTGGCTGCCCAAAACGCCGCCGCCAGCAACTACAACTTTCTTAACCTGTGAAATGTCCATAGGACGTTCCTTTCTACAAGCGTGGCGAGAAGTGCCGCGCGAACTATCTACCGTCCCTATACCCCAGAAACTCTCCGTCAAACAATCGTTCGCAAAATTTTCGACTTTTATTTAAATCCTACAAACTAACCCTTGGCGAGAAACCACATCTACTCCTCACACTTCTTGGGTAGAATAGAGGCACGCAACAAGCAGCTGGTTTTAATGCAGTCCGGCGAACGTCTCCAACGCAGTCGTTCAACCGAGCTCCAGCAAAACCAACGGCTGCAACCCAATAAAACACCAGGTTTAACGCCTGGACAGAATAGAGGCATTATGATCGACGGAACATACAAGATTCAAATGGATTCTCCCGTTGGAGCCAAAGAGGGAACCGCTGTCCTCATTACCTCTGGCGAGAAACTCACGGGCTCTCTGACTGCTATGGGTGTTCAGATTGATATCGAAAATGGCAAGGTTACCGACAACTCGTTTACCTTTGGCGGCAAGCTTGAGTCTTTTGTGGGTCCCGTTATCTTTGCCGTTGGTGGTTCCGTTGAGGGCGACACCATTCAAGGCATCGCCCACATTGCTAACCGAGACTTTGTGTTTACGGGCACAAGGGAGAGTTAAGGTAGCTGCGTCATCCCTGTTAGCAGAGTGATGAACTAGTTGCTTTGAGAAGTAATTTTTGCTCCTGCTTGGGAACAGCGTAAGTTGGGCGAACTTGGTCAAACATACAGCGGACTAACTGGAAAAAGTAAAGATGATTTTGGGCATGGTCAAGCACAATACATTACTTACATGAATGTATTTTCTAATCCCATATGTGATTTAGCTCTAACTGAAAAAATTGAAGTTGATCAAAAACAAAATGAAGTAGAAATTGGCGACGTCTTCTTTACCACTTCGTCTGAAACTCCTGAAGAAGTTGGAATGTCATCCGTTTTAACTGAAAAACAAGGAATAACCTATCTGAACAGTTTCTGCTTTGGCTATAGACCATTGCAAAAAATCAATTTAGATTATCTTGCTTATATGCTTCGCTCGAATCCATTTAGAAGGAATATTACTTTTTTAGCTCAGGGTATCTCTAGATATAACATATCAAAATTGAAAGTAATGGATGTTTCTGTGCGCCTGCCTACAGCTGAAGAGCAATACATGGTAGGTAGTTTCTTTAAGAACTTAGACTCTCTTATTACCCTTCACCAGCGTGAGCGTTTTCAAGTTAGATAAGACCAGATAATGAACGCATCACTAAATCGATATCTTGGTTCTCAAGCTCCTGGATAATATGTAAGTACGTTTTCTGAGTTGTCGTCATACTTGCATGACCAAGGCGTCTTGCAACGCTGGCGATAGAAACACCAGCAAACAATAAGATTGATGCATGAGTGTGCCTTAGCCCATGTATCGTAATGACAGGTATTTCAGCTTCTATACATCGTCTTTCAAGAACAGAATTGATTGTAGAGTTGTAGATCTTGCCATGTACAAATATAGGTTGGTCCTTTGGCAGGAACTTAATCAACTCAGAAAACTGGACTATTATTTGCCAATCTATTTGGACTTTTCTAACTGATGATTTGTTTTTAGTTGCTGTGAAGCTACCGTTGTTTTTATAGTCCCAGGTTTTTGAAACAGAAAGTGTTTGTTTAGAGAAATCAAAGTCATTGGGAGTAATTGCTAAGGCTTCTGAAAATCTAAGTCCTGTTTTTGCGATTAATAGAATTAACCAGTCCCAATCTGGAATTGGTCCAAGCTGCAAAGACGAAAGAAGCTTATGAAGTTCGAACTGATTCAAGTATTTTTGATGCTTTTGCCTGGGAGTTTTACCTTTAATTACTGCTTTTCGTGTTGGATCTCTATCGATCAAGCCATCATCGACTGCATCAAGAATTGCCCCTTTGAGTTGATGGTGAAAATCCATGGTTGTTTGCCGCTCATGAAAGATAGCGTATTCGTTTAGTAGTGCTTGGTATGTTTGCCTGTTCAACTCTGCGAGCTTCATTGAAGGAGCAATCTTTTTTATCCACTTAGCAGATAAAAGATATTTATTCATTGTTACTTGACGAATCGCGCCTTCTTTATAAGTTGAAATCCAGTCCGTATAGTAATCATAAAAGAGCTCTTCTTTTGTGGCTTGCATAGAGCCACCCTCCTTTCAGGCAAGCTCACGCTGGTTATTTAAGCTTACGCTGGTGAAGGGTGATAAGACTATCTAATATCTCAAAGATTGAACCAATTTGGTTCATCTCTTGTTTAGATGGGATATTAATTTTAAAATTTCTTACTTTCTCTGCGTTAAGATTTCTTTGTGTACCAGTAGAGATATAAGGTTCCCACTCATTGCAGGTATCTGCTTTTTCAAGTCGAGTATATAAAAAATTTCTTATATGGATATCTTGTACAACCATATTGTAAAAAGCTTGGCTTGTAGCAGTGTCATTGCAGATAATTCCTACTTTTCCTACACTTGCATACATGGCTAAAGAAATTGAACCTGCAGGAACAATCCAGGCAGCACTATTATGAAGACCAAGAGTGGTAATTTGCTTTTCTGTAAAACGAATATTCCTTTCTTTTAAATCAGAAATGTTTAGGAAAGGAATATTTCCATTGTAATAATTTCGATTGTTAGAAGAGGGTGTTCCACCTGATCCGCCATATGCGAACAGGTCCTCAAGCTTACGCTGTTCCCAAGCGGATGGGACTCATCTGCTTGGGAACTATGCGTTAA
>CAUTIE010000033.1:0-15001 GCA_963538475.1 uncultured Atopobiaceae bacterium
AAGGGGCATTTTTATGTCGAGAGGATCTCACTTTTGTGGGGTCCTCTTTTTTGGTTGGAAATTATTCGAAAATAGCATAAAAATATTTACTAAAAACACATATTAATTACGTATTATGTTTTAATTATGTGTCACAATATTTACATAATTATCTTAATTAAATACCGTTCACGGAAGATAATTTTTACTATTTGATGTTATCTAATTTCAACATTTGTGCATTTCTGCATACATTTTGTCACTAATCTGTCTTGAATCTGACCATATTTCACCTACCGTTCACCTAAACCTTCTCACTTTCTGACAAATTTAGCTTGATTATTTATCGCACACCAAATTTTGAAATGAAAAATGTTAGAGCGCTTGTAGCGCTTGAGTATTTGAATAGTAAGGAGAGCTTTATGGAGTCGGAAAACAGAGAAGAAGTTGGAACAGAGTCGCTGCTCGGTGGATCTTCTCGCCATGTGATGGGTGACTATAGCAGGATTGTTCCGCCTCAACACTTCTTTAGAACAATGGAAAAGACGAAGAGGCCGCTCGCGCTTTGTGCGGAACCCTGCATGGGCAAGACCATGTTTCTGAGAGAGCTGGCAGACTATGCACAGTCGAACGGGTGGAATGTGTATGAGATTTCTCTTTCCAGCCTTTCGGTTCAAGAGGCAACCCAGATTCTTACTAAGAAAAGCACTTCTATCTGCAACGGAAAAAATTCAAAGGCACTTAAAAGACTCGTTCTTATTGATGACTTTCCTCCATCTGACGAGTATTTTGTTGCTCGTCAGGTTAAATCTATCGCACGACTTCGGATGGCTGGCTGTCTTATTGCGTTTTCCTTATCTCCTGAAGCTCGTCAGTTAATCGACGAAGTCCCGAGCGTATATGTTCTGGGAAAGAATGAGCTTCTTACCTTTATGCCTGGCATTGATAATTCAGAACAATCCGTTCTGAATAGTATGAGATTGACACGCGGTATTCCAACGCTTGTGTATTCTTTGCCGGTCACGTTCTGCGAGCGTAGTGATGCCGAAGTACCTATTACGTATCTAACTAGTCTGGCTTGTGTTGCATCGTATATGCTCAGGAGCACTCTTGGCATTGAGGAACTTAGGCTCAGATTAGGCATGATGTTGCTTGGCGTTGGTTCGTTTGATGATTTGAGCCGTATATGCGGACAAGCCGATCTTGAGTATTTGGCCAAGATAGAACAAGATGCGCCTTTCTTTGGCGTACATGTAGAGACGAGGCGTTTCTCGTGCCTTCATACTACAAGATTTGATGTGTTGAACTTTAATAAACAGGAGCTTGTTGCTCTAGTGAGCAAACATGAAAAACTCGCTTTGAAAGTTATAGCGCTGCTCATTGATAGGGAAGATTTTTCTAAGGCTGCATTTGTGAGCTCGTTGATTAGAGAAGAGATTACCTGGGAAATTGTGCTTTCTCATGCAACGGAGTTTGTTGATGCTGGATATATTGAGCTGGTAGATAATGCGCTTACCGCTACACATTCTGACTGTACGCTAGAAAACTCAAGTAAAAAAGCCGCAAAAAGAATGGTAGATGCCCTGTCTAATACCAAAGGTCCAATGAACAGTAAAGATGCTGGTAAAACACTTGAGAACCTTACCTCATTTAATGGTTTTCTCAAGCAGACCGCTTACATAACACTACTAAAGCTGCTTCTGCAAAAACCGCTGCCAGCCTTGAAAGAAGATCTTGAGTTAAGTCCGCTTGAAAAGAAAATTGCACTCCATAAACGTGCGATTGATTTGGCTATCCAGGGAAATTTTAAATACGCCCTTCAACTGCTGCTTCTTGAGCAACAGTACGAAAAGGCTTCTTCTATAACCTCGTCAATTCAAACAGTTGATGTTGAATTGCTTTACGCATTGCTGGGTGTATATCAAAAGGACTTTGATGCACGCAGCTCCAAAGCGCTCTCATTTTTACAAGAAGGGGAGGCAAGCGCCTTAAAGGGGTCTGTGGGATTACTTAAATGTGTTCGCTATCTTTTTGAAAAGAGCTTTTCTGTGGGCAATTTATACGACACTGAGCAGCTCATAAGCCAAGCTGAATCACACGGCAATCGTATGATTCAAGTACCTGCACTTCTTATTGGAGCGCTTCTCAGTCTCAGAAGTAGGGCATACCCTAAAGCTCAGCTCCAGGCGAGAAGGGCGATGCTGTTGAGTAGGGAATGGGACTCAATATATGTCACCCAGGTTGGAAAGATACTCGAAGATATTGCAGGATTTTTCTTGGGCGTTATTCCCACAGAGAAAAATCTTGAAGCAATTACCCATCCATCACTAAAAGTAGCGTGTAGAACAATATATAAAGCTCTCTTTAAAAGTGTAAAAGGACACTCTCCTGTCTGGCTGGATGAGGTTGAGTATGGAGTACCTGAAAATGCCATGTGGCTTATGAGGGCACTTTTGTCTGACGAGTCTGAATTTCAGCAGTGTCTAGAACGAGAAATGCCAGAAGAATGGCTGCATTATTTACGTTCAAATGAGGGTAAGCGAGATGTAACAAAATGGAGGGCATTTAGACAAGGAGCGGGGGATTCTCGGACTGAAAACTCTGTGGTTAAGAGTTCGCGTGTAGAGAAGAAACAGAATGCTCATCCTGGGGTGTACATCGCTCTTCTCGGCAGATTTAGTTTGTCTGTTCAAGGGGAGGAGATTGCCGGAAGAAAAATTGCTTATCGTTCGGCAAAGGCGCTGCTTGTGTATTTGGCGCTGGCCCACAATCACATGAGCTTTAGGTCGCAAATTGCTCAGCAGATTTGGCCTGAGGCTGATCAGGCACATTGGCAAGAGCGCCTGTATCAAGCTACTCGGGTTATTCGCAAAGAGGTGCAGGAAATCAAGAAAGGCTGTGAGCCTTTGGAGGCATCTCGGATTGAAAGAACACTTGGTTTTAATCCCCAGCAGGTAACCGTAGATATTGATATTTTTACGCGATTAGCAAAGAGTGTCGCATCATCAAACAGTGATGAAGACATAGTGCACCTGGCTAAGCAGGCAGAAGAGCTTTATCAAGGTGATTTGTATCTTCCCGAGGATGAGTGCTTTAGGTTTGCAGACCCCATCCGCATTGCCTTGAGAGATCAATACATAGACACTATGGTGACGGCTTCGGCGGCAGCTTTGAGAATTACTCACTATACGCTTGCGGTGCACTTTGCAGAGCTTGCCTACCTTGTTGATGATATGCGAGAAGACACACTTATGGCACTTATCCAGGCGCTTAGAAAATGCGGTCGAGCACAGGATGCACAACAGTACTATGACTTGTACGTGCAGAAATACGTTACGAAGCGCAGAAAAATGCCCTCTAAACAGCTTAGGATGATTGCAGGCGCAGAAAAGGGAAAAGAATCAATAGAAACCAGTGGTGGAGAAATAACGAAATTGGGATTTTACGACGCCATGTAGTGTGATTCAAGCAGTTAGACGGGGTATGATATATAAGTTGAATACTGTGTCTATCAACCGAAGATAGATGCCCGACGTCAAGGAAAAAGCTATGCCTAATTTCCTCTCTAAGATTCTGTCCTTTGGTGCTGATAAGGACCTCAAAGCATATAAGCGTATTGTCGAGAAGATCAATGCGCTTGAGCCAACAATGCAGGAAATGAGCGATGAGGAGCTTCAGGCTCAGACCGAGAAGTTCAAGGCTCGTTATGCCGAGGGAGAAAGCTTAGATGATCTTCTCCCAGAGGCTTTTGCAACAGTACGTGAGGCTTCGGTAAGAACTATTGGCCAGCGTCACTTTGACGTTCAGCTTATTGGTGGTATTGCGCTCCACAAGGGCACTATTGCAGAGATGAAGACCGGTGAAGGTAAGACGCTTGTCTCCACCCTTGCTGGTTACCTTAACGCGCTGAGCGGTGAAGGTGTTCACATTGTTACTGTCAACGATTACCTGGCTAAACGAGACAGTGAGTGGATGGGCACCATCTATAAGTTTTTGGGTATTAGCGTCGGTCTTCTGCAGAACGGTATGCGCTTGAGTCTTAAAAAGCCTGCATATGAGGCAGATATTACTTACGGTACAAACTCTGAGTTTGGCTTTGACTACCTGCGTGACAACATGGTTACTCGTCCCGAGATGCGTGTTCAGCGTGGACATCATTATGCCATCGTCGACGAAGTTGACTCCATCCTTATCGATGAGGCTCGTACTCCTCTGATTATTTCTGGTGCTGGCACTAAATCTGCAGGTACTTATAAGGATTTTGCTAAGGCAGTTCGTGGTCTAACTCCAGAGATTGACTTCGAGATGGACGAGGCAAAGCACACCATCGCAACAACAGAGATTGGTCTCGAGAAGGTCGAGCGCGCTCTTAACATTGACGACATCTACAACGATGAGTCTGGCCAGCTGGTAAATCACCTGCAGCAGGCACTGAAGGCTGAGTACATGTTCCATCGTGACCAGCAGTATGTTGTCATTGACGGTGAAGTTAAGATTGTTGACGAGTTTACCGGTCGTATTATGGAAGGCCGTCGCTATTCTGAGGGTCTTCACCAGGCAATCGAGGCAAAAGAGAACGTTCAGGTACGTGAAGAAAACCAGACTCTGGCAACTATTACGCTCCAGAACTACTTCCTCATGTACGACAAGCTCTCTGGTATGACCGGTACTGCAATGACCGAGGACGCAGAGTTCCGTGAGGTTTATCACGTTCCTGTTCAGGTTATTCCACCTAATCGCCCTGTTAAGCGTGAGGACCTGGATGACCTGGTCTATCGCACCATTGACGCTAAGTTTGAGGCTGTTGTAAGAGACGTCGAAGAGCGTCACCAGAATGGTCAGCCAGTGCTGGTTGGTACCGTTTCTATTGACAACTCCGAGCGTATTTCTCGCATTCTTTCTAAGCGTGGCATTAAGCATAACGTTCTGAATGCTAAGTTCCATGAGCGCGAGGCGCAGATTATCGCTCAGGCTGGTCGTGAGGGTGCGGTTACTATCGCAACCAACATGGCAGGTCGTGGTACCGATATTCTTCTGGGCGGTAACCCAGACGTTATGGCTGAAGATATCCTTCGCAACCAGGGAATTGAGCCAGCCGAGGCCACTCGGGAGCAAAAAGAAGCCGCTCGCAAAGAGGCCAAGGAGATTTGCGCTACTGAGCGTGAGGCAGTAACCGCTGCAGGTGGTTTGTGCGTTATTGGTACCGAGCGTCACGAGAGCCGTCGTATTGACAACCAGCTCCGTGGTCGTTCTGGTCGTCAGGGAGACCCTGGTCAGACCCAGTTCTACCTTTCTCTTGAAGATGATTTGATGCGCCGCTTTGGTGGAGATCGCATGGATGGCGTTGCAGCAATGATGCAGCGCTATGAGCTTCCTGACGATATGCCAATTAAGGCAAAGATTGTTACCAAGCTTGTCGAGGGCGCCCAGCGCAAGGTTGAGGAAGTCAACTTTGCAATGCGTAAGAACGTCCTTGATTACGACGATGTTATGAACAAACAGCGTCAGGTCATTTATGCAGAGAGAAACAAGATTCTTGACGGCAAGGATCTTATGGAGCTCATCGAGACAGTCACTGCTTCTACTACTCAGCGCATTTGCGAGGAGTTCTGCTACGGAGATGCTGACGAGTGGGATCTTGAGGGTCTTGAGAAGTGGCTCACTGAACTTACTGGTAAGACTGATCTTCCAGAGTTTACCGAGGATACCAAGTTTGAGCAGCTTGAAGAGGATGTCACCGCATTTGTTCAGAATGCATTTGACGAGAAGACCCAAAAGCTCGGTGAAGAGGTCATGCGTGAGCTTGCTGCTCAGGTAATGCTTCGCGTCATTGATACTCGTTGGATGGCATACCTCCAGGAGATGGATTACCTAAAGACCGGTATTGGTCTTCGTGGTTTTGGTCAGCGCGATCCTCTGGTTGAGTATAAGACCGAGGCATACGAGGCATTTACGCTGCTGGTAAACACCATGTATGAGGACTTCCTCCGTACTATTCTCCGCCTTGAGCTGGTCAATCGTCCACGTCAGAATACTGAGGCAGAGGCCTTCCAAAATGCCCACTATTCTGGTGGAGAAGAGACCGACGGCGATCAAAAGGCACTTAAGCAAGGCAAGAGCATGCTTAAGAATGCCGCAGCTATTGGAAAGAGTCCACAGGGAACCGGCGCCAGCCAGTCTTCTGTATCAACCTACCGTAAGTCTGACGATCCAAATCCTTACGTCAACGTTGGTCGCAATGACCCTTGCCCATGTGGAAGTGGCAAAAAGTTTAAGAACTGCCACGGCCGAAATAGGTAAGAATGGCTGATACAGAGGTTGTTTCGCTCCAAGCTTTAGCGGAGCGTCTCTCTGAGGTAGAAGGTTATCTTCACCTCACTGAGAAGCGTCAGCAAATTTCAGAACTTGAGGCAGAAAGTGCTCGTCCCAATTTTTGGGACGACGCTGAAGCTGCGCAAAAAATAATGACTCAACTAGCATCACTTCGCGATGATGTTGCTGGTATTGATAGAGCTAAAGAGAAACTCGGTGATGCTGAGGCCGCTTTTGAGCTTGGAACAGAGCTTGGAGACCAAGCATCACTCGACGAATCTCAAGCGCTTGCGGCATCTCTTGAAAAAGACTTGTCGGAGCTTGAGCTTTCAAGCTGGTTTACTGGTGAACTTGATCATGGTGATGCAATTGTTACTATTAAGCCTGGTCAGGGTGGTCTTGAGGCTCAAGACTGGTGCGAGATGCTTTTTCGCATGTATCTCAAATATTGCGATCGCCGCGGTTGGAAAGTTGATATCAACGATGCTCCTGTTGCAGAGGTTATTGGTCTTGACCGCGCAACCTTTACGGTAAGTGGCAAAAATGCTTATGGCATGCTTCGTGCAGAACAGGGCGTGCATCGTCTGGTAAGAATTTCTCCTACTGACGATAAGAAACGTAGGCAGACGTCATTTGCTGGTGTAGAAGTTTTACCTGTTCTTCCTGAAGATATTGAAGTTGCTATTGATCCCAATGACCTGCGTATTGATGTCTATCATGCATCTGGTCCAGGAGGTCAGGGAGTTAACACTACAGACTCGGCAGTTCGTATTACACATATTCCAACAGGAACAGTAGTAACCTGCCAAAATGAACGCAGCCAGCTTCAGAACAAAGCTGCAGCAATGAATATCTTGCGCAGTCGTTTGTATGAGATTGAAAAGGAGAAACGCGAAGCTGAGCTGGATGAGCTTCGCGGTCCAAAGAGAGAAATCTCGTTTGGCAATCAAATTAGGAGTTATGTTCTTTATCCTTATCAGCTCATTAAGGACTTAAGAACAGGTGCAGAAACAGGAAACGTAGAGTCCGTTCTTTCAGACGGCGATCTTGACCAGTTCATCATTGCGTACCATCGCTGGGTTGTTGGCGGAAAGGATTAGTGTGCAAAAATCTACTTGGCAAAAGACCTTTAAAGATTCGTTCTTTATCGTCCTTGGCTGTGCAATTTTTGCAGTTGGCCTTGATGTATTTGAAGTTCCTAACGGACTCGCCGCTGGTGGTATTACTGGTTTTGCAACGGTAATTAGAGCTGTTGCATTACCTTTTGGATTTGATTTGCCTGTTGGCATGCAAACAATCGCCATGAATATCATTTTGATGGCTTTTATTGCAAAAAGTGGAAATAGAAAATATTTGCTCAAGAGCGTCGTAGGCTTCTTGATTTCCAGTATTTTTGTCGATTTATTTGCACCGTTTTTACCAGCTCTTGGCGCCAATGATCTTATGCTTGCTGCTCTGTGGGGCAGTATTATCTGCGGTTTTGGCCTTGGCCTTGTATTTAGAGCGGGTGGAAATACCGGCGGTACAGATATCATTGCTCAGGCGGTTTCCAAGCGCTTTGGTATTCCATCAGGTACTGCAATCATCATTGTAGATATTGTCATTATTATTGCGGCTATTCCGGTCTTCTCGCTAGAAAATGGTCTGTATTCTGCTCTGGCAATCTTTGTCACAGGAAAAATGATCGACTTTGTCATCGACGGACCAAGGTCCGAGCGTTGCGTTTATATTATTTCTTCTGAGCACGATGCCATCGCTCACGAGATTCTTTATAACCTTAATCGTGGCTGTACGGAGCTTCAGGCGCGCGGACTGTGGAGTGGTGCGCACAAGCCTGTTTTGATGTGCGTTCTTGGTCGTACGGAGGTTGTTCAGCTGAAAGTTATCGTTTCCGAGATTGACTCCGATGCACTGGTATTTGTTTCAGAGGTCCACGAGGCAATCGGCGAAGGCTTTAAGTCATTTGAAGCTTTGGAAAGCTAATCGCTGCTAATAGCTATTTGGCCAGTAAGCTTCTTGACAGATGGTCTTGTTGAACTTCGGTGGATGCGTGTAGCTGGATGCGATTAAACACAATTGCACGTAAAAAATTTGCGACACAAAAAGGCGGCCTGTAAAAGGCCGCCATTTTGTGTTCGCTTAATAAATGATGAAGCGCAAGTCTTACTTAGCAGGAAGAATAGAAGGAGTGACGCAGACAACATCCTTGAGGCCTGCAGCTTTGAGCTCACTAATCTGCTCGTCAGTTGCACCTGTATCAGTAATGAGAAGGTCAATATCCTCTGCAGAGCCAAACTGGAAGTTAGAAGTAGTGCCCAGCTTAGAAGAATCTGCGACAACATAGTGCTTTCTAGAGCGCTTGAGCATCTGAGCGTTAATTGCTGGCTCAGGTGATGTTGCAGAAGTAAGACCAAATTCTCCCGAGAAACCCGTGCAGCCCAAGAAGCATTTAGCAGCGGTAATGTGCTGGATGCACTCAAGAGCGGTATCGCCAGTCATGGAAGCACGAGGAGGACGGATATCGCCGCCAGTAAGGATGATGGAAAGGTCGTGGATGTCCTCAAGCAGCAGTGCCTTACCGTTATTAGTAACAACGGTTACGTCGTGAGCATCAATCCACTCAAGCATGCCAAGAGCAACGGAGCTGGTGTTGATGAAGATGCAATCGCCATCTTCAACGTAGCGAGCAGCCTCACGTGCAATTGCTTTGTTAGAGCGAATCTGCCTTGAACCAGAAGGACGACCATAAGGATTAAGCAAGGTAGCAATGCCATACTGACGAGTTAGGATACCGCGCTTCTCAAGAAAATCCAGGTCACGTCTGATAGTCAAAGAAGAGACCTCAAAGTGATCAGCAAGCTCTAAAACACTTGCTTGTCCCTCTTTTTCTAGCAGCTCAGTAATTGCCTCGCGACGTGAATCTACGTAAGCCTTACTCCTTTTCATAAATGCCCTCCCTTTATGAGCAACATTTTTTCTTTGAATGTTCATTCATCAATAAAATAGAACATCAGAAGAAGGATATCAAGATATTTCGGAAAATAATAGTATGAATATATATGAATGTTTTAGATTATAAAAAATTTAACATATAAACTTTACATGGGATAATAGAAGTGACTTCAGTTACGTTCATAAAAACATGAACATTTGTATAGTTTCATGGACAAAAGATACCCTGGAAAAATATGAACAACTTTGATTACTGTTTTAGTAAAATTGATTGAAGTTAAGAACGTTTCATGGCATATTATCAAGTTATTAAGACTTGTCATGAGACGGCTTTGAGCCAATGTGTCTCATAAAGAGAAAGGCAAGGTGGTGCTGTGTTAAGTGATCTCCTTACCGAAGACCTGGTGCAGCTCAATGTTGTAGCTTCTAACTGGGAAGATGCAATTAGAAAGTCTGCGCAACCACTCGTCGATAACAAAAAAGTAACTGAGGGCTATGTTGATGACATCATTAAAGGTGTCAACGAACTTGGCCCTTATATTGTTATTACCGAGCATGTTGCCCTTCCACACGCACGCCCTGAGTCCGGCGCACTTGAGCCTGCAGTAGGCATTACCGTGCTTAAGGATTCCGTTGAGTTTGGCAGCAAAGACAACGATCCAGTTAAGTTCCTTTTCCCACTTGCTGCAAAAGATAGTGAAGGCCACCTTAGTGCCCTTCAGTCTCTTGTTGAATTGCTGAGCGATCAAGATTTCTTTGCTCAGCTTGAAAAAGCTCAGTCACCAAAAGATGTTGTGGATCTTGTCCACACAAAGGAAGGTAGGTTGTAATGGCTGATAAGAAGTTCCACGCACTGGTTTGCTGCCGTGCAGGCATGGGTTCTTCCATGATGCTCAAGATCAAGATTGACCAGGTCATCAAAGAGAATGATCTTCCAATTGAGACTGAGCACGGTAATCTGGATTCCCTGATTGGTTTCAATGGCGATCTTGTTATTACCATGTCTGACCTCACCGATGAGCTCAACGCTGACGATCGTGTTCCTTCTGCAGTTGGTATTACCAACATTGTCGACAAGGCAGAGATGAAGGAGAAGCTCACCGCTTGGCTCGCAGAGCACAACGCATAAGCTCCCCTTTGTATCTTTTTGGCGGGAGTTTCTCGTCATACGCAACATGAGTTGCCTTCGGCGAGAAGCTCTCGCCAAACCTTTGACAAGAGGTACTTGTCACTTGATTTAGAGAACTTATCTGAGTAGGTTCGTCGGTTTATTTGCTGAAAGGGATTTAAGCATGCTCAATGCAATTCTCATGCAGCTCAGAGATACAGCCGTCATCATGGGCATTATTGCTCTTGTCGGCCTCTTGCTGCAGAAGAAGTCCGCTGTGGACGTCTTCTCCGGAACTGTGAAGACCATTATTGGCTTCATGATCTTCAACATTGGTTCTAGCGCTATGTCCGCTCAGGTCAACATTTTCAGCGATATGTTTAGTCGTGCATTCGCTGTTAAGGGTGTTGTAACCCAGGTTGAGGTCGCAACTGCTCTTGCACTGAATACCTATGGTACTGAGGTTGCTCTTGTAATGGTCCTTGGCTTCATCATGAACCTTGTGTTTGCCAAGGTTACCCCATTCAAGTCCGTCTTCTTGACTGGTCAGCACTTCCTGTACTTCTCCTGCGTACTCGCACTGGTCTTCATTGCTCTTGGTCTCCCAATGTGGGTCACCATTGTTCTTGGTGGTGTCATCCTCGGCTTCTGCGGTGCTGCACTACCTTCGTTGTGCCAACCATTCGTAAACAAGCTTATTGGTGGAGATTCCATCGCAATCGGCCACTTCAACTGCATCGGTTATGCTTTCTCCGGTTACGTTGGAAAGCTCTTTGCTAAGAAGAATGAGGAGGACGGCGAGAAGGAAGCTAAGGAGCTTCCAGAGTTCTTCAAGCTCTTCAAGGACTTTGTCTTCTCCGTTGCTCTCTTCATGATTGTTCTGTTCTACGTTGTTACTATTGCATGTCTTGTCACCGGTCACTTTGGCGACACCCTTGCAAACAACAAGCCATTCACCAGCTATTTTGGTAACGATGTGTGGTGGATTTGGCCATTCCTTGCTGGTCTTCAGTTTGCTGCTGGTATGTCCGTTCTTGTTTACGGCGTCCGTCAGTTCATCGCTGAGATTACCGCTGCATTTGTCGGCATCTCCGAGAAGCTCATTCCAGATGCACGTCCTGCAGTCGACTGCCCTGCAATCTTCCCATTTGCACCAAACGCTGTCATCATCGGCTTCATTGGCTCCTTCCTTGGCGGCCTTGTTGCAATGGCACTTATGGTTGCATTCCACAGCCCAACCATCATGATTCCTGCAGCAGGCATCTGCTTCTTCTCTGGTGGTACTTGCGGCGTTTGTGGTTACGCTTACGGTGGATGGCGTGGTGCTCTTCTTGGCTCCTTCCTGGTTGGTATCTTCCTGACCGCTGGTCCTCTGATTCTCTATCCTGCATTTGCTCAGTTGGGAATTGCAGAGGCATCCTTCCCTAACGTTGACTACAACATCGTTGGTTCTATCATCTACGGCATCGGCTCACTCTTTGGTCTTGCCTAAGCCTAGATTTCTGTAGTACCTACTCAGCTCTACGGTTTCTTAGGGCGCTCGTGGAAAGCCCGCGGGCGCCCTTTTAAAAGCTTCACAACAAGGAAAAACATGGCAGACGAGAAGAACAACAAAAGTGTTACTGAGTCAGTGCTTGGCGATATGTTTGGGCTCAGCGTTGACAAACAGCCTGCTCCAGAGCTTCCCAAAGATCAGTTAGTTCTAGAAGTTCTTGAAGATAGAACTCGTTTGATGGTTCAGGGAATTCTGTACTTGCTTCTGGCGTTTGCTGCTCTTGCTCTGACATTTTTCTTTTGGGTTTACGCCAATGTAAGTGGCAATATTTTGGGTCTTGTTGGTGTTATTGCAGGACTCACCATTACGTGGTTTGCATCACGAGCCATGGGAAAACGCTTTAGTCGTTTTGCCAGCGGTATTCATGTTATTGATTTTGGACAGAAAAACGTATGTATCTTTGCAAAATCCGACAAGAGAAAAGCACTTGTCGTTCCTTATACCAAGATTAAAAGCTACAAACTCATCCGACAGGGCAAGGCGCTCCGCCTACTTCTTGAAGGCGCTTGGGTAAGCCATCCTTCCGGATTTGAATTTGTAGACATTAACCGTCCTTTTATGGCCAACACGCTTGATCAAATTCAAGAGCAGATCGAGCAGCTTATGGCTCAGCACAAGGTCAAAGAGACGCGTTAGCTCAGCATGTAGTAAGTGTCTTTGAGCGCTGCCTCACAGACAGATAAGGAGTTGTAATGGCAACTGAAAAAGAGCAGGTTCAGGAGTTTCTCTCCATTGTGGGAAAGTCGCTTCATCAGTATGTAGAGAGCATCGATTTTGATGCGCTTTCTGCAGCTAAAAAGCTTATTTTGGATGCAGAGGCAAAGGGTGGCCGTCTGCACGTAACCGGTATTGGTAAGCCAGGTCACGTCTCTGGTTATGCTGCATCGCTTTTCTCGTCAACTGGAACTCCAACCTACGAGCTTCACGGTACCGAGTGCGTCCATGGATCTGCTGGTCAGACTCGTCCTGGCGACGTGGTCATTGCTATTTCCAACTCCGGCGAGACAGGCGAGCTCAAGGCCACTGTTACCTGTCTTAAGAACGTTGGCGTGCGCATTATTGCACTGACCGGAAATCCTAACTCTTGGCTGGCAAACGAGGCAGAGGTTGCCCTTATTGCAGGCGTTGAGCAGGAGGGCGATTCCATGAACAAGCCTCCACGCGCCTCGATTCTGGCTGAGATTATGGAGCTCCAGTGCCTCTCTATCCTGCTTCAAAACGAGTATGGCCTTAACCCAGAGCAGTACGTTAAGTGGCATCCCGGTGGAGCTCTTGGCGCGTCCATTCGCGAGGGCAAATAACCCCAGATAAACACTAAATACGTACAGAGGAGTTTGCATGTCAACATTTAAGGGCGTTATTGTCCCTATGGTCACGCCGTTTAACCGCGACGAAGAGCAGTCTATTAACTACGAAGCAGCTGAGCAACTTCTAGAAAAGCTTATCTCCGAGGGCGCTGACGGTATCTTTACGTTTGGTTCTAACGGTGAGTTCCACGTTTGTAATCCTGACGAGAAGATCAAGTTCTCCAAGTTTATTATCGAGAAAACCGCAGGTCGTCTTCCTGTTTACGTAGGAACCGGCGCTTGCTCAACAAAAGAGGCTCTCTACATGAGCCGTGAGGCAGAGGCAATTGGTGCAGACGCACTTTCTGTCATCAACCCTTACTTCCTGGGCATTTCTGATCAGCAGCTGGTCGAGTACTTCAAAACCGTTGCAGCAAGCGTAAAGATTCCTGTCCTTCTGTACAACATTCCTAAGGGTACCGGCAAAAACATCTCTAAAGAGGCTGTTGAGCAGCTGGTAACCATTGAAAACATCAAGGGTATTAAGGACAGCTCCGGCAACATTGATAACCTCAAGGATTATCTGGACGCTGCCGCTGGTCACGATGTAGACGTGCTTGTAGGTTCTGACGGAAAGATCTCTGAGGCTCACGCTCTTGGTGCTCAAGGCACAATTGCTGGTACCGCAAACCTTATTACCAAGGTTGTCGTTGACCTTTGGAAGGCTCTTGAGGCAGGAGATGCAGAGGAAGCAGCTCGCCTGCAGGCAGAGATTGAGCCAATTCGCGACATCCTTCACCTTGGAAGCACCCCTCAGACGCTTAAGCGTTCTCTTGAGCTTGCTGGATACCCCGTTGGTCCTGCTCGTTTCCCTGTTACTGAGGTTGCAGAGGGTGTTGACGAGAAGATCTATGCAATGCTTGACCATTACGGAATTGCTCATAACTAAGAATCAAAAATGACGGGTTTCTCGCCAGCTCAATAGGGTAGAGCGAGATACATTTACAAGGAGATGTTGTATATGAAGATGCAGAAAGCTGCTGTTTCTCAGGCACTGGTAGATACCTGTGCGTTTGCAGTTGTTCGCGTCCCAACAGTTGAGCGTGGTATTGAAATTGCTGAGGGCCTTGCAGAAGGCGGCGTTCATGCAATGGAGATTAGCTACACCCTGCCAAACGCAGGCGAGGTTATTGCTGCAATTAGAGAGCGTCTTGGCGACAAGATGATTGTTGGTGCAGGTACTGTTATGGAGCCAACAACTGCTCGTCTTGCTATTATGGCCGGCGCTCAGTTCATCGTTGCTAACTGCGGATCTGATGAGGTTGCTCGTATGTGTAACCTGTATCAGATTCCTTACGCACCTGGTTGCACTACTATGACCGAGGCAAACCACAGTCTTGAGATGGGCGCTGCCTTTATTAAGTGCTTCCCAATTTCCAACGTCTATGGTCCTGAGCTGGTTAACCTCTTTAAGACTCCAACTCCTTGGATGCCTCTGATGGCTTCTGGCGGCATTAATCTTGACAACCTTGCTGAGTGGCTTGAGCGTGGCGTTGATTGCTGCGGCATGGGAAGCCTGCTTACTAAGGGCTCAAAAGAGGAGATTGCAGCTAATGCAGCCAAGGTTCGTGCCATCATTGATGAGACACGTGCAAAGATGCAGACTGCGTAACAGGTGTAGAGCTACCTTGCAGGTGACGTATAACTAACTCTCAACAGCGTTTTTCTCGCGATTTTTAGACCGCCTCTTCAGTAGAGAAGAGGCGGTTTTTCTGTGGATGAACTGCGTGACGTATAACATACCTGCAC
>CAUTIE010000034.1:0-14868 GCA_963538475.1 uncultured Atopobiaceae bacterium
CCCGCATATGAACTGCCTCCCATTTCTTATGTCCAAGAAATGGGAGGCAGTTCACAGCGCACGTAAAGGACAACTATCCCAGCAATGAAAGCACTTCTCGCTTGGCAGCCAAAAACGCTGCGCTCAAGTCAAACGATGCCAGGTCAGTAGCTTGACCAGCGCCTTTGCCGGAGTCTACCTTCTCCGCATCAGCGCAGCCCTGTGGCTCAACAACGCCCACAATCTTGGTTACCACACCCTGCGCGGGACTTCCCGCCATCACGTAAATGCGAGAAGCCATTGCAACAGCCTCATCAACATCGTGCGTGATCACCAGCACCGAGAGGTCAAACTCCTTCACGGAAGACATGAGCCATGCACGCATTTCTCGCCGTGTGAGAGCGTCAAGTGCTGAGAAGGGCTCGTCCAACAGCATTATGTCTGAGCCGATGAGTGCCGTGCGCAGGAACGCAACACGCTGTCTCATGCCGCCTGAGAGCTCGTGAGGCCAGCTTTGCGCCACGCGCTCAAGTCCGCCGCGCTCCAGCATCTCCTGAGCCCGTGTGCGCGCCTCAGCGCGCGAGACGCCCTTCAGCTCAAGCGGAAGTGCTACGTTGTCGATGATACGCTTGCTTGGAATGAGCAGATCCTTCTGGAGCATGTAGCCAATGTGGCCCGGATGACCCGTAACGTCAGAGCCATGCAGCAGCACCTTACCCTCTTGCGGCTGCAAAAGCCCCGCAAGTGCGTGGAGTAGCGTAGTCTTACCGCAGCCTGAGCGGCCAACCAGGCAGGTGATTGTACCCGGCTGCAGCTCAATTGAGATGTCCTTGGCAACTACCTGGCCATTTCCCCAGACTAGCGTAAGGCTGCGTGCTTCAAGCGCCGGAGCAGTCTGTTGCGGCTCGCATGCAGCTGCAGCAACAAGGTCCTTCTCGCCAGGAGCTTCTACGGTTGCACTCTCTGTTATGTCGGTAGTTTGCTTATCCAAGGTACTCACTAGTAAATCCTGCGGATGGATCAATCTTATTCTCAAGTAGCTGCTGGTTATTGAGCCAGGTATAGAAACGCTGCCAGCGAGCAGAGTCAATAACGCCCCACTTCTCGGCATCGTCAATATACTTAGCAGCCAAGAACTTCTGAGAGGCTTTAACCAGGTCAGCGTCAAGTTCTGGAACAGCTTTGAGCAGAATCTCTGCCGCCTCATCAGGGTTAGAAACACAGAACTCGTAACCCTTTCTTGCGGCGCTCAAGAAGGCCTTAACAGCGTCTGGATTCTCTTTTGCAAAACCATCGTTTACCGCAATAACTGGTGTGTAAAAGTCAAAGTTTTGATCAATAGCTGCAAAGGCAAAATAGTTGTACGCAAAGTTCTGAACACGAGCATTTTGAACAGCCCACTGCTCATACACCCAAACAGCATCAAACATCTTTGCTTTTAAGCCAGATACCTCGTCGTCTACCTCGTAAGGTACCATCTTAAGCGTTGAAGGATCTCCGCCGTCAGATTCCATAACAGACCTGATAGTAGCCTGTTCAACAGGGAGATTCCACGTAGCGTAAGTGCGGTCATTCAGGTCTCGCGGACGAACAATGTGATCCTCTTCACGGCTCATAATGCCCGAAAGATTGTGCTGAATGATAGCAGCCACCGCAGTATATGGCAGCGGATTAGAAGACGAGAGGCTGTTAGCAATATAGTCCTGGTAGGTAACGCCCATCTGAGCGCCACCCGCACCAATCAGCGCGTCGGCGCCATCGGCAGGTGGCTGCTGAATAGTTACCTTGAGACCAGCTTGGTCAAAGTAGCCCTTCTCCTGAGCTACATAAATGCCGGTGTGATTGGTGTTTGGAGTGTAATCAAGCGCAAACGTGATCTCCGTGGTACCACCGTTTTTCTCGCCAGCACCCTTGTTTGCGTTGTATGGAGCAGACGGCTGCTCAAGCGAGCAACCTGCGCAAAGTCCTGCTGTCGAGAAACCCATCGCAGCTAGAAAGCCTTTTCTTGTCAAACTCTTGCAATCAGATACGTTCATGCAGTTAATCACTTCTTTCTTTGAACCAGTTGAGATTAGTGCGTGGATTCTCCACTGTCTTGAGAGGTATCCCAAGGCAGTGCGCGCTTTTGGACAAGTTCTACGAGCTTCATCAACACGAGCGACAACGCAGAAACCACCACGATAGCCGCAAACATCCTGTCGTACGCAAATGCTTTTCTGACGCGCGTCATGTACACGCCAAGGCCAGCATCGCCACCCAGCCACTCTGCAATTACTGCGCCAATTACGGCGTAGGTCACGCTCATTTTGAGTCCCGAGAAGAACTGCGGTGCAGCAGCAGCCAACTTGACGTGCCAGAAAATTTGCACACGACTGGCCCCCATGGTGGTCATCAAGTCAACCATGTCAGGATCAATTGATTTAAATGCCGAGTTCAGCGCTACGGTAATGGGGAAAAACGTTGAAATAGCTACAAGAACAATCTTTGGCAAGAGACCATAGCCCAGCCAAAGCACCAAAAGCGGCGCGATAGTCACAATAGGAATAGTCTGTGAAATAGTTACAAGTGGAGAGAGCAGCTTGTCCAGCGTTTTGAAGAAGTCCATAAGAACCGCAAGCGCAAAGCCAATAAAAACTCCAATGGCTAAGCCAACAAGGGATTCTAGAAGCGTAATTCCTGTATGAGTCATAAGGAGCTGGAAGTCTTTAACCAGCGCAAATACAACCTGAACAGGAGTTGGAACAAGGTAATTTGGAATAATTCCCGCAACAATAACAAGCTGCCAGAGCACAAGAAAAGAAGTAAGGGATATGGCTTGCAGTGCAAACTGAGAAAGTTTTTTCATATGCCCTCCTTCTTGTAGTGCGTAAGGACGGCATTGAATCCCTACGCTGGCATTACCCAGATCAGGTTAATGGGTCGCAACATACGGTGTTGCCTCTCAGCCGGGCCATTTCCCAGCTCCCCGTTTTAATTATTATAGCGCGGACGTCTCTAACATCAAATAAATAGTTAAACAATCCCGAAACAGTGCACTTTAAAGTCCTATACCCCGAAGCCGCGTGCGCCTGCCCAACAAAACTAACCCAAAAGCTCCTTAAGTCCCATCTTATCTGCCTCGGTAATTTGACGTACGACCTTTGCGGGAGAGCCAACAGCAAGAGAATTATCTGGAATATCTTTAGTAACCAGGCTATTAGCACCAATAACGCAGTTATTGCCAATAGTTACACCGGGAAGCACCGTCACATTTCCGCCAAACCAGCAGTTATCTCCCACCGTGATAGGCAATGCTCGCTCATACCAAGCATTTCTCTCCTCGGCATCTAAAGGATGCTGAACGGTGTACGCCTTAAACTGAGGGCCTACAAAACTATGAGCACCAAAGGTAATAGGCGCACAATCCATTAGGTATGCACCGTGGTTAATAAAGCTGTGTGGACCAATCTTGATGTTGAAGCCATAGTCAACATGAAAAGGAGAAACTGCTGCGCTTCCCTCTCCCAATTCGCCGAGAAGTTCGGTCAAAATCTGACGACACTTTTCTTTATCGCTTGGGCGAGTCTGGTTAAACTCCCAGGCAAGATCCTTAGCACGCCAAAAAGCTGCGCTTTGTTCTGCATCAGCTTCACCACCGCACCACTCACCAGCGCTCATACGCTCAAGCTTTGATTTCTTATTTTCTGAATTGGCGGTGGTCTGCTTTGGATCAATATCGTACATAGCTAACTCCTTGTGCTTCTTTATGTAACAACAAGAAGTGTAATAAAAGAAGAGCCCCTGACGAGGCTCTTCTCAGCTAGTTTAAAGTTCTTGTAACCAACTACATTGCATCATAAACATTTACCCACTTAAGCAGGAACTCTGTTTCTTTTACACGACCGCGCGCAAGTTCTGCTGCAGCAACAATGCCAAGCCATTCGTTTACATACTGACGTGTACAGCCCTGCTTGGTGCAATAAAGATTGATGTACTTCTCGGCAAGCTCCTCATCACCATGAAGAAGCAGGTGCAGATACGTTGTAGCGCAGTCTGCAGCGCCATTACCCTGTGTTGCGTGGGCCCAGTCAAGAATTACTGGAGCGCCATCCTCGGTGAGAATAACGTTGGAAGGAACAAAGTCACCGTGGCAGACCTTAGTGTGAGGCTTCATACCGTCAAGCTTAAGCAGAAGCTCATACCTTGTGGCCTCATCAAGAATGTCTGGAATACTATTAATCATTCGGGTGAACTTATCTTTTTGGCGAGTCAGAAGTGGCGCCTTATGAGCGTGGATGGCCAGCTCAATATCAACAAACTTATTGAGGTACTCATCCTCTTTTTCTGGATGCTCCTCAATCAGCTGCCTAATTGTTTTGCCTTCAACTTTTCTGGTTGAAACAGCCCAGCAATTACCAACCTTACTGATCTCTGCAAGAGCTGGAACGTTAATACCGGCCTGTTCAGCACGAGTGAGGTTTAAAGCCTCATTCAGAATATCAGCAGAAGGCTTACTTCCGCTGAACACCTTAACGACTGTGTCTCCGTTGTCGTACACAACTTTGTTATTACGCTCGACAATTACCTTTTTATCAGCTTTGAGCTCCATAACAACCTCCAATAAGGTACTCATGCGGATACTCACTATACACCTAGTAGTATTGTCGTTCTTCTCTAACTTCTCCTGGCGAGAAGAACACTCTTATTGGTTAAACGGTTGGCAAATTCGGCGAACGTAAACATCCCCAGTTAAAACTAGAAATTGTCCTTCTAACAAAGATCCCCCACTTTCTATGAAAGTGGGGGATCTGCATACAAGGTGAATGTATGTTACTTACTGCTCTTTACGAGTGCGAGCATATGCTCCAACACCAACAAAGCCAGCACCAACTGTAGCAAACGCAACCATAGCTACAACACTTGCATCGCCTGTATCAGGTGTGCGGTGCTTACGCTTCTTACCAGGCTTCTCTGGAGTTGGAGTTGGGGTAACTGGAGTCTCGGTGTTGGTAATGGTAAAGCCATTAACCATATCACCAGTTATCTCAGAAGTGTAACCCTCAATAGCATCCTCAGAAACGGTGTAAGCAATGACGTGATTATCTGCTGCGTAAAGATTTACACCAACAAATGAACCGGTCCAATTGTTTGCCTCAGAAAGGACAAGGGTCTGACCAGTGTCAACACCATCAGCAAGCAGGTGAACGGTTACAGAATCCTTCTTTGTACCATTCCAAACCTTGGTTACTGGAACATCGCGAGTTACAGGAGCATCGGCCTTATTGGTTAAGGTAGTAACGTTACCGTTAATCTCAGGAGTCTGAGCAGTCCAACCAGTTGGAGCAGACTCCTCAAAGGTCAAAGTTACATTGTCAGGAAGTCCGGTAAAGGTGTGCTCCCAGTTATTAGCTGCAGAAAGCTCAACGGAGTCAACGCGATAACCATCAGCAACAAGATAAACAGTGAGCTTCTCTGGAATAACTGCGTCTGGATTTGCAGAAGTATCCCAAACCTTCTTAACAGTTACATCCTGAGTGCCCTCTTCACCGGTAATAACGGTACCGTTGGAACCAATACCGCCACCACGCTGTGCAGTGTTGCCATAAATGAGCAACTTAGCCTTATTCTGTGCAGCATTAATTGACTCGTGGCGTGGGTTGGATTCAAGTGCGAGCATATCGGTATTGTTGACGATATTGCTTACCTCTTCAGTGGTGTGACGTGCAGCAGCTGGATCTGCATCACCAACGATGGAAGGAAGGTTGATAGTAACAGCACCGTCCTTTGTCCAGTGAGCAGAAGCACCACCAAGCATGTAATCAGAAATAGTTGCACCGCCGCTATAACCTGCGCCGCGAACAGTAGCAATCTCATCGGCGGCACCATTTGCGGTGTTATTGAAGAAAGCTACACCGTTCTTAGAATGGAACTCTGCATCACCAGTTGGACAGAACCATGCGCCGCCACCAATAACTGTTGCAGTGTTGTCCTTAATAAGGGCGTTGTTGATATGAAGGACATAAGGAACAGAAGCAACGTAAACTGCGCCACCCTGATCATTTGCTGTGTTATTGATAATTTCGCCAGCATTAAGAGTTGCATTAGCAGATGCAATATAAATACCAGCACCAACACCCTTATCACCAAGCTGGTTGGTGTCATTACTGGTGGCCTTGTTTCCGTCAATAGAACCACCGTTCATGGTGAAGCCAGCACGGTAGATATTTGGCCAGTTATTCCATGGTGCAGCAGCATTTGAATATGGCATCTTACGATTACCAGCAACGCCTACAAACTGGTCATACGTAGCTACACCGCCACCAGCAATGCCAGCAGTATTGTTCTTGATGATGCCGTTGTTCATTACAACGTTGCCGTTCCAGGCTACATAGATACCGCCACCAGACTCAGAAGCAACATTATTAGTAATAGAGCCGCCGTTGAAGGTAAAGTCTGCCTTTGACTTAGAGTCGCCATAGTAAACATTACCTGCATACACATAGACGCCCGCACCGTCAACAGACTTGTTATTAGTGATATATCCACCACCCATAGTGGCTGTTGTTGTCTCACCATTCGGATTCAAAGCATAGAGCATCAGACCACCAGAGGAATTAATGGTAGAAGCATTGCCACCAGTGATGGTTCCGCCAGTCATAGTGAAATCAGCATTTTTTACCAAAACGCTACCAGAGTACTGATTGGTAAGAGTGGTGTTCTGAATAGTACCGTCACGAAGCTCACCCGTTGCACCATTTGCAACAGTGACTGCACCACCAAGAGCATTGTCAACCGTGCTGTCCTGAATGGTGCCGCCGGCCATAACAAACTTTGCACCAGCACCAGTGGTAAGAACTACGCCGTTATTTCCAGGTGTAGGTTTTGCCTTACCGTTTTTAATAACGCCACGAAGCAAGGTAAAGCTACCACGGTTCTCAACGGCAAATGAAGTGTTGTTGCCATCAATGGTGGCACCATCAAGAGTAACTGCGCCGCCAGAAGCAATCTTGAACATATAGAAATTAGAGCCGGTCATGGCACTTGTGATAGTTCCAGTACCCATCAGCCTAATGTTCTTATTAGCTGGAACCTGGACTGGAGCAGTAATGGTAAAGTCTGCATTTACCTGAACGATAGTCTGCGAACCATCTGCTGGAGCAGCAGCAATAGCAGCCAGCAGCTCAGCCTCTGAGGTAACAGGGGTGGTGTCTGCGAGTGCTTGCTTTGCAAGTCCTCCAACAAGCGAAAGCGCTAGCACAAATGTAGCGACGATCGCCATGCTCCAACGTGAAAGCCTTTTCATGGCAAAACTCCTTGCGCTTAGGGAGCTTGTAGTGACAAAACAATAAAACAATTAATATAAAACCGTAAAACAGTGCAACTTTAGCGTACTTTACTCTTCTTTGTCTAGCTGTTCAGGCTCTTCCGGACGATGTTTTAGGCGATCGTATTCTTCTTCGGTCAAAACATCTTCAATTCGCAGGTTAACACCAGAAACTTCAAGGCCTGTCATACCGGTGATTTTCTCGACAATAGTATGTTTAACGTCTTCAAAAATCTGAGGTGCATAAGAACCATATTTAATAAGAACAGACACGGTAACAATTAGCGAACTATCAGGCTGCACTTCAACAGTGACACCTTTAGCCGTATCAGATGCACCAAGTACATCTTGAACCCTGTTAAGCCAGTTTCCACGAGCACCCACCACGTTAGGGACATCACGAAGAGCCAACGAGACGATCTTCTCGACAACTCCACCAGAAAACGTTAGGGAATCTGCATCCTCAAGATCTGCATCGGAGGGAACATCTGTTGTTTCTTCTGCAGGAACAATTTCTTCAGAGGTGGTCTCTTGCGAATTAGTAAGCTCTTCTGCCACAGCTCTCTCCTATCTAATTTCTATCCGTAAATAAGGAACGAATCTTTGCCAAAATTGTTGCCTTTCCGTCAAAGATCTGACCAATGGCAACTCCTACCAGTACAAACAATGCAACAACCAGCATTTTAAAAAGGCCAAACGTAAACAAAAAAATTGCAAACAAGAGGCCCAAAAATCCACCAATAATGGCACCTGGATGGCCAACGACATATTTTTTGCACTGTTCTTGCATCTTTTGGAAGAAGCTTTTATCCATTGTCTTTGACCTCCTTTGCGTCTGGCTCTGAAATGCTCAATCGAATGTCTTGACCAGTCTGCTGCGCAGAAGCCTGATTGGAAGGCTGTTCATACGTTTGCTCTTCTACAATCTCTGGTTCTGGCACAACCTCTTTTGACTGCGACGAAGACGCACCTTCTTCATCTTTTGGCGAGAAGGAACTTGGCTTGATAAAAGAAAGATTGATGCTAGAAACACAAGGTCCGCACACAATAGCAAGACCAGACTGAAGCGCGTTGTAGAACTCAGAGCCCTTTGCAGTAACATCAACAGGCTCTTTAGGGAGAATATCAATCTGTACAGCTACAGAATTATTCTTAGAAATCTGCACGTTAACACGGTGAGCTAGGCACGTTCCATCTTCTTCAATGATATGTGCTGCCTGAGAAGAAATAGCATCTTTTGTGACAGAGATTGTTCCGCCCTCAACAGTGGCTACCGTGAGCTTTACCGTTTTTCTAATAAAGAGAGCTCTAAACAAAACCACTACAAGACCAAAGATACTAATAGCCGCACAAGCGTTAAGCGCAATAAGGTATGGCTTGGTGAACAAGAGGTTAGTTGCCTGATGTGTCCAAGGACCAAACCACGTTAAGGCAAGAGCTAAAAATACAAATGCACTTGCAAGAACATAAAGTATGTAGCAAAAACGCTTGAAGCCGCTCATGGCACCTCCACTTTCTTTTATATAAACAGTTTAACCCCAATACCGGACAAAAAGAGAATATAAAAACTGCCTCCCGGTGGAAGGCAGTTTTTAGTCTGTATATACCGTTAGCAGAAAACGAACTTAAGCGTTCTTCATAACAACGGAGCGAACAACTCCCGCCGCGTCGTCACAGGAATCCAGAACAGTCTCCATGCGGTCAAAAATACGAAGCCAAGCAACCGTGTGGCGACCAGGCATTTCATCACGGAACAAACGAGAGAGTGCGTTGTGGTAAATAAGGTCTCCCTCGTCCTCAACGTGACCAACGGCAATGGCCTTCTCCATAACGGTAGAATCTTTCTTGTAATCGCTCAAAACACTCAGCATCTCCTGGACCGTCTTGCATGCGCGAAGGGTAAGTTCAGCAAGCTGCATAGCCTCTTTACGAGTGTCGTCAACGTTAAAGAGATCAAGACGCTCTGCAACAGAATTCATTCCGTCAACAATGTCATCAAGACGAAGAGCCAAATCGGAGATGTCCTCGCGCTCAAATGGAGTGACAAAGGAAGCGTAAAGCTCCTTCATAATGTGCTGGACCTTCTCGTCACACTCGCGCTCGTAAACCTTCATCTGAGGAATACGCGCGGCAGTCTCAGGATAGCCTTCCATAATGACCGCATACTCTTCAGCGGTTTCTACAATTTTGTCGCCAAACTCGCGGAACATGGTGTAGAAGACGTCCTCTTTTGGCTTACCTAGCATGAATCCTCCAATAAAGTTGAGTGGTTCAATAGAACTCGTAAAAGACAGTTATACGTACTTAGAAAATCATCAGGAACAGTTTTGCAAAAAGAAAGCCAATAAGTCCGCAGCCAGGGAAAGTAAACACCCATGCTGCAACCATTTCTTTTGCAACACCCCAGTTAACTGAACGAATATTTTTTGCAGCACCCGCACCCATCATGGCGGTCATTTTTGTATGAGTTGTTGAAACAGGAAGTCCGGTTAGCGTGGAAAGCAGCAAAGATGCAGATGCCGAGAAGGACGCGGCAAAGCCCTGATAACGCTCAAGCTTTACCATTTCCATTCCGACTTTTTTAATAATCTTTCTTCCGCCAATCGCAGTACCGATAGACATAAGAGCAGCACACAGTACCTGCAGCCAGAGCGGGAACACATCTGCACCAGCAGCTCCATGACCTGCGGAAAGTGCAATTGCAAGCATGGCAATGGACATGAACTTCTGACCGTCCTGTGCACCGTGCATAGCTGCAACAAAGGCCGAGCCAACAACCTGCAAGTGACCAAACATTTCATCAGCGCGCTGTCGATCAACATTTACGCAAAGCTTGTTGATTGCCTTAACAATGATCCAACCAGCAGCAAAGCCTAGCGTGGTTGAGAAGAGCAGACCAATTAAAACCTTGCTCCACTCGCCCCAGTTAACTGCGCCAAAATCACCATGAATTGCAAGTGCTGCACCGGTAAGGCCAGCAATGAGTGCATGCGACTCAGAAGTTGGAATACCTAAAGCCCAAGCTCCTACTGCCCAGGTAACAATACCCACACAGCCTGCAGCAAGAGCAACAAGAGCCTCATGGTTGTTGCTACCAAAGTCAACCATGCCCAAGATTGTGTCTGCAACTGCAGTTGAAATGAGGCACATAGCCACCAAACCAACAAAGTTGCATACAACACTCATGATAATTGCATGGTTAACTTTAATTGAACGAGTTCCAACAGCCTCTGCAATAGCATTAGCCGCATCGGTTGCACCATTTACAAAGATGCATCCAAAAACAAGGACAATGACGAGGGCCAAAAACGGATTGGCAACCAACATCTCAAAAAAGTGTCCGAGGGTTATCATTCGGTACCTTTCAAACCACTTTCATAACGGGACAATGATAATCGAAATATCGTTCAATTATGTTTAAAACATTCGAATAGCTAAATAAGCGCAAGTTGTTTCTTACGCCCTGCCTTCCCTCTTATGAAAAATGTAAACTGACCCAGGAGAGCTACCGAGTTAACCCAGAAGAGTTGCCTCTAAAGGACACCTCAGGTTACTAGGCAAGCTTTTTGATAATAGCTGCAGTAATTCTGGCAGAGCGCTCAGAAGCCTCACGCTCAAACGTCAAATAATCAACGCTTGAAGTAGTGCCAGGCTTATCGGACATAAGCCTAATCACCACAAACGGTGTGTGGTTAAGCCAAGCAACCTGAGCAATTGAGGCGCCCTCCATCTCGCAACAGTCAGCACCAAACGTTGTGTAGATGTGGTCTGCTAACTCTGATGAACTTACAAACTGATCTCCTGAAGCAACGCGGCCAGAAATGACCTGCAGTTGAGGAGCTACTTCTTTGGCCGAAGCAAGAGCATGTTCAACAAGACCCTCATCTGCTGTAAACGAGAAGACCGGAAGGCCTGGAATTTGACCAGCAGCAAAATTGAGAGGACCAACGTTCATATCGTGTTGAACCAAATCGGAAGAGATAACAATATCTCCTACCTGAAGCTCAGGGTTAAGTAGTCCAGCAATACCAGTGTTAATGACATGGGTAACAGCAAAGGTATCAATCAAAATCTGTGTACAAGCAGCAGCATTAACTTTGCCAATTCCTGACTGAACAACAACTACAGGGACTTCTCCTAAAAGGCCTTCAACAAATTGCATACGAGCCTGCTCATAGGTGCGCTCAATAGTCATCTGTTCTTTAAGCAATGCAACCTCAGGCTCCATGGCTCCAATAATGCCAATTTTCATGTTAGGCTCCTACTCCTGCTAGCCAACTGGAACCAGCCAGGGCTCGTACAATTTTGTCTCGTACACTCATTTCACTTGCGTCATCTTTAATGTGGACATGAATGACCACCTTGATGCCTGTCTCAGCAATGCTTGATGCTTCAACTTCAATAGGAAGTGTTCTATCCAGCTGAGGCGCAGCTACCTCTTTAATAATTTCTGTAATTTCTTGTGTTACAGCATTTAGTTCAACAGTTGGCTTAAGCACTATATTGATGGGAACCTCAGTTACATCCCATCTTGTACGATGTACCAGTGCGGTTTTATTGAGAACAGAGTTAGGGATAATATCCACTTTACCGCCGCGGTCGCGCACAATAGTAGAGCGCCAGTTCATGTCAATGACCTCGCCGGAAACGTTTCCAATGCTTACCTGATCTCCTGGCTTAACTACACCTCCCAGCATGAGGCCCAATCCACCCACCAGGTTAGAAATGGTATCCTGCAGGCCAAAAGACAAGGCGATGGAGGTAACTCCCAAAGCAGTCACAAACGCCGTTGGCTGAATGCCAAAAACAGGCTGCAATACCGCGAGAATAGCAAACGCCCAGATGATTCCTCGGATTATGTTGACAAAGATAGATGCCGACGGCAGTTTAGATGAATCCAAAGCCTTTCTTGAGAGCTTTATTGCAAAATGCTCAATCAAAAACGCAATGAAAAACACAACTACAAAGGTAACTACCCTAAAAATAAAATCTTGTGGAGTGAGGCCCAAAATCAAGCCGTCATGCATCAACATCATGGCTATCCCTCAATTTTGACTATCGGAGCAAAGCCCTTCATGAGCTTCTTTGTCTTATTAGTACGCGTAAACTTGACCTCAATGGTATCGCCCTGAACTGCTAAAACAACGCCTGGACCAAAGGTCTTGTGAGACACCTGATCTCCCACGGCAAAACTTGCAGAAGCGCGCGCTGGGTCCTTTTGAATAGGAGCTGGACGTGGGGCCGAGGCACCACCAGTAGAGCGCGTACGAGAACCAAAAACGTTTCCACCATAAACTTCTGAACCACGGCCAGAGCCAAAGGTGCCATGACGGTCTCCACGCTTTGCCCAGCCAACACCAGAAAAGCCCGCGGAACCAACACCAATAGCTTTAACGTGCTCCTGAGGAATCTCCCCCACAAAACGCGATACGGGATTAGCCTGAACAGAGCCGTAAGTTCTTCTCGTAGACGCATATGTCAAATACAAGCGTTTGCGCGCACGAGTAATAGCAACGTAGGCAAGCCTGCGCTCTTCTTCTAACTGAGCTGCTTCTGCCTCGTAATTTGCATGAGGGAAGATTCCCTCCTCCATGCCAGCAACAAATACTGCTGGGAACTCCAAACCCTTTGCAGCGTGAATGGTCATGAGTGTTACCGCAGAGGTAGAACCATCCAAACTGTCAAGGTCAGAACGAAGCGCCAGCCATTCCATAAATGCCGGGAGCTTCTCAGCAGCAACCTGCGGATGTAGAGCTTCTTCCTGAGGTGCAGAATCTGGCTCAACAGCAACACCAGCAAGCGCGCCGGTAGCAGCATCAAAGCCTGCCGCACTCAGCGAGGCAGCATCTTGTGCGTCAAGCGCTCCTGCTTCCCTTAGTTGCTGCAAGCTCTCAAGTGTTTCTTCAACATCGTCGTGAGACTCGTCAAACTCTGCCGCAACGCCAAAGAACTCTCGAATGTTCTCGATACGTCCATCAGCCTCAATGGTATGCTCGGCCTCAAGTGCACGAATAAGACCTGAGCGATCAACAATTGCCTCAACTACCTCATCAAGCTCGCCGTCAATATGACGGCCGTGCTCAATAGCTGACGTAAACTCTACCAGCGCATTTCTCACCTTTGCGGTAAGAAGGCTCTCCTCCATCACACATGCTTCACATGCCGAGAAGAACGACAGGCCGTTATATAGTGCGTACGTCTGAATCTTCTGAATGCTTGTTGCACCGATACCGCGGCGAGGCGTGTTGATAACGCGCAGCGCAGCCATATCATCATCGGGGTTTACAACAACCTTAAGGTAGGCCATAACGTCTCTGATCTCTGCACGATCAAAGAATCGAGTGCCGCCCACAATCTTGTAAGGAACACCTGCTCTGAGCAGCATATCTTCAAGAATACGAGACTGCGCATTAGTACGATAGAACACGGCAATGTTGTCGTATGACGTGCCCTTATCGTGAAGCTTTTCTATCTCAGAGCCAATCCAGGCGCCCTCATCACGCTCATCGGATGCCTGATACACCTGGATCTTCTCGCCATCTCCTTCATCGGTGAAGAGGCGCTTTGGCTTGCGGTGAGAGTTGTGCGCAACAACAGCGTTGGCAGCAGCCAAAATATGTCCTGTTGAGCGGTAGTTTTGCTCCAGCTTAACAGCAACCGCTTCCTCATAGTCTTTCTCGAACGCCAAAATGTTTTTGATGTCTGCGCCACGCCATGAATAAATTGACTGGTCATCATCACCAACGACCATAAGATTGCGATACTTGGACGCCAAGAGCTTGGTAATTGCGTACTGGACGCCGTTGGTATCTTGATACTCGTCAACGTTGATGTAGCGGAAACGCTCCTGATATTTAGCAAGCACGTCAGGATACTTAGAGAGCAGCTCAAACGCCTTAACCAGAAGGTCATCAAAGTCCATGGCATTGGCTTTATCCAAACGAATCTGGAGCGCACGATACACGCGGGCTACCACGTGATCCATAGGACTTGCTGCCTGCGCCTCTACATCATCGGGATACAAAAGGGCGTTTTTAGCAGCAGAAATCTTAGAACGAATGGAATTGAGCGGGAACTGACGGACGTCAATATCCAAATCAGACAGAATGGTCTTTACCAGGCGTTTTGAATCGTCATCGTCATAGATAGCAAAATTGGGGCCATAGCCAAGACGCTCACCATCTTCTCTGAGCAGACGAACACACATAGCGTGGAACGTGCAAACCCACATACCACGAATATTATTTGGCAGCAGCGCCTCAAGACGCTCACGCATCTCTGCTGCAGCTTTGTTTGTAAACGTAATGGCCAGAATCTGCCAAGGACGAACACCTTCATCGGCAATCATGTGCGCAATTCTAAACGTCAGAACACGCGTCTTACCCGAGCCAGCTCCTGCAAGAACCAGCAAGGGTCCTTGAGTTGTCATAACTGCCTGGTGCTGGGCAGAATTTAAACCTTCAAGATCAATCTGCATTACGCCATCCTTGTGTCAATCATTCGTAGACTAAAAGTGTACCCCGATAACCGGACATTAATTGCGCTCGTTTCTACTGCCTCCACAATAAAAAACCGGCCCCCAAAAG
>CAUTIE010000035.1:0-14202 GCA_963538475.1 uncultured Atopobiaceae bacterium
TTAAACCTGAGGCGGGAGCAAGAGAAGCATCTTCAATAAGTGCGACATTTTGCACACGAAGTTCATCAAGCATATATGACCTGCTTACTGACCAGTTTTACCGTAAAACACGCGAGAAACTGAACGATAGAAACTATCGGCGCTTCTATCAAGCAGAATAATATCTCCTGGTCCACGGCTAATGCGGGCTTTGGTAGCCATACCCTCCTCTGGATGCTTGATATTTTGTCCATCAGAGAAGAAGTGGCATGGTGCAGGCCTATCTTTTGACATGGTGATTTCAACCACATCAGAAGGAGAGGTAAGAAATGCACGAGCCAAAATAGTATGTGGTGCAATTGGCACACAAACCATTCCTGAGAACTCTGGCGTAACAATAGGGCCACCAGCAGCAAGAGCATAACCAGTGGATCCAGTTGCTGTACTAACTACAAAGCCATCGCCGCGGAGCTTATCAATATGGTTGCCCGATACAGAAACCGTAAACTCAACCATATCGCCCGCTCCACCTCTGGAAACAGCAAAATCATTGAGCGAGAAGGTCTTCTCGACGTAAGTTTCTCCAGATGGAAGCTCATATTCTGTTTCTATAGCAAGCGTTGCTCTTCTAGAAACGTGGAGCTCTCCTGCAAGAGCATCAGCTACCATCTCAATCATTTTATTAGGGGTGGCACTGGTCAAAAAGCCAAGGTGACCGTATGAAATACCCAAGATAGGAATTTCTGAATACTCAACAATTTTGGCAGCTCTCAGAAGTGTTCCATCTCCACCAAGAGAAATAACAAGCTGACAATCAGAGCAGTCTACAACTTTATCTGGGAACAGCTTTTTATCGTGTGCCCACTGGACATCACAGCCCTGCTCAAAGAGCCATTCTTCAAGTTCACGTGCACCAGAAACAGCAACTTCTCTTGAATAATTTGGAACAAGAAGTACCTTCACGCAAACCACTCTCCCGATTTTGCTTGATTGCACAACTGAAACAGTTAAAGCGTCTGATTCGATGTACTTAGTATACCTAAAAAACTACGAACAATACTACAAAATAGAACATTCGTTCTATTTCACTATTTCTACAGAATGGTTCAAAACCACTGAAGCAAGATCTAAATCGTACGATCCTGCCCCAAGCTGCCCAAACAGCAAATATTCCACATTACCCTTAGCACCATGAATAGGACTCTCACATGCGCCCAAAGGACCCATATGAGCTTCCTTAAACGCATCAGCAACCTTTTGCAACGTATGCAGGCGCACAGAGGAATCAGTCACAATGCCGCCCTCGCCCACTTCTTCTCTCTTAGCTTCAAACTGCGGTTTGACCAGCGTAACAAAAACTCCTTCAGGAGCTAGAACATCTAAGACAGAGGGAAGAATTGACAGGATTGAAGTAAACGATACGTCGCACACCGCTACATCAAAGACATGAGAATAGCCCAATTCCGGCAGCGAAGTTATATTTGTTCGTTCTAGCAGCTCAACCCTACTATCGTTTCTTAGCGACCAATCAAACTGCGCATAACCGACATCAACTGAGGTAACCGAAGTAGCTCCATTTTGAAGCAGGCAATCGGTAAAACCACCAGTTGAACAGCCAATATCTAAGCATTTTTTATGCTGTGCCGTAAAATCAAAAACTTCAAAGGCACGCTCGAGCTTAAGTCCGCCTCTACTCACGTATGGAATAGCGCCTTTTACGTGCAGAAATAATCCCTCAGGAACAAGCTCTCCTGCTGAGGTAAGTCTTCTATCACTTGTAGAAACATCGCCCGCAAGAATTGCGCGCAGCGCAGCCTGAGTATCTTTAAAAAATCCTTGCCTAACCAGCTCTTTATCAAGCCTTTGGCGAGAAACACGTTGAGCCACTAGTGCTCATCGCTTTCTGAAACTGCATCATCAGACGACGTTTCATCTGCGGCTGAAGCCTCAGCTTGCTCATCAGAAGCAGCTTCTTCGTTAGATGCGTCTCCTGCAGCCTGAGCCTGAACCAAACGCTCTTCCTCTTCTGGCGTAAACTCTGTGGTGTCAACCATGTTGACAGCCTTTGAGCCTAGAGCAATAGCCTCATCAAAGAGGTCAAGAGAATGCTCCAGCGAGACGTTTTTATCGCGAACTTGATCAACAATTGAATCAAGTCTTGCGGTTATCTGGCCAAAGCTCTGATATTCAGACGTATCGATTTTTGCCATGACTACTCTGCATCTTCCACAGAGCTCTCTGGCTCTTCTTCAGAAACGTCTTGCTCAGCAGACTGCTTATGGCACAGAGAATAAATGTCTTCTCCAGCCTCAATGTCATCAACAATACGACCAAGAACGCCGTTAATAAAGCGAGGTGAATCATCGCCACAGTAAGCGCGAGCAAGGTCAACTACCTCGTTAATAGCAACAGCTACATCAACCTCAGGAACCTCAAGAATCTCGTAAAGAGAAATTCTTAGGAGATTGCGGTCTACGGAAGGCATGCGATCAATTGCCCAGTCTTTTGAGTAAGCAGCAATGATGTCATCAAGATCATCTCTAATGCCATCTGCTCCTACTGCCAGTGACTGCGCATACTCGTCAAGAGGTCCCTCGGAGAGCGTGTAGTCTCCGTCGAGGACCTCAAGAACGCTGCGATTAGTGGCTTCAGCCTGGAATAAAAGCTGTAGTGCTTGGCTACGGGCGCGGGTACGTCCAAAAAACTTAACGCTCAAGCCTACTCCTTAGGAAAAACAAGGCTGTCAATGTAAACATCAACGGAAGCAATGCTGACGCCAATCTGCTCATTTACAGCAGTTGCAACAGCAAGCCTTACCTCAGATGCAAGCTTTGTGAAAGGATAGCCATAGAAAACGGTAAGGTGTACTCCAAGGTGGAGCTGACCGTTCTCTACACCTGCCTCTACAGCCTTCTCTGGAGCAAGGCTTCTGCTGGTAAAGACGTTAATAAGGTTGGATGCCAGGGTATCGTTTCCGCCAACGGAGGCAACACCTTCAACACTTCCAGCTGCGCCGGAGACAACCGTTGAAATTACATCTTTTGAGATGCCGATGCCTGCTATACGAAGCTCTGTTTCAGCCATGTCTACCCCCTAAAAAGACAAACTGTCTTTGAAATAATTACTCAATACTGTTGGATGCCAATGCACCCAAAGAGAATGCATTAAACGCGAGAAACAAACTTGCCGTCGCGGGTGTCAACCTTAATGCGCTCACCCTGGTTCAGATACATTGGGACCTGAAGAGTTGCACCGGTCTCAATAGTTGCTGGCTTAGTACCACCCTGAACGGTGTCACCCTTGAAACCTGGATCGGTCTCAGTGATCTCTGCCTCAATAAACATTGGAGGCTCAACGCCAAGAAGCTCAGTGTCTGCATAGAGAAGCTGTGCGTTATCGTTCTCCTTGAACCAGACGCTCTTCTCGCCAATGAAATCAGCAGGAACAGCTACCTGATCGTATGTCTCATTGTCCATGAAGTAGAAGGACTCACCGTCGTTGTAGAGGTACTGCATCTCTTTGGTGAGCAGAAGAACGTTCTCAAACTTGGTGCCAGCGTTGCAGGTCTGATCGATAACGCGGCCAGAGCGAAGGTCACGAATCTTATAGCGGACAAAAGCGCCGCCCTTACCTGGCTTTACGTGCTGGAACTCAACGATGGTGTAGTACTTATCGTTAATCTTAAGGCCAAGGCCGTTCTTAAAATCTGCGGTGCTGATAGTTGCCACGTCTAACTCTTTTCACTCGGTAAAGTCGCGAGAAGAACGTGAATTTTCAAACTACCCGCGACACGTATATGCATGTTGGATTTTATCAGTTTCACGCCTTCCGTGCTGGCGGCTCTTGTGAAAATGCAAAATTTGCTTACTTCTTTTTAATAAAACTCTCTTTAATAAGGCGAGGAAGCTGTGGAATTGCCATAAGTCCGTGCTTAAAAACAAACCAGAAGTTTGGAGAACGCACGAGTTTCTCCTCCCCTATATAGGCGCGAATTGCCCTCAGTGTTGCCTTGTTGTCTCGCGTAGAAAACGAATAATTACCATTGCTTTTAGTAAAAATGGCAAAGCGAGAAATGCTTTTGGTGCGTCCCATAACTGAGGCAGCCACATGATCTATCTGATCCCAGGGAATCTGAATGTAATCTTCGGGATTTTTTTGGTTGTAGAACTCAAAGGCCTTGTTGCCAATAAGGATATCGCCATACGTAGCTAGCCCATGAAATGACGTTGCCTTTGCGGTGAAGTCAACCGTACTGTTTTGAGACTGAGCCATACAATCCTTTCAAAAAATGGGTCGCACCCATTATAGAGCGCGACCCATATTCGTGCGACTTTAAGTACTAGAGCGTACGCTTACTCATTACATAAAGCCAAGGAGTCGACCAATAATACCAACGGCAAAGAGAGCCAGGATGATAGCAATTGGAGAGACCTTCTTCTTAAGCAGTGAGCAGCAGAGCAGTGTCAGACCAACAGCTGCCAGTCCAGGAACAAGGGAATCAAGGTTGGACTGAAGTGTGGTTACCTTCACTGGATCAAGACCGTTTGGTCCAAGTGCAGCGTAAAGCTTTAATGCCTGGTGCATTCCCTCTACTCCTGAAGGAATGCTTGTCCAATCAATGTAGGCACCTGCCTGCTGAGGAATGGTAGAAACAACTGGGGTAAATGAAATTGAAACCCAGCGCTGTACCAGGGCGCCAATGATAAACATACCAAGAATAGAAGCACCCTCGGTAATCTTGCCCAGCATGCCGCCAGAAAGATCGGAAGAGATTGAGGCACCTGCCTTGTAGCCAAACTCCTGGGTGTACCACAGGAAGGAAAGGCGGATGACGTTCCACAGAACAAAGAAGAGAATAGGGCCAAGTGCAGAACCACCAGCGGCAATAGATGCGCCGAGTCCTCCAAGAATTGGACGGACAGTAAACCAGAAGACTGGGTCACCAACACCGGCCAGAGGGCCCATCATGCCTACCTTAACGCCCTGAATTGCAACATCGTCAATAGGCTCACCGTTAGCACGTCCCTCTTCCAGTGCAAGGGTAACGCCCATGACTGGTGCAGAAACATAAGGGTGAGTGTTGTAGAACTCAAGGTGGCGCTTAAGAGCTGCTACCTGATCTTCTTTGTTTGGATAAAGCTTTTTGATGGCTGGAATCATTGAGAATGCCCAACCACCGTTCTGCATACGCTCGTAGTTCCAAGAACCCTGAAGGAACTGATGACGAAGAGCAACAGACATGCGGTCTTTCTTAGAAAGCTGAATCTTATTCTCCATTAGTTTCACGCTCCTTCAGAATTAGTAGTTGTCAATAATATCGCCGAGCGGATCACCAGATCCGCCACCTGCGCCGCCACCCTGCTTAGCAAGGTCTTTAAGACCAATGTAGAGAATAGCAAGGCAAACACCAATAACACCAAGAGCAATAAGAGTGAGCTGGTTAATAGCAGCAAAGACAAAGCCAAGAGCAAAGAACGGCCAAACCTCACGAGTAGCCATCATGTTAATGACCATTGCGTAACCAACAGCAGCAACCATGCCGCCGCCAACTGCCATACCGCCAGTGAGCCACTTAGGCATTGCGTTTAGAGCATCAGTGACAATAGCTGGGTCAATGAAGCAAAGAGCAGCTGCAGGAACAGCAATACGTGCGCCCTGCATGAGGATAGCTACAATGTGCCAACGCTCGATTGCAGCAAAATCGCCCTTCTCGGCAGCTGCGTCCATTGCGTGGACAATACCAGTTGCAATAGTACGAGCAATCATGGTGAGGAACAGGCCTGCTACGGACAAAGGAATTGCAAGTGCAATAGAGGTGTTAATAGCAGCGGTGGTGTCAGTGTCTCCGCCGTTAAGTGCCAAAACCATGATGATTGCAGATGCGACAGATGCTAAAGCTGCGTCTGGAGCAACTGCAGCTCCGATGTTTGCCCAACCAAGAGCAATCATCTGAAGAGAACCGCCAAGGATAATTCCCTCGGCAGGATGACCAGTCACAAGGCCAATCAGTGAGCAAGCAACCAGGGGCTGGTGGAACTCCCACTGGTCAAGAATACCTTCCATGCCAGCGAGAAGAGCAACAATTACGACAAGCAGTATTGTGATAGGTGTCATTTCTACCTCCTTCTAGTTACTTACGATCAACAAGCTCGGACTTAGCTTTTTTAAGCATTGCATCAAAGTTTTCTGCGTTATCTGCAGGAACCTTACGGACATCAAACTTTGTACCGCACTCGCGGATAGCCTCAAGGGTTTTTACATCGTCTTCATCCATAGCAACTGCGTTGGTAACAACAACTTTGCCAACAGAGTGAGCCATAGAACCAAGGTTAGCTTCCTTGATCTCTACGCCACCCTCAATAGCACGAAGCATATCCTGAGGAGTCTCAAACAGAAGCATTGCCTTGGTATTACCAAAACGAGTGTCGTGAGCAATCTCAATAATCTTTTTAATAGGGACAACGTGGACATGTACTCCTGGAGGAGCTGCCTGAACAATCATGGTCTTGCGGAGCTCATCTTGAGCAACACCATCAGAGCAGACAATAATGCGGTCTGGCTTGGTCATCTTTGTCCACGTAGTTGCAACCTGACCATGCAGAAGACGGGTGTCAATACGTGCAAGCACAATCTTGAGCTTGCCGTCGCCAATAACAGTACCCGCAGGAATTGCTCCCTGAGGTGCTGCAGGAGCGGCAGGAACATCAGTAGGTGTTGCCTCTTGTGGCTCAAGCTCTTCTGGCTTAATCTTCACGCCCATACGAGCTTCAGAGTAAATCTCTTTTGCTACCTCGGCGGCGGTATCTACGCCAAGGCGAGAGCCATATGCTGCAATAAGCATTGGGAGGTTAAGACCAGTAACGGCAACCCAATCCTCTTTACCCTCTTCCTCAAGAACGCGAGAAATCTGGTTAAAGGGGGTGCCACCCCATAGGTCAACCAAGAACAAAACGTGCTCTTGATCTTCAAGCGTGGCAATTGCGTCGAGAATCTTCTGGTGCAGGTCATCTGGGCCCATATCAGGAGTAAGCGTTACAGCTACAACGCCTTCCTGTGGTCCAAAAATCATGCCGCCAGAATCTTTGATGCCCTCGGCAAATTTGCCATGGCTGGCTAGAACGATACTAACCACTTCTACCTCCTTCTTTTCTACCTAATAAAACAAATGAAACTGTAAACATAACAATGAAAATAACATTTACTTTTCTGATTTTATTACATATATCTGAAGCGTGTCTTCACTAACCTAACTCTTTTTAGATTTTTTAGGTTTTATAAGCCAATTTTAGGGCGAGAAGACCTTCTCGCCCTAAAGGTGAACAAAAAATACGGCCAGAAACTTAAAGCTTCTGGCCGTATAAAAACTGTATATCGCGTCTAGTTAGCAGCCAACAGACACAAGGTCGTGTGTGGACTGAGTAAAGACATCGTAGCCGTCCTCAGTAACAACGCCAAAGTCCTCAAGACGGATACCAAACTTACCAGGCAGGTAAATGCCAGGCTCATCGGTAACAACAGAACCTGCTGCAATAACCTTGTTCCAACGAGGGTTGAAGAATGGACGCTCGTGAATCTCAACGCCAACACCGTGGCCAAGGCCGTGGCCAAAGTACTCACCGTAGCCAGCCTCAGAGATTACCTTAACTGCAAGATTATGGATGTCAGAACCAGTTACGCCTGCATGAATAGCTGCTGCGCAAGTTTCGTTTGCCTTGCGGACAACGTCAAAGACGTGCTGCTGCTCCTCGGATGGCGCGCCAACAACAACAGTACGAGTCATATCTGAGTGGTAATCCAGGTAACCTGCACCGTAGTCCATAACAATCATGTCGCCTGTCTGGACTACGCGCTCACCTGGCTGTGCGTGAGGATTAGCACCATTAGGACCAGAAGCAATGATGGAATCAAAGGACAGAGCATCTGCGCCGTTGGAGAGCATGTAGTTCTCAAGCTCGGCACGAATCTGCTGCTCAGTGAGGCCTGGCTTAATGTACTCGCAGATGTGGAGGAACGCCTTGTCAGTAATTGACTGAGCGTGCTTCATAAGCTCAATCTCAGCTGGATCTTTAACAATACGCAGCTCAGCAATATCGCCATGCATGCGTGGAAGCAAAGCAGCAACAGAACGATCACGTAATGCCTGCTCAAGACCATCAAAGAACGCAAGATCAACGGTGTCCTCAATAGCAACTACGCGAGCACGAGCCTCAGCAATATGAGCGGCAACCCACTCGGTAGGAGTAGTGACTTCCTGGTCAAACTTCCATGGAGAGTCAGCACCAAGGCGCTCCAGGAATGTGTTGTAGTAACGAGAGTCAGTGTGCATGAAGAGCTCATCCTGCGTAATAAATGCAGTATGCGCCTGCTCAAAGTCAAAGACACGCTCAGCGTCAGTCAACCAACGAAGGTCTGGGTTGTGACGTAGAACAACAGCGTCATAACCTCTCTGAGCCATTACCTCGCGAAAGCGCGCAACGCGCTTTGCTGCTGCCTGTAAATCTGCCATTTCAAATCCCTTCTCGAGATGTTTACAACAAAGAGTTGCACCTAGTGGAGCCGCGTCAGCAAACGGAGCTCCTTGGTGCAAAATGCGGTACTTTAATGCGAAGCGTGAGCCTCACACCAAGCGTGGGCATGCTCGGCGAGAAGTTCCTCGTCGACCGATGCTAATCTTACCCTTCCAATAGACATTGGAATCGGCAACATAAAACGATTAGTAGAACGGAAACATTCCTGTTTGAGAGCTTCGATAAGCTGCTCAGAAGTAATGTCACAGGTAACAAAACCAATATTCAAGCGCTCAAGAATCTCATCTTGAGCAAGCATATCGTCAAAAGAAAGCGACTCTTTGGCTACCGCAATTCTTGCCGAGAAGCGTAGTGCATCTGCATAAAGTGCAGAAAGAGGCTGGTCAGCTGGGATGAGCGGACGAAGCGCCTCCACAAAAACCCAACCGTAAGGAACAGACTGCTGAATAGCAATAGCGGAAGAATCAGAGAGACGGCCACGGGTTTTAGTAGACTCTGCCAGCTGCTCTGCAACTATATCGGCAACTCCAGAGGAGAGGTTATCTGCCCTATCCCAAATACGGCCAAACTCCGCCTCGTTGTCAGACATAGCTGTTGCAACCATGCATACCTGGGCAACCTTAGCATTGTCATCGCAAAGGTCCATAACCTCAAGATCTGCAAAGCAGAAACGAGCGCAAGGCTTAGTGGTAACAAGGCGCTGATGCTCAGCGTCAGTATCAAGTGCACGAGGAGTAATTGACGAGACAATAGCTGCCGCAAGATCAAGCGGAACAGTAGAAAGGGAGACTCCTCCGCACCACTTGTTAGCCACGTGGTTAGCAAGAGAAATAACTCCCGAGTGACCCACGGCAACCACCAGGTCATCAGCCGTAAGGTGCATTTCTGCCAAAGCGGACAATACCTGCGCCTCAGCTGCCACTGTAGTTGCCGCTTCACCATCTTCTACATCAATACGTGTGACGAGAAAACCAATGGTGGTGAGGTCTCTGCGCAGAAGCTCAGCGAGGTCTTCATCCGCCTGATTGCTGACAAGAAAAGCGCAGCGATGAGGCCTTCCTACCGCAGTCCTCAGCTCGGTACCAAAGTTTGAAAGCACGCCCGCACCAGAACGAAGTGCAATAGAGCCTCCAGGAATAGAAACCCACTGTTTAATCTGAACAGGTGGCAATTCCTCTTCAAGCTCATTCTGGACATTGTCACTCATAGAAGTCCTCTTTCCCAAAGCAGCTTGCCAGAATCAATGGCTACCTGCTCAAACGTTTTCTCGCGAATATCAATAGTAATATCAGCGGCGGCCTCATAACGTGGACGCAGGCGCCTATAAAGCTGAGTAGCGTTTTCAAAGCTTCCCAAATCAGGACGTCTATCCGTGCGCTGAATTTGACGAAGTGAGTCAGAAAGATCGCCGTCGAGAAACACAATGACTCCCATCTCGCGCATAAGCGCAAGATTGATATCCTTCTCGACAATTCCACCGCCACAGCTTACCAGCAGTGACTTCTTAGACTTAAGCGTTTGCAAAACCTCAGTTTCTGCCTGCCTAAAAAGCTCTTCACCGTCATCTTCGTAGATTTCTGCCAGTGATTTACCTGCTATGCGTTCTGCCAAGCGATCGGTATCGACATAGCGGCGGTGAAACAACTCGCCCAAATTACGTGCAAGTGTGGACTTTCCGGCACCCAGAAAGCCTACAAAAAAGATATGATCACAGCCCTCATGTACGACGTATCTTGAATCGCGAAGCTCCATACTCCTCCAGCCTTTCAAGATGATTCTATCATCGAGTTGGAGCAAGTAAACTAGAGCCGTCTTGTTATGACGTAAAAGTTACATTTTTTAAAATGCGGCGCTCTGCGTGACGAATGATATTGGTGTACCAAAGATCCTCAGTAGACTGCGGTTTTACCAAAATAGTTGCAACACCAGCCAAATTACCTGCAATTACATCGGTAAAAATCTGGTCTCCCACCATCACGGTTTGCTCTTTAGTTGCCGAGAAACGCTTCATAGCTGCAGTTAAAGCGCGAGGCAGTGGTTTGCAGGCAAAGCCTTCTCCCTCAATTCCCAGCTCGTGAGCGCTATGCTGGACCTCATTGAGGTGAATGTTATTGGAGATGAGACAGAGCGTTAATCCAGCCGCATGAGCCTTTTCAAACCAAGCAGAAACCTCTGGCGGCACCATCTTGGTGTCTCGAGGCACACAGGTATTATCGCGATCTAAGAGCACAAGCTTAATCCCCTGCTGAACCAAATCCTCTATTGAGATGTATTCAACAGCAGAAACGTATTGTGTTGCTTTAATCAAGCTCATAGACACCAACTATTGCTTGCTTGCGGCTTCACGCTCGCGTGCGTTTTCGATAGCTTGCTGATGCTCGTCATAGGTCTCAGAGAAGACGTGCTCATCGGAGGTAATCCAGAAGTAGTAATAATTGGTAGCTGCTGGATCCATAGCTGCCTTAATGGAGGCATAACCTGGGGAGCAAATAGGTGTAGGAGTCAAACCCTTAAACGCGTACGTGTTATAGGGGTCGCTTGTCATCGAGCTGAGCTCTTCTGCAGTAGCTTCCCTACCCAAAGAGTATGCAAGAGTAGCGTCGCTTTGGAGATACATATCATCGTACAGGCGGTTGTAGAAGACAGATGCAACCTTAGGACGGTCATCATCGGTCAGGGCTTCTCGCTCAATAATAGATGCCATGGTAATGATTTGCTCGTTAGTAAGATTTAAGTTGTAACGCTTATTGAGCGTAATGCGAGCGGCATCCAAATTAAGGTCAGCCGTCTCTGTCTTAAACTGATCAAGCATGGCACGAATGACCGTATCGGCAGTTACGTTGCTTTCCGTAAAGGTATACGTCTTAGGGAACAGGTAGCCCTCAAGAGAATCGTTAGCATCAACCGCGCCAGCAAGGAACGGATAGTCAGCAACATAATTGGATGCTTTTGCCTGATTTAAGAAATCATCGCGAGAAATGCCAAAGTATTCCTGTACCAAATCAGCAACCTGAGAAACGGTATAACCTTCTGGTACCAAAAAGCCACTACCAGGAGCATTAGGACCAGAAATAAGCAGATTCACTATGTCTGATGGCTTGGCACCAGTGGTAATAACATAGATACCACTCTTGATTTTCTGCTCAGCATCCTGGCGCTTGACCTGGTTTAGGAACTCACTTTTAGTAGCAATAATCTTGTTCTCAAAAAGAATCTTTGCAACTTCCTGTGCACCAGCGCCATCAGGGATAGTAACAGTGACTTGCTGGCCAGCGGTAATTTCTTGTGTATCGGAATTAGAACGAGAAAGCTCTGGAAGTGCCACTTTCCATACAAAGATGCCAAGGGCTGCAACCATAATAAAAGCGATAAGTGCTGCAAAAATACGAGAACGCTTTGAAGCTTTCTTATCTCTATGCTTTACCTGCTTGTTCTTTGCCATATGAGTAACTTGAGCGCTTCTTGAAGAAAGCTTGCCGCCGGTAAGCGCAGGCAGCGATCCTGTTGCCTCAACAGAAGGCTGCTGACTCTGTACCTGCTGAGTCTGCTCTTCCTGAGCCTGTCCCTCTGGTACAGGAGAAGAAAAATGTGCGCCCTGACGACGCGGAGAAGAACCATTGGATAGGGTGGGCATTTAGTCTCCCTTATGTATCTGTGCATCGAGCCACGATTGCAAAAAGAGTGAAGCAGCAACCATGTCAACTTTTCCACGCATGGCTTTCTCAGATAAACCTTGCGCTCGAAGGATCTTCTTCGCTTCCGCAGAAGAAAGTCTTTCGTCAGTAAATTCTAATGGAAGTTGGCAGTTCTTCGCAATTTGCTCAGCTTGAGCGGTAATTTTTTGGGCCTGTGGTCCATCTTCGCCGGCGAGCGTTTTAGGACGACCGCACAAAAGCAGTTCTGGCTCCCAATCTTCAAGCACAACTTTAAACGTGCGTGCATGTGAGAGCACCTCTTGCGCAGGAAGCACACAAACAGGTGACGCAATAGCACCATCGGGGTCACTTACAGCAACCCCGATGCGAACTTCACCAATATCTAGAGCTAAAACGCGCAAACGTTACGCACCAAGCTTTGTTCTTGCAGCCTCAAGTGCCGCGTCAATTCCTGCAGCATTTGAACCGCCTGCCTGTGCCATTGCTGGCTTGCCGCCACCGCGACCACCAACAAGCTCTGCAATTTCTTTGACAATGTCTCCTGCCGAGAAGCCCGCTGCAACTGCAGAATCAGTTGCACCTGCAAGCAGAGAAACCTTACCGTCAGCGGTTGCGGATGCGATGACGCAAGCAACAGGCTGGCCGTCAGATGCATCGCGAATACCATCCCATGCGGAGCGGAGCTCTTTACCAGAAAGGCCCTCGAGCTTAGCAATTACGCAGTTATAGCCATTAAGCTGAACAGCAGACTTAAGTGCCTCTGCCACCTGGTTGCTACCTGCTCCAGTAAGAGCTGCCTCAAGCTTATGGTTTGCAGCGCGAAGATCCTGCTGCAGCTGCTCAACGCGGTCTGCAACAGCGGAAGGACGAACCTTCAGAGCTGCGGCAACCTCATCAAGCTGAGCCAGGCGCTCATCAACGTACTCAATGGCGCCCATAGAGGTTACAGCCTCAATACGCCTTGAGTTAGAACCAACGGAGCTCTCAGAAATAATCTTGAAGAGACCAAGGTCAGCAGTGTTGCGTGCATGAGTACCGCCACAGAGCTCGCGGGAGAATGGAGTGTCTTCTGCGCCAGCAGAGACAACACGTACGACATCGCCGTACTTCTCGCCAAAGAGTGCAACAGCGCCAGCAGCCTTTGCGTCTTCGATGCTCATAATCTGAGTGACAACAGGCTTAGCAGCAAAAATCTCTGCATTTACCATGCCTTCAATGCGATCAAGCTCATCTTTGGTAAGAGCCTCAAAGTGCGTAAAGTCAAAGCGCATGCGATCTGGGGCAACAAGAGAACCAGCCTGGTTAACGTGATCTCCCAGAACCTTCTTGAGTGCTGCGTCAAGCAGGTGAGTTGCCGTGTGGTTGCGGCGAATGAGCTCACGGCGACCAGCATCAATGGTTGCGGTGACAGAATCACCAACAGAGAGTGTGCCCTCCTCCACCACGCCAACGTGGGACTCAAGACCACCGTCGCGATGCTTGGTGTCAGTGACGTGAACGTAGAGACCAGGAGCTGTCAGCTTGCCGGTGTCCCCTACCTGGCCACCCATTTCTGCATAGAAAGGCGTGCGATCAAGTACAACCTCAACCTCAGATCCTGCAGAAGCGGACTCAACCTCCTGTCCGTCCTGAACAAGAGCAACAACACGAACGCCGGAGAGCTCATTGTTGTCGTAGCCGTCAAAGACGGTCTCATCAAGGCGGTCAGAGAGTGCAACCCAAATGCTCTGAGCATTACCCCAGGCATCACGGTTAGCAGATGCACGGGCGCGCTCGCGCTGCTCTGTCATTGCAGCGTCAAAGGCATCCATGTCAACAACGTGACCTGCATTTGCAGCAATCTCACGAGTAAGATCAATAGGGAATCCATAGGTATCGTGCAAAAGGAATGCAACCTCACCGGAAAGCTGTGCGCCATCCTCAAGCTGCTCAAGCTCAGCGGTGAGCTTGGACTCGCCTGCGTCAAGCGTAGCGCCAAAGCGCTCCTCTTCTGCAGTAAGAATGCCGTCGATAAGAGTGCTCTTCTCGACAAGCTCTGG
>CAUTIE010000036.1:0-12178 GCA_963538475.1 uncultured Atopobiaceae bacterium
TGTATTAAAACAGTCTTTGCGTCTTAACAAAGTTTCCACAAAACGAAGCACGATGGATTGGAGAAAGTCCCATCTCACCAATAGCCTCGATATGTTCAGCAGAAGCATATCCTTTGCATTCTGCCAGGTGATAGCCAGGGTACTCCTCATCGTAGGCCACCATTAAAGCATCTCGAGTTACCTTTGCCACAATTGAAGCAGCAGCAATAGATGCAATACGTGCGTCGCCCTTAACAAGAGTCTTCTCTTTAGGATGGATGTGCATAGGATTTCCATCAATCAAGACACAGTCAGGCTCAATACCTGTGTTTTTAACAGCTTGTAGCATGGCGTCTCTTAGACACTGTGCCATACCAACTTCATCAATCCTTTGAGGCGCAATATGAGCAATTCCAATTGCTGTAGCAATTTCTTGAATCTGTGCCGCTAGAATCTCTCGCTTCGTTGCGGTTAATTTTTTGGAGTCGTTTAGTCCATAGATGATCGGATTTTCGGGTAAACACACTGCACAAACCGTTAAAGGACCAGCTACAGAGCCTCTACCAACCTCATCAACGCCAACAACTAGTCCACCTCCAGAAAGCTCCTTCTGAAAGCGATACATTTCTTCTACACGTGCCTTCTCGACGTGTTCTTTTTCAATACGCTTTTTAGCTGATTCCAACGCTTTAATAACCTGTTTACGAGGGTCTTCACTATAACGAGCTATAAGTTCGTATACCTCAGCCTCTGGAGCGTCGCTTAAACGAGCAATTATGTCTTTAGCAGAATCAGCCATGTTTTCTCCAAACCACACGACTATGGTACTAAAAAAGCCGCCCGGAGGCGGCTTTAAAGAGCATATGAAGTTGATTAGCGCTTCTCGCGAAGACGAGCAGCCTTACCAACACGATCGCGCAGGAAGTAGAGCTTAGCGCGGTGAACAACACCGTGGCGAAGAACCTCAAGCTTAGCAATCTTTGGTGAGTGAAGTGGGAAAGTACGCTCAACACCAATGCCGAAGCTGATCTTACGAACGGTAAAAGTCTCACGGGAACCCTCGCCGGAAAGACGAATGATGTCACCCTGGAAGACCTGCTCACGAGTACGGTCACCCTCGACAATACGATAGTGAACCTTTACGTTGTCACCAACGCGGACCTCAGGAATGTCCTCGCGGATCTGCTGACGCTCAATAGCGCGAATGTAGTCCATTGTTTCCTCATCTCTAGAGGTGCCGACGCCCCTGCGAACGACACATAGTTAACACACAGACGAAAAGTATACGTGAATATTTTCCACTGTACAAGGGTTAGTTTGGATAAAACTTACTTTACATATCTTCTTTTACCCCAGGAACGAGGCAGACGAAGATCTTCAAACACTCTTGTAGCATATCTATCGGTCATACCAGAAACATAATCTGCTACTTGAATCTCTGGATGATCAAAATCATGACACTTATATTCTGCAGGAACCTCATCTAAATGATTTACAAAATAATCGAACAGCTCAATGATAAGGTCATACGCCTTAGGCTCTTCATATTTTGCATCCCCTGATGCATACAAATTAGCAAACAAGAAAGCTCTCATGGTCATCATGGCACCCCACATGGAGTCTGTCATTTTAATGTCCCCCACGCGAGAACTCTCCGAGACAATATCGTGAACCATGTTTTCAATTCGCTCAGGAGAACTATTGCCCAACACCTCACGAGCTTCAGTTGGAAGATACTCCTCCGAAAGGAGTCCTGCTCGTTTTGCGTCGTCAATATCATGTGTTACATAGGCAATACGGTCCGATATGGCAACAATTCTTCCTTCTGCTGTTTCTGCACGTAGATTGCCTGAGTGACATCTAATACCATCGATGACCTCGTGAGAAAGATTAAGACCCTGTCCGTCTTTCTCCAGATACTCAACAATACGAGCACTTTGCTGGTTATGGGCAAAAATACGCTCATTTTCTGGGACGTCAGGGTCCATTCCCCTATACAAACTAATAGCGTGCGAAAGTGCCTTTTCACCAATATGACCAAACGGTGTATGACCCAAGTCATGTCCAAGCGCAATTGCCTCAGTTAGGTCTTCGTTTAAGCCCAAAGGCCTTGCGATTGAGCGCGCAATCTGCGAAACCTCAAGCGTATGAATAAGACGGGTTCTATAGTGGTCCCCTTCTGGGGCGAGAAAAACCTGTGTCTTGTGAGCAAGTCTTCTAAAACTCTTGCTATGCAGAATGCGGTCTCTATCACACTGATAACACGTACGGTACTGGTCAGGTTCCTCTGCAATCGCTCGACCTTTACTTTGATCAGAAAAAGCCGCCTCAGGAGATAAGATTTGATGCTCACGAGCCTCAAGATCTTCTCGTTGAATGGATAACATAGACCCTCCTTGTACCTGCATCTTTATCACATAATAGCAGGTTATTGCTCTCTAGCAAAAGAGGGCGACCGAAGCCGCCCTCTAGAGTTTGTTGCAGTGTGTCTAGAAGAAAACCTACTTGGTAGCAATCTTCTGTGGACCACCGTTAGCCTGAATCTTAGCCTGTGCTGCAGCAAGACGTGCGATTGGCACGCGGTATGGTGAGCAGGAGACATAGTCAAGACCAAGGTTGTAGTACATGTGGATGGACTCTGGATCGCCACCGGTCTCACCGCAGACACCAATGGTGAGGTTAGGATTACCCTTACGGCCACCCTCAACACCCATGCGGACAAGTTCTGCTACGCCCTTATCAAGAGTTGCAAATGGGTTGGTCTTAACAATCTTGCGCTCAAGGTAGAGAGGCATGAATGCGGACTCAACGTCATCACGAGAGAAGCCAAGGCAGGTCTGGGTAAGGTCGTTAGTACCGAAGGAGAAGAAGTCTGCGTGCTTAGCAATCTCCTCAGACATGATAGCTGCACGTGGAAGCTCGATCATGGTACCAACTGGGATGTTGAGCTCAACACCGTACTCGTCAGCAACCTGCTTGATGGTCTGCTCAACCTCTTCACGGACCTGGATGAGCTCCTCTTCGAAGCCAACCAGAGGAACCATGATCTCTGGGCGAGGGTCAAGACCAACGCGCTTGAGCTCTGCAGCTGCGCTTGCGATAGCACGGACCTGCATAACGTTGAGCTCTGGGTAGACAAGACCAAGGCGGCAGCCACGAAGGCCGAGCATTGGGTTTGCCTCCTGGAAGGCGTCAAACTTAGCGAGAAGAGCACGCTTTGCAGCGGCGTCCTTACCCTGCTCCTCATCATGAGCAATCTCAACGTCAAGCTCACGTGGGGAATCAAGGAACTCGTGCAGTGGTGGGTCAAGAAGACGGACAACAACGTCTTTGCCGTCCATTACCTTGAACATACCAAGGAAGTCGCCCTTCTGAGCACGACCGAGCTGCTCAATAGCAAGCTGCTTAACATCCTCAGAGTCTGCAAGGATGAAGTCCTGAATGAGGTGCTTACGCTCACCAAGGAACATGTGCTCAGTACGGTCAAGACCGATTGCCTCAGCGCCGTTATCAACGGAAGTCTGAGCATCTGCTGGGTTATCAGCGTTTGCACGTACGCCAATGACGCGACCACGGGACTCGTCAAGACGGACCTCGTCTGCCCATGCAAGGATGGTCTGGAGGTCACCAGAAAGCTCTGGCTGAACAAGCTCAACAGCACCAAGGATAACGTCACCGGTGGTACCGTCGATGGAGATAACATCGCCCTCGTTAACAACAAGGCCGGAATCAGCAACGGTGAAGCGCTTGTTAGCAGCATCAATGCGGAGTGTATCAACACCGCAGACGCAAGGAGCGCCCATACCACGAGCAATAACAGCAGCGTGGCTGGTCTTGCCGCCGTGGGAAGTCAGGATGCCCTCTGCAGCAACCATGCCGTGGAGGTCATCTGGAGTGGTCTCCCAGCGGACAAGAATACAAGGCTTGCCTGCCTCTGCAAAAGCCTCAGCGTCTGCAGAAGAGAAGACTGCAGCACCAACAGCTGCACCAGGAGAAGCGTTAAGACCCTTAGCAATGGTCTCATACTCAGCGTTAGGATCAAACTGTGGGTGCAGAAGCTGATCGAGCTGCTCAGGAGCAACACGAGAAACAGCCTGCTCCTTGGTAATACGGCCCTCTTCGTACATCTGAATTGCAACCTTGAGTGCAGAGAGAGCAGTACGCTTACCAACACGAGTCTGAAGCATCCAGAGCTTACCATTCTCAATGGTGAACTCGATGTCCATCATGTCTGCGTAGTGATCCTCAAGAATCTCGAAGACGTGGAAGAGCTCCTCGCCTGCCTCCTTGAGTGCAGGAACCTTAACAAGGTCTGCAATAGGCTCAGTGTTACGAATACCAGCAACAACGTCCTCGCCCTGAGCGTTAATCAGGAAGTCACCGTAGCGCTCGTTGGTACCGTCTGCAGGGTTACGAGTAAATGCAACACCAGTTGCAGAGGTCTCACCCTTGTTACCAAAGACCATGACCTGAACGTTAACTGCAGTACCAAGCTCATCAGGAATCTTGTTCTGCTTGCGGTAAAGGATTGCGCGATCGTTCATCCAAGAACCAAAGACTGCCTGCTCAGCAAGGCGGAGCTGAAGGTAAGGATCAGATGGGAAGACAGCGTAACCGTTCTTGGAGACCTCTGGGTGCTCCTTAACGTCAACGTTTGCAGCAAAGATGCCCTTGAACCAAGTTACAAGGTCACGAAGGTCATTTGCGTCCAGCTCTGTATCAAGCTTAACGCCCTTCTCGGCCTTCTTAGCAGCAATTGCGTCCTCGAAGAGCTGTCCAGAGACGCCCATAACAACGCCAGAGAACATCTGAACAAAACGACGGTAAGAGTCCCAAGCAAAGCGCTCATTACCAGTCTGCTTAATGAGGCCCTGAACGGACTCATCGTTAAGACCAAGGTTAAGAACAGTGTCCATCATGCCAGGCATGGAGAATGGAGCACCGGAACGGACGGAGACAAGCAGTGGATCTTCTGCATCGCCGAGCTTCTTGCCCATGCGCTCCTCAAGAGTTGCCATTGCGGCGTCAATCTCATCAGTGACGCCCTCAGGCCAGACGTTGCCGTTGTTGGAATAAGCAACGCAAGTTTGGCAAGTAATTGAGAATCCTGGAGGTACAGGCAGACCAATCTTAGACATCTCTGCAAGGTTTGCACCCTTGCCACCAACAATCCACTTTGCCTCTTCTACGGATGCGCCAGCGACCTCAGTAACATCGTTACCGGCGTGGTCCTTTCCGAAGCTGTAAACGTGCTTCTCGGACATAACACTCCAAACTCTCAAACTGTCACACGCAAAGCGTGCACCAACACAATTGAACGCAAAGACATCAAACCAAACTAAGTAGGTTCTGTCCTCACATTCATAGTATGTTACCAACCTACGCCATTCATCTGAACAAAATAACGGTGAGCGGTCAATATCGACCGTTCACAGAATAATTTACAAACTTATGGTTGCAAATTGTGAAATTCTCCATAAAGAAAATGAGCACCCAAAGTGGATGCTCATTTAACTTTTTGATATTTTGAGGCGTCAGCACTCTCTTAGCGCGTAACTCCCTCAAAGAAAGCGCCAATTGCATGACTTGGCTCTTCACCCGTAAGCGTAGAAATAACGTTTACTGCTGGTCCCAGAAGATCAATAGATGGGATGAGGCGCTGATCAAGTTCACGACGAATCTCTCTTCTGAGAGAGCCATCTGCAAAGGTGTGGAAGACTGCGCGAGGGCGATTCTCATCTTCATGCTCGTTGAAGTATGCACGAACATCATCAACGCTATGAATGTTTGGAACCCTTACAATCTCTACGGATTCATCGCCAAACTGAGCAGCAGCAGCCTTAACTACTGCGGCACCGGTCTCTCCACGAGAGTCTGACAAAACGTAGACGATAGGCAGACCATCACCAAGAGTGTTGTTGTCAATATCAAGTGTGCTCATGCTGTAACCCTTTCAGTCAATTATTCAGAAAGATACAAACATTTATCTAACCTAAGCGTACTCTACTTCTTACGAGAAAGCACACTAATATCGGCGACATTACTAAATACCTGGGCAAACTTGTTCAAAAGACGTAAACGATTTCGGCGAACGGTATCGTTTTCATCCATGACAAGCACTTTGTCGAAGAAAATGTCAATTGGCTCACGAAGTTGTGACAGTGCAGAAACAGCAGCAGCATAGTCTGAACTAGCAAGAGCAGAAGCCACCTGCTTCTGTCCCTCTTCGCAAGCAGCAAGCAACGACTTCTCTGGCTCAGTGAGAAGCTCTGTATCAACTTCTGTGCCAAGAGAAGCGTCACTGAGGTGAGCTGCGCGTGCATAAGCAGTAGCAAGGTCCTCAAAGAGCTCAGGCTCGTTCTGGCGTGCCTCATCAAGTGCACGAGCACGCTGAAGGAACTCATCAGGATTAATAACGCCAATTGCACTAACAGCTTCAATAGCGTCTGCAGAGATCTTCTCGTCCTTTGCAATAGATGCAAGGCGGCCAATAAAGTACTGCTCAACCTGAGACTGAACAGACTCGTCAACAACAAGACCTTGCTGGCGGTAGAGCTCCAGAGAGCTTGCAATGAGCTTCTTGAGGTCAAGGTTTGCCGTTGAGCGGACCAGTGCAATAACACCAATAGCTGCACGACGAACGGCATAAGGATCGGAAGAGCCGGTTGGTGGCTCGTTGATAGCAAAGATGCCGCAGATGGTATCAAGCTTGTCAGCAATGGCTACAAAGCGACCAATCTGGCCACTTGGGAGCTCGTCGCCGGCAAAGCGAGGACGATAGTGTTCGCGAATTGCTGCAGATACATCGCTCTTCTCGCCAGCAGCCTCTGCGTAGTAGCCACCCATGACGCCCTGCTGGCTGGTGAACTCGACAACCGCCTGGCTAACAAGGTCTGCCTTAGCAAGGTGAGCGGCGCGAGCAGCAAGCTCTGCCTCTTCCTGGTTGGAAGTCTCGTCAAGCGCAATCTCTGCAGCAAGAGCCTCCATACGCTGGGTCTTCTGCAGAACCGTGCCAAGTTTCTCCTGGAAGACAACGGTTTCAAGACGCTGAGCAAACTCGTCGAGCGTATGCTTCAAGTCCTCCTCAAAGAAGAACTTAGCGTCGTCGAGGCGAGCACGAACAACACGCTCGTTGCCATCAATGACGCGCTCTGCGCAAGATGGATCTGCGTTAGATACCACAATAAACTCTCGAGTCAGCTTGCCTTCAGCGTCATAAATTGGAAAATAGCGCTGGTTAGAGAGCATGGACTCAGTAATAATCTCTGAAGGAACGTTGAGGAATTCCTCGTCAAAGGTGCCCACAAGAACCTGAGGCCACTCGGTAAGGTTGATGACCTCCTCAAAGACCTTCTCGGGCATATCAACGTGAGATCCTGGGCGAGCAGCCTCAACCTCTTTAATGCCAGCGTGAATAACGTCTTTGCGCTGCTCCTGGAGCAAAACACCAGCGTTTTTAAGCACCTGCTCATAGTCAGCTGGAGTAGCTACCTCATGGAAGCCAGGTCCAAGAACACGGTGGCCCTGAGTGGTGTTTGAGCTGGTTACATCAGCGTACGTAACAGGAACAATCTCTGAACCAAAGAGGACGCAAAGCCAACGAACAGGGCGAACATAGCGCTCGTGGAAAGAGCCCCAGCGCTGGCTGCGAGGCCAGTCAAGAGCAGCAATCCAAGAAGTTGCCAGCTCAGAGAGGATCTTTGTAGCAGGAACTGAAGGAATGTTGAGCTCCGCAAAGACGTACTCGTGACCATCAGTATCTACACGGCGGGTCAGCGCATCAGCACTTACGCCACACTTACGAGCAAATCCTTCAGCAGCCTTGGTTGGCCTGCCCTCTGCATCAAAAGCAATTTCTGCCTTAGGACCACGCTTGACCTCAGAAATCTCTTCTGTAGCCTCAGCTACGTCCTTAACGTAAGCGGTTAAACGGCGAGGTGTCGAGAGGATCTTAACCTCTCCAAATGACAAACCAGAGTCTTTAAGTCCGGAAACTACAAGCTTATTGAACTGAGCAATAGCTTTCTGCAATGGAGCAGAAGGCATCTCTTCAGAACCAATCTCAAAAAGGAAGTCTTTAACCTCAGCCATTTAAGCCACCTCCTCCTGAGTAGTTGATGCAGGTGCTTTCTTAGAAGCAACCTCCTCCAAATACGATTCGCAGCATGCCTTAGCAACGGTGCGAACGCGAAGAATATAGTTAGCTCTCTCAACAGCAGAAAGAGCACCACGAGAGTCAAGCAAGTTAAATGCGTGGCTGCACTTCATAACGCAGTCATATGCAGGAAGTGGAAGCTTGCGCTCAAGGCAGCTATGGCACTCTGCCTCATACTCGTCGAACTTCTCGCGCATAAGCTCAATGTTGGCGACCTCAAAGTTGTAGGTTGAGAACTCGCGCTCGTTTTCAAGGAATACCTGGCCGTATGTCATTGGAGTGCCGTCTGGCAGATAGCTCCATACCAGGTCATAGACGGAATCTACACCCTGAGCATACATAGCAATACGCTCAAGACCATAGGTAATCTCAACAGGAACAGGGTCTACCTCAATGCCACCTACCTGCTGGAAGTACGTGAACTGAGTAACCTCCATGCCGTTGAGCCAGACCTCCCAGCCAAGACCCCAAGCACCAAGCGTTGGGCTCTCCCAATCGTCCTCAACAAAGCGAACGTCGTGGTCTTTTGGATCAAGGCCAATAGCGGCAAGTGAACCAAGATAAAGGTCTTGAGAGTCTGCAGGAGATGGCTTGAGCAAGACCTGGAACTGATAGTAGTGCTGCAGTCGGTTGGGATTCTCGCCATAGCGTCCATCAGCAGGACGACGACAAGGCTGTGGATAGCAGGTACGCCAGGCATCGGGGCCAAGTGAGCGCAGGATAGTTGCGGTGTGGAAGGTACCGGCACCTACCTCAGAGTCATATGGCTGCATGACCGTGCAGCCTTTTTCTGCCCAATAGTGTTCAAGGGTCAAAATCATATCTTGAAACGTAAGTGGTGTTGCGCCCATGATGTTCTTTCTCTCAAATGTCCGACGTAAGTACTATAGCCCGCGAGCATGGTCAAAGGGCCAGAAAATAAACATTGCCTTAGAGGTCACGGTAGAAATCGCAACAGCTCCAAAATATCTGGAATCCAGCGAGTTTGTTCTGTTATCCCCCATAACAAAAATATGACCTGCAGGAACAGTATACGGATAATTCTGTATTACGGCACCTGTGCGATCTGCAAGAGAATACGTTGGCTTGCCTTCAGTGTAAGGCTCGTCCATAAGCTGGCCATCAACATACACAGCGCCGTCACGCAAATCAACCGTTTGACCTGCTGTGGCAATGACGCGCTTCACTAAAAGCGTATCGGGATTTTGAGGACTGGTAAAGGTAACCACGTCGCCTGCTTGAGGGGTACCACCAAAGCGATAGGTAAGCTTCTCTCCTACCAAACGATCCCCCAGCTGGATGGTATTGAGCATGGACCCTGTTGGAACCTCATACACCTCAGCAACAAAAGTCCTGATAAAAAACGCCAGCGCAACGGCAACTGCAACAATTACCAGGTATTCAAGAAGCTCAAGTACTTTGGAATGTCCACTACTCATCGTCATCACCAGATTGCTGATCAAGCTCTGCTAAATATGCTCTGTCCTTCTCAGTGAGCTGGGCGCTCTCTAAAAGGTCGGGACGCCACGCACGTGTGCGAGCAAGTGCAGAGTGTCGTCTCCAGACTGCGACCGCACCGTGGTCTCCTGACAAAAGCACAGACGGGACTTCTCGCCCCTCAAAGTTTGCTGGTCGCGTGTACTGAGCATACTCGAGAAGACCATCGTCAGAGAAAGACTCATCCTGCGAGCTCATCTCATCGCCAAGCGCACCAGGAAGCAGGCGCACAACCGAGTCAATCACGGTAAGCGCAGGGAGCTCTCCGCCCGTCAGAACGTAATCTCCCATAGAAATTACGTCATCTGCCAGCTCATAGACACGCTCATCCATACCCTCATAACGGCCGCAAACAAATAGAATGCGCTCTTTTTGAGCAAACTCTTGAGCAATAGCCTGAGAATACGGCCTACCAACTGGCGAGAAAAACACCACGTGGGGCTTGGCATCTGCCTGACCAGAAATCTCTCGAACTGCCTCAAAAATAGGAGCAGGCTTCATAAGCATGCCTTGTCCGCCACCAAAAGGAGCATCATCTACCGTACGGTGTCTATCATGTGTCCAGTCACGTAAATCATGCGCATAGAACTCAAAAATGTTTGTCTTTTGAGCTCTGCCCATAATAGAAGCATGTAAATAGGGCGAGAAGACCTCAGGAAATACTGAGAGCGTTTCTAGGCGCATGCTACTCACCTAACCTAAGAAGGCCCTGAGGAATTGAGACGGTAATGAAGCCCTCGGCTGGGGCCTCTTTGATAAATTCATCCACGGCAGGCATCAGCACCTGTCCAAAAGGCCCCTCAATGACCCACACATTTTGTGTAGGTCCAACAAGAACCTCTGTAATTTCACCCAGAGAACCATGTTCTGTATCACGTACTTCTCTACCCACAAGGAGAGAAACATTTACCAGACCAAAGTTTTCTGGAAGACAATCTTCTTCTACCAGAAGCGTTTTACCAATAAGCTCTTCTGCATCAGAGATGGTAGTTACATCTTCAAAAGTTACAAGACTACCTTCTCTATCATCTGACTCAACAGAGACAACTGAGAACTTCCTAGGGCCCTTAAGCGCAGGCGGAACAGGAACAACTGTCATGCCTTCAGCTATAAGAGAAGGAAGGCTGTGAACGGGAACCGTCACAACCTCCCCTCTTTTACCATGCGTTTTAACAATTTGAGCAATTGCTCGCCAGTGTTTACGCAAAATTAGCCTACAACCTCGACATCAACAGAGGTGCCAACACGCTGGCCAAGAGCACGAGCCAAAGTACGAATAGCCTTAATGGTTCTACCCTTGCGGCCGATGACACGTCCAGCGTCTTCCTCAGAGCAAGAAACCTCAATCAAGGCTCCATCCTCGCGATCGGTGACGTCGAGTGCAACAGCATCTTCATTATCGACAAGACCACAAACGATGTACTCGACAAGATCAGCAACCTTATCAGAGGGCATCTCCTGAATGTCTTGATCGACAGCGTCTACCTCAGTGGGCTCTGTGAATTCAGACACGATTTACTCAGCCTCTGGAGCCTCGGACTCCTCAGCAGCTGCGGCAGCAGCCTCAGCAGCAGCCTCAGCAGCTGCAGCAGCCTTTGCCTGTGCCTTCTTGGAGAGCTTGGTCTTCTTCTCTGCAACTGGAGCACCAGTACGAGCGATCTCAATGAGGTGAGAAACTGCGCTTGTTGGCTGAGCGCCCTTTGCTACCCACTCATCAACCTTCTCGAGGTTGATATCAATCGTCTTAGGGCTAGTCAGTGGGTTGTAACGACCGACTTCTTCAATGTAACGACCATCGCGAGGCATACGACCATCAGCGACAACTACGCGATAGTACGGACGCTTCTTGGCACCGTGACGGGCCAGACGAATCTTAACTGCCAATGAAAACTCCTCCATACGAGCGGTGCCTCGGATGTTAGATGGGCTGCACCGCAAAGCCACAAATCGGGTTACAAGTGTACAACAACGCATTAACCTCGAAAAGTATAAATTTGCTCTCTTCAAAAAGTACTCGTATTTTGTTTATGAAACACTTGTTCTATTTGTACAAAAAGTATACACTATTTCTATGGAAACATCAAAGGACATATCAGATAAAAACGCACGTAAATCGTGTGATTTTGAGTGGCATGGTAAAGCCATTGGACTTCTTGACCTTGATGCGTTCTTTGCGTCTGTAGAACAACTTGATCATCCTGAGTGGCGCGGAAAACCAGTAATTGTTGGAGGCTCACCCCACAAACGAGGCGTTGTTTCAACCGCCTCTTATGAAGCAAGGAAGTTTGGCGTTCATTCTGCCATGCCTTCAGCTACTGCAGTAAGGCTCTGTCCGCAAGCAATTTGGACCCCAGGACGCTATGACAGATACTCTGAAATGAGTGCTCTTGTTATGGGTTTTCTCAAAGATGAGACTCCCCTTGTTGAGCAGGTTTCTATTGATGAGGCATTTTTTGACATCACTCCGGGCAGATTCTCTAAAGAAAATCCTTTGGAGATCTGTAAGCGCATTCAAAAGAAAGTTGCAGCACTAGGCGTTACCTGTTC
>CAUTIE010000037.1:0-11565 GCA_963538475.1 uncultured Atopobiaceae bacterium
AGAAATACGAGAAGCACCAGTTACTCCGATGCCATAGTGGTACAAAAAGCCTCTGCAAGACTCAAAACCATCGGCAGTCTGAGCCTTATCTGCCAGGATAAATACCTCATAGGCATCTTCTGCTCTTACCAGGCGCTCCGAAGTCATCTCTGCAAAGGCAGAGCGGAAAAGCTCTCCTCGGTACAATCGCTGGGTAGCGCGCCAATCAAGCTTCTGCCCATAGCCCTCATCATAAATAATGCGCAGGATATCATCGCCTTGAGTAAAGTCTGATTGCTGGTTAATGTAGCTTTCAAAAGACTTTGCATCAGCTGGGTCAACACCGTTTTCTGGAATAACGGTAATGCCAAGATGGAGAATATCAACAGGGTTCTGATCAATACGAGCAACTACCTGCTCTAGAAAATCAGGAGCAACCTCATCATCACCGTCTAGGCAAAAGACCCACTCGCCTTTTGTATGAGCTGCAGCAGTTTTACGTGCAAGATGAAGTCCCTGGTTAGTTGCATGAGTAACAACTTTGAACCTTTTGTCATCCCCTACTGCCATAACGATTTTCTCTGGAGTGGAATCTGTTGAGGCGTCATCAACAATAATTGCTTCAAAATCACCAAACGTCTGATTCTTTACGCTTTGAATACAACGCCCAATGTACGATTCGATGTTGTATGCAGGAATTACAAAAGAAACCTTAGGCATACCAACTCCTTATAAATAAGCAATCTCGACTATCTTCTATCTTATCTAAAATGTGCCTTCCTTGGGCGTGCAAAAGATGTCTACTCAACGCTCTTCAAGCTCTCCACCATATCAATATTTTTAAGTTTTGGCCGCATGGCAACATACACTAACAGCGAGAAAACAAGCGTGAGTCCAAAGGCAAACCAATAACTTGGTGCATGGATAGCACGACCAAACATAACAAGATCAATCTCAGCAGTTTGAACTACAAATCCCTCAAGATACGTTCCTAGAACAAGTCCAAAGAGCGCTCCAAAGACAGCAAGTAATGCAATTTCTCTAAAGACATAGGCATCAACCTCGTGTCGCGTAAATCCAAGAACTTTGAGGCTGGCAATCTCTCTAATACGTTCTTCAATATTGATATTAGTGAGGTTATACAAGACGATAAAAGCCAACAGAGCTGCAGCCACAATAAGAATGGCTACCACGCGATTAACTACGGCAAGTGATTCTTTGTAGGTATGAATAGCCTCATTGACATCATCTACTGTTGCAACTCCTGCCTGGTTAATAAGCTTTTCTCCAAACGCATCTCTTGTTGTTTGATTCTCGGGAAGCGTTGCATACCAGCCATCCGTGGCGTCGTCTTGAATGCCCAAAGAATGCCATGCAGAAGGTCCCACATACAGATACGACCCAACGTAATTCTCGGCAACTCCTGTAATAGTAAGCGTGCTTGGCTCACCTGAAGCGTTTCCAATTCTGTCTTGAGCATAGACCTGAATGGTATCTCCCACACCTACACCAAGTCGTTTTGCAAGTTTCTCTGTAATTACAACCGAGTCTTCTCTAAGCTCTATTGCTTGACCAGAAAGGCGATTACGCAGGGTTGCTAAACCGGTGAGGTCTTGAAGAGAATTGCTGGTCATAATAGTTGTTCTTGTAAGCGAGCCTGCCTTTTGTGTAGGTGACTCAAGAAGAACATTTTCTCTTGTTATGCGATGAATATTTGTGGCGCCCACTTGATTGAGCTCTGCATTAATCTGATCAGCTTCTTCGCTTGAAACATCAGGGGTCATTCCCACAATGTAGTCATAATGCGAGATAGCTGGCCATTGGTTATCAATGATGTCGCTAATGGAATCCCTAAGGCCAAAAGCCACCAATAAAAGCGCAGTACATCCGGCAATTCCCACGAGCGTCATAATCAAGCGTCGCTTATAGCGGACAAGGTTTCTGATTGTAACCTTCCACGAGAAAGACAATCTAGACCATAAAGGCTCAAAACGCTCAAGCAAAATCTTTGAGCCCGCTTTTGGAGCTTTTGGAAGCATAAGACTAGAAGGCTCTTCCTTCAAAGAGGATAAAACGGCAGCCATGGTTGAAAGAAGCGTAATGCCTATGCCAGAAAGTCCCGAAAGCAGTGCGCTATCTAGCTGGATAGGATAAGGAGCTCCCCCATTTGGGATGGTATAAATTGACCCGTAAGCAGAGATAATAACGCCTGGCAACACCTGACTTAAACATGCTATGCCAATAACAGCACCTAAAAGCGAAGCAAGCAAGGCATAGAGCAGGTACTTTGCTGCAATCTGAACAGTTGAATAGCCAAGCGCCTTATGAACGCCAATGAGCGTGCGCTCTTCAGATACCATGCGCGTCATACTGGTAAGTGACACCAAAGCAGCCACCAAGAAGAACATCAACGGGAACACATTGGCAATATCGTTGATACGCTCAGAGTCTGCTTGATACGCTGCAACGCCAATCTCTTTTGTGCGATCAAGTACATACACATCGGGCTCTTTGAGCTCGTCAATTTTCTTTTGAGCCTCGTCAATTTTTGCCTGCCCATCAGCAAGCTGCTTTTCAACCTCAGCGCGTTGCTCCTCAAGGCTCTGCCTTCCCTCGTTAGTCTGAGCCTCTGCGTTTTGGAGAGCCGTTTGTCCTGCGTTCAGGCGGCTAAGCGACGCGGCAAGTTTATCCTGAGCTGCAGACAGCTGATCTGCAGTAGCAAGCCTTGCCTCTGCCAAATCCTGACGCGCCTGAGCTACCTGAGACTCTGCCTCATGCAGTTGAGCCGTGCGCTGATCTAGCTCTTCTCGCGCGGCTGCTAAAGCCTGCTGCTGGGAAGCCAGCTCTGCCTCTGCAGCGCTAATCTGCGCCTGTGTGGCGAGAAGAGCGTCTACTTGCGAGGTTGGTAGACCTAAAGCACTGAGCTGCTGCTGTGCTTCTTCAAGTGTAGAAGCCGTAATTCCTTGCGCAGCAAGTCCTGCAAGAAACGCATCTCTACCCGCTTCAAACGCACTCTTTTGCTGCGCAAACGTTGCTTGTCCTGCATTGAAAGCAGCAAGGCCAGCTTGATACTGAGCCTCTCCTGCACTAAGCTCAGCTGTTCCCTGGGCTATCTGTCCCTCTGAAGCTGTAATCTGAGCTTCCGCTTGTGCAAATTGCTGCTCAGCACTGTAGCGCGAAGCTGTAAGCTGCTGACGTCCTGTATCATATTGCTTCTGACCATCATCCAGCTTTTGCTGCTGAGCGGAAATTTGTGCCTCCGCATCATCAAGCTTCTTCTGAGCATCCCCTAGTTTATCCGCGGCCTCTTGTCTTGATTGCTCCAGCTTTTGACGAGCCTCATCAACCTGAGTTTGAGCGTCATCTTTGAGCTCTTGCAAACGAAGTGAAGCAAGTGACGGATTCATCTGTGTAATGCGTTCTGCAACGCTATCAACAGCGCTCTGATACGCCGATGAGCCGCTCTTATACCTGGTAGCACCCTGAACTGTCACATACACTTCGGTATAAGGATCATCATCTGCAAAAGCATCTTCAGTGACATACACAAATTGCTGCACAATGCCATTGCCTAACGATGTAGTACCAAAATTGCTGACATACGGATACGTTGGCGCATTTACAAAACCAACAACCGTGTACGAGCCGCCCTTTAAATGAACGCCGTTTGAAGTATCTGGTAGCTCAATCTGTTGACCAAGACTGATATCAGCACGTTTCTTGGGATCTGCGCTCATCACGCACTCGTAAGGTCCTTGAGGGAGCCTTCCTTCAACCACTATTGGCTGGTTAAGCTCACCGGGTCTAAAAGAACTCACACGAGCAGTAGATTGCGACGACGTCAGTGTAGCCATAATGTCTACCGTACGAGAAGGCATAACCGCTTCAACACCCTCAACTGACGCCAGGGCGGAAACGTCCTTCTCGCTTAATCCAAGCGTTGAGATGACGCGAAGGTCATAGAGGTGCTGGTTTTCGTAAAACGTATGAGCCGCTTCTTGCATGTCAGGGCTTGCCATTTTGAGTCCCGCAAAGAAGCCGCAGCCCAACGCAACAATTCCTGCAATTGCAAGAAATCTGGCGAGAGACCCTTTGATGGTCCGAGTAATCTCGGTAAAAAGAGCGCGGGGCATAACTACCACTCGACAGTAAGCGCGTCAGCTGGGTGTTGATTAATTTCTACCGATTGAGCTTGACCCTCTTTAACGTGGATTACCCTATCGGCAATTTGAGTGAACGCAAAGTTGTGCGTGACAATAGCCACGGTCTTATGCTGCTCTTTGCACATATCCTGCAAGAGCTTAAGAATTTGCTTTCCTGTTTTATAATCCAGCGCACCTGTTGGCTCATCGCAGAGCAGAAGACGCGGATTCTTTGCCAAAGCGCGTGCAATAGAAACGCGTTGCTGCTCTCCACCGGAGAGCTGAGCTGGGAAGTTATCCATACGATGCTCAAGACCAACAGCTCGAAGTGCATCTTCTGGCTGCATAGGGTCAAGACAAATCTGAGAAGCAAGCTCAACGTTTTCTTTTGCAGTGAGATTAGGAACAAGATTGTAAAACTGGAAAACAAAGCCAATGTCATGACGGCGATAGAGCGTTCTTTCTTTTTCCGAAAGCCCGCCAATTTCTTTTCCGTCTAAATAAATAGACCCGGAGGTACAGGTATCCATACCTCCGAGCATATTTAAGACAGTTGTTTTACCGGCACCTGATGGGCCAACAATTACGCAAAGCTCGCCCTCTTCTATGGAGAAGTTCATGTCATGGACAGCGTGTACCTTGACGGAGCCCATGGTATACGTCTTTGTTACCTCTTTAAATTCAACAAAAGACATACGTTTCTCCTATGAAAAGAATCCTCCAAACAAGAAGAGAGTGCGTGAACAGCTACTCCTGTGGAGCCTCAGGTGCTGCTGGAGCTGCTGGAGCTGCAGGAGCCTCAGGTGCGACGGTTGTGACAGTTGCTTCTGGAGCAGGTGCTGCTGTTGCCTCTGCAGTTACAGGAACTACGGGAGCAACCTCTGCACCCTCGGTAGCAAGAGGCATTGGAGAAACAACAACCTCTTCCTCCTCAAGATCAGCCTGACGCTGGTCAAACTCTTTCTTAGCACGAACCCAAATGAGAAGTGCAAGAAGAGCCGTGAGGAACAAGAAGCCCACAATCATGATGTTAAGAATAAGGGTGGTGAAGTTTACCGCCTGGCTGATAGAAATCATCACAGAGAGCTCGGTAAGTGCGGAAGTCAAACCAACTACAGAGAGAATGGAAAGACCCCACCTAAGACGAGGACGGAAGCCCCTCAAAAGACCTGAAACCGCAGCAAAAAGATAGCACAGGAAAATAATATAGGTAATACGTGCAAGAATCAGAGAAATAGGATTTGTCTGACGAGTTGCAAAGTTAAATACCGTGTGGAAATAGCTGAGATACTGAACTGGTGCAACAAAATCAATGATGATAAAAATGAGAGCCACAATTGCTGGAATGGCAATCTTTGCTTTGGGGTTCATGAAACCTCCTCGATTTCTTTATACGACCTGTCTATTTTATCGTATAAACCTATGACCAGTGTGGTAAGTCATGAAAGTCTTTTATATGGTCTTGAGCTTCTTGTTCTCTTTCTGCCAAGGCTTCTCGTAAACCTTTCAGAGCATCAAAAGGCATAAATATTTTTGCCCTGTTTGCTCGCGACATGCGAGGGTGTCCGTAGTGCATCTGCGCTGCAAACGCATCCTCTTTTACGCTAGCTTCTGCTGGCGAGAAACCCTGTTTAGGCCTCATTGGTTTCTTCTCCACTACGATGTCCTCCAATCTGAGCGTTTCTCTGTCGTGCAGTTGCTTCGGGGAGCAAGTCCATAGCTTTGAGCAAAGAATTCTTACCAAACTTTTTCTTTATGGCATTGATAGTATCTTGACGCTGGCGTTCTCTTTCTAAAACAGTGTTGTCCTGGAAAAGAGAAGTCTGAATACCTGAGCCCGTTTCTTCTTGAGTGTTTCCGAAGGTAAGACCCACGCGGTGCACACTTTCTGAAGGTATTACGCGCTCGTCAAAGAAAGACAAAACCTCTGCCATAAGCTCATCTCTAGAGTTAGTAGGATAAGAGAGCTTCCTAGTGCCACTGCTGGAGGGAATATGTCTTCTCCAGCTCCTATAATCCCCCGTCTGCCTCAGCTCTTCCATCTGGCTCTCTGTTGCCGAGTAGCCAATATAGATGCCAATAGAAGAGCAAACGAGTTTTTGTGTTACAAGCTCTAACGTCAATGCCTCAACCATCTCTTTAAAGATAAGACGCGCGCCCTCTGTATCTCTATTGTGATCAAAGACCTGCGCCGTTGAGACAGAATGACTTTGAGACTTGTAGGCCTTAATATCTGCAATGGTAGTTGGCTCAATTCCCCATGCATGATCAATAAGGATTTCTGCATCAACACCAAATTCTTTATACAAAGGCTCTGTAGGAGCTGTAGCAAGCTGTCCCATGGTGTGAATATTCATTGCCGCAAGTCGCTTTTGAATACCTGCACCAATATGCCAAAAATCAGTTAAGGGCTTATGGTTCCAGAGTTTAAGCTTGTACGACTCTTCATCAAGCTCACCAAAAAAGTTGGGGCTGTGCTTTGCAGTGATATCAAGAGCAATTTTTGCCAGATACAAGTTTGGACCCAAACCACAGGTAGCAGGAATGCCAGTAGTTTTTGCTACATCTGCACGGATTTTCTCGCCCAACTCTCTTGCTGTACATCCATAAAGCGATAAGTACGGTGTTACATCAATAAATGCCTCGTCAATGGAGTAAACGTGGATGTCTTCTGGTGCAATGTATTTGAGATATACCGAATACACATCTGCAGAGCGCTCCACATACAGAGCCATGCGAGGAGGAGCTACCTCATAGGTAAGGTTTTTAGGAATCTCAAAAACACGGCAACGTCCAGGAACACCCAGCGCACGAAGCGCCGGTGAAACAGCCAAACAGATTGTCTTTTCTGTCCTAGTAAGATCTGCCACAACAAGCTTGGCCTTCATGGGATCAAGACCTCGCTCAACGCACTCAACTGATGCGTAAAAACTCTTTAGATCAATAACCAGGTACTGTTTTTGAGAAGGTGTCATGGCCTAGATAAGCACAATGCCTTTTGAAACTTTTTCTGCCACGTCATTACCTACAAGATAGCGAACAATCTCAAGACCAAACTTAAGAGCTGTTCCCGCACCCTGACTGGTAATAAAAGAGCCGTCAACACAAACCGCATCTTGCGAAAGATTAGCGCCATTCTCTGAAAGAAAATGCTGGAAGCCTGGATTAGACGTAGCCTTCTTACCCGCAAGCAATCCACGCTTAGCGTAAATTGAAGGAGCAGCACAGATTGCAGCAAGCGCACGGCCATCTTCCGCAAACGCATCAACTGCCTGCATAAGTGGCTCACAAGCCTCAAGATTAGTAGTTCCAAGAAGACCTCCAGGAAGCACCAACATGCTGTAATCATCAAACGAGACCTGACTAAGTAGCTTGTCTGTTAGAAAGGTAACCTGGTGAGATGAAGTCACGCTCAAGGAATCAGAGATAGACACTTTGTCACAGGGAATACCTGCACGATACAGGACATCAACAACGCTCAGTCCCTCAATCTCTTCACAACCATCGGCAAAAAAGACAGCAACGCGCTTGTCAGTACATGGTGTAAACATCTGACTCCCTTCTCGACTAAAACTAGTACAAGTGTACGCCTTTTTACACAAAAAAGGACACTCAAGTTTGTGCTTGAGTGTCCAAAATTTTACCCAGTTAAACTGTTGCAGGAAGTACTTGCCAAGCCCTCTATAATCTGGCGAGAAACCCTACTCCTCGCTAATGCCCTCGTTAATAGCCTGAGCAATAGCTTCCTGATCATTAGAGCCACGAAGCAGAGACTTAAACTCATCTCTCATCAGAAGAACAGCGGTCTTAGAAAGAAGCTTGATGTGAGTGGTGCCAGCCTCTCCATCTGGAACAAGCAGTGCAATGGCAACATCAACGGGCTTCTCGTCAAAAGAAGGCCACTCAAGAGGGGTGCTGTTCTTGAAGACAAAGACAGCTGCGTCCTTGATAGCAGCATCTTTTGCGTGTGGAACTGCAAAACCGTCAGTCATGCCGGTCTCGCCCATTTCCTCACGAGCCAAAAAAGCATTGTAAACAGCGTCTGCATCGTCAGTTACGCCAGCTTCCAGTGCTTTATCGGCAATAAAACGCAGGACATCATTACGGCTCGCTGCGTTCTGGTTTACAAAAACATTGTCTGCCTTAACAAAACCGCTCATGAATCTTCCTTCCGTATGTTTGAGCTTGGTGGCTCAGTAACTTCGTATGTAGTAATAATACCCGCAATGAAACAAAATTTACCTTGAGAAACTTTACTTTAGGGCCATTCTTAAAATCTGTTGAACATCTGCTGTTTTAAGCTGCATAAAGTTGCCCGCATGATCTCCACCGCGAGCATCAATAGTGCCTTTTGCCATCTGGAGAATGTCCTCTTCCGAAGGGTCTACTCCAAGCTCGGCAAGGGAGGTTGGCATACCAATTGCATGACACCACTGATTCCAAGCTTCGATTCCCGCAAGGCCTGTAGCGGTTGGATTATGGAAGTTATTTTGAACTCCAAAAACATTAACCGCAAACTGCGCAAAGCGCTCTGGATCTTGGCTCATAACATAGCGAGCCCAACTTGCCCAAATAGCCGTGAGACCAGCACCGTGAGCTACATCATACTTTGCGCTCAGCTCATGCTCGATTGCATGAGAAGCAAAATCGCTTACGCGACCAGTTCCGGTAAGTCCGCAGTGAGAAAGCGACGATGCCCAGAGCAAATCTGCACGTGCAGCGTAATTCTCTGGTTCTTTGACAGCAATCAAGACAGCTTCTTTTACGGTGCGTAAGAGCCCCTCGGCTAGCTCGTCAGTGAGTGCCACGTCCTTCTCGAGCGTAAAATAGCGCTCCATGGTGTGCATCATGATGTCGGCGCCTGTTGATGCCGTCTGATAAGCACTCACGGAATAGGTGAGCTCTGGATTCATGATGGCAAAGCAAGGACGGCCGCTCTGATGGTGATAAGAACGCTTAAGAACACGGCCATCAGCCAGCGTAATGTTCATGACGGAAGAATCAGAGGTTTCAGATCCAGTTCCTGCAATAGTAGAAATGACACCAAGAGGAACTGCCTTTGAAACACTGACCTTATGCAAATAGAGGTCTTCAAGAGAAACGTCATTGGCCAGGCCATATGCAATCGCCTTAGCAGAATCCATGACAGATCCGCCACCGATGGCCAAAATAAAGTCAACACCCTCGCGATTGCCCAGCTCTACAGCTTCTTCTGCAAGCTCTAATCGAGGATTAGGGACAACTCCACCACAGTCAACAAAAGCAATTCCCGCATTGCTTAGAAGCTGGTGGATCTGGTTAAGCAAGCCACTCTTTACCACGTGACTGCCACCAAAATGCACCAGCACCTTGGTACCTCCGTGAGCAGAGACAAGCTCTGCCACACGAAGTTGAGTATCTTTTCCAAAAACCACTTGAGTAGGTACAACGTACTCAAAATTAACCATGACTAAAGACCTTTCCTACCTACTCGAACAACATCTTAAGCGCGAGGTTCTTCTCCCCACCAGAATGTTGCAACAGTTCCAGGACCAGTATGAACACCAATAGTTGCACCAATGGTAAAGATGTTGATATCACCGGTCTGTGGAAGCTTTTCTTGAATAAGCTCTTTGACAGCCTGGGCATCAGAGGCGCATTCAGAGTTAGAGATAAACACTTTACGTGCGTAAGCACTGCCCTGCTCTGCAGTTTGAGTCATGATCTCAACTACGCGAGCGATTGCTTTCTTTTTGCCACGTGCCTTCTCTTTAACAGCCAAAGAACCGTCGGCCTCAATATCCATAACAGGACAAATGTTAAGCATGCCGCCAAGCAGGCCAGCTGTCCTGGAAATGCGACCACCACGAACAAAGAAGGTCAAATCTGTTGAGAAGAACCATCCATACACACGGTGACGAGCCTCTTTGGCCCATGCAACTGCCTCGTCAAAAGACAGACCCTCGTCGCGCTTATCGGCAAGACCGTCTACCAGCAAACCGTAGCCAGAAGATGCCTGCAGAGAGTCGACAACCTCAATCTTTCTGTCAGGAAACTCCTGCTCAATTTCTACCTTTGCCTGACAAGCAGACTCATACGTTCCAGAAACGCCAGAACTCAACGAAACATGAAGAACGTCTTTGCCCTCCTCAAGGAAAGGACGCCAGAAAGCCATGTACTCACCAATTGATACCTGTGAAGTACGGCACTCAGCGCCTGCAAGCATCTTTTTATAGAGGTCAGCTGGTGCATTAGTGCGACCAAAGTCATCCTTGCACTGAACACCATCAAGCTCGTAGTTGAAATATACGTATTTCACATCACGTGACTGAAGGTACTTCTCACTTACATCGGCCGTAGAGCAACAGGTCAGAACGTAGTTGGACATACGAGTCTCCTTGAAATATCTTCTTGCATAAAATAAACGCACACTTATTTTTCTTGCAGATGTGAGTATACTTCTAATCTCATTTTTATGCTGCTTGTGGGGCGCTTCAAGTGCAAAATCACGTATACTTGCACGCGTTTGATTTTCTCAAATCACTACCTATACCTTAACTTTTACCTTCGACGGGAATGGATAGCGCGTGGCATCATCAGATCTTTCTACTAGAAACTCTTCCGGACTCACACTAGATACTTCTTCTACGCTTGTATGGAAGTTTGCTCTTCTTATCTGCGCACTTATCTGGGGCGGGTCATTTGTCGTTATCAAAGATGCAATTAGTTATATCTCGGCAGCTTGGCTTATGACCTTACGTTTTGTCTTTGCCGTAGGTATTGTTGCCATCATCTTTAGAAAAAAACTTAAAGAACACTTGAATGTCACACATATCAAATACGGCGTGCTCTTAGGCGTTCTTAACGGTCTAGGATTTCTGTTCCAAAATGGAGCTCTTGCTTATACCACTGCAGGTAAAGCTGCTTTTATTGCATCAATTTATTGCGCGATGATTCCGTTTGTAAACTGGCTCATTGCAAAGAAAAAACCTCATGGAACCAGTATTTTTGCAGCCTTTTTATGCGTAGCTGGCATTGGTCTTATCTCACTGGGCACTGATTTTTCGTTCTCGTTTGGCTTGGGCGAGCAGATGACATTGCTCTCAGCCATTATTTTTGCCTTCGTTTTTGTGCTTACTGCCGAGCTTGCTCACAAATACGACATCATCACACTTACGGTGGTGCAGCTTGGCGTGAGCGCCCTTCCCTGCCTTGCCTACGCGCTTTGCTTTGAAACGGTTCCCAATTTTGCGGCACTGCCCATAAATGCCTGGGTTGCCCTCGCCTACATCACTCTTATTGCAACCGCACTGACTGGTGTTTTGCAGAACCGCGCACAGAAGTCAGTTACTCCTGTTCAGGCCTCACTAATAATTTCTCTGGACAGTATTTTTGCAGCAGTTTTTGGCGTGATCTTCCTTGCTGAGGTTATTACCCCCACAATCTTCCTTGGCTTTATTGTTAT
>CAUTIE010000038.1:0-9415 GCA_963538475.1 uncultured Atopobiaceae bacterium
CATATTACACATCAAATGAAGATAATCTGCACGTTTTAGCTATTTTCGGCGTCATGTATACGTCTTTATGACAGATTATCTGTCATAGGTGTGTTGTGGAGATCTGAAATTTGCTTCCTGAGTCGATGACAAGAAGGCCCGATTTATTCGCAAGCTGTGTACCTGCGGTTTTATGTGATTGCATATTTTATATGTTCGGAGATTTATATAAATAGTTTCATGGCAATTTTGGGTCGCACTTGAGCCACATTCAAGATGTATTTAAGAGCTATTGCCATGTCATTCGTAGAAATCCAAAAGATATTTGTGCAGCTATTTGTAACCCTTTCCGGAAAATTTAAATCAGCTTAACAGCGATTTAACACCCCTTCTGTTGTACTAGAGTCAGGAGAAGGGAGTATCTATGAAATCAAAGCAAACTTGCGGCTGGAGCTGCCGCCTACGTATCCTACCTATTCTATTTTTGCTGCTAGGATGTGCATTTGTAGTCTATGGCGCTTCTCGCGGAGAGGTTGATACCGTATTGGGAAAAGCAGTACGAATCTGCCTTGAGTGTGTAGGTATTGGTTAGGTGACCTGCGGTGAAAGTGCTCTCAGGGATAAAATTTCTTGGAAAGAAAGTGCGAGAATTTATCACTAAAAGAGGTTTCGTGCAGGCATGCGCAACCTTTCTAACCAACCCTCACCTAACAAATTTTGCTAAGGGAACTATCTATACTGGTCCAGCAAAGTCAGTCTGTGTCCCTGGACTTAACTGCTATTCTTGCCCAGCAGCTACGGGCGCTTGCCCCATTGGAGCATTTCAGGCGGTAGTCGGATCTTCCAAATTCAGCTTCTCGTATTACATTACGGGTATTTTGATTCTCATTGGAACTTTGCTAGGCAGGTTTGTCTGCGGATTTCTTTGTCCATTTGGCTGGGTACAAGATCTTCTCCACAAGATTCCATTCCCAAAAAAATTTAGCACTAAAAAGCTCAAAGCCTTGCGCTATTTGAAGTACGTCATATTAATTGTACTTGTCTGGGCTCTACCAGCTTTGATTCAAAATGCCGTAGGAATGGGAGAGCCTTATTTCTGTAAGTATGTTTGTCCACAGGGAATTCTCGAGGGAGCAATTCCGCTTTCTTTAGCAGATGTCAGCATTAAGGCAGCTCTGGGCACTCTTTTTACGATGAAGTTCAGCATTTTGGCAACCGTTGTGCTGTTGAGCATCATGTTTTATCGTCCTTTTTGCAAATGGATTTGCCCGCTCGGGGCTTTTTATTCTCTGTTCAATCGCATCTCAATTTTGCAGTATCGAGTTGACGAGAAGACCTGTGTAAGCTGCGGAAAGTGTGCGCGTACATGCAAGATGGACGTAGATATTACGAAGAATAACGCAGCTCTTGAGTGCATTCGCTGCGGAGAGTGCATAAAGGTCTGTCCTGTTCATGCAATTGATGCAATGCTCCTGTTAATCAACGAGAAAATCGAACAGTCGGAAAAGGTTGCTACAGCAAAGCGCTTGGAAAATCAGCAAACAGCATGCTCGGCAAAGTAAGCGTCATAAAACGTGTATAGCTACGTTTCGTACGTAGAAAAGACAGAAAGGACTATGAAATGAAAAAATTTGTAACAAAATCCCTGACGTATGTCGCTGGCCTACTTATGGCAGTTGCGCTTGTTGGATGCAGCGTTGGTGGTACTGGTAACACAGGCACAACAACCGCTCCAACTGCCGAGCAGCAGAATTCTGCTGCAGTTCCACCTGAGGCAGCATCAAAACTGCACCTCAAAGACGGCGATACCTTCCCAGATTTTAAGGCAACAGATATCACTACTGGCGCTACCTATGACAACACCGTATTTGGACAGAATAAGGTCACCGTTCTGACCTTCTGGTTCAATGGCTGTACTGGCTGCATTCAGGAGATGCCGATGCTTCAAGAACTTGCTGATACCTATAAGGACAAAGGTGTCAATGTCTTGGGTGTTAACGCCGAAGCCGCATACACGGACGACGCTAAGAAGGAGGCCGTGAATATTCTTCAGAAGCAGGGTGTTACTTACGGAAACGTCGCTCTTGATCCTCACAGCGATGGCGGTCGCGTTATCGAAGGCCTAACAGCGTTCCCAACTACTATGGTTATTGACCAGAACGGTAGACTGGTGGGCGATCCAATTACCGGTGGCTCCAGCAAGCTTCAAGGCAGCGAACTTCAAAAGCGCGTTGACCAGGCCCTTGCTCAGGCAAAGTAGGTTATAGAAACTTACATACCGCTCACGGCACACGGCGAGAAGAACTTCTCGCCGTAGGGTTCAATCGGTTAGCATTTGAAGTGTTGTATGAAGTACGCCTGGACTGAGTCATTTGAGCTTGGTCCAGGCGCACTCTAATGCTTGCAAATAGCATCAAGCTGCATTTGAAAGGGAAGAATTGAAAATCCTTGTAGTGGAAGATGAAAAAGAGCTTCTTGCCTCTATTGGAGAGGGGCTTGAGCTGGACGGTTATTACGTTGATCTTGTCGATAACGGCACTCAGGCTCTTGAAATGGCTCAGCTTGAGCAATATGACTTGATTCTACTTGACCTTAACCTTCCTGGTATCGATGGACTTGATTTGCTGCGTACACTACGAGCGGAGCACTCAGAGACTAAGGTGCTAATACTTTCTGCTCGTTCATCGGTGTCTGATCGCATTGTTGGATTAGACGCAGGTGCTGATGACTACCTTATAAAACCTTTTGCGTTTGGTGAGCTCGAGGCCCGTATTAGGACACTCTTGCGCCGCGAATATACGCATGGAGAAGCGTCTTTGACGCTGGGAGAACTTCGGTTTGACACTACGGCTCGACAAGTTTTTGTTGGAGACGCTCAGGTTAATTTCACAAAGAAAGAGCTTGCAATCTTAGAGTACCTAATGAGACATGCTGGAGCGGTTGTGAGCAGTGAAGAACTAATGACTCATGCGTGGGATAGCAACGTGGACTTATTCAGCAATTCTGTGCGTGTTCACATTTTTTCGGTACGAAAAAAGTTACGAGAAGCTCTTGGATATGACCCAATTTCTAACAAAGTGGGAGAGGGTTATTGCTTTAAGAGGGACAGCGATGACTAAGATAAGTGAAATAATCCCAAAGCCAATGCGCTCGATACGTGCCCAACTCACTCTTCTTATGGTGGGCTTATTGGTGTGCTGTTGCGTTGTTTTGACCTGGCTTGTGTACCGCTCGACATCTGAGCTGCTGGAACTAGCCGCAGCCAACGCCATCAATCAGGGAGCTCTTTCTATTGTTTTAGACGTAGATGCTATCGAACGTTCTATTTTGTTTGACGCACTGGGCATCTTGCTTGTTGTGATTGTTGCAGGAAGCTGTATAGCTTATTTTTTAATAGGCCACTATACCAAGCCAGTTCAACAACTCTCTGCTCACATGAAAGAAATTAGCCCAAACACATTGTCTGATTCCATTGAAATTGAGGGCAGTGGAGAAGAGATTCAAGAGCTGGTTAAGTCATTTAATCAGATGACTGAGCAACTAGATGAAGCATTTGCAATGCAGAGGCGCTTCTCGGCTAGCGCAGCTCACGAGCTCAGAACACCAATTACCGTACTGAGAACCAAGCTGGATGTTTTTAAGAAAAAGAAACGCGAACAGCACGAATATGACGAGCTTGTAACTACGATGGAGACATACATTGACCGCCTATCTTCCATCATCACTGACCTTTTGGAATTTGCGGAGACATCTGAGCTAGGAGAGGCTGAGGACGTTTCTCTTGATTCAGTAATTAAAACGGTCGTAGATGATCTTAAGCTAGTTGCCCAAAATAATATGATAAACGTGCAGGTTAACACGCAGATTGATGCACATTCTGAAACGCAATCTGAGGCACAGACCTTTATCGTTAAAGGAAATACCAATCTGCTATATCGAGCTCTTTACAACCTGGTTGAAAATGCCATTCGTTATAACAATGAAGAAGGTTCAGTCAACATTACTCTAGAAACCAGGGGTCAAGAAGGCGTGATTATAATTGCCGATACAGGAGTAGGCATAGCACCTGAGCAAAGAGAACTTGTATTTGAGCCGTTCTACAGGGTGAATAAGTCACGATCCAGAGAGTTTGGCGGGGCAGGCATCGGTCTTTCACTGGTCAAGACCATCTTGAAGCGGCATGGAGCTTCCATAACAGTCTCTGAAAACAACCCTCAGGGTTCTGTATTTACAATCAGAATTCCACTGGTTGATGCAATAGACTCTGAGTAGCGCTTAGTCCTTCACATATACTGCCGCTCATAGATAAGATGAATATCAGCTTATTGCGAGAAGTACAACGGCTAGAATAGTTCTTAGCACATAGATGCTCTAGTGATGAAGGGGAGCCAAGCATGGAGTTTATTCTAGATACAGCTGATCTTGAGGCTGTTAAGCAACTTGATGAGCTTTTGACCATCGACGGAGTTACCACCAACCCTTCAATCATCACTAGAAGCGGCAAGCAGCCCGAGCAGGTAATTAAAGAGTTTGTGGAGTATCTGCTACCTGAGCAGAAGTTCTTTGTTCAGGTTGTTTCAACTGATTATGAGCAGATGCTGGAAGAGGCTCGCTATATTTGTGGCCTTCGTCCCGAGAATATCTATGTGAAAATTCCTGTTACCCGCAATGGATACAAGGCTATTAAACAGCTCAAATCCGAGGGACTTGGTGTCCTGGCAACTGCAATTTATTCGGCTGACGAGGCATTTTTAGCTGCGATGAATGGTGCAGATTACTTGGCTCCTTACGTTAACCGCATGTGCAACTACGGCGACGGCATCGGTCAGGTTTTTGATCTTATGCAGATGCTTGAGACCCACGGGTTGAATTCAAAGATTCTTGCTGCGTCGTTTAAGAATACTGAGCAGGTTCATGCACTTATTTCTGCAGGTATTGATGCTGTTACTCTTCCACCTGAAATTGTCTACGCTATGATGGATCATCCTGGAACAAAGATTGCCGTTGATGAGTTCTCCGCTGCTTGGCATGAGGTTTACAGTAGGGATACTCTACTGGGATAAAGAATTTAAAAAATCTACTACAAACTGACTTAGATTATGTATATAAGTCAGACATAGGGGTATAAGCAAAACCGTAAAGCAGAAACACAGTATGTGTTCACGGTTAGCTTGTGCCCCTTTTCAGGTCATCTACCTGTGGGGTTTCTCGCCAAACGGAACACGTACATAGGAAAGGATGATTCACAATGGGTAAGATTCTTGGAATTGACCTGGGTACTACAAACTCAGCTATGGCTGTCCTCGAGGGTGGAGAGCCAACTATTATCGTAAACGCAGAGGGAGACCGCACAACTCCTTCCGTCGTTGGCTTCCGTGCTGACGGTGACCGCATTGTTGGTAAGGCAGCAAAGAACCAGGCTGTTACCAACCCTGTAAACACTGTTTTCTCCATCAAGCGTTTCATGGGCCGCAAGTTTGACGAGGTCCAGTCTGAGATCAAGACTGTCCCTTACAAGGTCAAGGCTGGCACCGACGGTCGCGCAGTCGTTGAGATTGAGGGCGTTGACTACACTCCAGAGCAGATCAGCGCTATGACCCTTGCAAAGATGAAGGCAGATGCCGAGAAGTACCTCGGTGAGCCTGTAACCGACGCTGTCATCACTGTCCCAGCATACTTCAACGACGCACAGCGTCAGGCAACCAAGGACGCAGGTAAGATTGCTGGCCTCAACGTTCAGCGTATCGTTAACGAGCCAACCGCAGCAGCCCTTGCTTACGGTCTGGACAAGAAGGACCAGGACCACAAGGTTCTTGTCTTCGACCTCGGTGGCGGTACCTTCGACGTCTCCCTGCTTGATCTTGCAGACGGCGTTGTTGAGGTTCTTGCAACCAACGGTGATAACCACCTGGGCGGTGACGACTGGGATCAGCGCGTTATCGACTGGCTTGCAGATAAGTTCAACTCCGATAACGGCATTGACCTCCGCAAGGACCCAATGGCACTTCAGCGCCTCAAGGAAGCTGCAGAGAACGCCAAGAAGGAGCTCTCCAGCGCACAGCAGGCACAGGTTAACCTGCCATTCATCACCGCAGATGCATCTGGTCCTAAGCACCTTGACTACACCCTGACTCGTGCAGAGTTTGAGCGCATCACCCGCGATCTTCTCGACCGCTGCAAGGCTCCTGTAACCAAGGCACTCCAGGACGCAGGCCTTCAGCTCTCCGATGTCAGCGAGGTCATTCTGGTCGGCGGCTCTACTCGTATGCCAGCTGTTCAGGACCTGGTCAAGAGCATGACCGGCAAGCAGCCTAACATGTCCGTCAATCCAGACGAGGTCGTCGCAGACGGTGCAGCTGTTCAGGGCGGCGTTCTTACCGGTGATGTCTCCGGCATCCTGCTGTTGGACGTAACCCCACTGTCCCTGGGCGTTGAGACCCTTGGCGGTGTTGTTGACAAGGTCATTGACCGCAACACCACCATCCCAACCTCCAGCACAAAGGTTTACTCCACTGCAGCTGATAACCAGACTTCCGTTGAGATTCACGTCCTTCAGGGCGAGCGCGAGATGGCTTCTGACAACAAGAGCCTTGGTAAGTTCAACCTTACCGGTATTCCTGCTGCTCAGCGTGGTATCCCTCAGATTGAGGTTACTTTTGACATCGACGCAAACGGTATCCTGAAGGTCACCGCTAAGGACAAGGCAACTGACAAGTCCCAGGAGATCACCATTTCTGGTTCCACCGCTCTGTCCGACGAGGAAGTTGACCGCATGGTCAAGGACGCAGAGTCCCACGCTGAGGAAGACAAGAAGCGCAAGGACGAGATTGAGGTTCGCAACCAGGTAGACTCCCTGGCATACAGCACCGAGCAGACCGTCAAAGATCTTGGCGATAAGGTCCCTGAGGATCAGAAGAAGGCTGTTGAAGAGGCTGTTGCTGAGGCAAAGACCGCACTTGATGGCTCTGATATTGAGGCAATCAAGAAGGCTGGCGAGAAGCTCACTGAGGTTGGTCAGAAGCTCGCAGAGATTGTCTACGCTGATGCTCAGGCTCAGACCGCTGGTAACAATGGTGCAGAAGGCAATCCTTCTGAGCCAGATGTTGTTGATGCAGACTACGAGGTTGTCGACGACGATAAGAACCAGAACTAATCTGAGTTTCTCGGCATATGCGCTTGGGCAACTTGGTGCAGCAGCTGGTAGACAATGTGATATGACTCGGAGGCGGCTGGCGGAAACGTTTGGCCGCCTTCTACACATAGGGAGGTGATGGCAGTGACAACAGCAGATCAGAACAAGGTTGACACTACCTTTGATAACGAGAATAACGGTGATGAAACCGTAGGCGCCGTCGGCGTTGTGGGTGATGGTTCCGCAAGTCAGACGCTTGATGGCAACGCGACCGCTGCCAACGGCGCAGCTGGCGCGGCGGGCGCAGGCCGTCCGATGACCGAAGAAGAGATGGTCGCTGAGGCAATTCGTCGTGGAGAAGAGACGGCAGAGGCAGAGATTGCTGCTGACGCTCAGCGTGCAGCTCAGGAGCGCGACCGCCTGCAGAACGAGCTGGACTCGGTTTCTGACCAGATTGAGGCAGCAAAGCAGCAGGCAGCTGAGGCAAATGATCGCTTCCTTCGCCTGCAGGCTGATTGGGATAACTACCGTCGTCGTACCGCTCAGGAGCGTCTTGATGAGCGCCAGCGTGCAACAGAGAAGCTGGTAGTTGACCTGCTTCCCGTTATTGATGACCTGGAGCGCGCTATTGAGCACGCGGACAACTTGACTGACCCTGCAGCTCAGCAGTTTGTTGAGGGCGTCTCCGCAGTGTGCAACAAGCTTGTGGGCGTCTTGAACAAAGAGGGTGTTGAGGCAGTTAACCCTGTGGGTGAGGCCTTTGATCCTCTATCTCACCAGGCAGTGAGCCAGATTGAGGACACCCAGGCGTATGATGAGACCGTCGCCCAGGTGTACCAAAAGGGCTATCGTATGGGCGGCAAGGACATTCGTACTGCAATGGTTGTTGTTACCCACGGCGGCCCAAAGCGCCCAGCTGAGCCAGAGGCTGCTGACGGCGTGGCCGCAGACGGCGCTGCCGCAAATGGCGCAACCGAGTAAGGCAGAGTAGTTTAGAGAGGAGGCCGTGCTGAATGGCAGGTAGTAAAACTTTTTATGATGTTCTTGGCGTGAAGCGCGACGCCTCGAAGTCTGATATTCAAAAAGCGTTTAGAAAACTTGCAGCTAAATACCACCCCGACAGAGGTGGCGATGAAGCCAAGTTCAAGGAAATCTCGGAAGCGTACAACACGCTCTCTGACGATAAGAAACGCCAGGAGTATGACCAGATGCTCGCATTTGGAGGTATTCCTGGAGGTGGATTTGGTGGTCGCCAGGGTGGGTTCACCTATACCACCAACGTAAACGGCGCCAACTTTGCCGATTTCTTTAACGGCTTTGGTGGCGGTGCTGGTGCGGGAGCCGGCGGCTTTGACTTTGCCGACATCTTTGGCGGGCGAGCAAACCGTCCAGTTGCAGGCAGTGACCTTACTATGTCCGTAAATGTATCGTTTGACGAGGCGTTTAAGGGAACTTCTCGCAAGGCAACGTATCGCGTGCCTTCAACTGGTGAGGAGCAGTCACTGACCATCAAAGTGCCAGCTGGTGCTTACGATGGCATGAAGCTGCGTTACAAGAAGCACGGCGAGTACGGCGTTAACGGCGGTCCACGAGGCAACCTTGTGGTTACCATCAACGTTGCAGCTCATCCGGTCTTCTCGCGAGATGGTGCTGACGTGCGCATGAAGCTGCCAGTGAGCATTTACGAGGCAGCTTTGGGTACTTCGGTTGACGTGCCAACGCCTGACGGAACTACGGTGCGACTCAAGGTTCCCGCAGGTACACAGAGTGGAAAGACGTTTAGGTTCAAGAATCTGGGCGCTCCTCGCGTGAAAGATCCTGCAACTCGCGGCGCTCTATATGTTTCGGTGGACGTCAAGGTTCCAACAAAACTTTCCAAGAAGGAGCGAGACGCTCTTCAGGCTCTGCTTGACGCCGACGAGCGCAGCTACCGAGAGGAGCGGTAATGGCTCGAAAGAAGGACGACGGTCGTAACAAGCCGCTCTACATGATTAGCGTTGCGGCCGAGCTTACGGGCATGCACCCGCAGACGCTGCGCGTGTACGAGCAGAAGGGCCTGATCAATCCCGGCCGTTCCAGGGGCAACACGCGCCTGTATTCTCGCGCGGACATTGACCGCCTCAATCTTGTCTCCAAGCTGACGGACGAGGGCATCAACCTTGCTGGCGTTGTGCGCATTTTGGACATGCGTGAACGAGCTCTCGAGAAGGACGATCTTATCGATGAGCTGCGTGAACGTATTCGCGTGCTTGAGGATGAGCTCCACGAGTACCACATGCGCGAGCGCATCACCTCGCTTGTTCG
>CAUTIE010000039.1:0-9359 GCA_963538475.1 uncultured Atopobiaceae bacterium
TTACGCACTCCCTCAGAAGCGCCTTCGGCAATCTCAAGGGTAGTCTCAATAGACTCTTCTGTTGCAGAAGCCAAGAACGAGCAGGTATTGATAATTGCAACATCTGCTGACTCTGGGTCTGCAACTTCACCAAAACCAGAGGCCAAAAGACGCGCACGCATGCGGTCTGTATCAACCTCGTTTTTAGCGCATCCTAACGTGATGTATAGGACGTTATAGCCCCTATCGATAGTTGTTGAACTGGAGGGGCTGGCCATAGTCTTTCTCCTTAAGGCTTGCAATCACAGACTGAAGAACATCGCGAGAAGCACTAGAAACACGCAGCTTATCGCCCTCAACGGTTGCCTTAGCCTTAACTTTCATATCACGAATATCTTTAGCAATCTTCTTGGCAGTCTCCTGGTCAATACCAGAAACAATAGAGCCAATCTGACGCACCGTAGAACCTGCTGCAGGAATGGGGTCTCCCCAACGAATAGCAGTAAGATCAATTCCACGCTTTACCAGCTTGGAGCCAAGAACATCCCTAACCTGAGATGCAACAAAATCTGCAGGAGCCTCAATAGTGAACTTGCCCTCTTTCTTAGAGAGCTCAAGTGTTGCGCCAGAATCTTTTAGATCGTAGCGCTGGGTAAGCTCGCGAGCTGCCTGCTGAAATGCATTATCAACTTCCATCATGTCTACTTCAGACACAACGTCAAAGCTTGATTCTTTAGCCATTTCCCCTCCATAGTACCTGGGCGAGAAGAACTTCTCGCCCTATGGCGTTTAGTTATTTGAATTGCTGTTGGAATTCTGGTTGTTAGTTGTACCAGTAGTTCCGCTAGTTGTATTTGTTGACGTGCTGTTTGTTTGAGTTCCTGAAGCGTTTGCTCCGTTAGCGTCAGCAGGTTTAGTACCCTGAATAGTCAAGGTGCCAATACCAGAAGCATTTGCGTCAAATGGCTTAGCAGTACCATTAACGGTTACCGCAACAGCACCAGGAGTACCTGCAAGAACGGTCATGGAGTCAGTGACGGTGTATGTCTGAGACCATGGGCCGGTAATAGCATCAGCCTCAACACTCTTGCCGTCAACGGTAATCTCAACCCAGCTTGTCTGACCATCTGCAACAGTAACCACTACGGTAGTCTGCTTAGGAGTCTCTTCCTTCTTTGGCTCAGTTGTAGTGGTGCTCTTAGAAGTATCAGTAGAATCCTTCTTAGAGGTGTCCGTGTTGCTATTTGTAGTAGTGGAATTCTTAGAAGAATCGGATGTTGAGTTGTTAACGCTTACCGTTTTAGTTGTAGTAGGCGTAGTGCGAGCTGTCATACAGGAACGAACGCTAAACAGCAAAACGGCAGTAATGATCACAACAACAAGAGCAAATACGGTGGCAATGGTGCGGCCCGTATCAGAGAAATAATTCTGAAGCGCACCCATAACGCCTGGTCTTTGAGGAGCACGGCGCTGTTGAGCGGCGGCGCTAGATGGCTGGCGACGACGAACATTAGGCCTATCTACCTGCGCAATATTTCTAGAGCCACGGCGACCGGAAATAGTAGATGCTCGCTCATAAGGATCAGTTACATTGTCATAGCGAAGGTCATCGGTGTAATCGCTTGGAGCAACAGTTCTTCTGGTTACATCGTCTTTATAAGCTGGCATGCTAACGCCCGCAATACCTACACGTCTGCGCTGAACGCCACCACGTGTACGACTTGCCATGGTCTTCTGGCGAGAAGCCTCTTCAATACCAGCGTTATACGCATGACCTGTGGCGTAGCGAGAATATGAGTAGCCGCCAGCGTCTTCTTCAGATGCCTGAGCACCCAGAGGCACACCGGTTTGCCTGGAGCGAACACCAGAGGTAGTTGCAAATGCGCCCATATCGCCAGCAGGGCCTCCCGATGTGGGGAGAAGACCGTGGTACTGTACGTATGCCTTTGGCCTGCTACCGGACTCGTTTACGACATCATAACCAGCAATACCACGGCCAGACTGGGTATCGCGCGTACGACGACGCAGCTCATGAGAATAGGTGCCGTTTTCAAACTCGTAGCTCTCTTCCTGGAAGAGGTCTACGATCTCACGCGGATTGAGTCCCAGGTAGCGAGCATACGAAGAAAGCATGCCCTGAGCATAACCACTCTGCGGCATGTTCTCAAAATCGCCTTCCTCAAAAGCAATAAGTGCCTGCTCCTTGAGGCGAAGAATCTTTGATGCTTGAGTGATAGAAAGCCCGAGCTGACGTCTACGTTCTACGAGCATCTCACTAAAACGAGGGCGTGGCATGCTTACTCTACCTCCCTATAGGCAGCGTCTTGAACTTTGAGCTCTTCAAGAGCATCTTTATCGATAAGAACTTCTCGAGGCTTTGATCCGTTAGCTGGGCCAACAACACCTTTTGCCTCAAGCATATCCATAATTCTACCAGCACGAGCATACCCAACAGAGAGCGCTCTTTGCAAACTAGATGTAGAACCTAGCTGAGAATCCACAATTATGCGCGCAGCTTCCCAAATAAGCGGATCGTCTGCCTGCGCCATACCACCAACTCCCCCAACGCCATCGGCCTGTGTTGGAGTTGCAACAGTCAAAATGTTGTCGTGATATTCTGCGGTACGCTGAGTACGAATGTACTTAACGGTTTCCTCGATTTCCTCGTCAGAGACCCAGCAACCCTGGGCGCGATTTGGCTTCTTACCACGAAGCTTAACCAGCATATCGCCTTTACCCAGCAGCTGCTCTGCACCCTTTTGGTCCAGAATAATACGGGAGTTCAAAGAGTTATCAACAGAGAGTGCAACGCGGTTATCGATGTTTGCGCGGATCAGACCAGTTACAACGTCAGCAGAAGGACGCTGTGTTGCAACAATCAGGTGAATACCTGCAGCACGACCAAGCTGAGCAATACGGACAATGGAAGACTCAACGTCTTTGCCCGCAACCATCATAAGGTCAGCAAGCTCGTCGATGACAATAACAAAGTATGGCATGTGCTTTGGAGGGTTCTCCATATCAGCGTATTTATCGCCATCAACGTTTCTGTTGTACGTCTTAATGTCACGAACCTTGTAGTGCTCAAATACCTTCAGGCGGCGCTCCATCTCGGTGACGCCCCACTGAAGCGCACTTGCTGCCTGCCTTGGCTCGGTAACAACTGGAACATACAGGTGAGGAAGACCAGCGTAACCCGTAAACTCAACGCGCTTTGGGTCAACCATAATAAGGCGAACCTGCTCAGGAGTTGCGCGCATGAGCATAGACATGACAATAGCGTTGAGCAGGACAGACTTACCAGAACCGGTAGTACCTGCTACCAGCAAGTGAGGAAGGCTGGCAAGGTCAACAACAATTGGCTTACCCTCAGAATCGCGACCAAAGGCACACTCAAGAGGACCACCCTTTGCAAAAGGTAGAACGTCAGCCAAATTGACTGCCTGGGCTTTCTCGTTAGGAATCTCAATACCAACCAAAGAAGTACCAGGAATTGGCGCAAAAATACGAACAGACTTTGCAGCAAGAGAAAGCGCAATATCGTCCTCAAGATTAGTGATTTTGTTGACGCGCTCGCCCTCGCCCATCGAAATCTTAAACGTAGTAACAGAAGGACCGGCGGTCCAGCCTACTACCTGGCTGGAGAGGCCAAACTCCTCAAGCGTAGCCTGGAGTCTCTGTGAGGTAGCTTCAAGCTCATCATCGCTTACGGCAGAAGTGGCCGAGTTCTTGTTTGACTTCAGGATGCTAAATGGCGGCAGCTCATACGATTCATCGTCATCGCCAGGCCTTTTGAGCTGGTCCGGTGTGGCGAGAAAATCGGGCGTCGTTTTAGCCTTGCTCTTAGGTTTAGCCTGTTTTGTTGTAGGAGCAACATCAGCTACAGCGACATCGTTTTTCTCGACAACTGCATCTTCTGGCTGGTCCTTCTTCTTAGAACGAAGCTTATTCTTAGCCTTATCAATGAGCGTAGTTGGAGCATCTCCTGCATCCTCTTGCGCCTCTTCTTCCTCATAAAGACGGGCGTCACGCTTAATGACAGAAGTCTTGCGATTGCCCAGATAAGTGGTCTCCCCTTCACCGGTCTCGTCAAAGAGAGAAGACTGGTTGTTGGAGCCACGCCTACCCTGCTTCTTTACAGGTTGTGGAGCATTAGCAGCGTAGAGCGCCTCTTCTTTAGCAAGAGCGCGCTCTTCTTTGCGGTAACGATGATTCTCGCGCGCCTCATCCAGGCGGAAGCTCACGCGCTCAACCATGTCAGAAATGGAGAAGCCGCAGATAACAACACCAGCAATGATAAAGCCAATTAAAAGGACATTGCCCACTACGCGGCCAACAAAGCGCAACAAAACCCAAGCAATACCGCCGCCCACATAACCACCGGCGGCCTCTAGGACTTTTGTGCCCAAAAGCATATCTGGAGCAGACTCAGCTCCTGGGAAGTTAAGTGAGATAAGAGCAAGAGCAGCAAGAACGTCAAGCGTTAGGCCAATGGCAATACGCGTAGAGATTCCCTGATCATCACGCATAAAGAAAGTCATAGCAAAGACAAATACTGCAATGGGAAAAAGAAGCGCTCCCGTACCAAAACAAAGTTTGAGTCCATGACCCATTGCGCTGGTAATAACAGCGTTAGAAGGAACAATAATGGACAAAAACATAGCAATAGCAACCACTGCAAGAACAACACCAATGATGTCGTTCTGCAGTGGGGTCAAGCCTGCTGCCTGGGCGGAAGCGGCGTTTCTAGAATTTCTTTTTGCTGCGTTTGAAGTGCGTTTAGAGGGCATTGGGCCTATACCTCCATAATGACCGGAATAACCATTGGTCGAGTACGAGTTTTGCTCCAAAGGAAGTTAGAAAGGGCATTACGAACGCTCTTTCTCATTGCTTCAATGTTTGCGCCTTCGGACTTAGAGGCCTTCTCAATTGAATTTCTCACAAGATTCTGTGCGTCATTCATAAGCTCATCATCATCAGCAAATGAAACACCGCGACCAGAAATCTCAACAACACCTGGCTTGAGATTGCGACCAACAAGGGTTACCACAGCGGTGACAATACCGTCCTGAGAAAGACGCTGACGGTCACGAAGAACAACAGGGTTAGCGTCGGTGACAGAGAGGCCGTCAACGTAGACCACGCCAGACTCAACCGTCTTACCACGCGTGACCTTGCCGTTTCTCATCTCAAGCGTGTCGCCGTTATCCAGAATGAAAATGCGGTTAGCGGGAACACCCATCTGCTGAGCAAGCTCTGCATGTGCGCGCAGGTGAAAAGCTTCACCGTGAACAGGCATGAAGTTCTTTGGACGAGCCATACCAAGCATAAGCTTGAGCTCTTCCTGACTACCATGGCCAGAAACGTGAACAAGTGCCTTTGACTTGTCGTAAATCTCGCAACCAATCTTAGAGAGCGCGTTGATGATGGACTGAACGCTCTTCTCGTTACCTGGAACAGGAGTTGCAGAGATGATTACGGTGTCCTGAGGACGAATGGAAAGCGACTTGTGCTCTCCGTTTGCCATACGAGCCAGAGCACTCAGAGGCTCTCCCTGGGAGCCAGTGCACAGAACAACAATGCGATCATCTGCGAGTTTATCAACATCGTACGCATCAATGATGTCTTTATCTGCGATGTTGAGGTAACCAAGCTCACGCGCCACCTTTGTGTTGGTAATCATAGAGCGACCGGTAACAACAACCTTACGCTTTACCGCAACAGAGGCATCGCACACCTGCTGCAGGCGGTGAATGTGGCTTGAGAACGACGCAACAAATACGCGACCAGTTGCATTTTTGATGATGTGGCGAAGCGCCGCACCAACGGAAGCCTCGGATGGGGTCATACCAGGGCGATTAGCGTTTGTTGAGTCAGACAACAGCAGGTCAAGGCCCTCGGAGCCAAACTTGGTGATAGCCGCATAATTTGGACGCACGCCATCAATTGGAGTCTGATCAAGCTTAAAGTCACCGGAGTGAATAAGCGTTCCTGCAGGGGTCTTCATGTGAATACCAAAAGCAGCAGGAATAGAGTGAGTCATCGAGAAGAACGTGATGTCAAAGGCACCAAGCTGGACCTTTGAGCCATCAGTAACCTCACGAAGCTTGGTGCCCACAATCTTGTGCTCAGCAAGCTTGCCTTCAATAAAGCCAAGCGAGAGCTTGCTGGAATAGATTGGCACCTTACGAGTAAGGTCCATAAGCAGGTACGGAAGAGCACCAATGTGATCCTCGTGACCGTGGGTAATCAAAATACCACGAAGCTTATCTTCATTTTCAAGTACATAGGTGTAGTCTGGCAAAACTAGGTCAATACCAGGCTGTTCGTCATCTGGGAACATTAAACCAGCATCAACAAGCACCATATCATTACCGTATTCAAAAACGGTCATGTTCTTGCCAATGCCATCAAGTCCGCCCATAGGAATGACTTTAAGAGCTGGGTCTTTCTTAGGCATTAAAACGCTTTCCTTTCAAATAACTTTCTATAACAGACGCCACCCCAAAGGGCCGTCTACAAGACTTTTTGCAAAATCTACATGTTGTTTAATTATATAAAAAATCTGCACGTATTACGCTATATATTCCCAAAGAATCAAAATCTCAACAGAATAACAAGAGAGCTCCGACATGCATCGAAGCTCTCTTCAATACCTCATGTTTTATAAGACCTCGCGTGGCGAGAAACCCATTGAGTTTGAGCGTGCCTTATGCGTCGTGGTGGCGGCGTGGCTGCCTACGCTCAGAGTTGCCGTTGTCGTTCTGACGACGTGGGCGACGCTCCTCACGGTCCTTCTTTGGAGCACCCTGTGGTGCCTCTGGCTTATCAAGACGGTCAAGAGAAATCTTGCCCTTCTCGTCTACCTCGAGGACCTGAACCTTAACCTCGTCGCCAACAGCCAGGACATCCTCGATCTTCTCGACACGTCCCTGTGCAACGCGGGAAATGTGAAGCAGACCGTCCTTGCCAGGAAGGAGCTCAACAAAGGCGCCGAATGGCTGAAGACCAACAACGCAACCAGTGTACTCCTCGCCTACCTCTGGAACCTTAACAATAGCCTTGATGCGCTCTGCAGCAGCCTCGGCAGCACCGTTAGTACCAGCGATAAAGACGGTGCCATCCTCCTGGATGTCAACGGTTGCGCCCGTATCCTCCTGGATACCACGGATAACCTTGCCGCCAGAGCCAATGACGTCACGAATCTTATCGGTTGGGATAGAAAGCGAGATGATCTGTGGAGCGGTCTCTTTGGTCTCAGTACGAGGTGCAGGAATCTGCTCGAGCATCTTGTTCAGAATGAACATACGACCCTCTTGAGCCTGAAGAAGTGCGCTACGCAGAATCTCTGGAGTAAGACCAGTTGCCTTATTGTCCATCTGCATTGCGGTAATACCCTTGGTGGTACCGCAGACCTTGAAGTCCATGTCGCCGAGGAAGTCCTCAAGACCCTGGATATCGGTAAGAACAACAGTCTTGCCGTTCTCCTGGATAAGACCCATTGCAACACCAGAAACAGGACGCTTCAGAGGAACGCCTGCATCCATAAGGGAAAGCGTAGAACCGCAGGTAGAAGCCATGGAAGAAGAACCATTGGACTCCATTACCTCAGAGACAACGCGGATGGTGTAAGGGAACTCTTCCTCGGAAGGAATGACAGGCAGAAGTGCGCGCTCTGCAAGAGCTCCGTGACCAATCTCGCGGCGCTTTGGACTGCCCATACGGCCAGTCTCACCGGTGCAGAATGGTGGGAAGTTGTAGTGGTGAATGTAGCGCTTGCCATCCATTGGCTCAATGGTGTCAAGACGTTGCCACTCGTTGAGCATGCCAAGCGTACAAATGGAGAGAACCTGAGTCTGACCACGCTGGAAAAGACCAGAGCCGTGAACAAGTGGCAGGTAATCAGGCTTGACCATGATTGGACGGATCTCGTCTGCAACACGACCGTCAACGCGCTCGCCGGTCTCAACAACCATGACGCGCATAGCGTGCTTCTCAAGACCCTTGAGCTCAACGGCAATAGCGCGGCTCCAAAGCTCCTGCTCCTCCTCGGTGAACTGAGCCTTAATCTCATCCATCAGGTCAGCGACCTTCTGCATACGAGACTGCTTATCAGCATCCTTAAGAGCAGCGCTCATCTGGTCATAGTAAGCAAAGATGCGGTCATGGACCTCAGCAATTGGCTCGTCAAGGATGTACTCACGCTTGACGATAGGGCCGTTAACCTCTTCCCACTTAGCAATAAACTTCTTCTGCTCCTCGCAGAAGGCTGCAATTGCTTCCTGACCAAATGCCATAGCGGAGAGCATATCCTCTTCGGAAATCTCATCTGCACCAGCCTCAAGCATGGAAATAAAGGTGGAAGAACCGCCAAGCTCAAGGTCAAGATCAGAGTGATCGCGCTCTTCATAGGTTGGGTTAACCAGGAACTCACCGGTATCAGCGTTGCGACCAATACGGACGCATGCAAGTGGTCCCTCAAAAGGAACGCCACCAACAGCCAGAGCAGCGGATGCGCCCATGACAGAGATGGTGTCAACAGCGTTTACCTGATCAGCAACAAGAGAAGTTGCAACAATCTGAACCTCATTGCGGAAGCCATCTGGGAAGGATGGGCGCAGAGGACGGTCAATCATACGAGCAGTAAGGGTTGCCTTCTCGGATGGACGAGCCTCACGCTTGAGGTATCCACCAGGAACACGACCAACCGCGTACATTTTCTCAATAAAATCAACAGTCAGTGGGAAGAAGTCGTAATCTTTACGCTCCTTGGAAACCACTGCAGTGAGAAGTACGGTGGAATCGCCGCACTTAACGATACAGGCACCTGTTGCCTGCTTTGCGAGCTCACCAGCCTCAAGGGTGTAGTGCTTACCATAGAGGTCAAATTCGTGAGTTACTTTAGTCATTTCTTTCCTCTTCTATCTCCGTTTGCCCCATTGCAAACGGGCCTCAAACATAAAGGGCGCCAGACGGCGCCCTAAAAAGCCAACTTACTGGATGTTGTCGCGGATACCCAGGGAAGCAATAAGAGTACGGTACTCTTCAATGTCGTTCGACTTGATGTAAGAAAGAAGACGACGACGCTTACCAACGAGCATCAGAAGACCACGACGAGTGTGGAAGTCCTTCTGGTGGGACTTCATGTGGTCGGTGAGCTGACGAATACGCTCAGTAAGAAGAGCAACCTGAACCTGTGCGGAACCGGAGTCCTTCTCGTCCTTGCCGTACTGCTTGATGAGCTCAGCCTTACGATCCTTAGTTACTGCCATAATAAACCGCCTTTCGCGTTGAATACTCCTTGTACTGAGAAGGTAGCCGGCAGTGACTAGCCCCTAAGAACAAGGAAATAACCTACAAAAGGATACCAGTTACTGGTG
>CAUTIE010000040.1:0-8599 GCA_963538475.1 uncultured Atopobiaceae bacterium
ACATTAATTGCGCTCGTTTCTACTGCCTCCACAATAAAAAACCGGCCCCCAAAAGAGAGCCGGTTTATCTGCATAAATGCTGCTAGTGAACTTCTACACGTATGGCGAGAAGATCATCTACTCCAAACGTATGCTTAGTTTGTTGAGTTTGCCTGACGGCTCTTTGCACGAGCAACAACTGCCAGAGCAATCACGCCGCCTGCAACACATGCCATAACAATAGCGCTGAGTGTGTGGTTCTCATCACCGGTGTATGGAAGTGCAGGGCCGCCATAGTATGGGATAGCTGCAGGATTTGGAACTCCTGGGAAGCTTGGTGTCAGAGGACCGCCAGGGTTGCCTGGAGTGCTTGGGGTACTAGGGTTTTCTGGAGTAGCAGGATTTTCTGGAGTTACAGGGTTCTCTGGAGTTACAGGAGCAACTGGCTCTGGCTCCCACTCCGCAACAAGAACAACCTTAGGAGTGGTGGTGGTAAGGGTTACCTGGTCTCCTGCCTGATAGGTGGTGCCATCAAGCTTCCAGCCCTTGAAGATGTAGCCATCGCGAGTTGGAACGGTAGCAGAGACAGTCTCGTTCTTAGGATCGGTGAGAGAGTCTGCAGTGTTGCTATCAATACCAAAGTAACCGTTCTGTGCTGCAGGAGCACCAGTACCGCCGTTTGCGTCATAGCTGAGCTCATACTCCTGGTTCCAAACAGCGGTCAGGGTGTAAGGGCTTCTCATGTTAAAGACAGTAGTCTCAGAAACATAGCGCTTATCGCCAGCTGGGTTATTGTTAGCATCTGCAGGAACAGCAGAAGCACCAACATAGCGGAAGTGGTTATCAACGTAAGAACGCTTCCAGAACTCAAACTTGTAACCATCGCGGACTGGCTGGTCTTCAATGATGTTGTACTCAGCAAAACCATAGGTACGAGGGTTGTTTGGAGTCTTAGACTCTGTATAGGTTGCGTTGCCGTAGATGGTGCCACCATTTGCATCGTAAATGAGCTGGTTAACTGCGGATGGCGTAGGTGTTGGAGTTGGAGTTGGGGTGGTCTCTGCTGGAATAACGTGGATGTGGTAGCCAACCCACATAAGGTGAGTGGTGTTACCGCCAACATTAGCAGGATCAGAGGAATCTCCCTGCATAGTAACAAGGAAGAATGCCGTAACAGGCTGGTTAGCAGGGGTTACCTTACGACCGGTAAACTCAAAATAGAACTGACCACCATTGTTAGTTACGGTATTGCTATTTCCGTAGAAAGCATAGGTAAAGTCATAATCAGTAGCAGGGAGCTCAGGATAAGCACCTGCGGTGACCAGCGTAGTGGTTACGCCAAAAGGAGCAAAACCAGGACGAGTGGTGGTGTAGTGGGAATACGCACCAGTGTCTCTAATGGTCTGGCCAACGCGAACAACAATCTCGCCATACTGACCAGGAACAGGGGTCTGGTGACCTGTGCGCTGTGGATTGTCAGTGAGGAACCTAGACGTATCAGCATTGCCATCAGCAGAGAAAATTGAAACCTTTACACCTGGTGTAGAAGTATCAATAGGGTCTGCAAATGCGAGTTTTGGAGTAGCAACAGCAAAAACTGCAACCAGTGCAAGCGCAGCTGCACACGCAATCCTCTGAAGTGTCTTAAAGTGACGCATGAAACCTCCTGGAACTATTACAAGTAATTACGTACTCTTACGGCCAAAATTCAGCTGTAAGAGCATATAGGACAAGGCAATTCTTAGTAAATGAGCCCAGAGCGATTACATATATCTTTCACAGGTTTTCCACGTATTTTCCATATGTTTTGACATAAAAAAGCGCGGCGAGAAACTCACCGCGCAGAGACGCATATGTTGTAATGCTTGTCAGTCAGAAACTTACTTAACAAGCAGGAAGTATGCGATAACTGCAATACCCAGAATAATGCGGTACACGCCAAAAGGCTTGAAATCATGCTTGCGGACATAGCCCATAAGCGCACGGACCATAACAAGCGACACAATAAACGCCACTAAACAACCAACACCCAAAATAATTGCCTCGGGAGCAGTGAAGGTGTTGCCCTTCATAAAGTAGCGCACAAGTCTCAAAGCAGAAGCGCCGGCCATAGTAGGAATAGCCAGGAAGAACGTAAACTCAGCAGCCACTGCCCTCGAGCAACCAAGTGCTAAACCGCCCAGGATTGTTGCACCGGATCTTGAAGTACCTGGAACAATTGCAAGTACCTGGAACACACCAATGCCAAGTGCGGTCTTCCAGTCCAGGTTGTCAATGTCTTGTACGCGGGCCAGGTTGTCGGCTGAGGGGGCCTTCAGGGATGCGGCAGCGTCTGGACGCATGTGTTTACCGCGAGGTGCTTCAACCTTTACCGTTGCAGCGACCTTCTCGCGATGTAGCTCAAGCACAATAAAGATGATGCCGTAGAAAATAAGGGTTGCAGCAATAACAAAAGGGCTTCCCAGATGCTCTTCAATGAAGTCATTGAGCGGCAGACCAATTGCTGCTGCAGGAACGCAGCTAACCACCACTTTTGCCCAGAGTTTCCAGGTAGAGCGCTTCTCGTCCTTAGATTTCTTTGGCGAGAAGGGATTGAGCTTGTGGAAAAATCCCACACATACTGCAAGAATTGCGCCAAGCTGAATAACAACGAGGAACATATTCCAGAAGTCTTCAGAAACATTGAGTGGTAAGAACTGATTGAGTAGCAGCATATGGCCTGTTGATGAGATAGGTAGCCACTCGGTAATACCTTCAACCACGCCAAATAACGCTGATTTAAGCGCTTCAATCCACAAAATTGCCGACTCCACTAAAACCTCCTTGGGGACTGATTACGAACCTATTGTACGCAATCCGTTCGCCCTTTCTTTTTCTACCGTTCACGGCTTTATATAACGACTTTACTACTTTAAAAGTGCCTTGTTTTCTGCAAAGTTGGCAATTGGAGTCAAAAACAAGTAGAATTGACACCCTCGCACGAGCGGAGAGAAGCGATTATGCGTATTTTGGAGGTTAAGTGTTATCTGACCTCGCGCTTGAAGCCAGTAATGAGTGGATAGCACAACATGCGTACTAATCGGAAGCCCCAATCGCGGAGGTCGATTTGAACAAATATATGCGTCATAGACGCTTACCTTCATGCTCTACCCTTATGACAGCACTTCTTGTAGTAGTGCTTGTTGTTAATACCTTTTTGTTTGGCGTCTCAAGAGCTCAGGCAGAGACTCTTGAAGAGCTCCAGTCCAAGGTAGAGCAGACCAATTCTGATTACGATGCCGCTAATCAGCGCGTAGCTGAGCTGCAAAAGCAGATTGCAGACAATGAGGCTCGTATTGCAGAGATTGAACAGCAGCTCCCAGAGCAGCGCTTAAAAGCTGCAGAGTCTATTAGAGCTATGTATCGTATGCAGCAGGGCTCCATGGGAATTATTGATCTGCTTTTATCGGCAGATAACTTTAATGATTTGATTGCTGTTGTTCAGTATCTTGAGATTATCCAGAACAAAAATTCAGATGCTATCAACCACCTGGTTGACCTTAGCAAAGAGCTTTCTGAGACTCAGTCATCTTTAAATGCACAGATGGCAGAAGCAGAAGAGCAGAAGAAGGCTGCTGAGGATGCTATGAATGCAGCAATTGCAACACGAGAGCAGTTGCAGGCAGAGCAAGCTGCGCAGGCAGCAGCAGAGGCGGCAGCTGCAGAAGAGGCACTGAAACAAGCCTCTACTGAGACTACTTTTACCAACGCTTCTGGTAACACCACTGAGGTCACTACCCCCTCAACTCCTTCGGCTCAAAATGTTGACTGGTCAAGCGATAAGACCAACTTTGTAAGCAACTGGGGCGCTCGAATTGATGCGTATCTTGCTGGCTCCCCTCTTGCTGGCTACGGTTCAACCTTTGCCGAGGCTGCATGGGCTTACGGCGTTGACCCGCGTCTCTCGCCTGCTATCTCTGCAGTTGAGAGTACAAAGGGTAGGTATAACTTCCTCCCCTACAACGCATGGGGCTGGGGTTCTTCAAGCTGGGGCAGCTGGGAAGAAGCTATCTGGGATCACACAGCTGGTCTTGCTGCTGGCTACGGCGGAAGGCTTTCTGTTTCTGGCGCTGCAAAGTACAACCCAGCAAATCCAAACGGCTGGTACTCGGCAGTTCTTTCGCAGATGGAGCTCATCTAAGCTTCTGGTCGTACAACCTTTAAAGAACGTTAAAACCCCGCAGTTTACCTGCGGGGTTTTGTTGTCGGGTGCAGAAGTACTTGCAGGTTGAGTTGAGCTTGGAGTGGACGGGTTTCTCGCCAGATGGCGGGTGGGCGCGAGTAGTGCGGGTGCGAGGGCGCTTCCGGGCGCGGCTACGCGGTGAGCACGACCATGGCGAGGATGAGGGCAAAGCCGATGAGGTCGGCAACGCTAAAGGTGATTCCTAGCACCAGTACGGTGGTGATGGTTGCCATAACGGGCTCGATAGTACCCAGAAGAACCGCCCTAAGTGAGCCTGCGTCCTTAACGCCCTGCAGGTAAAGGCCGTACGCCAAGAATGTTCCCACCAGCACGCCAATGACTACCAGCAAAACACCAAAGGCGTCCAGCTGAGGCATGTGATTCCAAGGTTGATAAAACACGGCAATGAGCGTGCCAGAGAACAAAAACGCAAGTCCGTTTACGGTAAAGCTTCCCCACTTTTCCATCAAAGGCTTGGGCAAAATGGAGAGGGCCGCCTGAGCAAATACACACATAACGCCCCAGAAAACACCTGATGTTGGCAGGTTAAGCGTGCCGAGATTTCCTCCTGTTACCAAGAGATATGTGCCAATAAGCGCCAAAACAATGCCAAGAATCTCGCGGCGGCGAGGCCAGCGCTTGCCAACCACACAGACAAAGGCTAAAACGCCCAACATGCCTAACGACTGCATAATGGTTGCAGTTCCAGAATTTGTAGCATTAACTGCATAAATATAAGCAACTTGCGAGAAAAGAATGGCAAACAAGCTAACCACAAATATTTTTGCCAACTCTTTTGGCTGCTTAATGACGGTTGTGAGATTTTTTCTATCAAACGCAAAAGCAGTTCCCAAGAATAACCAGCAGGCACAAAGCTCGCGAATATCAATCAGCCACATCGGATCAACGTGATAGGTATCAAGCAGGTACTTTGCGGCGGTTCCAAATGCGCCCCAGGAAGCTCCGCCAATCAAGACAAACAGCATTCCTCGATAGATTTTCTTCTTATTATCAGGGGTTATTTCAGCGTCGTCGCTACCAAGTGCTTCCTCTTCTACTGGAGTCTCTATAACGTCTGCAGTCTTAGAAGACTCCACATCGCTCTCATGAGAAATGAAATCATTCATCTGGGTATAAATCTTTCATTACAAAATACGGACACAAGTGTCACTTTTTCTCTGACGCGGTAGTATCACAATAACAAAAATCCACCTTACCCTGCTTTGTGCGGAGTCTCAAGTCTCCAAACGGTTCAAATGGGCAAGATGGTCCAAAACGGCATTAATGCTCACGTAAGTTTTCGTATAGATTGGCAGCTTATGACATCCAAGTATTCGCAGATGGATAGCGCGTTTTCTGTTGGTACGCTTCATGCAGAAGACAAAAGCTTTGAGGTAATCTCAGCTGAGTGGGTTAACGAGATTTCTGGCTATGCCTACATCTTTAAGCATGTTCCTACAGGTGCTCGCCTTATGTGGTTTGCCTGCGACGATGATAATCGCTCGTTTGCCATTGCTTTTAAGACACCTCCTGTAGACCACACAGGCGTCTTCCACATCTTGGAGCACTCTGTTCTCTGTGGATCCGATGCCTATCCTGTCAAGGAGCCTTTTGTTAACCTGCTCAAGACCTCTATGCAGACGTTCTTGAATGCAATGACCTACCCTGACAAGACGGTATACCCTGTGGCCAGCACCAATGTAGCTGACTTGGAAAACTTGATGAGCGTGTACCTGGACGCCGTTCTGCATCCAGCAATCTATAAGCGCAAGCGCATCTTTGAGCAGGAAGGTTGGCACCTAGAGGCTGACGAGCAGGGCAATCTGAGCTACAACGGCGTTGTCTTCAACGAGATGAAGGGCGCCCTCTCTGACCCTGATCGCGTACTCTACGATTCTGTCAGCGAGGCCCTCTTCCCTGATACCGCCTACGGCAAAGAGTCTGGCGGCAAGCCTCGTGCAATCCCCGAGCTCACCTACGAGAACTTCCTGGACACCCACGCTCGCCACTACGACCTCTCTAACAGCTACACCTTCCTCTACGGCGACCTTGACGGTGAGCGTGAGCTCTCCTTCATTGCCCAGAGGTTTGCAGCTGCCGAGAAACGCGATGCAGGTACCCCTAATCCGCTCAACCTGCAGGCACCCGTGTTGCCCGAGCCCTGCCAGGTCCGTATGAACACCACAGCCGACAACTCCAGCGTTGGCCTGGGTTACGTGCTTGGAACGCCTGACCAGCGCAACAAGATGATGGCAGCAGATATCTTGTTTGACACCCTCATGGGCTCCAATGAATCCCCGCTCAAGCGTGCAATTCTTGACGCGGAGCTGGGCGATGACTTTAGCTATTACCTCTCCGATGACCTTGCACAACCAATGCTCTTCTTACAGCTCAAGGGCCTCAAAGAAGGAGCAGCTCAGAAGTTCCGCAACTTGGTAGAGACCACCTGCCAGAAGATTGCTACCGAGGGCATTGATCCAAAGAAACTCAACGCGTCCATTGCACTTGCAGAGTTTAATCTGCGTGAGAATGACCAGCCTTACTCAAACGGTATTGAGTACACGCTACGTTCGCTCTCAAGCTGGCTTTACGACGACGCTCGCCCTCTGGACTACATCCGCTACGAGGACGCCATTGCCTACGTCAAAGAACTTGCAGCTCAGAAGGGCTTTGAGAAGCTACTTCTAGAGCTCATCTGCAACAGCAAGCACGCAGCTCAAGTTGAGCTTGTCCCCACAGATGAGGGAGATGCTCAAGAAGAGGCTGCTAAGCTGGAGCAACTTCGCTCTACGCTCACCGATGAGGATGTCGAGAAGATCCGAGCAGAAGTTGAGGCACTCCGTTTGGAGCAAGAAACACCTGACGCTCCAGAAGACTTAGCCAAGCTGCCGTCCCTCTCGCTCAGTGATATCGGTGCAGGTAGAGAGCGTCCTGCTGGCTTTGAGGTTGAGGCTCCCCTGCCATGCATTGCGCATGAGCTGGACACTCACGGCATTGACTATGTCTACCATTACTTTGATCTGACCCGTGCGGTTACCTTTGAAGAGCTGCCGCTTGTGGGCATTCTTGCTGAGGCGCTCGGCAAGCTTGATACAGCATCACACACCGCCTCTGAGCTGGATATCCTTATTGAGAGCAACCTTGGTCACCTCTCGTTCTTCACTGATATCTACGACCAAGACACGCTTGACCAGGCACATCCCGCCTTCATTGTTGCCGCAAGTGCCCTTGCCGAGAAAACCCAGGGACTTGCAAGCATTCCTTCCGAGGTTTGGTCTAGCACGCGCTTTGATGATTTGAGCCGCTTAAAGAACATCTTGATTCAGCGTCGCATTGCGCAGGAGCAGTACTTTGTTGGTGCTGGTCATACTGCAGCGCAGAATAAGGCTTTGACCGCCTACTCTGCAGCTAGCCGTGTAAACGATGCACTAGCAGGCGTTGGCTTCTATGAGTACCTAAAGAACCTGCTTGCCAACTGGGATGAGCGCGCCCCTCAACTTGCAAAAGACCTGGATGCGCTCACCCGCAAGATGTTCCGCGCAGACAACGTTACGGTCAGCTTTACTGGCTCCGCTCAGAGCCGCGAGGCATTCTGGCAAGCAGCGGGAGACCTCGGCCTTACGAATGGCAACAAATCGCAGGCAGGCAACGCTGCGCCAACGCTTGTTGTCCCTGAGGGTAAGCTGCAGCACGTGGCGTATATCATTCCTTCAAACGTCTCCTACGTTGGTCTCTCTTATCCAAACGTTGCCCATGCAACCAATGAACAGCAGGGTAACTGGCTTATTGCCACCAGAGTTCTGGGTCTTGACTATCTCTGGAACGAGGTTCGCGTCAAGGGTGGCGCTTATGGCGTCATGTTCAGAAACTCCGTCGCTGGCCTGCAAAGCTTTGTCTCCTACCGAGACCCTGCGCTTGACGCAACTTTCGACCGCTATGTTGGCGCAGGTAGTTGGCTCTCTGAGTGGACTCCAGACGCTGACGAGTTTGAGGGCTATGTAGTTGCCTCTGTGGCAGGCGTTGACGCCCCTGTTCCCGCTCGAATGCTTGCTCGCAGGCAAGACATCGAGTACTTCAACCACCGTGATCCAGAGCGCCTTCTTAAGCTTCGCGAGAAAATCCTTCACGCCCAGGTTGAAGACATCAAAGAACTAGGGAGCACCATGCCTCAAAGCTATGATGACCTCTCGGTTGTTGTCTTTGGCGCCAAGGAGGCCATTGAAGCCTCCGAGCTTGATCTTGAAGTTGTCGACCTCTTTGGTGGCCAGGAGAACTAGGCCTGGTAGCTGCAACAAAACGCAAAAAGCCCTGTCATGTATATACATGACAGGGCTTTTCTTGTAAGGCAATGCACGAAGCTAGACGTTCTTCTCGCCAGACAGCGCGACCAGCCAGCGC
>CAUTIE010000041.1:0-7918 GCA_963538475.1 uncultured Atopobiaceae bacterium
CTGTAGCAGGCGTTGTTGCAGCAGCTGGCACTACTCTTGTTGCACTTGGTCTCCGTAAGAAGATGCAGCAGTAAATAGTCGCTTCTTAGTAGAAATAAATCCCTATGTCTAAGTATTTTCACAACAACACAAAGCTTCTTATTCTTTCTGGTGTTCTTGCAGGAGCATTGGTTTTCTCGTCAGTATTTTCTTCTCTTGCGCTTGCAGAGAGCACTGAGGTGACAGAAGCAACTGCCACAGCTGAGGCAACCGTCTCGACTGAGTCGTCTGCGGCGACCGAAGCGACCACCGCAGTTGAGGCAACTGAGGCGACTGAAGCAGCCACCGCAGCTGAGACGACTGCTACAACCGAAGCAATTGCTCCAGCAGCAACTGCTGCCAGCACCACCTCAACAGATGACAATGGCGCAACTATCGTTCGTTATTATGATCCTGAGGTTGGTTGGAATACTAGAATTAACCTTGTTGTCGGTGCATACGGCACTCAATACAACGGAAATGCCTGGATCCCTGCAACTATTTCAGACGATCATAAGAGTTTCACTTTTGATGGAAATATTCATCGAGATGGCTACACGCTGGTAGGTTACTCGTCAGAATTGCTTTCAAATGCTCAAAGAGATAACGCAACTTCCGACCAGTCAATGCCTTACACCGTTGATGCTAATGGAATTGTTCACGTGAATTTTGCTGATATTACCTCGTGGTCCGTTACCGATGACCTGCGTGACGACACTACAACTTACTATTACTTTTTTGCTCCTCTTTGGGCACCAAATCCTGAGCCAGAACCAGAGCCCACTCCAGTTGTGCCTGCCTCTGATGCAACCCAAACTCCTGCACCAAGGCGCGAGAAGAGCGTTCTGCCTAATACAGGTGACGCAAGCTCTGTAGCAGGTGTTATCGCAGCAGCTGGCACTACTCTTGTTGCACTTGGTCTCCGCAAGAAAATGAAGTAATAAACTACAAGAGCTAATAAGTAACAAATACGCCTCTAGAAATAAGATTTTTGAACTGCCTCCTATTTCTTGGACACGAGAAATAGGAGGCAGTTCAAAACACACCTAAGTCAGATAATCTGTCAAAAAGACGTATACATTACGCTGAAAATACCTCAATCATGCAGATTATCTTCATTAGGTGTGTAAAATGCCCGCAATTGAGCAGAATATCTGACTTAGGTGTGTTCCTTAGGTGCGGAATTTACCTATAGTTAAATCTTTTATATAACGCTATTCATTTTCTAGCATATTAGGTTAAGTTTATGCATAGAAATGTATATCAAGCGGTGCAACCGCCTAGCTTCCTGGCTATCTTGCTTAAGAACATGTCAATTCTTCAGCAAAACCTACCAAAGCTGCGCTATTTTGTGCGCCAGGCCTAAAAGCCGACGCTAACACGCTGCAGAATCATAATCACCCGCATATGAACTGCCTCCCATTTCTTGGACATAAGAAATGGGAGGCAGTTCATTTCTAGGGGCGTTTCTTTTTAAGGTATCTTTTGATTTGTGGCTCGCGGTCAAACGAGCCTTTAAAACACGTTAAAAAATATATCCCTTTGCAACAGCCCAGTTCCAGATGCGGTCAGCTTGTACTTCACAGCGCTGCTTAAGTTCAGCAGTGTTAGAACCTGTGAAAGTAACTTGCTGGACAGAAAGAGGAAGGTTATCTGGTCTGGTAATAGTAAGTGTTGCGCTGTTCATAGCCATGCGAGCCGTCTTGTTAGTACCAAGGCGGACCTTAACAGTAAAGTAACCACGATCAACAGGCCACTCAGTAACTTCTCCGCTATTAGCTGTTCCAGACCTGAATCCGCTTGCATTAGCAATAATGCTATAGCCATTCATAAAGAAACCAGCTGCAATAAGTAGGCCACCAATGGCGCACAAAAGAATTCCTGCAAAAATGGTGCCCTCACCATTTAAATTAAAGAAATTCCAGAGGCCGCCAACAGCAAAAAACGCACCGGCTGCCCAACCAACAAGAGGGCTAGCAGCTCCCTGAGGTTTACCAAAATCAATTACATCGTAAGTAAGAGGAATTGGGGAGGTGTCGTTTTTATCGTAAAGATAAACGTTACCTGGAATATCCTGTTTTTGAGCGGGTTTTTGTGGTGCTTCTGGTGGAGTTGGAAGTGACATAAAGCGTCCTTTTTGTAGCCGGTAGAACCGTTCAGGATAAAAGAATTATCCTATTTGAGAGATTTATTGTAACATATTGGACAGTACGGTCTTAAATTTTTTAATTTTGCACCCCACTTATCGAAAGGATGCTTAATGAAAAGACGTCAACTAGCACTGACTTGTGCACTGGTCCTTGCGCTTTCATCAGGTGTTGTATTTACTGCGTGTAGCCCTAATATTTTTGGTTTACCATCACCTGAAGAGATTGCCGCTCAGAAGGAAGCAGAAGAGAAGAAAGCTGCTCTTGCTCCCTTTGTAGGTATTTGGGAAGCCAAGTCAATTGAGGATCAAAAAAATGGCACAGTCACTGAAGACATGTACAAAGATGTTAGAGATGTTTATCTAGCAATTTATGGCTATGACTTCTCTGACGATGGCACGGGCCTATTCGTTCGCTTCGGTGCACAAAAGCCATTTACGTGGACTGTTGATTCCGATGGAAAACTTACTATTACCCTTGCAGGTAATGCCGGAAGCTATACAGCAACCGTTGATTCCTCAGGTCAGATGACCGTTGAGGGCTCTGATGGTTCTAAAGCTATCCTTACTCGGGTAAGCACAACCTCAGGTGATTATTCTCATATTAGGTATGAGCCTTTTAATCCATTAACAGGAACGGGCAATATTTCTAAGAACAAATCATCGCATGAAACTAAACTACGCTTTACTATCACCACTGAGCTTGATCAGGTCATTGTTGATACCGACGAGCTCTATGTAAGGCTTATTGGCATTGCTTCCCTTAAAGACCTCAAGGGTTTTGAAGGCTATGTCTTTGAGGTTATTAATAGAACTCCTTATACAACCGGCTATCAATTTACTATTCAAGATCCAACCGATGGTTATTGGGCTTATGGATTTAACGTGTTAGAGCCAGGTGAGAGAGTCTATGAATATGTTCTTAATAACCAACGTAGAGATAAGTCACTTTCTGAAGTCACAGATGTAAAAGGCACTCTTGAGTATGACCACTCTAGCGATGGCGCCCTTCATAATGACGAGAAAACCGTGACATTTGATTTGCCTACTGGGCAGAGCAAGTAACAGTTAAGAGTTAGTTTTATATCGCTGCACGTATGGAAGGAAGTTTAATGAAAAAGCGTCAAATGCTGTTAGGATGTCTGCTTGCACTGGTGCTTTCTGTAAGTGCAGTGCTTAGTGCCTGCTCATCAGGGGATAACAGTCCCGCAGGAAACAAAAAGTCTGCTGGTCAGATCGTAGGTGTTTGGGAAGCCTATGACATCTTTGAACCCGGACTAGGAAACCTGAGGGAGGGAGAAGCCTACGATGATTATAAAGAGCAGTTCCATGCAATTTATGCTTTCAGCTTTGCTGAGGATGGAACTGGTCTGTTTACTCGCTTTGGCATAATGAAGCCTTTTACCTGGACTGTTGATGCAGAAGGAAAGATTACAGTTACCCTTGAGGGAACTGCGGGATCTTTTACGGGACAGATTGACGCTGAGACTGGCAGGTTAAGGCTCAAGGGCACAGGCGACGATGAGACTGACGCCGAGCTTAAGCAGATTTCAACTACTGCTGGAGACTATGCAAGTGCTACCTATCAGCCATTTGACCAACTTACCAATAAAGGTACCCTACCAACCATGGTTAGGTATGACGATCTCAAGTTCAAGAATTTTGAAATAACTCGAGAGGTTAATAAAGTTCTTATCGATACAGATAAGCTGTATATGAATCTGTATGCTATCGCTCAGGTACCGGGAAGCTCTCAAGAAGGTTACGTATTTGAGATTATCAACAAGTGTCCTGAGTCATTTTACGGAGAGTTCTCTCTTGGAGACAGAATTGGTCCTCTGAATGCCTTTGGTCAAGCCTCCTTACAACCTGGTGAGAAGTTCTATTTGTTCGTTCCTAATGTCTCGCAGACACCTGGATCTCTTGTGGCACTTTCCAATCCAAAAGCCCAGGTTTCTATTGGTTACAATAACGGAACAACCTATACACCTGTTTCGGAAAGGGAGAAAGTACAGCTTGACCTAAACATCCCTCCTAAGTCTGAATAACAAAAGAACGCATATCTTCAGCGTACTCACCACTACCACTGAAAGGACACTTGATGAAACAACATAAACTGCTACCAGTTCTTGCGCTTGTCTTGGCGCTCTCTGCTGGTGTTATGTTTACAGCTTGCACTCCTAACATTGGTGGGCCTTCGGCTGAAGAGATTGCAGCTCAGAAGGAAGCAGAAGAGAAGAAAGCTGCTCTTGCTCCGTTTGTGGGCGTTTGGGAAGCAAAGTCTATTAGTGATCCAAAGAAGGGCGAGATTCCCGAGAGTGTCTATCCAACAGCAAGAGACACATTCCAGGCCATTTACGGCTATGACTTTTCCGACGACGGCACTGGACTATTCATCCGTTTTGGTGCTCAGAAGCCCTTTACCTGGACCGCTGATGCTAATGGAAAGCTTACTATTACCCTTGCTGGCAACGCCGGAAGCTATACAGCAACCGTTGATTCCTCAGGCCAGATGACCATTGAGGGCTCTGACGGTTCCAAGGCAGTGCTTACCCAAGTAACTAAAACCTCAGGTGATTACTCTTCTCTTAAATATGCTCCATTTGATGCACTTACGGGCAAGGGAACTATTGGAGGAAATTATTCCTCCCACGATGACTTCTACATGAATTTTAAGGTCGTTACCGAGGTCAACAGGGTTGTTGTTGATAATGACGACATGTACGTCAGATATGTTGGAATTGCTACAACACCAAGCGGTCTTTCCGAAGGTTATGTTTTTGAGGTAATCAACAAGTCCGATAAGACGGCCTCATATGACTTTAGTATTGATAATTCGGACTCCACTGTGTTTGGAACAGCTCTTAATGTTCTTGAGCCTGGTGAGAGATTCTATGAGTTTGTAGTTAATAGCTCCAACGCAGATGTACCTCTGGCTAAGCTTTCTGAAGCTAAGGGAACTTTTAAGTATTCCCATGTTGCAGATGGAAGCAGTCTTGAAGACGAGAAGACCGAGCAGTTTGATTTGACGATTTCGCAGAATAAATAATGCACTCATACGATACCTAGATTGAGCAGAATGAACTTTGCCAAAAAAGTGTCGCTAAGAAAAGACATTGTCAATCTAGAGAGCTTTGGTGTTGGAGGGACTTTCTTGAAACAGCGTAGACTACTTTTTATGCTTGTACTTACACTTGTGCTTTCTACCAGCATTGTGTTTACGGCTTGCACTCCTAACATCGGCGGACCATCTCCTGAAGAGATTGCAGCTCAGAAGGAAGCAGAAGAGAAGAAAGCTGCTCTTGCTCCGTTTGTGGGTGTTTGGGAAGCAAAGTCTATTAGTGATCCTAGCCAGGGAGATATTCCCGAGAGTGTTTACCCAACGGCAGTAGAATCCATGAAGTCAATTTATGGCTATGACTTTGCTGATGACGGCACAGGCAATTTTATCCGTTTTGGCGCTCAGAAGCCTTTTACCTGGTCTGTTGATGCTAATGGAAAGCTCACTATCACCCTTGCAGGTAATGCTGGAAGTTACACGGCAACTGTTGATTTCTCAGGCCAGATGACCGTTGAGGGCTCTGACGGTTCCAAGGCAGTCCTGAAGCAAGTTACTAAAACATCTGGTGATTATTCCAGCTTTAAGTACAAGCCTTTTGACGCAATGGCAGACAAAGGCACTATTGCGTATAACTTCTCTTCTACTAAGGGCGAATACAAGATGCGCTTTAAGCTGAAGACCGAGGTGGACAAGGTACTTATCGATAATGACGATCTCTATGTCAGGTATGTTGGTATTGCAAAATCCCCAGATGGTTACTCTGAAGGCTACGTCTTTGAGGTTATCAATAGATCTGAAAACTGGGTAAATTGCACCTTTAAGTTAGATAATTCTGAGAATTCCGTATGGGCTAACGATTCCAACTATCTTGAGAGCGGCGAGAGGATCTTTGCATTTGTTATTAACGATTCTTATCAGAAAAAACCTCTTGCTGATCAGACTGAGGTAAATGCAGTTGTTGAGTACTACCACATCAAAGGTGGTAAGAGCATGGAAGACACTAAGACAGAAAACGTTGACCTGATAATCTCTCAGAAGAAGTAAGTGTGCCTTTGATAATGAGACAAGTACGTACACATAAAACATTTACGTGTTGAACGTGGAATACAGAGACGTCACCTGTACAATGAGTGGCGTCTATTCTTTTACTGACTGCTCTTTTAAACTCAAGAAAGAAGCGTGACCAAACATGAAGAAAGCTTTGATTTCGATTGATTACACCTATGATTTTGTAGCAGATGACGGAAAGCTGACAGCAGGTGCGCCAGCTCAGGCTATTTCAGATGCTATTTATGAGGCTACAAAGTGCGCTTTTGATCGTGGCGATTATATTTTCTTTGCTATTGATGCTCACGATCCAGAAGACAACTTCCATCCAGAGACTAAGCTTTTCCCACCCCATAATATCATTGGCACAAGTGGTAGAGACCTGTTTGGCCCTCTGAATGATTTCTATCATCAGCACAAAGATGACAGCCATGTGTTCTGGATGGACAAGCGTCACTACTCGTCCTTCTCGGGAACTGATCTTGATATTCGTCTGAGGGAACGCGGCATTAACACGGTTATCCTAACCGGTGTTCTTACCGACATCTGCGTGCTGCACACGGCAGTGGACGCTTACAACCTGGGTTATCACATTGAGGTTATTGAGCCAGCGGTTGCATCGCTGACGCCTGAGAACCATCAGTTTGCGCTTGCGCATTTCAAGTACACGCTTGGTGCAACATTGGTTGATGCAGAGCTTAATGAGATTGAGAACTCGTAATGACACCAGAAGAGCGTGCAGTTAAATGGTTTGAGAAAGTCCCTGAGGCAGATGACCTTTCATTTGACCAGAGACTTGCTATTTGCAAAAAGACCGGAAATACCATGGCGCTTGTCTTTGTTGTTCTCTTTTTGCTTGAGTTGATACTTGCGTATGTGCTTACCGATGGCTCATTTGTATTCACTATGACCGATATTTTAAACAGCATACTATCAAGACCTGGTAGAAGAGTTACAGCCCAGGGAGTGGCTGTCGCGGGTATTCTTGTAGTTGCGCCACTATTGGTCATTCCTGTAGCCGCCGTGTTTCTTACTCGTTCCATTGTTTTTAAGCAAGAAATTAAAAAGTGCTTAAGTAAATAAGCAGCTAGGTAAATTAGCAGCTTCGTAAATTAGTTAAAGCGTTGATAAGACTCAAGGTTAAAAACTTGAGCCTTTTTTGTTCGAGGCTTTAGCCTGTTGAGCGCGAGAAGCGCGCGAAACACAAAACCACCCGCTATTGAACTGCCTCCCATTTCTTATGTCCAAGCAATGGGAGACAGTTCATTGTGCGGGTGATTATGATTCTGCAGCGTGCTAGCGTCGGCTTTTAGGCCTGGCGCACAAAATAGCGCAGCTTTGGTAGGTTCTGCCGAAGAATCGACATGTTCCTAATCAAGATAGCCAGGCAGCTAGGTGGTCTCCCTGCTTGACATACATCTCTATGCATAAACTTCATGTAATATGCTGAATAATGAATAGAGAAATATAAAGAATTTAACTATAGGTAAATTCCGCTTCTAAGGAACACACTTAAGTCAGATATTCTGCTCAATTGCGGGCATATTACACACCTAATAAAGATAATCTGCATGATTGAGGTATTTTCAGCGCTTGAATTCTCAAAGCAAGTGCAACGTTTGGTGATGGTAGACTTCCCAAGGGCA
>CAUTIE010000042.1:0-7824 GCA_963538475.1 uncultured Atopobiaceae bacterium
AACGCGTATGCAGAAAAATGTAACCCCCAACTAAACGCATTTTTTACCACTTGGCGCTAAAGCAGAAGTGGGAATTTTACAAAACACCAGGATAGCAACGCGGACGCACAATACTGCGCTTCTTATACGATGGATTTGATGTTTTATGCTGCCACGCAAAACAGGCTCCTGGTTTTACCAGGAGCCTGTTTTTAATCAGCTATCAGCGTGTTCGGAAAGCCGCCTAGCTACTAGCTGTTCTTCCTTCTCAGAGCAATACCAAGACCACTCAGAGACAGAGCTGCAGCTCCAACGATTGAAGCAATGCCTGAGGCGTCGCCAGTGTAAGGAAGACCTGGCTTCTTAGTCTCTGGAGTGGTAGGAGGCGTGGTTGGAGGAACAACAGGAGCAGTGTTGGTCACTACAAAGCCATCGTCCTGATTACCTGTGATCTGGGTTGTGTAGCCAGAAATAGGAGTCTCGGAGATGGTGTATGCGTACTCGTGACCATCAGTCTTGTCGTAGAACTCAAGGTTGCTGAAGGTGTGCTTCCAGTCGTCAGCCTTGGTGATGGTTACCCTATCAACCTCGACACCATCACGATACAGAACAACCTCAGCAGAGTCGCCTTCCTGGTTCTCCCAAACCTTGGTGACCGGAATGTCGCGAGTCTTCATGTTGGTGTTGGTTACTACATAGTTAGTAGCGTCGCCAGTAATCTGGGTGGTGTAGCCGTCAACTGCATCCTCAGTAATGGTGTAGTTGATCAGCGCACCATTGTTGTACTGGTTAAGGTTGCTGAATGTGTGCTGCCAGTTATCTGTAGCGGTCAGAGTTGCGCTCTGAACCTCAACACCGTCAGCAAGCAAGTGAATAGTTACGCTATCAGCAGGTGCACCAATCCACTTCTTTGTTACCGGGACAGAAACCTTGCCTTCAATGGTGTTGGTAACTGTAAGCTCAGTAGCTGAAGAACCAGAATAAGAAGCAGAGTAATGAGCAACTGTGTCTTCCTTGACGGTATAGACAATCTCGTGACCAGCAGTGTAACGTGGTAGGCCGTTGAAGATGTGAGACCAGTTGTTACCTGCATTCAGATCAAACTCGCCTACCTGAGTGCCATCTGCATAAAGTCTGACGTGAACACTAGCAGGACGCAAACCCTGGGCATTATTATCATCCACCCATACCTTCTTAACAGGAATGCTTATAGCCTCAGGAACATGCTGGTTTGTAATCTCAAAACCGTTAATACTTGTGGTGTAGTCAGGTACTGCATCCTCAGAAACGGTGTAGGTAATCTCTGCATTGCCGTTGAACTTAGGCAGGTCAGAGAAGGTGTACTCCCAGTTGTCTGCAGCAGTAACAGTCTTGTGCTGAACCTCAACACCATCTGCAAGAAGCCTGACAACAATGGAAGCTGGGCGCTTGCCGTCGTTGTTATTGGAGTCGTCCCAAAGCTTCTTGCCAGAGACGGAGACCTTCTCCTGCTGCAGCTGGTTAGTAACACTCAGAGCAACGGAATCGTTTGGTGAATTCTCATCTGCCTGACCAGAAGTAGCAGTAACCTTGTACTTCTTTCCATTGTAAGTGACCATGCCATTAGCGTCTGTGCCTACTTCTTCAAGAGTGTAGACGATAGGAGTCTTTGTGCTGGTACCGTCGTTGTGAGTCTCAACGGTGTACTTACGAAGATGCGTGAACGAAGCAGTCCAGTTGTTGGCTGCGGTAAGGTCAAGCGTCTTACCAGTATCAACGCCGTCTGCAAGAAGCTTTACGGTAATGGAGGTAGCATCTGGCTGAGCAATTGCGTTACCGTCAGCATCAAGCCACTTCTTCTCTACCTTGACATCCATGATGTCAACAAGCTGGTTTGCGACCTTCTCGGTACGGCGCATAGCTGCTTCATTGTTGTAGATAACGCTCATGTCGTTGTATGCAAGAGCCTCGGAGAGGTTTGGATCATACAGTGGTGCCTTCATGGTCAAAACCGCAGACAGAACGGTGTATGGAGGCAGAATAGTGCCATCCTTACCAACAATCTTGATTGCCGTTACCTTGGTGTAGTCAGCTGGAGTCTTAGTCCATTCTGGGCTGTTAATCTCGTTGATATCGTTCTGAGCTGGGTGCTCATCGGTACGATAGTAAATATCGTACTGGGAGCTGACGTCAGTTGAACCAATCTTCAGATCAATAGGACCCTGAAGGGTATTGCTGAATGCAGAGTTTCTACCATCACCAACGTATGGCAACACATCGTACATAAGAATCTTATTCATTGGCGTGTTGTAGTAGTTACGAATGCTCAGACGATACTGGAACAATCCGCTGGTATCAGTGACGCCGCCAAAGTCAGTCATGATAGTAGCCGAGGTAAATGCCCTACCGTAGAATGCACCGCCGCCAGCAATGTTTGGCTCAAGGCTACGGATGTGCTTGTCGGACTGGATACTCTCAACGTTGTTACCAAGAACCTTTGCAGTTGCCTTCAGAATAGTCTCGTCAGTGACACCATTCATATTGATGTCAAGGTCATCCTTGACAAAGTTACTGGCGTTGTACATACCAGAGAAATCATCTGGTGTTCCGTGAGTCCAGTTTGTTGCATAGAAGTAGACGTCATTATTGTTGTTCAGAACGTCATTCTCGGCCTTAGAAGGAATGATGTCGTCGTTGATTACCAGGTTCCTAATCTCATAACCCATGGTTCCATACTGATACACGTATCCAGATGGAAGGGTAATCTTGATTGCATTGCGTCCAGTCTCATTGTAGTTCCTGATGTACTCAACCTTCTCAGGCTGCAGTGAGTCAGCAATTGGTGAAACCGTGGTGTTCTCGTCATAAGAAACGCCCGCAGGGAGAAGATCGACGAAAGTTGGATTCTTCAGGTAACGAGCAGGTGAAAGCTCTGTCAGCGCAAAGCCAACGCGAGCACTGAAGCGCTCGTTAGGCATACCTACGCGCTGGTACCAAGAGGACTTGGACAGCCAGACCTTCTCGCTAAATGGAGTAAAGCGAGTATCCCAATTTGCGGAGAAGTTCATTGGAGTCTTGGTGCCGTCGGTATTAACTTTGTTGGCGTTGACCTTGATGATGTTGGTAATAGGTCTGTCGCTGTACACCTCGCCAAATGGATTCATGAACATCATCTGGATGTTGAAATCAATGTTGCTAGTAGGCTGCAGGGTTACATTCTTGAAGTAAATGCCAATCTTCCTGTACTGAGGAGAAACAGCAGAAGCATTGGACGGGTCGAGCGTGCCCTGGTTAATCTGGTCCAGATAAGACTGTAGCTGTTGCTGGCTAGCCGAGTTCATATCAGCGCGGTAGAGCCAGTTTGCTCCATTTTTCTTAGTAGGAATGATGTCGTAGCTTCCATCAGCCTTATAACCACGAACCTCAATCTGGTCCATGTTAAGTCCAATACGCTGTCCAACTGCAACAAGATTACCAGTCAGCGCAGTCATGAAGAGGCGGTTGTCAGTGTTAGCAACATCCTCGATGAACTCGATGTCGGTGAGTGGGGTGTCCAGCTTGTTGACCAGCTTGATAGTGTAGTCAAGCTTCTTAACCGCAAGACCGTTCTTGTCGTACTGGATGGTAACGGGACCGCGCTTGCTAAGCATACCGTTGCCGCTGAAATCATTACCAGCAAGGCGGAACTGCTTGGTATCGTCGTCAAAGTTGTGCTCGTTGCCTGGGACTTGGCCAACTGTCTCTTCAGCGGCACTTGGGTTATAAGGAATGCCCTGAAGAGTAGCTGTGTTGTTAAAGATTACACGGTTAGTTCCATTGAGGTAACGAGCTCCTGGGAAGGAAAGCTTGAGCTGGGAATACGCAGGAAGGTTATCTCTGATGTAGTCGTTGAGAATGGTGGTTCCTGCAGGAATATCAAACTTGAGGGTTACGGTACGTCCATCTGGGCCGAGTGTCCAGTTAGGGTTCTTAGCTGGGTCAAAGTGCGCGGTAACGGTTTGACCTGCTGCGTTTACGTATGTAGGAAGGGTATCAGTGATGATGATGGAGCGATAAGCACGATAGTACTGGTAAAGCCTAAAGCTGAAGATAACGTCTGCAGTTTTATCGTTGGAAAGAGCGGACGAATCACCTGGGGCGTTAATGCCACCATACAGGAGCTGGTCGTTGGTCTCTTCACCTGCAACCTGCTTCATAAGCCAAGGCTTGTCGTAGGTAATGGAATAGGTCTGATCAGGCATGTTAGCAAGCTCGGTGCCGTCTGCGTTGTACACACGAACAACTGGCTTGAGCTGGAAATCTGCTGGGGTAACCATGTCTCTGAAGCTCATAACGTAAGGGAGCTCCAGCTTAACGGTGGTGTCGATAGTGTTGAGGTACAGGCGCTTAATGGTTCTGCCATCAGGGGTAACGATGGTCTCCTCGCGCTTGATAATAGGCTGTGTAGCTGCTGCTGGAGTAGCAAAGTTATCAAGGTAGGTATCAGGAGTAATGTTATTGGTGTTGTTGATATCCGTAGCGGACTGCTTGGTGTTTACCTCAATCTCCAGGTAAAGACCGTCGATTGGCTTATGGAGGCCGGTTGCGTCAATCTCGATACCTGTGGAGATATTTGCATTGCCCTTAACGGTTGTGGGTGAAGTGGGTTTAAGGTTAACAGTAAGCTCTCCATCAGCGCCAAAATCAATGTTTTGTGTTAACGGATAGGTCACTGCCTTTGCAACAGTGCTTGTACCCAAAATAATGATACCGGTGAGCATCATTATTGCTGCAAACATAGTTGCAAACGACTTCTTAAAGTTGCTCATATCAACCCCATCTTTCCTATCGAACGTACCCCTGGAGATATATAAAGCTCCACTAAACATACTAATGGTTTTTGACAAAATATTTAAAGAAATATCGTGTTCAAATAAAGTTTTTTATCTCAATCTTGGACAAAGACTTTGAAAACTGACTAAATTGCGCACAATTAATGCTACAAAGTGCGTAGATTTAACTTCATTACTCCTGGCGAGAAAAACGCTCACACCAAGCCATTCTTTTTTCCTTTCTTTTATGCTCCTTCAAAAAAATTGGCTGGCGTATACGCGTCAGCCAAGAATAATTCTTCGGTCAGTACTTTCTACGAAAAATGATACTGGAATAAGTACATATCAACAATAAACAGACATCCCTATGAATAAATAATCAAATTAACTCCACAGTTTTCTTCACTTTTAGGGCTGAGAGCGGTCTTAACTTTTGGGGCTGGGAGCGATCTTCAGCGAGCTGCCAAAACTGTAGGGTTTCTCGCTAAAATGTTGTCTATACAACAAATGACCGTAACAAACAAACGTAAAATAGAGTTACTGCTAAGCAATCTGCAGATAAAATTAAACAAGCTGCTGTTAGACACTATAGGAGAGTCGTGCCAGAACGAGCCTACATTTCCCGATCAACTCACCTGATGGGCGCGACTATCACCATTTCTTTATTGCCACCCTCCAATGATTCGCAGGAAGAGCGCACCACAGAACAGCTGCTTGACGATGTCTTCAAACTCCTTAACATCTATAACCAGCGGTTTAGCGCAAACGACGACAATTCCGAGCTTATGCAGGTCAATCATGCAGCAGGCAAACATCCTGTCCCCGTTGACCCCGAGCTGTTTGAGCTCATTCAGATTGGCAAAGAACAAAGCCTTATACCTGCAAGTCATTTAAACATTGCACTTGGACCCTTGGTACAAACCTGGCGAATCGGCTTTTCTGACGCTCGCATTCCAAATAACGCCGAGGTCACGCACGCGCTGTCGCTTACTGATCCACAACTCATTGAATTGGACCCCCTGAGCTGCACCGTGTTTCTCGCCAAAGAGGGCATGAAGCTGGACCTGGGATGCCTGGCAAAAGGCTACATCGCCGACAAAATTGCAGAATATCTGAAAAGTCAGCATGTTACCTCCGCGCTTATCAACCTTGGCGGTAACATTAAGACAATTGGCGCCAATGTGCTTGCGGGTAAGCCGTGGCGGATTGGTATTCAAGATCCGCGACAACCGCGAGGCACCAACCTTGCTGTGCTGCCTATTTGCAACCAGTCCGTGGTGACCTCCGGTACCTACGAAAGGAAACTGCAGGTAAACAAGCGCACCTATCACCACATTCTTGACCGCGAGACCGGCTATCCAGTTGACACGCAACTTGCGAGCATCACGATTATCTCGGATAACTCGCTTGACGGAGAAATTTGGACCACGCGCCTTTATGGCGAGAAACCCCGTCAGCTCCTTGCCCGTGTAGAACAAGAAAAAGGTATCGAGGCGCTCATAGTAACCACTGATAATCGCGTATATTATTCGTCGGGGATCTCTCCTGAGCTCCTTGCGTAATTTAGAAAGGAAGTTTGATGCTTAACTTTGTTGGCCTCATTGGCACCAATTCAAAAGAGTCAAATAACCGAAGACTCCTGCAGTTTATGCAGAAGCATTTTGCCGACAAGGCCACCATTGAGCTGGTGGAGATCGACAACATCCCCCTGTTCAACAAGCCTGCAAAGATGAAGGTCCCCGAGGTTGTCTCAGAGCTTGCAAAGAAAATCGAGGCTGCTGACGGCGTCATCATTGCAACTCCAGAGTACGACCACTCCATTCCAGCCGTCCTGCAAAACGCACTTGCTTGGCTGTCCTACGGCATATTCCCTATGGTCAACAAGCCAGTCATGATTGTCGGCGCATCCTTGGGTACACTCGGATCTTCTCGCGCGCAGCTGCAGCTCCGCCAAATTCTGGACGCTCCCGAGCTCAAAGCCGCAATCATGCCAGGTTCTGAGTTCCTTCTTGGTCGCGCCGCACAGGCCTTTGACGAGAAGGGCAGCTTAAAGGACAAGGCTACCGTCAAGAAGCTTGACTTGCTCTTTGACGATTTCCGTCTGTTTGTGAAACTCAACGAAAAAATGGCCGCATCGCGCGAACTTCTCCGCAAAGAGGCCGAGAACTTTGACTGGGAAAACCTGTAGGTCTGGAAGGAACTACCATTATGAAATTTGTCGGAATCGTCGGTTCAAATGCGGAGATTTCCTATAACCGAAAGCTTCTGCACTTCATCAAAAAGCACTTTGCCAAGCAGTTTGAGCTTGAGATCCTTGAGATCGACAACATCCCTCTGTTCAACCAGGACCTCAAGTGGGACGAGAACTTCCAGCTCCGTCTGCTGTACAACAAGATTACTCGAGCTGACGGCGTCATTATTTCTACGCCCGAGCACAACCACACCATCTCACCTGCGCTGAAGAGCGTTATCGAGTGGCTCTCCTACGACGTGCATCCGTTTGAGAACAAGCCTGTCATGATTGTTGGCGCTTCTTACTACGACCAGGGAACTTCTCGCGCGCAAGTGCATCTGCGCAAGATTTTGGATGCTCCGGGCGTAAACGCGTACGTTTTGCCTGGTAACGAGTTCCTTCTTGGAAAAGCTAAGCAGGCCTTTGACGAGGACGGCAACATTATCGACGAGCGCACCGTCAGCTTCCTGGGCCTTTGCCTGGATAACTTTGTCAAATACGTAGAGGTGGTCTCCAAGTTGAAGAAGCCAAAGCCAATCGCACCAGAGGATCTGGACGTAACCAACTCAATTTCCACCACTATCCAGGGCATTGATCCCGACGATCCTGATTGGGTCGAGAAGGCCGCCGAGCTTGTGGGCGCGGTCTCGGGCGACACATACGTTAAGCTTGACCACGGCATTTTGACGGTCAACCAGATTGACATGTTCCTGAAGGCAATGCCATTTGAGCTGACCTACGCGGACGACAACAACCAGTTCCTTTACTACAACAACGCTCATGACAATCCAGACACTATGCTGGCAAAACGCGTGCCAGCGC
>CAUTIE010000043.1:0-7572 GCA_963538475.1 uncultured Atopobiaceae bacterium
ATACGGATGATGATGGTAAGCAGGATAACTGCCATACCCCAGTCTCCCGAGAATGATTGAAGTCCCGCTAAGACTGTGTATAGAAAGTTAACAATCCAATCCCACATATTTCCTCCGGTGCGTTCCTTTACGGAACGGGATCGTATCCTCCCTTATGAAAAGGGTGACAGCGAGCAATACGCTTAAGAGCAAGCCAACTTCCCTTTTTAACACCGTACTTTTGTATAGCTTGAACTGCATATTCAGAGCAAGTAGGTCTGTAAATACAGTGCGGCTTAAAAAGGGGAGAGATGTTTCTTTGATAGAAACGAATAGCACCTAGGAACAAGTTTGCGAGAAAAGAGCCTTGTCTTTTCTCGCTCATTTGACCCCTGTCTTTCTTAACAAAGCATCCAAAGAAACGCTTATATCAGCAGGATTAGTGCTGTGTGTATCTTTAGTCGCAAAGAGAATAATGCCGTATCCCTCAACAGGTAAACCGCTCTTTCGAGCTGCTTCGCGCAGAACGCGTTTACACCTGTTTCTAAATACGGCGTTACCTAGTCTTTTTGGAGCTACAAAGGCTACCTCGGAAGGATGTGCCTCAGTGGATGGTGCTACTCGTATACGAAGAACAGAACTTTGAGCCCTCTTCCCCGCGGAGAAGACCCTTTCAAACTCTGAACGAGATTTAATGGTCTTCACAGAAACATTCCTTAGACAGTGAGGCGCTTACGGCCCTTAAGGCGACGACGAGCGAGAACGGCACGACCATTCTTAGTTGCCATACGTGCACGGAAACCGTGGGTAGTTGCGCGCTTGCGCTTATTTGGCTGGTAGGTACGCTTCATAGCTATTTCCTCCCGAACGGGTACAGTATCGATTAAAAAGCCTACAGATTGTACTCGCGTTTATGGGTACCTGTCAAATTTTCTACGCAAATACCTCAACTTTTTCTCTTTTTTATTCAAAAGCCTAGCGAGAAAACCTTTCATTTTGAAAATTTCACTTGTAACACCTGAAGAAATTTGTTGAAAGGAATATTTCTGTAAGCTGAAATATGTCCGTTAAATGCTACTATCATTCAGTACGTCTTTCACAAAGATATAAAGTTATCTACAGATGTTTAACACTTGTCGAAAACTTTCATTCATCGTGAAAGAAAACGAAAAGTTTTCTTCATTTGTTTAACAATTGTTGAAAAGGAGGTGTCATGGCAAGAGATTTCTTTCCTTTTGTTGAGGTAAACACAAACCAGAATGAAAAAGACGCTGGTTCTGATAATTTTCTCACCGTCCGTTATGCTGCACGTATTGCAGTGTATGACGATAAAGCCGCAGCACCTCGTGTTGTTCTCGTAGAACCAAAAGACGTTCGATCTTATCTTGATGAAATTGCAGCTACCGTTAACCAGCTTGCTCACGAGCAGGGAGGAAAAATTCCTTTTATGGTTATGCGTGAGATTGTGGAAAATTTCATTCACGCTCGATTCGTAGCGCCTACAATTTCAATCATGGATAACGGAAATACCATTAGGTTTTCAGATCAAGGACCTGGAATTAAAGAGAAAAACCGAGCTCTTGAGTTTGGTACCTCTTCTGCAACAGAAGAAATGAAATCGTTTATTAGAGGCGTTGGTTTTGGTCTTCCTTACGCTCAGCAATATATGGTTGAGAAGGGTGGAAGCCTTACCCTTGAGGACAATATCTCTGGCGGCACAATTGTTACTTTATCAACACGCCGCTCTAAAGATGCTCATATTCAAACACTTCCAACGCAAGAAGAAGCTGAAGAATTGCCTGTTAATCAAAATCAGCAGGTAGTTTCACATGCTCCACAAGCAGTATCTCGACAGGTATCTGCACAACCAGCTGCACAACTTCCTAATCTAGTGTTAACAGATCGAGCAAAACAAGTTCTTCAGTATCTCTCTGAACATGAATGGGTTGGAGCAACAGAGCTTACTGGTGCCTTTGGCCTTTCTACACCAACCTGGTCAAGAGAATTAAAATCGCTGGTAAACATAGGAATAATTGGTAAAGTTGGGCAAAAATATAAGCTCACCACTATTGGAGAAACCCTCCTTTCATAGAGTTTCTCAACATTATTCGCTGAAAGTTATCAACATTCCTCTATACTAGGTGTCCCAATTTTCAACATTTTGATTGGACACGTATGGATGCATCAATTGATTCAGACGCAGTAGCTCTGTGGCAAGACGCAATTGACCTTTTGGTTGAAGAGAATCAGCCAGAGGCTTTTATCGCCATGTTAAGAACCTGCACTCCAATTAAAGTTGAAGATAATACGCTCTATGCTGAGACTCCAATGCGCTTGGCTTATAACCGTATCCTTAAGAATCTGCCAATTGTTGAGAGATGTCTCTCGGCTGCGGCCTTTGAAGACATTATCTTGAGTCTTACGCTTACAAAGTCTTCTACTCCTGTTACAACTACTTCTACGATGACTCCTCAAGAGTTCAACGCTTGGAAGCAGAAAACCGCTCCTATACAGGCTGTTGTTCCAGAACAAATCCAAGATTTTGAATCCCAGGAACAAAGCCTTGAGGAACTAAAACAGCAGACCTTAAAGCGTCGTAAGAGTAATCCTCTTTATGAGGAGACGTCCTTCAATTCAAACCTCACGTTTGATCGTTTTGTTGTTGGTGACGAGAATGAGCTTGCTCATCAGCATGCTTTAAACGTTGCAAACGACGCAAAAGGCAAGGCAAATCCACTTTTTATTTACGGTGCAAGTGGACTTGGAAAAACTCACCTTCTGCGAGCCGTTCAAAACTACATCAACGCTGAAGATATCGAGCGCGTTTGTGTTTACAAAGACGCAGATGCCTTTGTTGATGACTACGTAAATGCAGTTCGTAAGAACGCATCAGGAAACGCAGCGACAGAGCTTAGTAACAACTATCAAAACATTGATGTTCTTATCATCGATGACGTCCAAAAACTTGCTGGTAAAGCAGGTACTATTAACTTCTTCTTCAATATTTTTAACTCTCTTATTGATAGAGGTAAGCAGATTATTCTTGCCGCAGATAGAACACCTGCTCAGCTTGGTATGGGATCTGACGGATTTGATGATCGTATTACTTCTCGCATGAGTGGTGGCATCGTTATTGGCATTGAGTCGCCAAGCTACGAGATGAAACTCAATCTTATTCATGTCTTCTGCGACCGCGCATTTAAAGAGAGAAATTCTTCTCTTTCTGCAGACGATTTGCCAGAGGACATCCGTCGTTACATGGCTGACAAGGCTGGTCAAAGTATTAGAACGCTTGAGGGCTTCTGTAATCGCTGTGTAACTGGTCAGATTAAGGCAAAAGAATCTGGCACAAATATAAAACAGGAAGAAATCGATAAGATTGCAGACACGCTCTGGCGTCGCGTTTCAAAGACCGTAAATATCGAGAAGGTCCAAGAAGTCGTAGAAAATATCTATGGCATTAGTCATCGCGATATTGTTGGTAACAAGAGAAATAAAGAGATTGCAGAACCTCGTCACGTTGCAATTTATCTTGCTCACGACCTTTGCCAATACACACTGGTAAATATTGGTAAGCATTTTGGCGGAAGAAAACACGCAACTATTTTGCACAGCATTGAGGTAATTGAAGAGAGAATCAAAGAAGACAAAAGCTTCTATGATCAAATTTCTCAACTCAAGAAGACTATTCTTGAACAAAGTTAGTGTTTAAAACCTGTTAGTAAGATGTTAATTGGTGAAGAGAAGTAGTGATTTGTTGTTGAGAGTTTAAGAGGGGGAGTTTTACTTTGTTTATGAATGTCAAAAATAAGCAAACAAATCTGACCTCTAGAAACATATTTCTACCTCTAGAAATGTAAAGCTTTCTTCTTTTCAACATAGCTTATTATTACTACGATATTTTTATTCTTATCTAAGAAATAATAGAAAGGGTCGTCATGAAATTTACCGTAAGTCAATCCGCTCTCCAGACGGCACTTGATATTGTTTCTAAGGGTATTGGTTCTAATACAACACTTCCAATTCTCTCCGGTATTTATCTCAAAGCTTTTAATGGCATGCTTGAGCTACAGTCCAGTGATTTAACTATCTCTATTAAGCATCAGATTGCAGCAAACGTAGAAGAAGAAGGAGAGACAGTTGTTTCTGGAAAGGTTATCCAGAACATTGTTAAAAATCTTCCTGATGCAGCAATTACTTTTGAAGGTGGAGAGCGTACGCTTTCTGTAACTTGCCAGCGTTCATCTTTTAGGCTTAATACTCTTTCTGCACACGATTGGGCACAGTTCCCAGAGTTTGATCTTGAGAAGACCTGCGAGCTTCCAAGTCAACTTCTATCAACTATGGTTGATAAAGTTTATCGTGTAACTTCAAAGGAAGTTTCTCGTCCTATTCTTCAGGGAATTTCTCTCACCGTTGAGGACAATACTATTCGCCTTGTTGCAACTGACTCATTCCGTCTTGCTGTTTGTGATTCCAATACAGATACGCCAGCAGGTGAATCTTTTAGTGCAATTATTTCTGGTGAAGTTTTCCACGACGTTCTTTCCATGCGTAGCATGACTGAGAAGGTTTTAATTGGTACTACAGACAACCAGGTAGTCTTCCAGTTTGGAAATACCACTCACATTTCGCGAAAGATTGAAGGTCATTTCCCAGATTATAAGCAGCTACTTCCAACGTCTTGTACTGCATCTGTTGATATTAATGTTGAGGATTTCTCTGCAGCTCTCAAGCGTGTATCTGTTATTGCTCTGGCAAATCCATCAGTACGTTTTGATGTTGATGCTGATGGAAAAGAGGTTAAGCTTTCAGCCTCTTCACCAGATCAAGGTGAGTCTTCTGAGCACATTGAGGCCCAAATTGAAGGAGACTCTCTTTCAATCGCTTTGAACTACCACTACGTCTTTGATTGTGTAAACGCTGCTCCTTCTAAGGACCTTTTGCGCCTTGAACTCCAAGGTCCTTCTCAGCCAGCAATCTTTAAATCAAATGGTAAGGTCAACTATTTGTATCTTCTGATGCCTGTTCGCCTCTAATTTGATAGGGGTTGTGTGGGACTTAAAGTTGAACATGTTTCGCTGTATAACTTTCGTTGTTTTGCTTCGAAAGAAATAGATTTATCTGCGCAAACTACTATCTTTGTAGGAAAAAACGCCGCAGGTAAGACAAATACTGTCGAGGCATTACAACTCCTTACCGCTGGATACTCTTTTAGAAAACCAACACCATCACAGCTCCTTCTTACAGGTACTTCTGAGGCAAAGATAGAGATTTCGCTTACAGGAGATGGAAGAAAGCTAGAAAATACCTGTACCATCACAGAACGCCGTCGCCAATTTTCAAAGAACGGCAAGAAATGCCAGGCAGCAGATATTTCTGGTACGTTGATGTCGGTCCTTTTTAATCCTGATGATCTTTCAATGATTAAAGGTGGCGCATCATATCGCCGAGAAGAATTCGATGACTTTGGTCGCCAGGCAAATAAAAGCTACTTCAAGGTTTTCTCGGCATATACAAAAACAGTTGAGCAAAGAAATAAGTTGCTTAAATCTGATTGGCCTGACAATAATTTGCTTGATGCATGGGATCTTTCGCTTGCAAGGGGTGGAGCAACGCTTCTTCACGCGCGCATTCATTTATTTGAGCGCCTGGCAAAGAAAACATGCGAGATTTACCAGGAACTTTCTGGCGGAGAGCACCTGGAGATGAACTATATTTCTTCAATTGGAGAGGTTTCTCTTGAAGCCTCTCGAGAAGAAATTACTGATCAGTTTTTACAGGCTTTAAACGAAGCGCGCGCAGATGATATCCGTCGTCAGCAAAGCACTAAGGGTCCTCACCGAGATGATGTTGAGTTTTTGATTGAAGGTAAAGACGCTAGAAATTTTGGGTCTCAAGGCCAAATCAGAACGGTGGTCTTAGCACTTAAAATGGCAGAAGTTTTACTCTCAGAAGAAATACTTGGCGAGAAACCCCTGCTACTTTTAGACGATGTGATGAGTGAGTTGGATGAAGATCACAGAAAAGCCATTATGGAGTTTGCATTCCACGACATCCAAACCGTAATTACAACTACCAACCTTGGTTATTTCTCTGAAGAGATTTTAGAGAAAGCGCAGATAGTTAGGTTTAGCGATGAATAATCAACAAGAAACACCTGCGCGTGGTGGTAATGAAAACGCAAAAGATTTAATGAGCGCTCTGCTTGGAACCTTCAGAGATTCTAAGAGTATGTCTAAAAATCGTCGCGCTTATCTTGCATGGGTTGAGTCAAATGGTGAAAGAGAAGTAGAACACACAACCGGCGTATTTGTTAGAGAAATTGCTGGTAGAGAATATCCTGTACTTACCGTTTATGTAGACAATCGTATGTGCATGATTGATTTTCTTGCACAAAGAGAAATCTATAGAGCAAGGTTGTCAGAGCATGGCCTGGAATTTTCAGATCTTGAGTTTAAGCTGGATAAATACAATAGACATGCTGGTAAAGAAGACGGTTCCTCAAAAGAACAACCTCAGGGCCAAAAAGTAGAGAAGAAAGTTCTTCCAGAACTCACTACAGAAGAAAAATCACAAATTTCTGAGTTAGTTTCTGGTCTTTCTGAGCCACTCAAGTCAACGGCTTATAAAGCGATTGAAGCAAGTTTTAGACAAAAAAAGAGTCTTTAGTCTAATCTGTCACTAATCTGTCCTTAAATCTCTTTACAGAGCCTCTCAGATACCAAATATTGCTGTTTAAACAATGAAATTTCTCTGTGCCGAGTTGATTTTGGCGATTTCATAGTAAAATATTTACATCATTCCGCTCACAATTGAAGAGAGGACTTACGTGGCAAAAGAAAATAAGTATGACGGTACAGAGATTAAGATCCTTGAAGGCCTTGAGGCGGTTCGTAAGCGCCCAGGTATGTATATTGGTACAACTTCAGCTTCTGGTCTCCATCACCTTGTTTGGGAGATTGTAGATAACTCAGTCGATGAGGCAATGGCTGGTTATTGCTCCAAAATTAAGGTCACCGTCCATCCTGATAACTCAATTTCTGTTGAAGATAATGGTCGTGGTATTCCTGTAGACCTCCATCCTCAGAAGAAAATTCCAACTCTTGAGGTTGTTCTTACTATTCTTCATGCAGGTGGTAAGTTTGATAACAACGCTTATAAAGTTTCCGGCGGCCTTCATGGCGTTGGCGTCTCTGTTGTAAATGCACTTTCAAAGAAGCTTGTTGCGCAGGTTAAGCGCGACGGCAAGATTTACGAGATGGTCTTTGAGCGCGGTAAAACCGTTCAGAAGATGAAGGAAATTGGTACCTCAAAATCTAACGGTACTACCATTACCTTCTGGCCAGATGACATGATCTTTGAGACCACTACGTATAACTTTGATACGCTTCGTGATCGTCTGCAGGAGACCGCATTCCTTAACAAGAACCTTAAAATTACTCTTGTTGATGAGCGTGAGCTTACTCCTCGTCAGGTTGACTTCCAGTATGCTGGCGGCATCATCGACTTTGTTAAGTACCTTAATGACGAGAAAACCGTCTTACCAGGACTTTCTCGCCCTATCTATATTGAAGGTAAGTCAGACCCTGA
>CAUTIE010000044.1:0-7427 GCA_963538475.1 uncultured Atopobiaceae bacterium
CGTCATGTATACGTCTTTTTGACAGATTATCTGACTTAGGTGTGTTTTGAACTGCTTTCTATTTCTCGTGTCCAAGAAATGCGAGGCAGTTCAAAGTTGGCACAGGCGATATAAAAATCTTTTAGACATTGATTCGCACGTATTTTTCGGTGTGCGGTAGAATATGAGGCGTAAGCGTTTTGTCTTACACCTGTATGTGAAGTATTGCTAAAAGCTTAGTGCTTGCCACGTATGGCGCACAAAGTTTGACGCGTAGAAAGGAAGCCTAATGGCTGAAGATCAGTACATGCACCTTGTTATTGTTCGCCACGGTGAGTCTGAGTGGAACAAGCTCAACCTGTTCACTGGTTGGACCGACGTTGACCTTACCGAGACTGGTCACGAGGAGGCAGCAGCTGGTGGTCGTGCTCTTAAAGAGGCTGGCTACGACTTTGATGTTTGCTACACTTCTCTGCTCAAGCGTGCTATTCACACTCTGAATCATGTTCTTGATGAGCTTGACCGTAACTGGCTTCCTGTTCATAAGACTTGGCGTCTGAACGAGCGTCACTATGGCGCACTTCAGGGTCTCAACAAGGCAGATGCAGCCGCTGAGCACGGCGAGGAGCAGGTAAAGATTTGGCGTCGTTCCTTTGATGTACAGCCACCAGCTCTTGAGCCAGGTGACGAGCGCGATCCTCACGTTCAGGAAATGTTCCGCGATGTCCCAGCAGAGGACCTTCCATACACCGAGTGCCTGAAGGACACCATTGCACGCGCATGGCCTTACTTTGAGCAGGAGATTAAGCCACAGCTTGAGGCAGGTAAGCGTGTTCTTATTGCTGCACACGGCAACAGCCTTCGCGCTCTTGTTATGCAGTTTGAGCACCTCACTCCAGAAGAGATTCTTGAGGTCAACATCCCAACTGGCATTCCTTGCGCATACACCTTTGACAAGGACTGGAACATTGTTGACAAGCACTATATTGGCGATCCAGCTGTCATCGAGGCAAAGATTAACGCTGTTGCTAACCAGGGCAAAGCTAAATAAGCTGTTTGCCAACACGCAATATTGCTAAGCAGAACGGGGTGGTTTAAAACCACCCCGTTTTTCTATAAGTTTTGACTACGTAATCTACCTACAGAACCATAATGAGTGTGCCCGCAGTAATAAAACCCACATTGAATAGTGTTACGATGTACCGCCGAGAAAAGAAGGGATTGTATGTATAAAAGAGAGCTCAACGCAAAACTTGTTCTTTCTGTAATTGCAACAGGAATTATGTCCTTCTCGGGAGTTGTCGTAGAAACCGCCATGAACGTGACGTTTCCAACGTTAATGGAGGAATTCTCTATTGGCACCTCAACGGTACAATGGATGACCACCTCGTACCTTTTGATTCTTGCCATTATCATGCCTATGTCGTCGTATTTAAACAGACGATTCAAAACTAAAAGTATCTTTACCGTGGCCATGATCTTCTATATCAGTGGCATTCTCTGCGGATTTGCTGCTCCAACGTTTATGTTATTGCTGCTTGGCCGTATTTTAGAAGGCATTGGCACCGGTCTAGCGTTACCACTGATGTTCAACATCATCACCGAGCAAGCCCCACTTAAAAACATGGGCGTCATGATGGGCATTGGCATGCTTGTTACTGCCGTTGCGCCTGCAGTAGGACCTTCGGCTGGTGGCTGGATTGCAGAACATCTTGGCTGGCGAATGATTTTTGCCGGTCTTCTCCCCTTCTTGATTGTGGCATTTGTACTGGGAATTAGTTCAATCCAACAGAGCCATGAGACTGAAGTGATTTCTTTTGATGTCTTTGGCTGGCTACTTCTTACCATAAGTTTTATTGCACTCATCTTTGTTATTGACGAGTCCAGCGCGTTTGGCCTGTTTAGTATTCCTGTTTTGCTCGCAATTATGATTTTTGTGGGCTCACTTACGCTCTTTGTACGTCACGAGAACTCCTTTAAACACCAGGAGCCATCTGAAGCATCTCCAAAAATTCCTATCATTAACCTTGAGGTATTTAGCGAGAAGGGCTTTGTGCTCTCGCTCTTTGCTATTGTTGCTCTGCAATTTATTATTCTTGGTCAGTCATATCTTCTGCCTAACTTCTCCCAGCTAGTACTAGGTGCAGGCGCTACCGCAGCAGGAGCTCAAATGCTGCCAGGATGTGCTATTGGCGCAGTCATGGCACCAATTTCTGGTCAGATTTTAGACAAACTAGGAGCTAAAAAACCTATTGTTACAGGCATTCTTTGCTGTCTTACCAGCATGCTCCTTTTGCTGCTCTTTGTTCACGTACTTACCGTAGAAATGATCACGTATATTTTTGCCATCTTCGCCATTGGTCAGGCACTTCAGATGGGAAACAATTTTACGGTAGCCTTGGGACATCTTCCAGAAGACCGCAAAGCAGATGGAAATGCTGTTATTAATACAATGCAGCAGCTCTTTGGTGCTATGGGAACCAGCGTTATTTCTGGTGTTGTAGCGGCTTCTCAGCTTGGGGCTACAGACTTAGCTACGAGCACCCTTACAGGGGCTCAAAATGCACTCTTTGTGCTTGTGTGCGTAGCTTGTATTCCTCTTGTTACCATGGGAATCGTACTCTTTGCGCTGCCAAAGATGACAAAATAAAGCGCAACGGCGGTATTTAAAAAGCAAATTAAAAAGCTAGGTATCCAAAAGAAGGATATCTAGCTTTTAATTTAGACGTTTGAATTGATTGTTTTACGACACAATAGCCGATAACTTCAATCCAATAAACACAGCAACCAGGCACGTTATAACATTAACTGCAATGTTCACACCCGCAGCAGTCCAATTACCTGCTTGAATAAAGGTAAGGGTTTCATTTGAGAAGGTCGAGAAAGTCGAAAGTCCTCCGCAAAGACCCACGGCTAAGAATAGCTTTACCTGTGGCTGAAGTGGACTTGCAAGATCAAGCCCTGTTACAAAGCCAATAATCAAACCTGCAACAACATTTGCAGCAAACGTACCAACTGGCAGGTTAGGAATCCACTGTTTAAAGAGGACTCCCAACTGCCAGCGACCTAAACTGCCCAGTGCTCCACCAAGAGCCACAGCTAACGCTTCAAACATAAAATGCCCCTACTCCAGCTCGCGCGATCCCGTATACAGTTGATAATACTCTCCACGTTTAGCAATAAGCTCATCGTGAGTACCACGCTCAATAATACGACCGTGCTCCAGAACCATGATGGCATCAGAGTTACGAACCGTAGACAGTCTGTGAGCAATCACAAAGACGGTACGACCCGCCATAAGGGCATCCATGCCCTTCTCGATAAGTGCCTCGGTACGCGTATCAATACTGGAAGTTGCCTCGTCCAGAATAAGTACAGGAGGATCGGCAATAGCAGCACGCGCAATTGCCAGAAGTTGTCGTTGACCTTGGGAAAGGTTAGCGCCGTCTGAGGTAAGCACGGTGTTGTAGCCACGTGGCATTCGACGGATAAACTTATCTGCGTTTGCGATTTTTGCTGCAGCAATAACCTCGTCATCAGTGGCGTCTAACTTACCAAAACGAATATTGTCCGCAATGGTGCCTGTAAACAGATGCGTATCCTGCAAAACAATGCCAAGAGAGGATCGTAGTGCGGATTTTTTGATATCGTTGATTGGGATGCCATCGTAGGTGATGGTTCCACTGCGAACATCGTAGAAGCGGTTAATGAGGTTGGTAATGGTTGTTTTACCAGCACCAGTTGAGCCAACAAATGCAATCTTCTGGCCAGGTTTTGCAAACAGGGTGAGGTTTGCAAGAACCGTCTGATCATCGTCGTATCCAAAGGTAACGTCATCAAAGCGGACGTCTCCAGCAAGAGGGGTTTTCTCGCCAGACGGTGTGACCCATGCCCAGGACTCTTCTCCTGACTCGTAGCCACTAACGCGAACCAGGTCAACCTTGCCCTCATCAACCTCAGGAGTCATCTCCATAACCGCAAAGATGCGCTCGGCACCGGCAAGAGCGGTAAGCAGGAAGTTGGAGAGCTGCGTGAACTGGTTGAACGGCATGGCTGCCTGGCGAACAAAGACCAGGTAGGACGCAAGGCTTGCAACATCTGCGTGTCCGTTTACCGCAAGCAGTGCGCCAACCACGGTAACCACAGCGTAATTGATATACGTCAATGAAACCGTGATAGGAACCATAGTTGCCGCATAACCCTGAGCACTTGTTCCAGAGTGCCGTAACTCCTCATTGACCTTTAAAAAATCAGCAAAGTTGGCATCCTCGTGATTAAAAACTTTAACCACTTTAAGGCCAGAAATAGTTTCTTCTGCAAAACCGTTAAGAACACCAAGGCTCTTTTGCTGCACTGAGTAATGCTTGGCAGAGCGCTTACTTGCATAGCGTGCATAAACCACAATCAAAACGTCGAAAAGAAGAGTAATCAGTGTCAGCTGCCAGTTAAGGACAATGAGCAGCACAAGCGTACCAACCATTTGAATAAACGCCAGAACAAGGTTGGCAAAGCTGTTGTTGAGCGCTTCCGAGATGGTATCCACGTCATTTGTAAAGAAGCTCATAATGTCGCCGCGGGTACGCTGGTCAAAGAATCTTAGGGGCAGCGATTCAATGTGCTCAAAAAGGTCTCGTCTGATGTCAAAAACAATCCTCTGGGCAGCGCGAACCATAATTTGTGTGTAACCAACACTGGTAAGAGCACCAATTGCATACACAACCGCTGTAAATACAACGAGGCTGGTAAATGCGTTTACGTCTCCCCTGCCCACTGCTGCAACAACAGGCTTAATCATGTAGGTACCAAGGAGCGCTGCTAAACCACTGATAGAAACAAGAAGTGCCACCAACATAAGGCGCTTCTTAGCATGACCTAAATACGAGACAAACACTCTAATGGTATGTCCGATGTTTTGAGGACGTGCTCCTCCTGCGCGATTAGCCATGTGACACCTCCTTACCAGCAGCATCAATGTCTGATTGACTACCACCAATCTGGGACTCATACAGTTCTCTATAGATAGGGCTCTTAGCGAGAAGTTCTGTGTGAGTGCCGGTCATATGGACCCTACCGTTATCAAGAACGACAATCTGATCTGAGTCCATAACCGAGTTCACACGCTGAGCAATGATGATCTTAGTCATGTCAGCAAGCTCAGCTAAGCCTGCGCGAATCTTTGCGTCGGTTGCTGTATCAACTGCACTGGTAGAGTCATCAAAAATGATAATTTTTGGCTTCTTCAAAAGCGCACGCGCAATACAAAGGCGCTGCTTCTGACCACCAGAAACATTGACGCCACCCTGACCAAGGTCTCCGTCCAAGCCACCAATCCTGTCAAGAAACTCATCAACACATGCAATAGAGCAGGCGTGAAGCAGGTCCTCGTCAGTAGCGTTAGGATCTCCCCAGAGCAGGTTGTCGCGGACGGTACCGCTGAACAGCACATTTTTCTGAAGGACAACAGACACTGCATCACGAAGTGAAACAAGATTGTACGAGCGGACGTCATTCTCGCCAACAAACACGGTGCCTTCAGTTGCATCGTACAAGCGCGCAATCAGCTGGATAAGAGTGGTTTTTCCGGAGCCGGTGCCACCGAGAATGCCAACGGTAGAGCCTGCCGCAAACGAGAGATTAATATCTTCAAGGACGTCCTCTTCAGCGCTCTGGCTGTACTTGAAAGACACATTTTCAAAGCGTACTGCACCATTCTTAACGTCAGTCAAATCGTGCTCTGGAGACTCAATAGCAGGCTCCTCGGAAAGAATCTCTCCGATTCGACGCACGCTGGTAATGGCACGAGCAGTAAGCAAGAACACGCCAGAAATCATCATAAGAGAGTTCATGATAAGCAGTACGTAACTCATGAAGCCCGTAAGCTCACCAACACCCAGTCTGCCAGCCATAATCATCTGGCCACCAAACCAAAGAATAGCCACATTAGTGACATACATTGAAGCCTGGAAAATAGGTAGGTTTAAGACGGACGTTCCAAAGGTCTTTGTAGCAGTCTGCGCATACTGGGTATTAACTTTTTCAAAGCGCTCAGAGACATATCCTTCTCGGACATACGCCTTAATCGCTCGCACCGCAGCAAAGTCTTCCTGCAGTGCCTCGTTAAGCTTATCCATTGCGCCTTGCATAACGCGGTACAAAGGACCAACGCGCCTCACAATAAAGAAGAGTGCAATAGCCAAAACGGGCAGCACGGCAAAATACACTACCGCCAGCTCTGGACTCATAATAAATGCCATAACCAAGCCCATGACCAGCATAATTGGTCCACGCATAAACGGACGAGTACCCATTGCAAAGGCGTTCTGAATAATGGTGACGTCTGACGTCAGTCGTGTGACCAGAGAGGATGAATCGTATTTATCAAGATTTGCAAAAGCAAACTCTTCCATACGACGATACTCATCTTGTCTGAGTTGAGCGCCTAGTCCCATGGCTGCTTTTGCTGAGTAGCGTGCATAGCCAATACCAGCAAACATGGCGAGAAGAGCAAAGACAACCATAACGGTGCCGTTTACAAAAACAGTCTGAAGGTTGCCTTGCAAAATACCCTGGTCAACAATTTGGGCCATGAGTACAGGAATCACTAATTCGAGTAGGGACTCTGCAAACACGCAGAGTCCCGACATAACAAAATCCTTTTTGTACGCGCCAAAATGGTCCAAGATTACCTTTAACTCAGCGCGAGCAGATGGAGCTTTTTCTTCTACAGAAACATCGTTCATTTCTAAAACACCATGTACCTTACTGTCTTGCGTTGCTTGGTTTGCTTATGCCTCTTTTGGAAGCGTTTGAAGCGAAACCTCCTTGAGCTGCTCATTAGAAACAGGAGAAGGAGCGCTAGACATCAGGTCAGAACCAGAAGTAGTCTTTGGGAATGCCATGACATCACGGATAGAATCAGCGCCTGCAAGCAGCATGCACACGCGGTCAAGACCAAGCGCAAAGCCGCCCATTGGAGGTGCGCCAAACGTCAGAGCCTCCATCAAGAAGCCAAACTGGGCCTTTGCGCGCTCTTCAGTAAAGCCGAGTTTCTCCAGAATCTTAAGCTGCAGCTCAGCGTTGTGGATACGCATTCCGCCGCCACCAGCCTCGAAGCCGTCCATAACAAAGTCGTAGGTATACGAACCCATAGCCAGAGGATCAGTGTCCAGAAGGTCAAGCTCATCCTCACGAGGCAGCGTAAAGGGCTGGTGCTCAGACGCGTAAGACTGAGTCTCTTCATCCCAGTGGAACAATGGGAAGTTAACAACCCAGAGGAAATCATGACCTTCTCGTGGTACATCCAGAACCTTTGCCATATGCAGGCGCATACCACCAAGAATCTCATCTGTCTCCAGGCGACCGCCCACAGCAAAAAGAATCAAGTCCCCTGCCTCAGCAGACATCTCTGCACGTAGTGCCTCAAGCTCTTCTGGCGAGAAGAACTTGGT
>CAUTIE010000045.1:0-6454 GCA_963538475.1 uncultured Atopobiaceae bacterium
GCATATGAACTGCCTCCCATTTCTTGGACATAAGAAATGGGAGGCAGTTAAAACGACGTAGGGGCCAAAAGAAATGCGATGCTTACGCGGCGTTCGCACGTGTACTTACGTGGTGCTTACGCAGCGCGTACGCGCACTTACTTGCGGTTGCAGACCTCAGCAGCAACCTTTGCGCCAAGAGCAACGTTGTTGAAGACCAGCTGAATGTTGGACTCAAGGGAGTTGTTGCCAGTAATCTCAGCAACCTTTGCAAGCAGGAATGGTGTGGACTCTTTGCCGTGGATGCCGTTAGCCTCTGCCTCTGCAAGGGCCTTCTCGATAGCTGCGTCGATGGTGTCCTTATCCATTGCATACTGCTCAGGAATTGGGTTGGTGACCAGAAGGCCGCTGTTCATGCCAATCTGCTGCTGGGTAGTAAAGATCTCTGCCAGCTCAGCAGGGGAGTCAACGCGGTAGTCAACGCTAAAGCCGCTCTTGCGGGTGTAGAACGCAGGAAGCTCCTCGGTCTGGTAACCAAGTACTGGGACGCCCTTGGTCTCCAGGTACTCAAGGGTAAGGCCAAGGTCAAGAATGGACTTTGCGCCAGCGCAAATGACCATAACAGGTGTCTGTGCAAGCTCCTCGAGGTCAGCGGAGATGTCCATGGTGGTCTCAGCGCCACGGTGAACGCCACCAATGCCGCCGGTTGCAAAGACGTCGATGCCTGCCATGTGAGCAATCATCATGGTAGTAGTGACGGTAGTTGCGCCGTCCTTCTTCTCCGCGATGATAACAGGGAGGTCGCGGCGGCTTACCTTAGCAACCTCGCGACCCTTCTTGCCCAGGTAGTCAATCTCGTCAGCGGAAAGGCCGGCACGCATCTGGCCGTTAATAATTGCGATAGTTGCAGGAATTGCACCGTTGTCGCGGATAATCTGCTCAACCTTCAGAGCGGTCTCGACGTTCTGTGGGTAAGGCATACCGTGAGAAATGATGGTGGACTCCAGAGCTACAACAGGCTTGTTCTGCTCAAGAGCCTCTTTGACCTCGTCAGATACAACGAGAAAATCCTTCAGGTTAGACATATATACTCCAATCGTAAACGACTAATGGAACCGAAAGTAGTGCCGTGTAGATGCGCTAAATACCTGCGCGCTTGATAACCTCTTCAACGTTGAGTTGTTCGTTGATAGTATTCTCACCTTCAACGGCCATGGTGGAAGCAGCCAAACCTACCAGGCCGGTCTGCTCAAGTGTCATGCCTTGAGTATATGCCCAGGTAACTCCTGCCATTATGGCATCTCCCGCACCCGTCATGTTGACTAGCTTTGCAGGGAGTAGCGGCAAGAGGATGGTCTTCTCGTGATCAGCGCAAAAAAGGCCTTTCTCGCCAAGAGAGATAAATACACGTTTGAGACCTGTTGCAAGTAGCTCATGAGCTGCGGCTTCAAGGGAGGCGTTGTCAGTAATCTTAATGCCTGAAAGTGCTTCAGCCTCAAGGTGATTGGGTTTGAGCGTGTGAATTTTTCCCAGAACCTTCTTAAGCTTTTGCGCTTTGATAGAAGAAACGGGGTCGCAGAAGATAGGGCAAGTCACATTTTTGGCAATAAACTCAATTGTTTGCTGAGGTAAATTGGTGTCAATTACACAGGCCGCAGCATGCTGGATAATATCTAGGCGCTCTTCAATGCGCTCAGGGGTGACATACTCGTAAATCTGCATGTCATTAATAGCTTCCTGCATTTCACCTTGCTCATCCATGATGAAGAGGTAGGTGGAAGTGGAAGCGCCTGGCACGGTAATAGATGCGTCGATGTCAATGCCGCAGTCTAGGCAACCCTCTTTGAGCTCGCGCGCACGATAGTCTTCGCCAAAAGCAGTGAGCAGACGAACGTCACCGTCGAGAAGGGCCAGGTTGTGTGCAATATTTCTGCCCACACCACCAAAGGACATGGTGACTTTACCAGGGTTGGAGTCTCCTGCTACAAGGGAAGAGTCTGGGCGACCAGCAATGTCCATGTTAGCAGCGCCAATAACAATGACGTAGGGACGCTCGCTCAAAATATAGCGACGGCCAAGAATTGCGCCCTTTGCGGTAAGATTGGAGATGTGAACCGAAACAGAAGAACGTGAGATACCTGCACGCTCTGCAATTTCCTTCTGAGTAATGGAAGGCTGCTCTTTAATCCAGTTGAAAATCATCTGTTCTCTATTAGTGAGCATCAGGCCTCCTAGCAGCAAAAAAAGAATCCGACTAAACAGGTGCTTATATAAAACTTCTAAACAGGTGCTTATCCTATTTAAGCTAGTGCTTAAATCTTGCTTTGGACAACGATAAGACAGCAGCTAGAGTCTGTAAAGAATGAATTCATTAAATTTTTCCCTGGTGAGCTCAAAGATTTTCTCGCCACGCTTGTTCTACCTGCCCGATTTTTCTAAGCATTTGCTGCGTACCGTTTACAGAATTTTAGTATCTGCAAACGGTTGTATCGTGAAAATCTCTCTAAATTGGGCGTCGGTGTTATGCAACTGTAATAATATATTTAATGAATAGTAATGACTCGTCCACATAAGTTAGCTTGCGTATGTATCGTGCGCAAATGCTTGTTTCGGGCGTTTTAGGAGGTAGTATGCCTAAACGTGTTTTTGTAGTTGTTCTTGATAGTTTTGGCATCGGCGAAGAGCCTGATGCGGCGGCATACGGAGACGAGGGTAGCAATACCCTTTGTGCCTGCGCAACAAGTGGCGTTCTTAATATCCCAAATATGACAAAGTTGGGCCTTCTTAATATTGATGGAGCACTTGATACCGTTTATGACGTTGATTTGAAGCCAATTGAGTCTCCTGAGGGCGCATATGCTCGCATGCAGGAGAAATCCGCTGGTAAAGACACTACGGTTGGTCACTGGGAGATGGCAGGCGTCATTTCTCCAAAGAAGTTCCCAACCTATCCTGATGGTTTTCCACAGGAGGTCATTGAGGAGTTTGAGCAGAAGACGGGCCGTAAGGTTCTCTGCAATAAGCCTTACTCCGGAACTGATGTTATTAGAGACTTTGGTAAAGAGCACGTAGAGACTGGTGCTCTGATTGTCTATACCTCAGCAGATTCTGTTTTCCAGATTGCTGCTCATGAGGACGTGGTAAGCCCCGAGAAACTCTATGAGTATTGCCGTATTGCGCGTGAGATTCTGCAGGGTGAGCACGGTGTTGCTCGCGTTATTGCTCGTCCTTTTGAGGGAGAGTGGCCATACCAGCGTACTTCTCGCCGTCATGACTTCTCGCTTGAGCCAACGGGCCCAACTATGCTTGATCGCCTTAAAGAGAACGGTTTTGACGTTCTTTCTATTGGCAAGATTTATGACATCTTTGCTCACCGTGGCATGACTGAGTTTGAGTTTACTACCTGCAACGCAGACGGAATTCAGAAAACTATTGAGGCTACTAGCAAAGACTTCAACGGTCTGTGCTTCACTAATCTTGTTGATACCGACATGATTTACGGTCACCGCAACGACCCTGTGGGATACTCCAACGCTCTTTCTTACTTTGACGAGCGCATTCCTCAGATTATTGAGGGCCTTCGTGAGGATGACCTGTTCATTATTACTGCAGATCATGGCTGTGATCCTGTAACACCATCTACTGACCACTCTCGTGAGTACGTGCCACTGCTTATCACGGGTCCAAAGGTCAAGCCAAACACCAACCTTGGTACAACCACTACATTTGCCGACATGGCTGAGACAATCCTTGATTATTTTGGCGTTGAGCAACTTGGTGTTGGTACTTCTCACCTGTCAGAGATTCTTAAGGAGAACTAATGGCTACTACCCCAACTCCTCATAACGCTGCTGTTGAGGGCCAGATTGCTAAAACTGTCCTCATGCCAGGCGACCCTCTACGCGCAAAGCTTCTTGCTGACACGTACCTGGAGAACGTTGAGCAGTTCAACACCGTTCGCAATATGTTTGGCTATACCGGTACCTACAAGGGACAGCCCGTCTCCGTTATGGGTTCTGGTATGGGTATGCCTTCCATTGGTATTTATTCTTACGAGCTCTTTAATTTCTATGGAGTTGATAACATTCTCCGTATTGGTAGCGCTGGCGGCCTTGCTCCTGAGGTAAAGCTCAGAGACATTGTTATTGGCATGTCTTCCAGCACTGATTCAAATTATCCATCACAGTACGGAACGCCTGGAACTATTGCACCTACTGCAGACTTTGGCCTGCTGAGCAAGGCTGTTGCTGGTGCAGAGAAGCTGGGTTATCCCGTTCGCGTTGGTAATATCCTGGCAAGCGACGTGTTCTATACCGTAGACAACTCGCTTCCAAAATGGGCAAGCATGGATGTTCTTGCCGTTGAGATGGAGTCGGCAGCCCTGTATCTCAACGCCATGCACGCTCATAAGCATGCGCTTACGCTGCTAACTATCTCTGACCTGCCTCTTACAGGAGAAGCACTTACTGCTGAGGAGCGTCAGACTAGCTTCACACAGATGATGGAGGTTGCTCTTTCTGTTGTTGCTTAAAGCGCTTGTTGCACAAAGCATCACAGGTCAGCAGCTTACCATTGCTGTTTGTTTTGGAACCATGCGGATTTTCCGCTTAAGTTAGGGAAGTTTGGTCAACTTCTCATAAAGATCCAGCACAAAAGCTGGACGTTCCCGCCACATGAGGTAAGGAGAGCACGGAATGAACAAGAACGTTTCTCGTCGTAGTTTTGTGACTGGCGCAACTGGCGCTGGCGCACTTGCAGCACTCGCAAGTCTTGCAGGCTGCAACCAGAAGAAGGACGACGGCGGCCAGAAGGCATCAGGTGAGAAGAAAAAGAAGCTCACCATGGTTACCGATACTGGTGGTGTTAACGACCAGTCCTTTAACCAGTCCGCTTGGGAGGGCATGACCGAGCTCAAGGACAAGAACGGCTGGGATGTCAGCTACCTTGAGTCCAAGCAGGATTCCGATTACGCAACCAACCTTGATAAGGCTGTTGACGCTGAGTCCGACCTTGTTTGGGGTGTTGGCTTTGCTATGGCAGACGCAACCCTTAAGGCTGCTAAGGACAATCCAAACACCCAGTTTGCCATTATCGACAACGGCAACGAGTCTCAGGTTGCCAACTTCACCGGCGTTATGTTCCGCGCTCAGGAGCCTTCTTTTGTTGTTGGCTACATTGCCGCTCGTACCACAAAGACTGGTAAGGTTGGCTTTGTTGGTGGCATTTCTTCCGCACTTATCGACCAGTTTGAGTACGGTTACCGCGGTGGCGTTGCTTATGCAAATAAGGAGAAGGGTACCAACGTTGAGATTTCTGCACAGTACGCAGAGTCCTTCTCCGATGCTGCAAAGGGCAAGGCAATTGCTAACTCCATGTACTCCGATGGTTGCGATGTTGTCTTCCACGCTGCTGGTGGCGTAGGAACTGGCGTTATTGAGGCAGCTAAGGACGCAAACAAGCTTGCAATTGGCGTTGACCGTGACCAGGCATATCTTGCTCCAGAGAACGTTCTGACCTCCGCTCTTAAGCGCGTCAACGTTGCTATCGTTGAGATTTCCGAGAAGATCTTGAAGGACGGCCAGAAGGGTGGCACCACCATTTCTCTGGGCGCTTCCGAGGACGCCGTTGGAATTTCTGAGGAGCACCACCTCATGGGTGAGGACACCTACAAGGCAGCTACTGACCTTCTCGACAAGATCAAGGCTGGTTCCGTTGTTCCTCCTACAAACAAGGATGAGTTGGACAAATACGTCAAGTCTTTGAGCTAAGTTCTGGCTTAGTATCTAAGCCTTAGGGTTTCTCGTCAGATGGTTTTGCCGTCTGACGGGCCCAAAAGGTTGATGAGTTTGGATTTGCTGGTGAGGGGTGCTTTTTGGCACTCCTCACCTCTAGCAAGTGTGTAAAGGAGGTGGCTCGTGGAAGTCAGTTCGGATTACGCTGTTCAGATGCATGGCATTACCAAAGTTTTTGGATCGTTTAAAGCTCTTGACGCCGTAGACCTTAACGTGCGCAAGCAAACTGTCCACGCCATTTTAGGAGAGAACGGCGCAGGTAAAAGTACGCTTATGAACGTACTGTATGGCCTGTATTCTGCTGATGAGGGCGAGGTTTACCTCAACGGAGAGCGTGTATCCATATCTGGCCCAACCGATGCTATCGCTCACGGTATTGGTATGGTTCACCAGCACTTTATGTTGGTCGAGAACTTTACTGTTACAGAAAATATTGTTTTGGGTAATGAGGTCACCAAAGGCGGTGGCGTCCTTGATCCAAAGCGAGCTCGCGAGAAGGTCCTGGAGATTGTTGAGGAATACGGCTTTGACGTAGACCCTGACGCCAAGATTGAAGACATTTCTGTTGGTATGCAGCAGCGCGTTGAGATCTTAAAGGCCCTGTATCGCGGTGCTGATACGTTGATTCTTGATGAGCCTACGGCAGTTCTTACGCCGCAGGAGATTGAGAAGCTTATTCAGAT
>CAUTIE010000046.1:0-6094 GCA_963538475.1 uncultured Atopobiaceae bacterium
GCTTAGCTTCTCGTCTTTGTTATATTCCAGAAAGTTCATAAGTTTCTCCCTCAATCGAACGACTTGCCATAATACTTCTGACCGTATGCTTTTACAATCCAGTTGCCTATTTTTTAATATTTTTTGCTAATTGAGGTTCAGAAGACGTACAGGTTTAAAAGCAGTCATTCATTTCAATGTCTACGGTTTTAAATTGTCAGCAATGTATTACCGAACCGATCTTTTGCAAATTTCTAAAAAAGTTGAGTTTGACGGTTGCAAGAGGGGCGGGTTTCTCGTAATATATCCCTTGCTGCATCCCCAGCAGCAAACATATTCGGGCGTTTAGCTCAGGGGGACGAGCGCTTCCCTGACACGGAAGAGGTCATAAGTTCAAATCTTATAACGCCCACCAACTGTTCACAGGCCAGAGTAATCTGGCCTGTTTCTTTTTAACTTTATAAATAGTAATCATTATTGTTATTGACAAAAGAGTTAAAGAGAGTAAACTTCTAAGTAGCACGTTTTATAAGTTGTTTTACTTACAGAAAGGAACTGACTATGTCTCTTATTGGTAAGGAAATTGGTGATTTTAAGGTAAACGCATTCCACAACGGTGACATCACTGAGGTAAGCAAGGAGTCCACACTGGGCAAGTGGAGCCTGTTCTTCTTCTATCCAGCTGACTTCACCTTCGTTTGCCCAACCGAGCTTGAGGATCTTGCAAACAACTATGACAAGTTCCAGGCTGCTGGTGCAGAGGTTTACTCTGTTTCCTGCGATACCGAGTTTGTCCACAAGGCATGGCACGAGGAGTCCGAGCGTATCTCTAAGGTAACCTACCCAATGCTCGCAGACCCAGCTCACGTTCTTGCAAGGAACTTTGAGGTTCTTATTGAGGACGCTGGCCTTGCTGAGCGCGGTGCCTTCATCGTTGACCCAGAGGGTGTCATTCAGGTTGAGCTTGTTACCGCTGGTGGTATTGGTCGTAACGCTGAGGAGCTTCTCCGCCTTCTCCAGGCTGCACAGTTTGTTGCAGAGCACGGTGACCAGGTTTGCCCAGCTAAGTGGCAGCCAGGCGCTGAGACCCTGAAGCCAAGCCTTGACCTTGTTGGTCAGCTCTAAGATCTAGGGAGCTTACAATGACCGACGTCAAAGACCTCTACGACGCGGTGATTATCGGCGGTGGGCCTGCAGGGCTCACCGCCGCCCTCTATCTGGCCCGCGCTCGCTACCGCGTTCTGGTTGTCGAGAAGGACCATTTTGGCGGACAGATCACTATCACTAATGAGGTCGTTAATTACCCGGGAGTTTTCTCTACTAGTGGGTCTGAGCTTTCAGAAACCATGCGCAAGCAGGCTGAAGCTTTTGGCGCAGAGTTTTTGCTCGCAGAAGTCACTGATCTGGACATGTCTGGAGACGTTAAGGTAGTTCACACCACCAAGGGTGAACGTCCCTGCCTCTCCGTTCTTCTCGCCACTGGCGCTCATCCACGCCATATTGGCTTTGTGGGAGAAGAGGACTACCAGGGCCACGGCGTTGCGTACTGCGCTACCTGCGACGGCGAGTTCTTCACCGGCAAGGAAGTCTTTGTCATTGGTGGAGGCTTTGCAGCCGCTGAGGAAAGCGTGTTTTTGACTAAGTACGCAAAGCACGTCACCGTTCTTGTGCGTGAGGAGGCGTTTACCTGCGCTCCTGCATCGTCTGAGGCTGCTCGCACTAATCCAAACATTACGGTTCTCTACAACACGCAGGTTGAATCCGTTGCCGGAGATTCCGCACTTAGATCTATTACGTACAAGAATCTCAAGACGGGCGAGAAGACCACGTTTGCGCCAGAAGATGGCGATTCCATTGGCGTGTTTGTCTTTGCGGGCTATGCACCAGAGACTGACCTGGTAAAAGAGCTGGCACAGACTGATGATTACGGTTATCTGATTACCAATGAGCACCAGGAAACAACCTGTGAGGGCCTCTTTGGTGCAGGTGATGTGTGCCAGAAGCCACTACGTCAGGTTGCAACGGCTATCGGTCAGGCAGCAACCACTGCTACCGAGATGGAGCGCTACATCAAGCGTGCTCAAGAAAAGACCGGCCTGGTTCCGCAGATGAACGTTACGCGCATCTCGTCTAAAAAGGAAGCCCCTGAGGCTCCAGCGGCCAAGACCGTCTCTGACTCCGGAGAGCTCTTCACTGACGACATGAAGGGGCAGCTTAACGCTGTCTTTGAGCGCATGGCACGTCCGCTTGTGCTTCAGCTTGAGCTTGATCAGAGACCTGTTTCTGAGGAGCTTGTTGCGTACATGGAGGAGCTTTCTTCCATGACTGATAAGCTGAGCGTTCAGACGGTTTCAGACACGGGCGAGAAGAACCTTCCCGTTGTTCGTGTTTGCGCAGAAGATGGCACACCAACAGGCCTTGCGTTCCACGGTGTTCCTGGCGGCCATGAGTTTACTTCATTTGTACTGGGACTCTACAACGCTGCAGGTCCTGGTCAGCCTATCAGTGACGAGGATAAGGCATCTATTGCCGCTATTGAGTCAAAGACGCATCTTCAGGTCTTGGTGGGACTCTCTTGCACCATGTGCCCAGATGTTGTTGTGGCTGCTCAGCGCATTGCTGCAGACAATCCTCAGGTTACCTGCGATGTCTACGACATCAACCACTTCAAGGAGCTCAAAGACACTTACGACGTCATGAGTGTCCCTTGCTTGGTTATCAACGACGGTCAGAAGGTCGACTTCGGCAAGAAGAACCTCTCTCAGATTTTGTCGCTGATTCCTTAAGATCCATTCGCGTCAAGGAGAGGGAGACGCTAATGAATATGCCGAGAAGATCAACGGTCTTCTCGGCATTTTTTTGCGATGTATGAAGTAAGCGCATGAAGCTTGTTTAGAGGCGCAAGGCCACGTTACCTTTACAGAGCTTTTTGCTGGTAGAGACCTGCATCGGTAAAGCCCTGTGCGCGATAGTAGGCTCGCGTTCCAATTGAGCTGATAACGTTAAGGCTAGTATAACCCGCCTCAGCTGCAATAGAGGAGGCTTTGGCGAGAAGCTTTTGGCCCAAGCCTTGGTGCTGAGCAGACATTCCTTCTGAGCCTAGCGAAAGCGCCTGTCCGTACACGTGGAGCTCTCTGATCATGGCCTGACCTGGCTGTACCAGCAGCTCATTGGCGGTAACATCACATGCGCTTGCGGTCAGTTTATCCCAGTGGGGAAGTGAAAGCCTACAGAAACCTGCGATTTTATTGTCAGTAGTTACCCACTGCAGGAAGTGCTCGTCACTGACTGCGGTAGTGTACACAAAGTCTTGCAGCGTAAGTTCTGCGGCGCGCACCTGCTGCTGGTTAATCTCTCTAAAGCGAATCTCCTGCACGCGGCTTGCAACATCTTCAGAGGTAAGTTCCTGCTCAACCATCTGACGAAGGTTGGTATGTTTGTTTCCCACCAGAATATCGGTGGCACTAATGTCTCTGATCATGCGAGAAATGCGCACGTATGGAGGCGTGGTAAGTACGTCTTGAACAAGTACGTCTACTAGCTCATCTTTGGCATATGGTTGCCACGCACCTTCGCGATACTTCTGCACCAGCTGTGTTCCGGCCACCAGCGCACAGGGGTAGAGCTTGATCTCGTCAGGGAGAAAACCTGGATCTGTAACAAACGTCTTGAAGTCCTGTTTATCTGCCTCTGGTGTTGCCCCAAGAAGATTAACCATCAGATGAGAATGGATTTTAAATCCGTACAAACGGATGAGCGAGAAAGCTCGCTTAATCTGCGCGGCCGACATCTGGCGTTTGTTTGCATCAAGTATTTCTTGACGCGTACTTTGAATACCAATTTGAATTTTGGTGCATCCAAGCTGCCTAAACATGCGCAGGTTATCTGGCGTGATGGTATCGGGTCTGGTCTCAATTACAAGGCCAACCACACGTGCAGCGGCTGTCTCATTAACGTGTTGCTGCTCTACCAGTTCATCATACGTGCTCTGCATCTTAGACCATGCGCTTTGGTGAGGCTGACTGGTGTCGTAGAGCTTATGAAAAGCCTGGTTATATGTGGCAGCATCTTCAAAGACTGCCGCTTGCTGTTTGGCAACAAAAGAAGAAAGAGCTTCATCAGAGTTTTGTAAGCCAAACGAGGTGTACCAATCAAGGCGCTCCTGAATGTGGCTAGGAGCGTTGGGCCACTCGTTGAGCGCACGGAAAAGCTCCTTGATAAACCAGTACTGGTAGCTCTCTGGATAATCGCTCCAGGTGCCACCGAGCACTATGAGCTCTACTTTGTCGGTTGAGTGGCCCATCTGATGGAGCGCTTGAAGACGAGCTGCAACCTGCACGTATGGATCAAAAAACGTTAGTTCAGCGCGCTGACAGGCAGGCTCGTTAGCAAGATAGCTCTTAGGCATACGCAGATCACACGGACAATAAATGCAATTACTTGAGCAGGTATGCGGCCTGGTAATCACGGTAATGGTAGCCACGCCAGAAGCGGTGCGACGAGGCTTCATACGCACAGAGCGGATAAACCTTTCTTCCAGCTCAGAGGTCACATTCCACGATTGCCAGAGCACATCGTTTTTCTGCTTGACCTGCAAAAAATAGGGGAGAATTGCTCGTTTAGGAATGAGTTTCTCGCGCTCTGTGCTATGGGCGCTGGAGTCAATTCCGCTGTTATACGAGTTAATGAGCATCTCAAGCTGATGCGTATCAAGAGCACCTTGTGAGCCATCTCTGAGCTGCTTCAATATGTCCAAAATGAGTTCATCCATACAAACAGTATAGGCAATAAGGTGAGCTTCTGACCTTTGGGAGCAAGGCGATGACGTAAAATCTCTGTATGGAAACTTCTTCAAACAAAACATATACGCAATCTATCAGTGCATCTACCGCTGAGCAGCTGAGCTACGTAACCTCTGAGTTTTACTCTCAGCAGACGCAGAGTTTCTCGGCCACACGACAGATGCCTTGGCAGGGGTGGCAGCAGTGCCTAGATGCCATGCCTCAGCTTTTATCTGGTGAGAAGCCCTCTGTACTTGATGTGGGTTGCGGCAACCTGCGCTTTGCTCGCTTTTTACGCGATGAGGCAGGGATTGTCCCTGCAAAGTATTTTGCTGTAGATAATTGCAAGCCACTGGTAGAGAGTGGTGAGGCAGACACTCATGTCTCTGAGCTGGCATTCATTGAATTAGATGTGATAAAGAGTCTGCTTGATAACACGCTTTCTTCGCGTCTGACTGTTCCGGCTTGTGATTTAGTGGTTGCGTTTGGCTTTTTGCATCATGTACCTGGCGCAAAAAAGAGGACCGAGCTTCTGTGCACTCTATTAGAGAAAACAAAACCTGGCGGATTTGTGTGCGTTTCTTTTTGGCAGTTTATGAACAGCCAAAAACTTGCTGCTAAAGCTCAAGAAACCACTGCTCAAGGGCTGCGTGAGCTGGGTATAGATGCATCAGAGCTTGAGGAGCATGACTATCTGATTGGCTGGCAAGATAAGGCCAATACCTGGCGCTATTGTCATCACTTCTCGCAAGAGGAGCTTGATGAGCTTCTTGCAAGCCTTGGCCCTGACGTGCACGTTTGTGCGCAATTTAGTGCAGATGGCAAAGATAACAATCTTAATCGCTATGTGATTTTGCAACGCGCGTAGCTGTCCAGACAATATCTTGCTAAAAATGACCTCGTACAAGATAATCCCCCGCACAGAAATTGAACTGCCTCCCATTTCTTGGACACGAGAAATAGGAGTCAGTTCAAAACACACCTAAGTCAGATAATCTGTCAAAAAGACGTATACATGACGCTGAAAATAGCTAAAACGTGCAGATTATCTTCATTTGATGTGTAATATGGCCGCAATTGTGCAGAATATCTGTCATAGGTGTGTTCCTTAGAAGCGGAATTTACCTATAGTTAGATTTTTTATATTTCTCTATTCATTTTCAAGCATATTAAGTGAAGTTTATGCATAGAGATGTATATCAGGTAGTGTGACCGCCTAGCTGCCTGGCTATCTTGATTAAGAACATGTCGATTCTTTAGCAGAACCTACCAAAGCTGTGCTATTTTGTGCGCCAGGCCTAAAAGCCGACGCTAACACGCTGCAGAATCAAAAT
>CAUTIE010000047.1:0-6094 GCA_963538475.1 uncultured Atopobiaceae bacterium
CAAGCGCGCTTCCCTATTTAATGCGAACCTTCATCACAGCTTTTTTGAGCTTTGAACCAGATTTCTCCAGCGTGCAGCCTGGTTTGTGGGCATCTGATGGAGGTGTCACCAGAAAATCACCTGCGCGCAGAGTGACCCACGTCTCTTCCCCAGGATTGGTATAGGCGCCAAAATCAGCGTCAGCATTGAACTCACCCTTAAGAACACACTGCTCAAGAGGGGCAACAGCAATGCTTTCGGTGCCAGAAATAACCACATGAATATCTGCGTAAATCTTATGAGCCTCATAGTCCTTCTCGCCAGGAAGAGCTGGCTCAAACTCCATGACGTTCACAAAAACGTTATCTCCATCAATTTCTGTTTTGCCCAAAGGTAGCTCGTCCAGATTGTGTGTTGCTAGAAACTCTGCAGCACAAGCCATATATTTCTGACCAAAGTCATTCTCAGATAAATTCTTAATTGACGAGAAAATCATGTGAACCTCCTACGTTCAGCTAAAGTGCGCCGAAAAGATTATAGCTATCTCGTTTGCCATAAACTTCTATGGGTAGAATTAAGTAGTTACTGCATACAACTGCTACATAAGGAGAGATATGGCAGACGTAGATATTGACCGCGAGGCGCTTCGTAAAGAGATTGACGCTGCACTTCACGGCAAAAAGAAAGAACCACAGCCACCTGCGGGCTTTGAACTTAATCAGCACTCAAGCGTGAAGCACGTTATTGGTGTTGTTTCTGGTAAGGGTGGTGTTGGTAAGTCCTTTGTCACCGGCATTCTTGCTACTAACCTCGCTCGCGCAGGTAAGCGCGTTGGCATTCTTGACGGCGATATTACCGGACCTTCAATTCCTCGCATGTTTGGCATCTCTGATGAGCGGTCTTACGGCGTTGAAGAGCAGCTTATTCCTATCGAGGACGCAAACGGTATCAAGATTATGAGCGCTAACCTGGTGCTTCAAAACGAGACCGATCCTGTTCTCTGGAGAGGCCCTGTTGTTGCTGGTGCTATCCAGCAGTTCTACAGCCAGTGCAACTGGGGTGACCTGGATTACCTGCTTATTGATATGCCTCCAGGAACAGGCGATGTTGCGCTGACGGTATTCCAGTCCCTTCCTGTTGAGGGCGTTGTAATTGTTTCTTCTCCACAAGATCTGGTCCAGATGGTTGTGGGCAAGGCAGTTCGCATGGCAGAAATGATGCATGTACCTGTGCTTGGTTTGATTGAGAACATGGCATATATCACCTGCCCTCACTGTGATGAGCGTATTGAGCCTTACGGTCCATCAAAGCTTGCCGAGACCGCAGCGGCATTTAACCTTAAGCCTTTGGGACAGCTTCCTATGGATGCAACCTTTACGCAGATTGCTGATAAGGGAACCTTTAGCACCGAGCTTCCTGAAGGTCTTGTCCCTGACGCAACACAGAGTGTTCTTGACCTGTAAGCCCTAGAAGCCAGTACTTACACAACACAAAAGGTAATTCTTACTATGGCTCAAACAACGCGCGTTAAAGAACGCCAAGCAGCACAAGCTCAGCGCATCAAGCAGGCTCAGGCATTTCTGGTGCCAGACCACATTGATGTTGCAATTCTTGGTGGTGGCGCAGCAGGACTCTGCGCTGCCATCACTGCTGCCGAAGTTCTTGGCGCCAACAAGCGCGTTGTTGTCTTTGAAAAAGCATTGGAGAGCGGCAGAACCATTCTGGCAACAGGTGGTGGTCGTTGTAACTTTACCAATGCTGATCTAAGCTTTGAAAATTTTTCTCATCCAGAGTTTGTCCAGGCTGTTTGCAAGGATAAGGACATTTTCCTGGCAGACATCCTGGCTTTCTTTAGGTCCAGCGGTCTTGCGTGGGCAACTGAAGACGAGGGCAGAATGTACCCTCTTACCAGGCAAGCAAGCTCCATCCAATCATTGCTGCTCAAGCGAGCCCAAAAAGCCGGTGTTCAATTTGCCCTGGGGCGAGAAGTAACTTCGGTAAAACCCCAGCACAATGGCTTCACCGTTACCTTTCAAGAATGCTTTGCTGGCGAGAAAACCTACAAGGTCCACGCATCAACAGTAATCCTAGCTACTGGCGGGCTCACAACCACAAATCTTGCAGAGAGCCTTGACTTGCAGACCACCTCACTGCGACCGGGACTTTGTGCACTCACCTGCAAGCCCGAGCCCCCAACAAGCCTTGATGGAAAGCGCGTTCGAGCACACGCAGCTCTTTTAAGAGACGGAGCTGTGCTCAAACAGGAATCTGGTGAGCTTCTTTTTAGGTCATTTGGACTCTCGGGCATCATGATTTTCAACTTGTCTCGCACAGCCTTGCCTGGCGACGTATTTGAGATTGATCTTCTCCCTCAGCTTACGGAAGAGGAAGTTGCAGCAGCTGTAGAAGCTCACACCACCGACGGTCTTCTCGACCCACAAATTGCTGCTTACCTGGGTGCTCATGACTCAGTTGAAGCCACTGTTGCCAAAGCTCACAAAATGGCCTTTACCGTTACGGGTACGTCTTCCAAAGTTGTCCCTCAGGTCTGTATTGGTGGAATTTTCATCAATCAAGTAGACTCAATCACTCTTGAAGCACATGACGTTCCTGGTCTGTTTGTTGCAGGAGAAGCACTTGATATTGATGCTCAATGTGGAGGCTTTAACCTCTCGTGGGCGTGGAAAAGCGGTATGGTTGCCGGTCTAGCTGCGGCAAAAAGCGCTGGTCAAAACCATGCGTCACTGAAAGAGGACAACTAACATGCTGGAAGTATCAAACATTAAAGTTCATGTTGCACCTCTTCGTAAGCATCCTACTAAAGAATCAAAGGTAGGGTTTGACGCGCTCCTTCGCACTCTCCGAGTCTCTGCAGATGAAGTTACCTCATATGAGCTGCATAAACGCTCAATTGATGCGCGTAAAAGAAATGATATTGTTCTTATCCTCACCTATCACGTAAACCTTAAAGGTGGACCAGCAGCAGAACAAAAACTTCTGAGCAAAATTCAAGGTAGGCCTGCAGCAAAGCATATTAAGCTTGCTGAGCCAAATACTTTTGCGCTTCCCAAAGCGAAGCAACCTGCTCCTTCAGAGAATCGTCCCGTTGTTGTAGGAGCGGGATGTGCAGGCTTGTTCTGTGCGCTTACGCTTGCCAAAGCTGGCCTCAATCCCCTGCTTATTGAGCGCGGAGATGACGCAGCACGAAGAACTGCAGCGGTAGAGCATCATAACCAAACGGGTCAGCTAGATCTTGAGAGTAACATCCAATTTGGTCTTGGTGGTGCTGGTACATTCTCTGACGGCAAGCTCAACACGGGTACCAAAAGTGCTTCTCATCGCTTTATTCTTGAGACTTTTGTTAAAGCAGGCGCACAGAAAAATATTTTGTGGGACGCAAAACCCCACGTAGGAAGTGATGTTCTTCCCGCCGTGGTGACCAACATTGTCAAAATGATTGAAGACGCTGGCGGAACTGTTGCGTTTAGGACAAAACTCGCCTCCCTAGAGCGAGCCTCAGACGATTCTCTTTCTACAATTCAGGTTGAGAAGACCAATCCAGATGGCTCAACTCAAACTGAAACCATACAGACTCGCACGGTGATTCTTGCAACTGGGCACTCAAGTAGAGACACGTATGTGATGCTCAAAGACAAAGGTATTTCTATGGAGAGAAAAACCTTTGCCATGGGTGTGCGAATTGAGCATCTTCAGTCTCAAATCAACAAATCACTCTACGGCCCTGAAGCAACCAATCCTGTACTAGGAGCGGCTCCCTACAAGCTTTCTGTTCATCTTCCCTCTGGTAGAAGCGCCTTCTCGTTCTGTATGTGTCCTGGTGGCTATGTTGTTTCTGCAGCTAGCGAGAAGGGCGGCGTAGTCACAAATGGTATGAGCCTGTCTGACCGCGCTGGACAAAACGCTAACTCTGGTCTCTTGGCTAACGTCTATCCAGAGGATCTTCCAGGAGACGACGTACTTGCTGGAATTGAACTGCAACGCAGCTGCGAGCAAGCGGCCTTTAAAGCGGGCGGCGGAGCTTATGTTGCCCCTGCTCAGCTTGTAGGCGACTTCTTAAACAAGAAAGCTTCTACTGGACCTCGTTCAATAAAACCAACGTATCCACGTGGTGTTACCTGGACCTCGCTTGAAGACTGTCTTCCACCCTACGTCTTACAAACCTTGCGAGAAGCCCTTCCGGTCATGAACAAAAAGCTTCATGGCTTTGCTCATCCCGATGCTGTTCTTACGGGCGTTGAAACAAGATCAAGCTCTCCCGTAAGAATTACCCGCGATGAAACAGGACAAAGTATCAATACACCTGGTGTGTGGCCTGTAGGAGAAGGCGCTGGTTACGCAGGCGGCATTATGAGCGCTGCAGCTGATGGCATTAGGATGGCCGAGCTTGTAGTAGAGCACTACAACAACGCTTAATGTTTGCCTCTGTAACGCCTACGAGTTGCGTGAGCACTGCCCTTTCTAGCGCCAGTTTTAAGCCTCTTGATAACATCATCTGAGGTAGTGCCTTCAAGTTGGCTTCTAATGGCAACAATCTGATCTCTGAGTTCTGCTGCATGCTCATAATTCATAGATGCAGATGCTTCTGCCATCTCTGCTTCCATACCAGACAGCATTGCTTCAACCTCTGTACGAGGAAGATTTTGTAGCTCTTCAGCAAGCAACTCTGCAGGCATTTCAAGAATTGATTCTTGCTGCTCTTCTAAAGAGTCTTCATCATCTGAAGCGGTGTAGAACTCTCCATTTTTGCGCTTGCGTTTATCAATGTTCTCTGATGCCTCAGCAATAAAGCCTGCAATATCAGTAATAGATTTCTTAACGGTTTTAGGCACAATACCGTGCTCTTTGTTAAACGCTTCCTGAAGTTCTCGACGCCTTCTTGTTTCATCAATGGCAATACGCATGGAATCAGTGATTTTGTCGGCGTACATAATGACCTGGCCAGAAGCGTTTCTTGCTGCCCTACCCATAGTCTGAATAAGAGACCTTCTGTTTCTTAAGAAGCCCTCTTTATCTGCATCAAGAATAGCTACGAGAGAAACCTCTGGAATATCAAGTCCTTCTCGTAAAAGATTGATTCCAACAAGCACGTCAATTTTTCCCTGACGCAAATCTCTAATGATTTCTACACGGTCAAGCGTAGCTGTATCTGAGTGCATGTAGTTAACTTTGATACCTTCGTCTAACAGGTGATCTGTAAGATCTTCCGCCATTCGTTTAGTAAGCGTGGTAACAAGAACACGCTCCTTTTTTGCCACACGCTCTTTGACCTCTGAGATAAGGTCATCAATCTGACCTCTTACCGGTCTAACATCAATCTTTGGATCTAGAAGGCCCGTTGGACGAATAATCTGCTCAACCTGTTGCTGAGCAACCGTCTCTTCATAGTCTCCAGGGGTTGCGGAAACATAAATGAACTGCGGGATACGTCCTTCAAACTCATCAAATCTGAGAGGCCTGTTATCAAGTGCAGAAGGAAGTCTAAATCCGTGGTCTACCAGCGTAACCTTACGAGACCTATCACCCTCATACATACCTCTAATTTGAGGAACGGTAACGTGTGACTCATCGATAATGCAAATCATATCTTTAGGGAAATAATCAATAAGCGTATAGGGAGGCTCACCGGGAGCGCGACCGTCCAAATGGCGCGAGTAGTTCTCAATGCCATTACAGTAGCCCATGGTTTCAAGCATCTCTAAGTCATAGTTTGTTCTCTGAGCAAGACGCTGAGCTTCTAGTAATTTATCGTTTTCTTTAAGCTCTTTAACACGAGCTTCCATCTCTTCAGAAATGGTTGTAAGTGCGTGGGTAATCTTTGGACGCTCAGTAACATAGTGAGATGCAGGCCAAATGGGGATAGCATCAAACTCTCTAAGCACTTCTCCCGTTACATTACTAACCTCTGAAATGCTTTCTACTTCATCGCCAAAGAACTCAATACGCAGTGGATTTTCTGCATACGGCGGGAACACGTCAACAACGTCTCCACGCACCCTAAACATACCACGCTGCAGGTCATAATCATTTCTATCGTACTGAACATCAATAAGATCTTTAATAAAATCATCGCGCTCAAGAGGAACGGATTTATCTA
>CAUTIE010000048.1:0-6001 GCA_963538475.1 uncultured Atopobiaceae bacterium
CTGTGGATTTGCCTGATTTTGTCAAAGAATCTGTATCTAAAATACAGATTCTTTGCACTTTTCAGGCGCGCCTGGCGATAAACCCCGTGCACCCGCGGCCGGGACCGCACCCGCGCACCCGCGCGCTCGCATCCCGCGCGCTAGCGCAAGCGCGTGAGCTGCACTTTCTCGATAAGCGAATCCACAACCGAGCGCTCCGCTGCCTGAGTTCCGCTCTCCATAACGTTTGCGGCGCCCGTGGCCATGGCCAGTCGCAGCGCGTCTTCTGTCGAGAGACCCTGTGCATCCGCAAAGGCAAGCGCTGCCACAACGGAGTCACCGGCACCGACAGTGCTTCCTACCTGGACTTTTACAGGACCTGCATACCAAACTTCGTCAGCCGTAGCGTAGACGGCGCCGTTGCCGCCCATGGAAACGCAGACCGTGTCGATGCCACCAGCAACAATCTCGGACGCGGCGGCGGCAATTGCGTCCACGTCGGTCAGCTCGCGACCAAGCATGGCGGAGAGCTCGTGATCGTTTGGCTTGGTAAAGTATGGCTTCTGCTCAAGGCCAGCTGAGAGAGCCGCTCCGTCGGCGTCCAGGTACACCTTCAGTCCGGCGTCGCGCAGCGCACGAGTCCAGCGGCCATACGTATCGGCGGAAGCTCCGCGGGGGAGGCTGCCGGAAAGAACCACAATGTCGCCAGCGGAAGTCTTGGTAATCACGTCAGTAAGCGCCTGGTCAAGCACGGTATCGGTGACCTCGGGACCAGGTTCGTTGATGTCGGTGTTGGTGCCACCCTCGGTGTCGACGACCTTAAGATTGGTGCGCGTCTCGCCGGGAACGGAAATCGCCTGGACCTTGATGTTATTCTCGCCAAGCGTGTCAGCGATCCATTTGCCGGTTTGACCTGCAAGAACGGCGATGGCGGTAGACTCTCCGCCCAGCTTAGCGATAACCTTGGACACGTTGATGCCCTTGCCGCCCGCGTCTCGCCTGAGCCACGTGATGCGATTCACCTGGTCAACGGCAAAGTTTGGCACCTGGACGGTCTTGTCCAGAGCGGGATTGAGCGTGACGGTGTAGATGCTGGGCATAGTCGCTCCTCGGTTTGCGGCGCCGCTATCGGCGCTTGAATGGCGCCGCAATCGGCGCAAGTTATCTACGCTGATAATACTTCAGTTTCGGCAAAAAAGTAACCGCGGACAGCGCTGTTACGCGCATATCCGCGGTCTTTTCTGGCGAGAAACCCGGCGCACTCGCGGCCCAACCTGGACCCGCGGCCCTGCGGCGCTCTCGCGGCCCGGCGGCGCACTCGCAGCCCGGCTTGGCCCCGCACCGTCCCGCGCCGCTCGGCGCGCCGTCAGCGCTTACTTGCTGTCAGCGCTCTTGAACTGGTCGAGCGCCCAAGCGTACGCAGTTGGAGCAACCCTGGACCAGTACTTCCAGTTGTGGTTGTCGCCGGAGTCGCGCTGATAGTCAACGTTGATACCAGCGTTTTTGAGCTGCTCAACAAAGGCGTCGACGTCAGCAACAGGCACTACACCGTCGTCGGAAGTTGTTGCCACAAAGAAAGAAACCTGACTTGGATCGACCTCACCAAGATACTGAGTTGGGAACAGCTGTTTGTACAGATCCCACGACCAGCTGGTGGTTCCGTCGCTAAAGGCGTGCTGAGACGTGTAAATAAAGTTGTCGTCAGCAAGTGTGGTCCAAACAGAAGGCGAGAGCAGAATGCCCTTGCTAAAGTAATCGGAGTGGTGCAAAACAAATCGTGCCGCACCATAACCGCCCATAGAAATGCCGCCGATTGCGTGATCCCTGCGATCTTTTGACACGCGATACGTGCTCTCAATGTAAGGTACCAGGTCGTTCATGATGGCAGATTCCATCTTGAGGCCGCGATCAGCGGAGTCAATGTAGAAGCTGTTAAAGCCGTCGACAAAGACTACGATAGCTCCCTGACCAGCGGTTTGAATGGCCTCGTCAAGCATGGCGGACGAATCAAAGCGCTCCAGCAGATTGCGATGATTGCCATACAGTCCATGCAGCATATATACAACAGGATAGGTCTTATCGGGATTGGACTCGTAGTCTGCGGGCAGGTAGACGTCGTAGTTCCAGTCCAGACCAAGGGTTGGCGAGTAGAACGATGTCGCCTTAACCGTTCCCTCGGGAGCAGTTTCTTTCTGATCCTTCTGCGCCTCAGACTGAGCGGTTGAGCTACCCTGAGTGTTTTCAGAAGCGGCTGGCGAGCAACCATAAAATGGAATTACCAGTAAAAGCGCTGCAAACAAAGCAAGCGTGGTGCCCAGTACCATATGGTTTTTAAGTTGGGTTTTAAGCTGGCCGCCCAGCAACGCAAAGTTCCGGTGCAAACGTGCGACAAAATCTGTGTCACGCATCATTTCCTCCTGACGCTGTAGCTTTGACCTTGGTGTAAACATACGAGCACGCCCGCACTTCTCGCCCCATAAAATAAAAAGTCGAAACAAAATGCATCGCACAGCAGGCCAAGTGGTTGTTCTTGTGCTGTGGACGGCTTTGCAATGTGGAGAAACCCGTCAAATTTGAACGAATTGTTGCATTCGTGAAGCAACAAAAATTCCCGCGTACAACTGCTAAAGAGTGGAGTATACTTTTAAGGCTTTTCCACAGAGCCCCGTAATCTCTGACAAGAAAAAGCATCGATGACCCGTCCAGGGGTTATCAACTCGTAATTCGTAGGAGGAGTCAAGTGAAGAAGTCGACTCAGTTCGCCAAGGCTGGCGAAGTCGAGCGCAAGTGGGTGCTCATCGACGCTGAGGGCGCAACGCTCGGTCGTCTGGCTACAAAGGCTGCCATGATTCTTCGTGGTAAGAACAAGCCACAGTACACCCCAAACGCTGATACTGGTGACTTTGTTGTCATCATCAATGCAGACAAGGTTGTCCTTACTGGTGTTAAGGCTGATCACAAGGAGTATTGGCGTCACTCCGGCTACCTTGGTGGCTTGAAGATCACTTCCTTCAAGGAAGAGATGGAGAAGCACCCAGAGCGTGTTGTTGAGCACGCAGTCAAGGGCATGCTTCCTAAGACCACTCTTGGTCGCAAGCAGGGTATGAAGCTTAAGGTTTACGCCGGCGCTGAGCACCCACATGCTGCACAGAATCCCGTCAAGATTGAGCTGGAGGGCTAAACGATGGCAGATAACACCGCTGTTTACACCGGCACCGGCCGTCGTAAAGAGGCCGTCGCTCGTGTTCGTCTTGTTCCTGGAACTGGTAAGGTTACCGTTAACGGCCGCGAGGCAGTCCAGTATTTTGGTCGCCAGCAGCTCGTAGACAACGCAACCGCACCTCTCCGCATTACTGATACTCTTGGTCGTTTTGACGTCCTCGCAAACTGCGATGGTGGCGGCATCAACGGTCAGTCCGGCGCTCTTCGCCTGGGCATCGCTCGCGCTCTTCTCGAGGCTGGCGAGTATCGTGATGACCTTAAGAAGGCCGGCTACCTCACCCGCGATTCTCGTGCGGTCGAGCGTAAGAAGTACGGTCTGAAGAAGGCTCGTAAGCGTCCTCAGTTCTCCAAGCGCTAAGGCCGCTGGACCCCAAAAAAGTCCTCACAAAGAGACCTGTTGTATATCGGCAGGTCTCTTTTTTGTATACTTTTAAATGGTTGCATTTTGCATATTTGTGCAACCGTTTTAGTCCGCACGTTCTTCTCGCCATCTGACGAGAAGCCCCACCTGTCGAGTAGTTCGCTGGCGCTTCGCGCGCACGTTGCTCTCCACCCGACAACACTACATTCGCAGCTAGGAGACGCTTATGAAGTACTTTGGAACCGACGGCTTTAGAGGCCGCGCAAACGAGGGTTTGAACGTCGATCACGCTTACAAAATTGGCCGCTTCATTGGCTGGTATTACGGTGCCAAGCAGGCCCGCAAAGCTCGCATTATCATTGGTAAAGATACCCGCAGGTCAAGTTACATGTTTGAGTCTGCACTTGTCTCGGGCCTCGTAGCCTCTGGTGCCGACGCGTACATGTTGCACGTCATTCCTACTCCTGGCGTCAGCTTTGAGGTTGTTGACGGCGCTTTTGACTGCGGCGTCATGATTACTGCATCCCACAATCCGTTCACCGATAACGGCATCAAGCTGGTCAACAAAGACGGCTACAAGATGGACGAGGACGTCCTTGAGCAGGTAGAGGCCTATATTGACGGCGAGTTTGACGTACCTCTGGCAACCGGTGACGCCATTGGCCGCACGGTTGATTACATGCAGGGCCGCAACCGCTACATCTCTAGCCTTATTGCAAGCTGCGGCTTTAGTCTGCAGGGCCTGAAGATTGGCCTGGATTGCGCTAACGGTGCAGCTTCTAGTGTTGCTCGCCCTGTTTTTGACGCTCTGGGCGCCGAGACTCACGTTATCAACAACGCTCCAAACGGCCTCAACATCAATGTTGATTGCGGCTCTACCCACATTGACCAGCTGCAGCGCTTTGTGGTTCAGAACGGCCTTGACGTGGGCTTTGCTTACGATGGCGACGCTGACCGCTGCCTGGCAGTTGACGAGCGTGGCCATGTAGTTGACGGAGACTTGATTCTCTACGTCTGCGGCACCTACCTCAACAAGTATGGTCGCCTGGCTAAGCAGACCGTGGTCACCACCGTTATGAGCAACTTTGGCCTGTTCAAGGCATTTGACGACGCTGGCCTCTCTTACGAGAAGACCAACGTGGGCGATAAGTACGTCTACGCTTGCATGAACGAGAACGAGTACAGCCTGGGCGGCGAGCAGAGCGGTCACATCATCTTTGGTGACCTGGCAAAGACCGGCGACGGTATCCTGACCAGCCTCCGTATTATGGAGGTCTTACGAGCAGAGCGCGAGAAACTCTCTGAGCTTACTCGTCCCGTTACACTATATCCACAGCAGTTGGTTAACGTCCGCGTCACTGACAAAGAAGCTGCTATGCAGTCTCCTAAGGTCAACGATGCAGTTGCAGCTGCCGAGAAGTTCCTTGAGGGCAATGGTCGCGTGTTGGTCCGCGCTTCTGGAACAGAGCCTCTGGTACGCGTTCTTGCAGAAGCTCCAACCGATGAGCTCTGCCAGCAGGCAAACCAGATTGTGCTCGACGCACTTGAGGAGTATAGGCTCAGCGCTTAAGCGCAGATAGATCCAGGGGATACGATGGCACTGGCAGGAATAGGTGTAGATATGCTGGAGATTGCCCGCATGCAGCAGGCAATTGAGAGGCGCCCTCACTTTATTCGCCGTATGTTTACTGATGCCGAGCGTGCGTACTGTGAGCGCACTGCTCGACCTGCGGAGCACTATGCCGCTCGCTTTGCGGCAAGAGAAGCTGTGCTTAAAGCCTTGGGAACGGGTTTCTCGTCTGGTATTGGTTTTCAGGATGTTTCTGTTGAGAGAGATCAACTGGGTAGGCCACAGGCTCGTCTTACCGGCAAGGCTGTCCAGATTGCAGCTCAGCAGGGTGTACAAGAGATTGCGCTTTCTATCTCGTACACCAGAGACGTTGCGGTAGCTAATGCGGTTGCTGTGACTAACGCTGTAAAACCCAAGGTAGATCAAAAGGCAGACACTGCCCATGAGCTGGCACGTTCGTTCAAAGAAGCTCGTTCTGTGTTGGATGAGCTTGAGCGCGTGCAAGAACCTATAATTGAGACAACCTTTGATGATGTTGTTAAATCCGAGGAGTAAGTTATGCAGCCGGTACTAAATGTTGAGGACATCAAGCGTGTAGAGATTGCACTGACACGTGTGGGCGTGAGTGTTTCCGAGCTCATGCACCGTGCAGGTTACGCTGCCGCTCAAGAGGCTCTTGGCATGGGCGGAGACATCTCTAACGTTGTCATCCTTGTAGGCCTTGGCAATAACGGTGGAGATGGTTGGGTGGCAGCAGAAGCGCTGCGCTCTAGAAACTGCAACGTTAAGGTAGTCACTCCTCTTGAGCCTGATCAGATTTCCGGTGATCTTGCACGTCAGATGGCGCAGCGCGCCGTTCGCGCGGGAGT
>CAUTIE010000049.1:0-5762 GCA_963538475.1 uncultured Atopobiaceae bacterium
CCAAAGGTACAGGACGCTCTTCGTATAGCTGTATTTGAGGTTTTATATTTAGAGACTAGACGAGATGCTGCCATCAGCCAAGGCGTCGAGTTGGTAAAGTCTATCTCAAAGCGTTCTTCTGGTCTTGCAAACGCGGTACTCAGAAAAATTTCTGAAGATGAAGCTCAGCTGACGCGTGCAAAGAACCCAAAAACACCTTCAGAGCTTTCTTGGGCGTCAGGCATTCCTGAGTGGATTTGCTTGGAGATTATTGAGTCTCTTGGAGAATCTGCTGCTCAAAAGCTTATTCTTAATTTAAAGAACCCTGCTCCTGTGTATGTTTTACAGAGAAACGTATCAGAACAACAATTGCAGAAGAATTCTTTAGAGCTACAGCAAACAGTTCTTCCAGATGTATATGAGGTAAAAAATCCCGCGCAACTTAACGTTGATGCGTATGTGAAGAAAGTTCAGCTTGTTCCTGCAGATTTAGCTTCTCAGCTTGTGGCACTTCTCGCGGCATCTTATGTAGACCAAGATATGCTTGAGATTGGACAGGGCAGAGGAACTAAGTCCTTGCTGCTCTCTCATGCTTTTGAGGTACTTGGTAAAGAGAATACCCACATAACCGCTGTTGAGCTTGTAAAGGGAAAGTCCCACGTTTCAAAAAGAAGATTGAAAACTGCTGGCCTTTCAGATCAGGTTACATCACTCACGTTTGACGCTACACAGTTTGTGTCACCAGAGGTTCCAGAAGAGCTTAATCAGAGCTTTAACGTGGTGTTTATTGACGCTCCCTGTTCTGGTTTGGGCACCCTTCGTCGCCATCCAGAGATTGCGTGGAATCTGTCACCAGAAAGTCTGTATGACGGCGGAGAACTTACCGCTTTACAAACCAAACTCTTGCAGAGCTGTAGCAGCCGTGTGGAGACTGGTGGCTATTTAGTCTATGCAACCTGTTCGCTCTCAAATTCAGAGAACCAACAGGTTATTGACGATTTTCTTGTAAGTTCAGAGGGTTCTCACTTTGAGGTGCAAAATCTTTTTGAGTGCCCCGCACGTGCATGCTTAACCTCAGAAGCACAAGAGTTTCTCGATACGTGCATTACACCAGAGGGATTTTTGCAGACGGCTTTTGCATCTGCTGATTGTGATGCTCACTTTATGGCGGTCCTTAAGCGCAAATAAAAGCTCTTGCTGTGTATCACAACAAGAGCTTCACAAATACGATTTATGAGCGGTCTAGAGAGCAAAAAAAGCGCGAGATTACTTTCCTTTGCTATCGGTGTTATAAAAACCGCTGCCCTTAAAGACAATGGTTGAGGTGTTGTAAACGCGCTCAGTCTCGTGTCCGCATTTTGGGCACTGAGGAGCTTCAATCTTCAGGCTCATTGGACGCTCAATCTCAAAGGTATTGTCGCAGTGTGTGCAATGATAGCTATAACGTGCCATGCATCCTCCATGAAAACAATTTATAAACGTGAGATACTTTACCCTACTTAGAGTAGATATTTCACGATTGCAACTAATAAGTTTGTTTACGGAGGCATTATGCAGGTGACCGGTGCAATTTTTGATTGCGATGGAACTCTTGTTGATTCAATGCGCGTTTGGCATAACGTTTTTGGCGCTGTTCTTCCTAAATATGGCAAGACTATTGATTCGGATATTTTTGACCGCGTAGAGGCTGTTTCCCTCATTGGTGGATGTCAGATTTGCGTTGATGAGCTGGATTTGCCTATTACAGCGGAGGCTTTGTATGAAGAGTTCTGCGCGTACGTAACTGATCAGTACCAACATCATGTTTCAATCATTCCCGGTGCAAAGGAGTTCTTACAGGAGCTTTACGATGCGGGTATTCCTATTGCTGTTGCATCGTCAACTCCCGTGAGAGAAGTTCGTGCAGCTCTGGCAGCTCAAGGTATTGAGCACCTCTTCAAAACAGTGGTCTCAACAGAAGATGTTGGGGGAGTGGACAAGGTTGAGCCCGATGTTTACCTTGAGGCTCTTCGCCGTCTTGGCACCGATAAGGCAACTACCTGGGTCTTCGAGGATGCTCCGTTTGGCGCTCAGACGGCTCAAAATGCAGGCTTTCCTGTGGTAGCGCTCTACAACGACCACGACGGTCGCGACCCCGTTTTTATGCGCGAGCACTCTAACATCTTTGCCCACACCTACGGCGAGCTGTCGCTTCTGCGCCTTCAGGACTACGAGCGCCCTCTGACTGCAGCGCCTTCTGGCGAGAAACCCCTTGAGGTCCTTATTGTGGGCGGATCCCCAGAGGCTGTTTCGCACACGACGCTGTCTACCTGCGCCCAAAGCGCTGACTACCTGATAGCGGTTGACCACGGCGCAGACGCATGTTGTGTTGCCGGCGTGATTCCACAACTTGCGCTTGGAGACTTTGACTCGGCTACACCAGAAACTCTGGCTTGGCTCAAAGAGCAGCAGGTACCTTGCATGAAGTTTAATGCCGACAAGTACGATACTGACCTGTCTCTTGCTCTGAAGTCCGCCGAATATGAGGCAATTCGTAGAGATAGCAAGCTCTCGCTTACGGTTGTCTCAACGTCTGGCGGACACTTGGATCATCAGCTTGTAGTGTTCGGTCTTCTCGCCACGTGGGCAAAGACGGGCAAGGCGGCGGTTCGAGTTGTCGAGAATGACTTTGAAATGCGCTTTTTAGCTGCGGGCCAAGTTGATTCGTGGCAGCTGAGTGCAACTGATGCGGGTAAAAAGATTTCTCTTGTTGCGCTGTCAGAGGAATGTGAGGTTTCTGAGACTGGCATGAGGTGGAATCTTAATCACGAGAAATTTACACTGCTTGGAGACGATGGTATTTCAAATATTGTTGAAGCCGACAATGCTTGGGTAAGGTGCGAGAAGGGCTGTCTTTTGGTGCAGCTTTGGAACTAAGACGATCATCGGGTTGCATTGGGGTCACGGTTGCATAACAAAGCCCCAACGAGCGACTGTAAGTCCAGCAGACAGTATTAGATATTGCTGTCAGTTAATCAAGCTAAGAAAAAAGGTCGCCGTAGCGACCTTTTTAAATTTGAGGTAAGACGAGCTTAAGTTGCTTAGTTGCGAGCAATCTTGCCGGACTTGAGGCAACGGGAGCAAACATTCATCTTCTTGCGCTGGCCATCGACAACGACAGTAACACGCTGGATGTTTGGCTTAAAGGTGCGGGCCACAGTACGGTGAGAGTGGGAGATGGAGCGACCGGCAACGGCGTGCTTACCGCAGAAATCACAGACCTTCGACATGAGTAAGACCTCCATAGGATAGGCGCCCTCTGCGCCTAAAATTTCCAAATAGCCGAATTAATATAGCACAATATATTGTGTTGTCAAAGCATGAATATAACATTCACAATTAGATAGCTTTTAGACAGCTTTTGAATGTTTTTCATTTATTACACCAAGATTAAATAACAAGAAAAAGATTTGTCAATTGCAAGGTTATCAACTTGTATATATAAGCCGCTTTAATAATAAATGTGTCCTGCGGTATACTAAATAACAATGACTAACCCTGGTTCTTGCGAGAGGAGTTATGTAATGACTACCGCTGTTCCTGGAACACTAAGAGTTTCTAATGATTGCCTTGCTGACCTGGCGGGCTATGCAGCTATGGAATGTTATGGCGTTGTTGGCATGGCAGAGATTGATGAGGCAGCAGGTGTTGCTCGTCTTCTTCCAACATACCGACTTCGTAAGGGTATTGATGTGACCCCAACTCCTAAGGGAGTTCAGGTTGACCTTCACATTGTTGTTGAGCAGGGCGTTAACATGGCGTCTGTTGTCGACAATCTTGAGAGCTCAGTAAAGTTTTTGCTTAAGCAAATTGCAGAGCTTTCATGTGTTGATGTAACTGTACATATCGAGGCCATGCGTAATTCTCGCTAAGCTTTTTGCTTCAAATGAGTAGGAACTGAGGTCTAACGTGATTTCAAATGTCATTCGTACATGCTTCCCCGTAGCAGCCCTTGCTGTTGCAGATAAAGCAGAAGAGATCAACAAGCTCAACGTTTTTCCTGTACCAGATGGAGACACCGGCACAAATATGTCTCTTACCCTGGGCACCGTTGTTCGTGAGGTTCAAGATCTTCCTCAAGATGCAAGCATGCAGGATATTGCAAAGGCAATCACTCACGGTTCTTTGATGGGAGCTCGTGGTAACTCTGGTGTTATTACGTCTCAGATTCTTCGTGGTATTGCCGAGGGTCTTTGTGACGTTAAGAACCCTGAGGCTGTAACTCCAAAGGACATTGCCCACGCATTCCGTCGCGGTAAAGAGGTTGCTTTTAAGGCTGTTAGAAAGCCAGTTGAGGGCACCATTCTTACCGTTTTGAAGGACGTCTCTGCTAAAGCAGACTCCCTTGAGAAGTCTCAGCTCACCCCAGTTGAGGTTTTGGATGCTCTGGTTGTTGAGGCATATGAATCTGTTGCTCGCACTCCTGAGCTTCTTCCTGTCCTCAAAGAGAACGGTGTTGTTGACTCTGGTGCATTTGGTTTTGCAACCTTCCTTGAGGGCTTTGTAAACGCTGTTACCGGCAAGACTGAAACAACTGACTTCCAGACCACTGTTTCTGTTTCTGACGCTAAGGCTGCTACCAGCGCAAAGGTTGAGATTGAGCTCAACGATGACTGGGAGGGTTCTGAGTACCGTTACTGCAACGAGTTCCTCTTCAAGGCAGATAGCCCAGACTTTGACGAGGAAGCAGCTCTGAACTTCCTGGCAACTATGGGTGATTGCGAGCTTCTTGTTGGCGCAAACCCAGACTACAAGATTCACGTTCACTCAAATACTCCTAACAAGGTTCTTGAGTACATGCTTCAGTACGGCCAGATTTTTGAGGTCTTCATTCACAACATGGACCTTGAGGCTAAGGAGCGTACCGAGAAGATCGCTGAAGATAAGAAGGCTGCAGCCGCACCTAGAAAAGAGCTTGGCTTTGTTGCAGTAACTGCTGGTTCTGGCGCTGAATCAATCTTGAAGTCTCTTGGTGTTGACGTTGTTGTTTCTGGTGGTCAGACCATGAATCCTTCAACTGCAGATATTCTTGCTGCAATTGAAGAGGCCAATGCAGACCAGGTTATTGTTATGCCAAATAACTCCAACATTCGTATGGCAGCAGAGGCTGCTGCAAGCGCATGTGAGGATGTTAAGGTTGCCGTTATTCCAACCAAGTCTGTTCTTCAGGCATTTGCTGCAATGTTTGTTGTTGCAGATGGCGTTCCATTTGAAGAGCTGGTAGAAGAAATGACTGACGCTATCTCTGGCGTTCGTTATGGTGAGGTAACTACCGCAGTCCGCGATTCTTCCGCAGCTGACGGCACTCCTATCCACGATGGCGATGTCATGGGTATTCAGGGCGGCTCCATTGATGTTGTCGGCTCTGATGTCATGAAGGTCACGCTTGACCTTATCGCTAAGATGCAAGAAGAGGAAGAGGGCGACAACCTCACCATTCTTGCAGGTGAGGACTTCTCTGACGAGCAGCTCGATCTTCTCGCCAGCAAGATTGAGGATGCCTATCCAGACCTTGAGGTTGACGCTCAGCGCGGCGAGCAGCCACTCTATCCAGTCATCTTCTCTATTGAGTAGGACATGTCTGAGTCCAAGGTAAGCATCGCTCCCGCATCAGAGCGAGTAGCACATACCTGCTCACTTGTTGACAGTGTGACCAGGTTAAGGTATGTCAATGCAAATCGTGCCGAGGCGCTTGAGCGTCTCGGCATTCTGCGTGTACGAGACCTTTTGCTCAACGTGCCTCA
>CAUTIE010000050.1:0-5463 GCA_963538475.1 uncultured Atopobiaceae bacterium
TTGATGAGCCTACGGCAGTTCTTACGCCGCAGGAGATTGAGAAGCTTATTCAGATTATGCATGACCTGGTAAGCAAAGGTAAAACCATCATTGTTATTACCCACAAGCTTAAAGAGATTATGTCTTCTGCTGACGAGTGCACTATTATTCGTCGCGGTAAGTACATGAGCACCGTTGATGTCTCCAAGACATCCGAGACCGAGCTTGCAACACTTATGGTGGGTAGAAACGTTAACCTGCATGTAGAAAAGAAGCCAGCAACTCCTGGCGAGGTTGTTCTCTCTATTAAGGACCTCCACGTCAAGGACGAGCGCGGCATTGAGCAGGTAAACGGTTTTAATTTGGATATTCGTGCCGGCGAGATTGTTGGTCTTGCAGGTATTGACGGCAACGGCCAGAAAGAACTTGCCGATGCCATAAACGCACTGGTCAAACCTGAGTCGGGCACTATCACCGTGAAGGGTGAAGAGATTCAGGGCACAACCCCTAAGACGGTTATTGACCACGCAGTTGCAACTATTCCTTCAGACCGTCATCGTTGGGGTCTGGTTCTGCCCTTTACAGTTGCCGAGAACATGGTGCTTGAGCGCCACAACGAGGAGACCTTTGGTAAAGGCATTGCACTTGACCTCGCAAAGATAAAGGAATTCTCGCAGAAGCTGATTGACGAATTTGATATTCGTCCTGCTGAGTGCGCAGATCATCAGGCGGTGGGACTTTCCGGCGGTAACCAGCAGAAGGTTATTATCGCCCGTGAGGTTTCTTCTAATCCAGACGTCCTTATTGCTATCCAGCCGACTCGTGGCCTTGACGTTGGTGCTATTGAGTTTGTTCACAAAGCGCTTATTCGCGAGAGGGACCGTGGTGCAGCAATTTTGCTGATTTCTTTTGAGCTGGACGAGATTATGGACGTTGCCGATAAGATGGCAATTATTTACGCCGGCAAAAATGTTGGCGAGTTTGACCAAGGTACTATCACTGAAGAGCAGGCTGGCCTGTTGATGGCAGGAGGTGACGCCGAGTGAGTACGCTTACAAAGATAATGAGAAAGCCAATTACGTCAGCAATTGTTGCAATTTTTGTTGGCCTGTTGGTTGCTTCTATTATTTTGGTTGTTGCAGGATATGACCCTATCAGCTCGTTTGAGGCTCTTATTGGCGGTATGGTAGGTAAGCCAAAATATATTTCTAACGTCATTATTAAGGCAACACCTTTGCTCTTTACGGGTATTGCTGTTGCTTTTGCATTCCGCGTTGGCCTCTTTAACATTGGCGCTGAGGGTCAGTACATTGTAGGTACTATCCTTGCCGTTATTGTTGGCTACAGTCTTGATCTTCCTCCTGTGCTGCAGATCCCTGTAGTTGTTTTGGTTGGTACCGCAGGCGGCGCAGGTATTGGTGCCATTATTGGATGGCTTAAGGCTCAGTTTGGTATCAACGAGGTTATTACCAGCATTATGTTTAACTGGATCAGCCTCTACCTCTGCAACTTTGTGGTTTCTCTTCCACAGTTCCACCAGCCAAACTCAACTTCTTCGTACCCCATTAACGAGTCCGGCTACACCACGCTGTTCTATGGCATGAAAAATTCCGAGGACGGTGCTGAGGCAATTCGCAATATTCCTGTTATTGGCGACGCTATTATGCGTACCGATGTCAACATTGGTATTGTTGTTGCTATTATCGCAGCTATCTTTATTGGTTGGCTGCTTATGCGCACCAAGATTGGCTATGAGATGCGCGCTGTTGGTTTTAACCGTGACGCCGCACAGTTTACCGGCATCAACGTTAAGAAAAACCTTACGCTCTGCATGGCTATTTCTGGTGCACTCTGCGGACTTGCAGGCGCTCTGACTATCACCGGCATTGCTCCTCACAGTATTGCAACGCTGGCAGCATTTGAGAACAACGGCTTTAACGGCCTGTCCGTTGCGTTTATCGCCAACTGCAATCCTGTGGCATGTATTCCTGCATCCTTCCTGTTTGCTGGTCTTCTTTATGGTGGCCAGACTGTTCAGCAGGTTGTTGGTGCACCTTCCGAGATCATCAACATTGTTATTGGTACCATCGTGTTCTTCATGGCTCTGGGCGGCGTTATTCCAATGCTTGCCGACCGTCTTGATCACAAGCGTGCCCAGAAGGCTAAGGAAGAAGAGGCAAAGCTTGCTGCTCAAGTGAGTGATGCGTCCGACCCATCTCAGGAGGAGGCAAACAATGCTCACTAACCTGATTCTTCTTGTTTCCGTTACCCTCATGTACTCGACACCTCTTATTTTTGGTGCTCTGGGCGGCGTTGTCTCCGAGCGCTCTGGCGTCGTAAACATTGGTATTGAGGGCATGATGGGTGTTGGTGCCTTTGCAGGCGTTGCGGGCAGCTACCTCACCGGAAACCCTTGGATTGGCTTCCTTTGTGCAGGTATTGCAGGCGGCCTTATTGCGCTTCTGCACGCCATGGCATCTATTACGTTTAACGCTGACCAGACCGTCTCTGGTGTTGCTATTAACTTGCTGGCACCTGGTATTGCGCTGTTTGCCTGCCGTCTTTTGTTTGATGGTGCTGCAATGTCTCCAGCTGTCAATAAGTTGCCAAAGCTCTTTGGCGAGGGTGCCTTTAACGACACACCTTATTCCAGCTTGAACGTAGATATCACCGTGGTTCTTGCACTTTTGACCGCTCTTCTCGTCTGGTTTGTGCTTTACCGTACCAAGTGGGGCCTGCGTATTCGCTCCGTTGGTGAGCATCCACACGCATCTGAGACGCTGGGCATTAGCGTTCGTAAGACTCGCTACCTCTGCGTTATTGTTTCTGGTGTTCTTGCAGGATTTGGTGGCGCTTCTGTAACGCTGGCAATTATTTCTCAGTTCACTCAGACCGCTATTTCTGGTCAGGGCTTTATTGCACTGGCTGCGGTTATCTTTGGTAAGTGGAAGCCTCTGAACACCTATGCAGCTTGTCTGCTCTTTGGCTTTACTCAGGCGCTGGCAATTCTTCTTGGCGGTGGTGCAACTCCAATCCCAAGCCAGATCATTGCAATGCTTCCTTACTTCATCACCATCATTACGCTAGTCCTCTTTGTTGGTAAGTCTGTTGCTCCTAAGGCAGACGGCGTACCATACATCAAGGGAAGCCGCGCATAATGGCAGAGGTAGAGGGCTCTTGTCACGTTTCTAACGAGGCGCTTGTTCAACTTGCCATTGAGGCGCGTAACCATGCCTATGTACCATACTCTCACTATGCTGTTGGAGCTGCACTGTTGTGCTCTGACGGCACGGTGTACGGAGGTGCCAACCTAGAAAACGCTGCGTACACGCCTTCTAACTGCGCCGAGCGTACGGCGTTTTTCCGCGCAGTGTTTGAGGGTCGCAGGGATTTTGTGGCCATTGCGGTTGTTGGTGGTCCTGAGGGAGAGGCTCCAACAGCTTGGTGCACTCCTTGTGGTGTATGCAGGCAGGTTATTCGCGAGTGGTGCGATCCTGCTACATTCCGTATTGTGTTAGGCAAGGCAGATGCAGCTCCTCGCGAGTATCTGCTCCAGGACATCTTGCCTATGGGATTTGGTCCCGAGGATCTGGGCGAGTCCAGTCCTGCCGGCGCATCGTGCGACGATGTCGTGAAGGGCGTCGATGACGGTCACGAGCGCGGCGCGGGCGACCACGGTTGCGCTTGCGGGTGCAGATAACCTGGTAGGTTACATGAAATTGCGAGCCGGTAGAGTTTCTCGCTACCGGCTCTTTTACTAGATAGCTAACGCGACGACAACGGGCGCAAAAGCGGAAAGAGGTTTAACTATGCGCATGTACGACGTGATTGAAAAGAAGCGCGACGGCGGCGAGCTCACCGACGCCGAGATTGATTACTTTGTCTCGGGCTATGTAGCTGGGGATATTCCCGATTATCAGGCCTCCGCACTTGCGATGGCCATTTTCTACAAGGGCATGACCGCGCACGAGACAGCTCACCTGACCATGGCGATGGCCGAGTCCGGCGACATGATGGACCTCTCGGCAATCCCTGGTATCAAGGTGGACAAGCACTCTACCGGCGGCGTTGGCGATAAAACTACGCTGGTAGTTGCTCCTATTGTTGCGTCTCTGGGCGTCAAGGTTGCTAAGATGAGTGGCCGCGGCTTGGGTCACACGGGCGGTACGCTGGACAAACTTGAGGCAATCCCAGGTCTTTCCATTGAGATTTCCGAGCCTGATTTCTTCAAGCAGGTCTCCGAGATTGGCGTTGCCGTTGCAGGTCAGACGGGCAATCTTGTCCCCGCGGACAAGAAGCTCTACGCGCTGCGCGACGTTACCGCAACCGTCGACTCGGTGCCTCTGATTGCATCGAGCATCATGAGCAAGAAGATTGCTTCCGGCTCCGACTGCATTTTGCTGGACGTCAAGTGCGGCTCCGGCGCTTTTATGAAGGACGTTGACTCCGCAATTGAGCTGGCAGATTCCATGGTTTCTATCGGCGAGCACGTTGGTCGCACCACCGCAGCGCTGATTACCGGCATGGACCGTCCTCTTGGCAAAAACGTGGGCAACTCCCTCGAGGTCATCGAGGCAGTGGCCACGCTTAAGGGTGAGGGTCCTGAGGATCTGACCGATGTCTGCGTTGAACTTGCTGCAAACATGCTTAATCTCGCAGGTAAGGGAAGTGTTGAGGACTGTCGCAGGCTGGCTCGTCAGCAGATTGCAAACGGCGAGGGCCTGGCTAAGCTGGCACAGATGGTCAAGGCTCAGGGTGGCACCGACGAGGTCATCTTTGACACCACCAAGTTTGAGACTGCGCCATTTCGCCGCGACATTGTGGCCGAGACCAGCGGATATATCACTTCCATGAACGCTGAGCTGGTGGGCATTTCCTCTGTTGCTCTGGGAGCCGGTCGCGAGAAGAAGGGCGATCCAATTGACCCAGCTGCTGGTATTATCCTTGAGCGCAAGACCGGTGATTATGTCGAGAAGGGCGATGTTATTGCAACGCTTTTGACCGGCGACGAAAGCCGTCTTGACGAGGGCGAGCGCATCTTCCGTGAGGCTCTGGTCTTTGGCGAGAACACTCCCGAGCTGGAGCCGCTGTTCTTTGCGCGTGTCTCCAAGGACGGCGTCGAGCGCTTCGCGTAAGTGCAGGTAGCGGGTGCGGGCAAGTGCGGACCGCTGGAAGCTCCACATAACATGCAGGTCAGACCGGTGTTCACGCAGGCGGACACCGGTTTTTTGTACGGCAACAGCGTCGTGTGCGGACAAACTTGCAGGTCAAGCGCGCGAAGCGCTGTTGCGAGCGCACGGGGTTTCTCGCCAGGAGCACCATAACAGCATACGCGCCTGAAAAGTGCAAAGAATCTGTATTTTGAATACAGATTCTTTGACAAAATCAGGCAAATCCACCGATTCTTTTACATTTTTAGGCTTGAATTGTCAAAGCAAGTGCAACGTTTGGTGATGGTAGACTTCCCAAGGGCACTTCCAACCC
>CAUTIE010000051.1:0-5174 GCA_963538475.1 uncultured Atopobiaceae bacterium
GTGCGGTCCATATAGTAGACGCGGCTGACAAAGTCCTCTGGGCTAGATGCTCCAAGGAGGAAGTCCAAAGTCTCCTGTGGGCCTGCCTTATAAGCACTCTTCATTGCTGCAGAAAGGACAAGACGCTGCTTATTGAGCTGGTCTGTAGTCTCTGCAATCTGCTCCTGAACCTCACCAATTTTGTTGTTGGTGGCGTCAAGCGCATAGGTTTTCTCGTTAAGGTTATCCATGGCCTCTGCAAGAGCTGCACCAAGAGAGTCTAGCTGGGCAGATGCGGCCTCAAGATCGCTTTGTGGGTCTGCGAATAGCTTGGCTGGGGTAAGCAGCGTAGCAGCTACACCAAGACCTGCAAATAAGAGAGCGTCTCGTCTTGTGAAAGATCGGCGCTGTGACATATAAGCTCCTTCCGCAAAGCACGAAATCAATTGGGCAACGTGTTGCTTTGCTTTGCCATCTAGGATAGCTCATTTGATAAAAAATCAAAGTCAACTCGCCGATTTCTTAGCGAGAAACCCGTGTAAACAGGAAGCTACCCTATCGAGTATTTGAATAGTTTACCCCGAAAATGACATTTCATACAAATTCCAAAGACTATTTGTGCAGTTATATAGCATGGAGCGGGCAAATATCATTGCATAAATTTATCTTTGACCTGCAATTATGGAGAAATTCTATGTATTGCAAACAAGTTTACTGTGATTAACAAAATGCTTATGAAAATAAGACAAATGGCTGACAAGCACGTAGTCTTGCCAGCCAAAATTATCAGGTTAAAGAAAGTCTGATGTAAGTGATTTAGCTTATTGAACCTTAATAAGGGTGTAGACCTCTTGGTCAAAGCACTTACCAATAATCTCCCTTGGGTGCAGGTAGCAAAGCTCAAGCGCAAACGCAAAGCCCGCTACTTTTGCACCGGCCTTCTCGGCAAGTTGAGCACAAGCAACGCAGGTGCCGCCAGTAGCAACCAGGTCATCCGCAATAAGAACAACGTCGTCTGGGGTAAGAGCGTCGGTGTGAATTTGAAGCTCACTGGTACCGTATTCCAGGTCATAAGCCTGTGCGTAGACCTCACGAGGCAGCTTGCCTGGCTTACGAGCAGGAACAAAGCCTGCGCCCAGTTTGTAGGCTACAGGGGTTCCAACAAGAAAACCACGAGCCTCAGCACCAATAACCTTGGTGATTCCTGCATCAGCAAAGTGCTCTGCAATGTCATCAACAACTGCGTGGAAGCACTCAGGATCTTTAAAAAGTGGAGTTACATCTTTAAAGATAACGCCTGGCTCTGGATAATCAGGAATGCTAATGATATGACTCTCATAATCATACGTAGACACAATGTCCTCACATTCAATATCAAAATCAATGAATAGTTATATATACCTAGATTACTCGTCTAGATGCATATCCTTAAAAGATTCACGAACTAATTTAGTGATAAGTTCATTTCTAACCGCATTGGTGAGGCCTAACATGCGGGTCAGAGCAGCCATAAACTTCTGACGAGTCTCGTCAGTATGGTCAACTTCAACTCCCCCGCCTTTTTTAGCGTATACGACAAGCGACTTGGCAAACATACTAGATTCTCGGTTTGCAGCCATAACGTATTGGCGCAGGTTCTTGGGCTCAAAACCAAAGTGACGAAGTTCGCTACAAAGGCGAATCAGCGTAAGGTCCTTGCCATCTACAAGGTCTCTACCATGAGGAGAGCGCTTTAAAGCAATAACGCCTGCTTCGGAAAGCTGACGAACAAAGCCTACAGAGCATCCCACAATTTCTGGGATGCGATCAATAGCGTGATATTTCTGAACTACCTCAGGGTCATCTACAGGTACAACAATGGCATCAGCATGCGTGGCACCAAGAATTGCTTGAGACACTTGCTTTCCATCAAGCTGAGGTTGAGCCTGGCGAGAAGAACTTTGAGCTTCAGGTGCAGTCTGAGCTTCAGCTCCAGTTGGCTCGTCAGTCTGAGCTTTGACCTGTTGTTCAGCTTCAGGGTTTTTATCTTGCCTATCAAGCTCTTCTCTAATAACTGAGAGTGGCATAAAACGGCTTTTTTGCAGATACAGAATAGTCTCAAGTCGCTTAACGTCTTTTTGGGAATACAGACGATAGCCACCAGCAGTTCTGGTAGGGGTAAGCAAACCTTCATCCTGCAGATATCTGACTTTAGAAACACTCAAGTCAGGATAGAGAGTCTGTAATTTCTTGACTACTTTACCAATGGTAAGAAAGCCTGAATCAGCCATAAAGCTATCCTTTAACCTTAAGCTGAAACTCTGCTGGTATGGAAGACCATGCGGAAGGTGCCAATCTGAATAGTTGAACCATCGCGCAAGGTAGCCTTATTAATAATGGCACCATCGACCCAGGTACCATTGAGAGAATCAAGGTCTTCAATAGTTGCATAGCCAAGAGCAAGATTAGAGAGATCGATGGTGGCATGATTTCTGGAAACTGTCATATCGTTTAAGAAAACACTGCTCTTTGGATCTCTGCCAAGAGAAATCTGAGGTAGATTAAGCTCAAAAGTCTGACCAGTCTGTGGTCCCTTAACAATAGTAAGAACAGGGTGAGCAGGCTTTTGTTGAGCCATAAGGTCTGGAACCGTAGCGTCAGCTGATGGCATGCGGAAAATCTCTGTTGAGTCTGGTGACTGCTGTTTGATGTCGTCAGTTGACATGGTTTCTCCTTAATTTGGTTACATGATAATAATAACGCTTAACGACAAGCAATGCAGTCCATTTCGATGAGCGCACCAAGAGGCAACGCAGAAACCTCAACAACTGCTCTGCCAGGTGCAGGAAGAACAAAGTACTGCCTATAAATCTCGTTTACCTTAGGCAAATCATTGATATCAGCAAGGTAGATAGTTGCCTGAGCTACATCAGAAAGGGTGCATCCTGCCTCTGCCAGAATTGACTGAGTAAGATGAATGACACGAGTAGTCTGCTCTTCAATTCCTCCGTCAATTAGCTCCTTTGGGTCTTCTGCAGAGACCGCAATTTGACCAGTTACAAATACCAATCTACCTGCAGTAGTACCCTGAGAGTATGGTCCCATAGGAGCTGGAACACCTACTGCATTGATTGCATATTTCATAGAAGATCACCCCTTGCGCCAATGAAATCATCAGAGGCTCTGAGTAAACCCCAACCCTCAAGTTTATCTTTAGCTACTACTACTTTAGTGTTACTTGCAAGTTCTGAAAACCATGGAAGATATGTTTTAAGGCCTTCAATGAGTTGCTTATGGCCAAGAGGATGGACTGTTTCAAAAGAAAGCAAGCTTCTAAAAAGAATTACCGTATGTACCGGTGGGACCATAACCAGATAGGCGGGAACTTTTTTAGTTGAAACATTGGCCACAAGAGCAGGGATTGTTTGGTCAAGCATAAGGTTACATAGTTTAGAGTCTTCTGGGAGTTGTTGTTCACCCAGATAATCCATGAGCACCTTTTTTGCCTTTTTACCAGCTAGAAGAAGTGGCGTGAGCAATGGAGTTGCGTCTTCTAACGACACCTCAGCATAAGGAGTTACGCCGTTTTGCTCGACAGATGCAATGATAGAAAGCCACTCTTCTAGGACAAGTGAACGCTCAGACGCGTCAAGTACCACGTACTCGTTTTGTCCAGATCTGGCGAGAAGACCAATGGAAGATAAAGATCCATCTCCTGTGAGTGCACACTCAAACGAGGTCTCTCCCACCTCAAGCTGTTTACCAGCAAAGACGGCTTCAACAAAATTTTGAGCCACTGCTCCGCTAACAAGCGTGTAGCTGATACCGCTCAGGTCAACAAGAGCACAGTCTTTCAGAGCCTCCTCAAGGGGTTTCTCGCCATAGAAAGATTGGGCTAAGTTAAAACCTTCAGTTGAGGTTGAGAATTGTGCTCCAAGATACTCAAGCTCAGTATGAAGGATAGAGCGTTTCTGCTCAGACATTAGTTTCTCCCAAAGAGATACGGAGCAACCGAATAGAGGTCAAAGAGGTTGTAAGCCGGAATAGTCCAAAGTGTAAGTTGTGCCTGCGTCATGGTGGTACCTACCTGCGCGGAATCCTGAGACCAGTCAGTTGAAGAAACCATCTGGTTATTGGCTACAGGATAGTTAGGTGAAAGCATGGACGTCTGGTAGGTAAAGTCTTTAGATCCAGGCCAAGCCATATACGTGGTAGAAGTTGATGGCTTAACTACTGCAGAAAGCAAGAAGTTGTCCTCGCTCGTGCGGATCTGAACAATTTGGTCAGCACGTTGAATACTAACGCGATTGTAATTGCGATAAGCCCAGTTCATTAGAATGGCTGTATCGTCAAAACGACCTTGAGTAGTCTCGCAACCAAGCACGCAGGTATACAGCGTAATGTTTCCGCGCTTGGAAGCTCCTAAGAAGGCGGTACCAGAGTCCTCTGCACCTGTTTTAATGCCGAGAAGACCGCGGTAGGAGTCCATAAGATCATCGGTTGAGTGGAACGTACGCTGCTCCCCTCCTACCGTTGTGGTGTATGACCTGGTGTGCACTGCGCTTGCGATGAGTGGATAGTGCTCGCGCGCATAGCGACCCATCAGAGCAAGGTCTCGCGCCGTTGAATAGTGACCATCAGCATCGAGGCCATGTGGGTTCTGAAATTGCGTGTGGGTCATGCCAATTTCAGCGGCTTTCTTGTTCATTTGATCAACAAAGGCCTGCTGAGAGCCAGATACGTTGATAGCAATGTTATATGCCGCATCGTTTGCCGAATACACCAGCATCATCATAATGAGCTGTCTAAGTGTTGGAGTATCGTCCGAGGTCAAGCCCGCTACCTGCGATCCTTCTTCAAGATCTGGAACGGAGATCTTGCAGGGCTCATCAAGATTAACGCCCGAATCAAGCGCAACAATTGCGGTCATAACCTTGGTAATGGATGCCATAGGAAGCTCTTGATCTGGATTTTTGCTCCAGAGAACGTTTCCCTGCGCATCAGTAACAATGGCAGTAGTTGCCTCGGTAAGTTTTGGCTCATCCGTTACGGAAGACTTATTAGACGAGGTATTTTCTGCCAAAACTGTAGTTGCGGGAGCAAAAGGAGCAGCTAAAACAAAAACAAGTAGCAAGCTAACAAGAAAAGCCAGCGTCTTATAAGAGAGCTGGCGCAAAGAAACATGGTTGTGCTTAAGGAAAGTCATAAACAACCTA
>CAUTIE010000052.1:0-5126 GCA_963538475.1 uncultured Atopobiaceae bacterium
TGCTTATTGACTGAGAGGGGATCAATAACCCTAAAGTAGTAACGCAGAATGTCATAGAGACTTACAACGGTCTCATCGTACGTAACGTGCACTGTTTCTGCGTGATCTGTAGCTTTGACTTCCTGATAATTGGTATCCAAAGTCTTTCCGTTTGCATAGCCAACAGTAGTTGCGATAACACCCTTAATTCTGGAGAAATACTCTTCAAGGCCCCAGAAACATCCACCTGCTAAATAAATTTCTGCCATAAAAGCCTCCTTAGACTGAATTGCTGTTATAAAAGTTTGAAGTGACTTCTCTTTACTTCAAAAACACCCTCTTTGCTTAAAGAAGATATTACAGCGCTTAAAGCACTTCTATCTACACCAAGATAATCTGCAAGCTGCTGTCGGTTGTAGGGGATATCAAACTCCGCAGATCCTTCTGCTTGTGAGCGTGTATTCAAGTACGCCATCAGCTTGCCGCGAATACTTTTTGGTGCGGCATCTTGGATACGACGACTCAACATAATGTTTTTCTTCGCAATAGAAGCCATAAGGTTTCTGGTGATAATGTCTACACCACCGCAAATGTCACACGTTCTGGTAGTAATTTGTCGCACATCCAGCAGCAGAATATCCGATTTCTCTGTTGCAACAACCGAGGTCAAAAGCGGCACGTTTCCAAGGGCTGCATATGCCTCTCCAAAGGTCTCTCCGGTATGAAAGGCTCCCATTACAGAAATATTTCCCTGAGCATCTGATCCTTCAACGTGAATGGCTCCCGAAATTACAATGCCAAACTGATGAGCCTTATCACCAGCGCATAGAATAATCTCTCCAGGTTTATACGTGTGTACCACCGCACGTAAATGCTTCAAAAGAGCATCTAGCTGCTCCGGCTTTACGCCTCTAAATACCCCAGTATTAAGCAAAAACGAGGGCTTTATATCTTGCAAGTTCATATACGCTCCGAAAATTTCGTCATGATGAATCATTTTGTTGTAAATACAACATACACTATTCCACATTCCTGTAATCATGAAACCCAGAAGAGCGAATCTCTTCTCGCTATATGGTTTTATGGAGAGGAAAAATAGTGGATAACAAGATGTTCTGTTTCCAGTGCGAGCAGACTGCTGCTTGTACTGCATGTACCGGCGCTGCTGGCGTCTGTGGCAAGCCTTTTGACGTTGCGTTTGCTCAGGACGAGCTCACCGGCGCTCTGGTTGGCCTGTCTCGCACCGAGCTTGCTGCTGGCAAGCGTTCTAACCGCGCAGATCAGCTGATTGTTGATGGCCTGTTCACCTGCATTACCAACGTCAACTTTGACAAGGGCGCTGTTGACGCAATTACCGCTCAGGTTCGTGACGAGAAGAACCGTCTAGCCGCAGAGGCTGGCGTCGAGCCTGTTGAGGATCTTCCTCTTGGTGGCGTTTGGTCCGACAACGAGGACATTAGATCCCTCAAGTCCCTCATTCTCTTTGGTATCCGCGGTATGGCTGCTTATGCTTATCATGCTCGCGTTCTTGGCAAGACCGACGACGCAGTTGACGCGTTCTTTGTAAAGGCTCTTGCTGCTCTTGCTACCGAGTCCTCCGTTGACGTTTTGCTGCCTCTTACTCTTGAGGTAGGCGAGGTCAACCTCAAGTGCATGGCTCTTCTCGACAGCGCAAATACCGGCGCTTATGGCACCCCAGTTCCAACTGAGGTTCCTCTGACTATTGAGCCTGGTCCCTTCATTGTTGTTTCCGGCCACGACCTTCTTGACCTCAAGATGATTCTTGAGCAGACCGAGGGCACCGGCGTTAATGTTTACACTCACGGCGAGATGCTCCCAGCTCACGGTTATCCAGAGCTCAAGAAGTATCCACAGCTCAAAGGTAACTTTGGCACTGCATGGCAGAACCAGCAGAAGGAGTTCAAGGACATTCCAGCTCCTGTTGTCTTTACTACTAACTGCCTCATGCCACCTCGTCCTAGCTACAAGGACCGCGTCTACACCACTGAGCTTGTTGCTTTCCCAGAGCTTGTTCACATTGACGAGGACGCTAACGGTAAGAAGGACTTCAGCGCTGTTATCAAGCAGGCTCAGGAGCTTGGTGGATATGCTGAGGCTCAGGAGCTCACCGGTATTAACGGTGGCCACAAGGTAACCACCGGCTTTAGCCACGGTGCAGTTCTTGGCATTGCCGATAAGATCATCGACGCTGTTAAGCAGGGCGCTATCAAGCACTTCTTTGTTGTTGGTGGCTGCGACGGTGCTCGTCCTGGTCGTAACTACTACACCGAGTTTGTTGAGCAGACTCCTGCAGATTCCGTTGTCCTTACCGTTGCTTGCGGTAAGTTCCGCTTCAATGACCTTGACCTGGGTACCATTGGTGGCATTCCTCGTATTCTTGACGTTGGTCAGTGCAACGACGCTTACGGTGCTGTTCAGATTGCAACTGCTCTTGCAAATGCATTTAACTGCGGCGTTAACGACCTGCCACTGAGCTTTGTCCTGTCTTGGTACGAGCAGAAGGCAGTTTGCGTCCTTCTGACCCTGCTGCACCTTGGTATCAAGAACATCAAGCTTGGACCAACACTTCCTGCATTTGTCAGCCCTAACGTCCTTAACATCCTTGTTGAGAACTACGGTATTGGCCCAATCGGCGATGCTTCAGAGGACCTTGCTCAGATGCTTGCCTAATTGGCGAGAAACCCCTCTAGTCCTTTCCTTAAAACGCCTCCTGGCTCTGTGCTGGGAGGCGTTTTTTGATCGTGGAAAATATTGGAAAGTTAAATGAGTATGGCTATTTCTGAAGGGTAATAGCACAATATTTTTTATGTTGATTGGGGGAGTATGAATAACTCAAATATTGATTACGACATCTCTGATGAGCAATCTATTATTGAATATGCTTCTAAGCTTGTTGGCCATTCACTTCGTGAAGTAACCGACGTTGAAGTTCTTGCTGACCATAAAAAACGTCGCGGTGCCTTTGGAAATGCAGTTGAAGAACTGTATTTTAAGTATCCAATCAACAGTGATTCAAATCCTGATTTTGCCGAAGTGGGACTTGAATTAAAAACAACCCCCATGAAAGAGAATAAAAAAGGTGATTTGGTAGCTAAAGAACGCCTTGTCATCACCATGATTGACTACAACAAAGTAGTTAATGAGACATTTGAAGATAGTCATTTTCTAGGGAAGTCTTCAAATATTTTATTGATGGCCTACAAATATGAAAAAGGCGCTAACCCTATTGATTACAAGGTAATTTTGGCAAACAAATGGAATATTCCTATTGAGGATTATGCTCAAATTAAACAAGACTGGGAAACAGTTGTTGCCAAGATCCAGTCTGGTCATGCTGAGGATATTTCTGGGTCAGATACTCTATATCTAGAAGCGTGTACAAAAGCTGCCAATAGTTCAGTTAGAACTACACAGCCTTATTCAAATGTTCCAGCTAAGCCTCGTGCCTGGGCATTTAAAGCATCTTATATGACTACCATAGAAAAACAGATGCTAGGTAACGGAGTATCTCAGATTAAAAGAAACGAATCTGAGCAAAAACTTTCGCTTATCGATCTTTTGTATAAAAGGTTTAAACCGTATTTTGGAAAAACGGAAGATCAGCTTGCAGCTGAGTTCAATATAAGTAAATCGAAAGATAAATGTGCACGTATCACTAAACATATCCTAGGTATTGCTGAAGACCAGAAAATTGAAGAGTTTGAAAAGGCTGGTATTAAGCCTAAAACGATGAGGCTTAAATCAAATGGAGTACCAAAAGAATCTGTAAGCTTTAAAGTCTTTGATTACTTTAAAGTTGCTGAAGAACCATTTGAAGAATCTGATTTATATCACGATCTTTTATGTAAATATCTATTTGTAATTTATAGAGAAAACTCAGCGGGGGATTTTGTTCTCTCAAATATTTTGCTCTGGCAAATGCCTGACTCTGATTTACTATTTGCGGAACAATGCTACCTTCAGATGCAAAAGAATATTAAAGCTGGACGAGCTGATATAAGTGTCAAGGCGTCTGAAAATAAATGTTGTCATGTAAGACCTCATGCCAGAAACAAGCTTGATACAAAACCTCAACCATATGGAAAACCTGAGGTTAAAAAGTGTTTTTGGTTGAATAGCTCTTATCTTTCAAAAGAAATATCTGAAGGGTTATCCCTTAAAGATTAAGTTGATCTTCTTGGCTATCTGAATTAGACTGACTTTTTGTCCGGTTGATCGGTTAGTATAGTAAACACAAAATTGGTCCACAGCAGCGATAGGAGAAACGTGGCCAAAGCAATTACTGTAGCCGAGCTCTTTGCGGGAGTCGGTGGATTTAGACTTGGCTTAGAGGGTTATAAAGACTCTTCTAATAAAGCTAATAACCTGCCAAAAGCGGGAACGTTTAAAACTATATGGGCAAATCAGTGGGAACCACCAGGATCTCCTACAAGACAGTTTGCCGCAAATTGTTATAGGACTCATTTTGGCAATGATTCAGTCGTAAATGAGGACATTAATAAAGTTATTAATGAGTATGAGCAGGGTCTACGCGATATTCCTTCGGTCGATATGGTCGTAGGTGGATTTCCTTGTCAGGATTACTCGGTTGCTAAACCTTTATCTCAGTCGGGAGGTATTGAGGGAAAAAAGGGTGTTCTATGGTGGGACATCTACAAATTCCTAAAAATTCAACTAGATAAATCTCCTAAAAATGCGGAGTGGTGTCTTTTAGAAAACGTTGATCGTCTCCTTAAAAGCCCAGCATCTCAGCGTGGTAGAGATTTTGCAATTATTCTTAGCTGTCTTGCGAGCCTTGGATATTGCGTTGAATGGCGTGTGGTAAATAGTGCAGCATACGGCTTTTCACAAAGAAGAAAACGTGTCTATATTCTCGCGCGTAGAAATGCTAATTGGGAGCTTTCAGAACGCTTAACTTCAGGAATTATGTCTCGAGCATTTCCTTTTAATCCAGTGGGCAATATCTCTTATGTTGATATTCCTAAAGATCCGTTTGTTGCCACAAAAGACTTTAATTCTGAGGGATCTAAAACATCTCCGTTTTTAGATGCCGGTGTGATGGTAGATAACCGTGTTATTACCTGTAAAGTTGAAGAGGTTTATAAGGGTCAATTTAAAACACTGGG
>CAUTIE010000053.1:0-5118 GCA_963538475.1 uncultured Atopobiaceae bacterium
TTGATTACACCGAAGGAACAAGCTTCCTTCATAAGGCAAATCCTGTGGCCAAGCTGGTGTTTGCGCTTGAGCTCTTTGTTGCTGCCTTTGTTGCGCAGGGAACGATTGAGGTGCTTGCAGTACTCGCGCTCACTATTTGTGTAGGAGTTGTCTCACAGAATGCTCAGAAGACTTTTAAGCTGGTATTTGGCTTTGCCGTTTTAGGCCTTATCTTGTGCGTTGTACAGACGCTTGTTGCTCCTGTTGGTCAAACGCTTTTTTTATTCATCACGGTAGGTGGTTTGGAGCGAGGTTTTAACGTTGCCCTAAAAACAATTGCGCTGGCACTGCCGTTGCTTTCTATGCTCTCGCTTATGCGCGTAGAAGACCTCATGAATGCGCTGGTAGAAGTTGCGCATGTTCCTTATCCTTATGCGTTTACCATTGCAACGGTTTTGCGCTTTGTGCCTGTCTTTGCTTCCGAGATGAACCATATTATGGAGGCTCAGATGGCTCGTGGCGTTGAGTTTGATACCAAAAATCCAATTAAGAAGCTCCAGCTCACCATGCCTTTGATTGTTCCTTTGCTGGTAAGTTCCGTTAAAAAAGCTGATGCTTCAGCACTTGCGGCTGAGCAGCGAGGTTTCTATTTAAGGAACGCTTCATCTGCATTTAAACGCTATCCTTTGGCTCCATCAGACTTTGCTTTGATGATTCTTGGTGTTGCAGTAATTGTTGTTATCCTCGTGCTCTCATAAGAACTTCTCGCGTTTTCACTGTGCTTTGCTGGTAAATGCCGTAACATTAAGGTATTAGAAGGAGGACACGTGGAAACTTTCACTGATCTTTGTCATATCAACGTTAAAGGTGGAGACGGCGGCGCAGGCTGCATGTCTTTCCGCCGAGAAGCATATGTGCCAAAAGGCGGTCCTGACGGTGGCGATGGAGGTCACGGTGGCAATGTTGTCATTGTTGCAGATCCGCAGCTCTCGTCACTGATTGATTACCGCTATAAGCATCACTTTAAAGCAGAGCGCGGCACTCACGGTAAGGGCGCCCGCCGTCATGGCTCTGACGGACAGGACTTGTTGCTCAAGGTGCCTCTGGGAACCGTTGTGCGCGAGCTTGATCCAGAAACGCAAGAGCCACTCTACGAGATTGCCGATCTTACTTCACCCGGCGAGCAGGTAGTTGTTGCTCCTGGTGGCAATGGCGGCCGCGGTAACATTCACTTTGTCACCTCAGTGAGGCGTGCACCAGCATTTGCCGAGAAGGGCGAGCCAGCCCAAGAGCACTGGATTGAGCTAGAGATGAAGCTCATGGCAGATGTAGCCTTGGTAGGCATGCCTTCTGTTGGTAAGAGCTCTCTTATTGCACGTATTAGTGCTGCTCGTCCAAAGATTGCTGACTATCCTTTTACCACCCTTGTTCCAAACTTGGGCGTTGTTCGTGCTCAAAACGGTCAGTCATTTGTCTGCGCAGACGTTCCCGGTCTTATCGAGGGTGCCTCTGAGGGCAAGGGTCTTGGTCATCAATTCCTTCGTCATATTGAGCGCACAGCGCTTATTGTCCACATGGTTGACGTTACTGGTGGCTATGAAGGTAGAGATCCTGTAGAGGACTACCACGCTATTAACGAGGAGCTTAAAGCATACGCTTCTAAACTTGCGGATCGCCCTCAGATTGTGGTTGCCAATAAGTGCGACATGCCAGGAACAGAGGACGCTATTGAAGCTCTTAAAAAGGCTGCAGAGGCCGATGGTAGGGCTTTCTTTGCTATTTCTACCGTAACTGGTTTAAATCTTGATGATCTTGTTACCACTTGCGCCGCTGAGGTAGCTGAGCTCCGCAAAGAAATTGCCATTACTACGCCAACGGTTGATCGTAGTGAGTCTTGGGAGAAGCAGCGACTTCGTCGTGACAGTAAGCTTCGTATTGAGCGAGAAGAACGTCATGCTTGGCGTGTCTCCGGCGGTCAGATTGAGCGTATGGTTATTCAGACGGACTGGGATAACGATGAAGCCGTGGCATACCTACAACGTCGTCTTGACCGTATGGGTCTTGAGGTACAGCTGGCAAAGGCAGGTGCAGTTGACGGCGATGAGATTCGCATTCTTGAGCTCACCTTTACCTATGAGGATCCTAATAAGCCAAATACAGATGGCATAGAGATTCCTGATGAGGACGCCTCAGACCAGCAATTCGAAGATGTTGAGTTTGAAGAGGCTCCATCTGATCCGTCTCAAGTAACTGGTGCTTCTTCAGAAACTGAGTAGTGTATGGCCGTTGATGTCTTAAATAACATGCATCCTGGTTTGCCTCGTTTAGGACAGGATAGAAATTGCACCTATCGTCTGGGAATCATGGGTGGAACCTTTGACCCCATTCATAACGGCCACTTGGTAGCCGCTGAGCAGGCATATGATGACCTTGATCTTGATGTGGTTGTCTTTATGCCTGCTGGTCGCCCTGCGTTCAAACAAAATAAGGGAGTTACTAGGGGAGAAGACCGTTACTCAATGACGCTTCTGGCAACCTCAGATAATCCTCATTTTGTTGCTTCTCGTTTTGAGGTGGATTATGAGGGCATCACCTACACCGCTGATACGCTCAGAAGACTGCGTAAGGTATATCCCTCTAACGTTGAATTTTTCTTTATTACTGGTGCAGATGCAATTGCTGATATTGTCACCTGGAAAGACGCACAGACCGTAGCTGAGCTTGCTCACTTTGTTGCTGCAACGCGTCCTGGTTATGAGCTGAGTCGTGCTCAAAAAGTTATTGCAGACTCACCTTATGACTTCAAGGTAACCTATCTTGAGGTTCCCGCACTAGCAATCTCATCGAGCTACTTGCGTAGTAGAGTTCAAAATGGTCAGAGCCTCAGATATCTAACTCCCGATTCTGTAACAGGTTACATTCACAAGCATGGGCTTTATGGCGCCGACTCAACGCCACTTAATTAAGTGGTCAAGCTAAAGCGACCCGCTGCTCAGATTGACATACGCTTGTATCAGGGCAGTGTCAAACAGGTGGAGAGCAGGTTTGACTCAATATTTTGTAGGACATAATGGAAAGAACACTTATAGCAAAAGACATTGTCTACACCGCAGAACAACAGGCGCTTATTGATCAGCTTGAGTCTGATTTGAAGAGCCATATGTATCACAAGAACCCTAAGCGTTTTGCGCATTCTATCTCTGTGGGACATTGTGCAGAAACGCTTGCGCAGGCTTATGGTGCAGATATGTTGAGCGCTCGCGTAGCCGGTATTTTGCATGATTGGGAGAAACTTCTTCCTGATGCAGAAACCATTGAACTGGCAGAGCGCTTTCGTATCCAGACAGAAGCTCCTTATCAGAAAATTGTTGGACTCTTACATGGCCCTCTCGCCGCAAAAACGCTACCAGCCATCTATCCTTGGCTTTCTGAGCAGATTCTCAGCGCCATTCAGAAGCACACTGCGGGCGACCGTCAAATGAGCAAGCTAGATAAAATCTTGTATGTAGCTGATCTTATTGAGCCATTGCGTCCAGATTTTGAAGCTGTTGTGACTGCTCGCGAAGTTTATCTGCAGGGTGGTTCTCTTGATGAACTTTACGAGAGCGCATTTTGTGGTGTGATGAGGTATGTGATTTCGTCGAGGAGTTATTTGTATCCAAACTCAATTGCACTATACAATGAGATGATTGAAAAAACATCTGAGTAGCTTTGCTATAGGAGAAAACGGAGAAATTCATGGCTGTAACTTCACTTGAGCTTGCAAAGACTGCTGCAATTGCTGCAGATCAAAAGAAAGCTGAAGATATTCTGGTACTAGACCTTACTGGTCTCAGTGACGTCTGCGATTACTTTGTTATCTGCACTGGTGGAAATGCTCGTTTAGCTGACGCTATTGTTGATGAAGTTCGCGAGAAGGTCACGGCAAACTGCGGCATTCGTCCAATTTCTACTGAGGGTCGCGACGGTCTCAATTGGATTCTGATTGATTACGGTTCAGTTGTTGTTCACGTATTCCAGCCTGAGGTAAGGTCCTACTATCGTCTTGAGCGACTTTGGGCAGATGCTCCTCGTGTGGAGCTAGATATTGAGGGTGCTATGACTTCTGAGATTCCTTACGCTGATCTTCCAGAGGATGCTTTGGCTCCAGCTTTTGAGCTTTCTGAGGATGACCTGGTGGACAATCTTCCAGAATCTGCTGATCCTACTGAGTAGTTTTGGTGTACTAGATTTGCTCGTTTTTGCCTGTAGGCATAGTGTCTGAGACGCGATGCTCAAAGCGCAGGTCTCTACCATACTGCACAGCATCAGCGCCAAATTTATCTTTGAGTTTATCGGTTACCTCGGAGAGATGACGTAAGTCACTCCGAGGTTTCTTTTTTGTTGTAGGCCTAGGGGCTGCAGCGTCAAATGTGTCATTAAATTGATCAAAAAGAGACGTTTGAACAGGCTTGCTCTGTGTCTCATCTGTAAATGAGCTAATGCCAACGCCAAGCAGTCTTACTGGCTGCCCTTCTTTCCAAATGGTAGGAAGCAGGCCAACGGCAATCTCTGCAAAGAGGTGCTCATCATCAGTTGGTGTAGACATTCTTTTTTGAGCGGTATGAGACTCTGTTGCAGAGGCTTTTACTTTGAGGGTTACGGTATATCCTTGGAGCCGCTTTCGGCGAAGACGTCTTCCTACAACGCCAGCAATGTGTCTGATGGCTTCTTCTATTTCTTGTTTATCAAACAAATCTGTTTCAAAGGTTCTCTCGTTAGAAACAGACTTAACGTCACGAGGCTGGGCAGCTTCATGAACTTCAGAGACTTCTTTTCCTTGCGCGCGCAAAATCATTTTTGAAGCTGTATTGCCTACAAGGGAAGTGAGATACGTTGCATCTGCTCTTGAGAGTTCTCCAAGCGTTTTGATTCCCTGTTGATGAAGTGTCTTTGCCATAGCAGGACCAATACCGTTCATGGCCTCAATAGGCAGAGGCGCTAGAAAGCGGCCTTCTGTACCAGGAAACACCGCAGTAAGACCGCGAGGCTTATCTTGCTCAGAGGCAATCTTTGCAATTGTCTTGTTTGTTCCCAGGCCAATGGAACAGGTAACGCCTAGTGCTGCAACTTTCTTTTGAATGCGCTTACAGATCTCCA
>CAUTIE010000054.1:0-4875 GCA_963538475.1 uncultured Atopobiaceae bacterium
AGAGAGCTGGCGCAAAGAAACATGGTTGTGCTTAAGGAAAGTCATAAACAACCTAACTTATGCTTGAGTGTTTTTACTATCTTTAACTATTTTAGCCGCTTCACCAGTATAAACAATTGAAGTAATTGCCGAGAAAACAATTCCTATATACACAAAGAAGATACCTAGTGCGCTGCTCTCAGAGTTAAGACCTGGAAGCCAACTGACGTTGACCAGGCCAAGACCGGATACAACTGGAATGCCCAGAAGAAGCAGACTAAAACCAGTCATCAAAAAGGCAGTTGCAGCTTTACCTACAAAGACAACATCAATAGGGCGCCTGCGAAATTTGCGAACAGCAAGTGCACCAAAAGTAAGGTAAACATCTCGACCAATAACAAATAGCGGGATCCAAAGAGGGAGCTCACCAATAATCAAGAGACCAAGAACGCCTGTGATAAGAAGGACTCGGTCCATGATAGGATCCATGATTTTTCCCAGCCAGCTTACGGTTTGCGTTCTACGAGCTATCTGGCCGTCAAGGAAGTCGGTAACAGCTGCAGTTACATAACAGCCAAGTGCTACCCAACGATTTCCGCCTGTTGAGAAGAGCACAAGAAAGACAATCGTAAGAATCAGTCTGCAAAAGGTAATGACGTTTGCAACAGTAAAAATAGCGTTGGAAGGGTTGTTAGAACTACCTACCGGATCAGTAATAGTTCCTTCTGCCTGCGCCTTTGCTGCATCGGCGTCTGCTGCTTCTTTAATTTGGGATGCTACTTGATTAGCAATCTGCTGCCTAGTTTGCAACGTTTCACTCCCCTTTTTGTAGAACATAACGTGCGTCTATTTTAACGTAAGTTGCGCGATAGCAAATTATTCGCACATTTGTTTAACAAAGGACACAAGAACGCGGACGCCCTGAGCATACACGCGTTTCTCGATGCGCTCGTCAATACCATGAACGCCGTTTGCCTCATCTTCTGGTGTTGGCCTAAAAGGACAAATCCGCAGAATAGAATCGCAAATTCCCTCGTAGCGTACAGAATCGGTGCCACCACATACAAAGGACGGAACAAAGGTAACGCCTGGATGGTAGTGCTCCATAATGGCTTTGAGCTCTTGATAGCCAGCGCCAGCTGGAGAATCGATTCTTCCCGCGGGAGTGGAATGCAAAGCCTCAACCTCAATGGAAGGGTCAACCTGGGCTACCACCTGTTTTATGTGTTCAACGGTTTTGCTGACGCTCACGCCAGGAAGCAGCCTTATGTTAATGGTTGCGCTGACATTACCAGGCATAACGTTAGCCGCACTACTTGAACCCTCGAGCATGTTGAAAGCGTACGTGGTGGTAACAAACGGATAAAGCTCTTTGATCTGAGCTGCAGCAAGAGCAATCTTATCTGCATTGGCATCTACGTCATGTACCAGCGAAGCAAAAGGCTCCTCGGTGATTTCTGGCGCAAGAACCTTGAAGGTTTCTTTAACAATGTCATTAAGCTCAGGTTGAGGTTTAGCCTTAGAGAGAGCGGCGAGTGCGCAGCTCAAATGCTCAAGTGAAGTTCCACCAAACGGATTAGAGGAATGTCCGCCGTGACCAGTCGCAGTAAGCTTGACGTTCAAGAAGCCCTTTTGCGAGATGCAGATGTCGGCCACGGTAGCCTCAGGCGCACCGTAGGCACTGCCATCAAAAAACGTAGTGGTGCCCTCGTCCAAGAGGCAAGCTGCACGCATTTCTCGCGAGGCCATAACCTCTGCAAGCTTGGTGGCACCATGGCTCAAGACCTCCTCGTCTTCACCAAATGCCAGGTAGATAGAGCGTCTTGGCGAGAAACCCTGTGAGAGCAGATACTCAAGTGCCTCAAGCTCGCCCATGAGCATGTCTTTGATATCAAGCGCGCCACGTCCCCAAATGTACGTGTCATCGACATCTCCACCAAAGGGATCGTGCGTCCATGCGTCTTCTGTACCAGGAACAACAGGAACAACATCCTGGTGAGCAATAAGCATCAATGCGGGAAGCTTAGGATTTGATCCTGGAATCTCAATAAGGAGCGAGTGGCCTACCACTTCAACGTTAGAGGCTGCGGTCATAACATACGGGAAGCTATCAACAATGTGCTGTTGAAGAGCGTCAAACTGAGACCAATCGGTTGTCTCCGCACCGGTATACACCGTCTTAAAAGACAGCGCCTTTGCAAGTCTCTGAGACATTGCCTCTATGTTGAGCTCTTGATATTCATCCTCGTGAGCAAAGTGGTCGTAAATATTCATGGACCTCTACTAATCTCGTAGTTTTAAGTTAATAACGTAATAATAACGGCAATTTTTATGCGTTTCTCTACTCTTGCTGGTAGAATTAACAAAACACTCACTTAGCACACGTATCTTGGGAGCCCTGATGATTAAGCTTGTTCTTTCCGATATGGACCAAACGTTAAAACCCGCTGACACCCCGGCTATTTCAGAAAGAACTCATCAGGCAATTAACAATCTTAAAGCTGCAGGTATTGCGTTTGGACTTTCTACCGGAAGACCTGTATATGATGCACTTTCTTATCTAAAGTCTGACGTTTCCCTGACAGACACTGGTGTGTTTTCAAGTGGAAAGATTCTCTACTTTAATGGCAAGCTTATTTTCACAAAAAAATTTACGTACGAGATGATGGAGAAGATCTACGAGGTCATTTCTCCAATGCAGGATTGCCTGCTTACCTATTACGCAGAAGGTCCGCTTGAGCAGCCTTTAGATACATCATTTACTTCTTGTTGGAAAATAGTTGATACCACTCAAGAGGTGGTAGATCATCTAGCGGCCTCGTTTAACACTTTTGTGCCAGGGCTTGGTCCGCAGTCTGTTCCAAGAGATGTTCCTATGTATGCAGGTGGTCTGCTCTTTCCTCAAGATGAAAAGCGCCAGCAAGAGATTTATGAGGCTGTTACCAGCGCAGTTCCAGAGGTTGAGTTGGTTTCTCCCTATATTGGATGGTTTGACATCAATTATCGTGGCTGGAATAAGGCACAGGGATTTGAGAAGCTCATTGAGACTATAGGTCTTAAGCCAGAAGAAGTTATTGTGTGCGGTGATTCCGAAAACGATCTGGACCTTCTTAAGATTGCTCATCACTCATGCTGCATGGAAAATGGCACTGACGAGGCTAAGGCACTCTCTAAGTATCTGTTGCCTAGCGTGTATGAGGAAGGCGTAGCTCAGCTCTTAGAGGCGCTTACAGAGGCTCAGGGAGACTTTGATTCTGAGGTTGTCCAGGCTGTCCTGAAGAGAACTCTATAGAATTAGAGCTTGATGCAGAGCGTGGCGATATAGTCATTTCCATACTGTGATAATCGATTTCTTTTGTCACACGACTCATAAAAGTCAATCATCGCAAGACCATTTTTGAGTTGGCCTCTAATCTGAGTTTCTAAGGTATGACTAAATTCATATCCATACGCTGGATCTATGGTTATTTTGCCCTGCTCTTCAAGCTCTCTTGAATTAAAAGGAATTGAATACTTTAAAAGTAATTCCTCATCGGGCTGGTCCCATACAACGTCAGCGTCATACATGTACGTCCAAGGGTTCATGAAGCCGACCATTAACAGGCCGCCCTTTTTTAATACGCGAGCAGCTTCTTTATACATGTTTTCTAAGTCTTCAATGTATACATTAGAAACCGGATTAAAAATAATATCGAAAGTTTCATTTTCAAAGGGAAACGTTTTTGTCATATCAGCTTGGACAGTATGGATTATTAAGTCTTCTCTTTTAGCAACCATCTCGTCTTTTTGTAATTGTGATATAGAAAAATCCATTATGGTTACGTCATAGCCTTTAGCAGCAAAAACGGGACCCTGTTGTCCGCCACCGCAAGCTAAGCCTAATATCTTTTTTCCGTTGGCCTTTTCAAACCATTCTGTTGGAACTTTTTTCCCGACCGTTAATGCAACAGAAATTGGACTGTTTCTAGCTTCTTCTAATTCTTCATGCGTTAGTGGTTCGGTATAGTCATTGTTTACCTTATTCCATCTATCTTGATTTAATTTTAAGTAGTCATTCATCTTATAATCTCCTCAAAATAGTGTTGTATTTTGATTTAAGTCGCATGTAGAACCATTACATTTTTCTTGTCGCTACAAATTATAATTTGTTTTCTCGCTGTTTGTGCCACATACATTTTTAGCTAAAAGTGGCTGCAGATGACACGTCAAATGCAGCCACTTTTTTACGATTCAGATTTTGACTCTGCGGGTTTCTCCGCGCCCCTACTTGATCAGTCCGGTGTTCCTGAGCAGTAGCTCAATATCAGTGCCCTTGACGGCCTTGAGAGCTACCTTCAAAAGCATCTTCTCTTTGAAGGAAAGTGGCGCCTTATCAAGCGTCTTCTTGTCCAGAGCATAGTAGGTTGCTCTTAGAAGCTCTCTGATGTCGTACTGAGAACCCCAAACCTCTGGTACGCCTCTATCAACGTCCATCAGTGTGTAGACAGACTCCATACCAGTGCGGATTGAGTACTCCGTAGTAAAGATGGTGTCACGAGGAGTCTCGGCAAACTGTCCAATAAAGGCAAAGTTAACGGAACCCTCAGGGACAACTAGTGGCCTGTCCTCAGCCTTTCTTGGCTGGAAGAATGCGTTGATGTAAGGCATGAAGCACGTAGTGGTGTTGCAGCGGTTCTTGGCCCAGTCCTCAATCTTCTTGGTTGGAACACCAATGTGATAGAGCCACTCCTGGCACACTTCCTCACCGGTGCAGTTACGCATAGCCTTCTTTACAAAGTTACCAGGCTTGTTGGTGCTCAGTGCATAGACCCAGATAAGTACGGTGTCCTTGTCCTGTGCTCTGAACTGTGGCTGACGGTTGATGGTCCACGAGAGGTACCAGTTATCGGTACTATC
>CAUTIE010000055.1:0-4736 GCA_963538475.1 uncultured Atopobiaceae bacterium
TCAGCAAAGATGGCACCGCCTATGATGCAGGCGGTGCCTATTATTTTGAGAAGACCAAAAGGCTCGCCAAGGATAAGTGCCGAGAAAATAACTGCAGATAGTGGCTCAAGGTAGCCAAAGACTGCCACGCGCTGAACTGGAATCTTGGTAAGTTGTGGGAAATACAAAAATGATCCAAGGCCTGTGTTAAAGAGGCCGATGGTCAAAACGGCAAGCCAATTTACCGATGCTGGATCCGCGGGCAGCTCAATGCCGTGGAATACAACAGTAACCAGAGCAACAATAGCGCAGCCAATGCCCAGCTGAATGCTGGTGCCTTCAATACCAGAAACATCTTTGAGCTGCCTGTTACAAATAACCATGACGGCATAAAGAACAGCAGAGAGAGCGCCTAGAAGTAGGCCAAGAGGCGAGAGGTTCAGTCCAACTCCATAGCCAATAATAAGGGCAGCTCCAATAACAACTACAAGAAATCCAAGTATCTTTTTAGCAGTGAGTTTCTCGCCAAATAAAAGGGGAGAGAGCGCCATTACAATAACGGGACCGCAGTAATACTCAAGCGTTGCGATTCCAACGCCCACCAGGTGATACGCCTCAAAAAGGAAGGTCCACTGAAGACCCAAGGCAATGCCTGATCCAATGAGCGCCTGGAAGTCCTTGGGGTAGTTTTGAATGGTAAAAGCCTCTTTTTGTACAAGCTTAACCACGAGCAAAAAGAGCGTGCCCAAAAGCATACGGAAGAAGACAATTTGGTAGCTGGGAAGATTGATAAAGCTTGCAACGATTCCGTTAGAACCGCAGATGATAAGCGCAATTAGGTAGAGCATGGTAGGTTTAAATGTGGCGTCTCTCATCGGCTACTCGCAAATTTCTGTATCCACGGACTGTGGAATTCTGTCGTTACAAATTACCTGGTAGAACAGTTTTTCTTGCTCTCGTTGATCGGAGGTCTGACCAAGTATCCACATAGTTTTTGCAACCAGGGCTTCGGTGGTCATATCGTCTCCAGAGAGAACGCCGGGCATATCTTGATAGGTTCTACCAACCTCATATACACCCAGGTCAAGACCCTCTTCAGGAACTTGTGTGGTAATGACTACGGTGCGACCAGATGCAATCCAATCGGTAATAGCTTCCTCAAAAGAGCCATCGTATGAGGGAATGCCACCAATACCAAAGGTTTCAAGCACAATGGCGTCGTAGTCATTCTTCAGAAGGTAGAAGATAGATGGATTAAGTTCGGGGGTCAGTTTAAGCACAATGACACGCGTATTGAGCGTTTCATAGGTTGTAAGACCGCCATCTACCTGCTCTTCATTTGGCACACTACGAATAATCTTGTTGCCACGGATGTGTGCAAGCGGTGGATAATTCATGCTCGTAAATGCATTGAAGCTCAGTGTGCGCTGTTTATGAGCGCGGGTGCCGGCAATAACCTCGTTGCCAAAAACCACCACAACTCCGGCGCTTCTGTCGTCGAGTGCGTAGAGAACGGAGTGGTAGAGGTTGAGTTTGGCGTCGGTAAACGGATTTGCCATTGGCTGTTGAGAGCCGGTGAGCACAATGGGTTTCTCGCTATTTTGAATGAGGTAGGAGAGGGCAGCGGCAGTATATGCCATGGTATCGGTGCCGTGAAGGATAATAAAGCCGTCGTAGTCATCATACGACTCAATAATGGCGTCTCTGATCTGGAGCCAGTTTTGAGGACGCATATTGGTGCTGTCGATATTCATGACTTGTTTGAAATCAAATTCGCAGAGGTCATGAACAAGAGGGACGTTGGCTAAAAGCTCTTCTCCTGAAAGTGAGGGAGCCAAGCCCGATTCAGTGGAAACAGAAGCAATAGTTCCTCCTGTTGCCATCAGTAAAAGTTTCTTCACACGTCCCCCATGAACTCCAATTGTGCAGACTTTACAGAAAATCAGTCTGTATAGCGCTTTATTGTAACGGGATAGATGCTTTTCAAGGCGAGAAAAGCAAAGTCGGTGTATTCTTTTTTCGGTAAACGAATCTTTTAGCAAGGATTGTTGATGGCAGAGAATAACCTCTTTGGTTTTGGTAAGAAAAAGCGTCCAGCTCAAGTTCCACCTACTGTCTCCCGTAATGGGGAGTCTTCTACCTCTCCGCGCGCGGTACGAGGTCGTCACGCAGCTGTTGGAAGCCGTGCACAGGCGCAGCGTAGGATGACGCAAGATCGCCCAACAAATCCCGTTAACCATGCCCGTGCAGATGCCGCCCGTGCACGTGGTCGAGCAAGAACTGCTTACGGCAATCACTATGGCACGCTCAACCCCAGAGATGAAGCTCAGGCAGCATATGCGGCTAGAAGACGTCGTTCTTCTCGCGTGAGACTGGGTCGTGTGGCGCTTGCGGTATTGCTTGCAGCCATCATCTTGTGGGTAGTGTTTACGCTGGTAAGTTCATGTAGCCCAGGAGGCGCTTTTGCGCATGCTCAGGCGCTTGATCCTACCGTTACCCTGACTGGTTCAGTGAGCGTCGGATAGCCTTATAAGCTGCGTCGCGTTTAGCATTTGTGGCGGGCGTGTGAGCTCTACTTTGGGCTCTTGCTTGTAGAGACGCGTGAGAAGTCCAAATTCAAATCAACTGAACCGGTAATGCCATCAACTTGTCCTGTTGAGGTGTATTGCCATATCAAAAAGTTAAAGTTTACGTCTGGTTGATCAACGTATTGTGCCAGCCAAATAGGCTCGTCAAGCGAGACCAGGTCAAAGCGATTCAAATCAACTTTATTGCCATAGACAATAACGCGATATCCCGCTTCTTGAATGGTGGTACAAAACGCACGTGCAATAGCGTTAGTTTCTGCGGGGGAAAGGTTGTCGGCGCGACCGCTGTAATCGGGAGAAGGCTCCAGGTCAAACGCAACAGGAAGCGCAAGCTTTGTAACTCCTGCCTCTCTTAGCTGCTGCAAAACAAAAGCGGCCTCCTCGCGAGCTTCTTCCACATTAATAGCCTGCGAGAAGAAGTACACGCCTACATCAAGACCTGCGCTTTGTGCACCCTTTAGGTTGGTTTCAAACAGCTCATCTGCGCGAATGCCACCCTCGGTAGAGCCGCGGTAGCCAATGCGAAGCATGGCAAACTGAATGTCATCGGCAGCAACGGCCTCCCAGTCAATAAAACCCTGGTGAGAAGAGACGTCAACGCCCGTGCGAGTGAGCTCTTCTCCGTCCACCACATAATGCGCACGTCCCGTTGCGTCATAGTTAAGGTTTTCCCACTCATAGGGGACTTCGTTTTTGATGATCAGGTTGTTGTCAAAAGAGAGGGAGAAAAGTCCCTGGCACGATTGCAACAATGCCAGCACAAATACAATGGCCAGCGTAATGAGTCCCCATTTGACAACAGGATTGTTCTGGGAATTTTGCTTAAGTGTATGCATCGCCCGCTGCTTACGTTTTGAAGCGTTTGCAGAAGCAGGTGTATGTTTAGTTTTAGAACGAGTCGTAGAGTTTCTCGTTTTCTTGCTTTTATGTGAGCTGTTAAAAATCACTGGTGAAAGAAATGTCCTTGTTCAAAAATTGGCTCGCAACACACGTTAATGCCCAGCTTGTGATAGATGGACTCGTCATCGCTTGGAATAATTGACGAGAAATACGCGTCGCATCCATGGAGTAGTTGGGTGGCATCAACGGCTTTTCCGGCCAATGGGTTGGTAATTGAGCTGATGGAGAGCGCAATGAGCATCTCATCAGCGCAGAGGCTGGTGCGAGCCAGCTTAAAGTTGTTCTCTTTTAGTGCGCAAATAGGCCTTAGGACCTCATCTGAGACAATAAACGTCTTCTTCTCAATACCAACTACGTATTTGAGGGCGTTGAGCAAAAGCGACGCTGGCGCACCTAACAGCTCCGAAGTCTTGCCGGTAATAATGGTGCCGTCAGGCATAACCATAGCGCCCGCAAGCTTTCCTGTCTCTTCTGCTTTATGCAGACAAGCTGCATGAGCTGGCGAGAAGTTCTGGTCAACGTTAACGTCTTTCATCAAGAGATTAATCTTTGTGAGTTCACGCTCACCCATACCCGTACGCTCGAGTTTCTCGGCAGCCCTAAACCACCTGCGTACAATCTCTACCTTGGAAGCTTCCTGGCAAACCTCATCATCAACAATGCAGTTGCCAACCATATTGACACCCATATCGGTTGGAGACTGATACGGGCTGGTACCTGCGATCTTCTCCATCATGGCTTTAAGCACAGGAAAAGCCTCAACGTCGCGGTTGTAGTTAACGGTAACCTTGCCGTGAGCCTCAAGGTGATATGGATCGATGATGTTGTTGTCGCCCAAGTCTGCTGTAGCTGCCTCGTAGGCAACGTTTACGGGGTGCTTGAGCGGAAGGTTCCAAACAGGGAACGTCTCAAACTTTGCATAACCTGCGCGGACTCCACGGGCGTTCTCGTTGTAGAGCTGCGAGAGGCAGACAGCAAGCTTGCCTGAGCCAGGACCAGGCGCTGTTACAACTACCAGAGGATGCGTAGTCTTTACGTACTCGTTTTTACCGTAGCCCTCCGCCGAGACAATCAGGTCAATATTGGAGGGGTAGCCCTCAATGGGGTAGTGGCGGTACACGGCAATGCCCATGTTTTCTAGGCGCGCACGATAGGCCTTTGCCTTTGGCTGACCAGAGTACTGCGTAATGACAACGCCGCCAATGGCAAGACCACGAGCACGGAAGATGTCCATAAGCCTGAGCACGTCATCGGCATAGGTAACACCAA
>CAUTIE010000056.1:0-4700 GCA_963538475.1 uncultured Atopobiaceae bacterium
TGCTTGCTTAAATACTGTTCCAAAGAAGTCTTATCCCAGGCGGTTGGCAAGGGAACGCCATTAGACTTTACTCCCGCATGTACCAGAACAAAATCTCTACCTTGTACCTCAACTGTGGCGTACAAAGGAAGCGCCTGCAGCCAGTCAATCAGCTCACTATATTCTTCTTCAGAAAGCGTCTTGAGCTCAGCAAGTGTTGCGTCTCCCCCGTTAATCTGCCACATAAACTGAGCTTCAATATCGGCCTCTGGGTCCAACGCTTGCAGCGCAAGCTGCTCATGATTGCCCATTAAAACCGTACAGTTAGGAAGCTCGCGAATTGTCTTTATAGTAGCAAGCGAGCTAGGGCCACGGTCAATCATGTCACCAAGACAATAGAACACGTCTGACTCGGTTGGATTAATACGCTCTAGAGCGCGCCTAAGCGGCTCCACATGACCGTGAATATCAGAAAAAACGTACGTTGCCACAAAAACCTATTCTGTCGAATCTTCATCTGCAAGCGTCTGACCATCAAAGTTCAGATTTTGCGTAAGCTCTTTTGCAGTATCAAGATTAAAGTCTGGCGAGAAGAAAACGTCAAGTGCATACGGCACATTTGCCAGCGCATGGTCATACAAATCCCAGAAGCTCTCTTTGCGCACTTCTCCCGTAAAAGGATCAGTCCACTCATTTCCTGCTCTGTTATCAAAGTCAGAATCAGAAGATTCTCTTGCCCCATGAGAGAGCGCCTCGATCAAAGAGAACCTATTTGTACCAAAGGTGCGTTCAAGATGACCAAGTAGCTTTCTCTTCTTACCTGTTGGCGAATATGCTAGGTGTTGGATAATCCTAAAATCAACAGCAGCTGACGAGAAAATCCTGGTATCGGTAGGTTTTTCATACGTCCATAGCAACGCAAAGAAAAACACCCTATCCAAAACGTAAAGCGTATGCAGGGATGCCTTCAAAACCTCGCTATAGGGCCTATAAGAAGCTACCGTTTTACCAAGATGGGCGTAAAGAATTGCCTCATCAAGGTCCTTCTCGATTTCTGCATGTACTTGATTTTTAGCAGATTCATCCAAGCCCTCAACACCTTGAGAGGTAAGCATGTTTTGCCAGTAATAAACAAAAGGATGAGCTGTGGAATCAAGCATATAGTGGCAGAGAAATCCCGCAATATAGGCGCGAGCAACCGCAACGTCTTTTAGTGGCAGAGGCGCAATTGCGTCTCGCATAGAAAGAAGCAGTTCGGGAGTTTTTTCTTTATGCATAATCGACGCATATTTAGCGTAGCGATGCAGTAGCGGATCTGCTGCTAAATAAAACAGCGGATCTGGACCTTGGTTGCCCAACAGAAAAGCTTCTCGCTCTTCCATCGTAGAGAAACCAAGTTTGCCTGCAGCTATATCAAAGGCATCCTTGCCAAAGAAGTCATGAGTCAAAATTGCGGGCATGTCCATTCCTTTCAGATTGCTACAAACCATTTTACCCAGCAATGGCTCAGTGCGTTAGAGAGAAAATAAGACAGCATGTAGTCACTATTGTGAACAAGTTGCCTCTAAGCACTCTTCAGCTACCGCCCGCCGATTAATAAGCCTTACCCCCTGTAGTAATACTTAAATATTTGATATCTTTAAACATACTTGGGGGAGATATTTTCTGTCTGAGCCATCTAGCTTGTATTGCGACTACAAGCTGGGAAAGTAAGGATCTAAGGAGTGAGGTATTCCTTACGGCACAGTTAAGAAAAACCTGCAAAGACAGAGAATATCTAATTGAGGGGAGCAATCATGGCATGCTGCTATGAGAAGCTTATCTCTGCAGGTAAGAAGAGTCTCTGCAGAGCCAAAACATCACGTTTTTCTGGCATGAAGAAGCGTGAGTAACATGAATACGGCAAGAAAAATCAAACTCTATAGGATGCTTACGGCCCTTGCCTATGGCGACGCCTATGGCATGCCAACAGAGATGATGTCACCACACCAAATTGATTTTGCATTTCCTGATGGAGTTCAAAGTCTTTCAAATCCACCTAAAAATGACTTTTTTGGAAGACCTTTTACCGCTGGTCAGACTACAGATGACACTGCAAACGCAATTATTTTGACTAAAAACATCATTGATAACCAGGGGGTTTTTAACCAATCCCGCTACTTTGATGCACTAGAAAACTATGTGGCAACAGAGCCAAACGCTGCTCAGGTAGTTGGCCCTTCCACAAGAGCTGCGTTAGCCAATCGACTTTCTGGCCACTCGCTTAAAACGTGTGGTCGCCTTGGAACCACTAACGGATGTGCCATGAAATGTGCACCACTGGCTTCAATTGTGAGCTGGAAAGACAAACATGCGCTCATTAACAGCGTTACTGAACTTGCGCTTCCCACGCACGGAACCAACGTAGCTATCATGGGTGCAGCAATGATTGTTGCCGCCATAAGCAGAGGTCTTTCTGAAAACTCGTTTACGGTTGAGGACGCTCTTGAAACTGCTTTAAGTTACGGACACCGAGCTCTCTACACAAAAATTGGTACACAAATGCCTATGCCTAGCATGTATCAAAAGTGCATCATGGCATTGGAATTCTGCGAGGGCGCCAAAAACCTTGAGGCTCCCCTAGCAGCATCAAGAGACATCTACGACTACTGTGGCTGTGGTTATGAAACCATAGAGACTATCCCTGCAGTTCTTGCGGTAGTAAAGCTCTCTCAGGGCAAAGTCTCAAGAGCGGCGAGAATAGCTGCGGAAATGGGTGGAGATACGGACACCATTGGATCTATTGCCTGCGCTATTTGCTCACAGATTCACTATGACATTTTACCTGATGAAGTACGTCTGCTTGAGCGCGTCAATGGATACCAGTTTGAAAAACTTGCAAACGATTTGGAAAACGCCACTTCCCTACCGTATGATGTAGCTATCTAGTTTGCGCTCTTTGCGCCATAGCATACGTTTCTTGTAGGAGGCGCTATGAGCTCCTGTGCTCTTATCGATTTGCATGTCCATCTTGATGGATCAATTCCACTATCTGCCGCAGCTCAACTTGCAGCAGAAGCGGGACTTGATTTGTCTTTGGCTGAGCTTCAAGAAAAGATGCAAGTCCCAGATCATTGTCAGGATCTTAACCAGTATCTTGCAACATTTGAGCTGCCTCTCAAGCTTATGCAATCTGCACAGGGCATTCGCACAGTTGCAAAGGCATTCCATGAGCAGCTTGATGCAGAGGGTGTTCTCTACGCTGAACCTCGCTTTGCACCAGGAAGTCTTACTGCAGAAGGCCTTTCTCAGCAAGAAGTTCTTGAGGCTGCTCTTGCTGGTAGAACTGACTTCTATGCAGAGCATCCACAGTCAAAGCTCCATACGGCATACCTTATTTGCGCTATGCGTGGCACAGGTGAAGAGCTTAAGCGCAAAAATGAAGAGTCAATTGATCTAGCTGCGGCGTATCTTGGGAATGGCGTTGTAGCGGCAGACTTAGCGGGAGCTGAGGCGCTCTTTGCCACAGAGAATTTCTCGTCACTTTTTGCTGAAGCACAAAGAAAAGACGTTCCTTTTACTATCCACGCGGGAGAAGCTGCTGGTCCAGAAAGCATCAAGGCTGCGCTTCGACTTGGCGCACAACGTATCGGCCACGGCGTTCGATCCTTGGAAGACAAAAGCGTTATCCAGGACCTCAAAGCTGCAAATGTTGCCCTTGAGATTTGCCCTACCAGCAACGTTCAGACGCGCATCTTTGAGTCAATTGAGTGCTTCCCGCTTGAGCAACTGCTTGATGCTGGCTTAACGGTTACTATCAACACGGACAACATGACTGTCTCCAACACTACGCTCTCGCGCGAGTTTGAGCTTTTACAGCAGCACTGCGGTCTAGACAAAAATACCGCGCGTGAGCTTGCTGAAAATGCTGCACGTGCGGTATTTAGTGATTCTAGCGAGAAGGATCGTCTACTTGCCTACCTTAGGCAATAGTAGCCTCATATCCTGCCTGAACAACAGCGTCAACCAATACGCTATCAGCAACATCAGAAGACAGCTCAACTACAGCGCTCTTCTCGTCAAGCGAAACGGTTGCCTTAGAGACACCCTCGACAGCCTCAAGAGCCTGTGTGACGTGTGCAACACAGTGCTGGCAAGACATGCCCTCTACGTTTAGTTTCTTCTCCATATAAGATTCCTCCTTCTGTGACGCGGATGCGTCGTTTGTGGACTTAGGTTGAACGTCAATGACTGGTTTTGTGTCATGAGCGTTTTGACGAGTTGCAGAGCTTGTATTCTTTGGCTTCCAGGTGCGCAGACGCAGTGCATTGCATACAACAAAGACTGACGAGAAGCCCATGGCGGCTGCACCAATCATAGGGTTCAGCGAAATACCAAATGGATATAACAGGCCCATAGCAACAGGGATACAAATGGTGTTATAGAACAGTGCCCAGAACAGGTTCTCTTTGATGTTGGTCATAGTGGCTCGAGAGAGCTCAATTGAGGTGGCAACGTCGGCTGGATCAGACTTCATCAAGACAATGTCAGCAGACTCAATAGCAACATCGGTACCTGCACCAATGGCAATACCCACGTTTGCTCGAGCGAGTGCTGGAGCGTCGTTGATGCCATCGCCTACCATGACAACGTTTTCTCCAGCGTCCTGGAACTGCCTAATGTAGGACTCTTTTTGGCTTGGCAAGACGTCAGAAATGACCTGGTCAACGCCAAGTTCCTTA
>CAUTIE010000057.1:0-4659 GCA_963538475.1 uncultured Atopobiaceae bacterium
CCCCTCTAAGCTGGCAGATTGTTCCTTCAACAGAGGTCACGTCAACTGCTTCAGCTCACTTTTTTGATTTGACGTTTGTGGGAATTGATGGCGCGGAAGTTTTTGCAAAGTACCTGCGTCCACAGACTGCCACGGGCGTACAAACTCCGCTTGTTTTACAGTTCCACGGTTATCCAGGGGCTTCTCGCAGTTGGTTTGAGCAGAGCTCATTTTTGGGCTTGGGCTGCTCGCTGATTGCGCTTGATAATCCTGGGCAGGGTGGCCGTAGTTTGGACGGAAGCTCGTACAAGAGCACTACCGTCTCTGGTCACTTGGTGCTCGGACTAGATGGACCTGTAGAGGACCTTTACTTTGTTCATCTGTATCAGAACATTCGCTTGCTCTGCAGAATTGTTCGCCAGCTTGAAGGAATTGATACAGATCGCGTTTTTGTAAACGGCGCCTCGCAGGGTGGCGGAATTGGCCTTGCCACCTGCGCACTTAACCAAGGCCTCATCAACAGGGCAGCAATTCTTTACCCCTTCCTCACTGATTTTAGGTGTGTGTGGGAACTTAATGCTGATGAGGTTGCCTACGAGGGCATCCGTTATTATTCCCGCTGGTTTGACGCAGATGGCTCTCGCGTTGATGAGGTTTTTGCAAAGCTTGCTTACATTGACTCAGTCAATTTTGCACGTATGGTTACCTGTCCTGTGCTTTTTGGCACCGGACTTGATGATCCGGTAGTTCCTCCCGAGGCTCAGTTTGCGGCTTACAATGCTCTGACCTGCCCAAAGAGACATCTTCTTTACCCCGGATATGCGCATGAAGAGATTGGCGATTTTGACGATAAAATCATCGATTTTTTCTGCTCAGACAAGGGAGAGCAAGCTCTTGAAGCGCTGGACTCGTCATTTCCTGCTCAAGCAGAAGGCGAGGTGAAAGCATGAGAGGCTTAACACAAAGACTTGAGGCCGCTCGCTCTTATCGCGGTGCGTGGCTGAGACCATCAAACTTTGAATCATTTTGGGAGACGTCTGTAACGTTTGCTCAAAATGCGCACGTAGAGAGCGCGGTTGAGCTTCCGTCCGCTACTCAGGCGGCAACGTTTAAACGCATCACATTCACCTCAACTGACCAGACGCAGCTGCGTGCTCGCGTCATTCTTCCAGCAGGTGTGTCGGTGGCAGAACCGCTAGCTCCAGCAGAGCTGCCCGCATCGGCAAAGCTGCCCGCGGTGGTACTCTTCTCCGATCTTGGTCGGGGAGTGCGCAGCTGGCTGCACCTTTTGCGCTTCTCGGCACTTGGTCTGCCCGTCGTGGCCCTGGAAGCTCGCCCGTGCGAAGCCCAGCTCAAAGACGCCTGGAGGGGAGCGCTCGCCGCAGAGGAACTTGCTCTGGCGCTCATCAACCCTGATGACGCCGCATCCTCCACGCTCAAGCAGCTCATCGATGATGCGCTGGTAGCTGCCTCGGTTGCATCGCGCTTCCTCGGGCGCACAATCGTCACCTGGGGAGAAGGTCTAGGCGGCTCGCAGGCTTTGTTTGCGGCTGCGCTTCTGTCTAAGGAAGTGAGCGCTACCATGGCACTGAACCCGCTCTTTGCCGACAACGCAACAACCCTGCGCGCGGTTGTCGGGTGTGGAGATACTCCGCAGTCGGATGCAGCTATCGACGCGGTCGGTCTTCTCGACAGCGCGTGCGCGGCAGAGCTGGTGCGTGTGCCTGCGCTTATCGGCACGGCTCTGCTGGACCAGAGCGCGCCAACTGAGGGAACGTTTGCGCTGTACAATCGCTTGCCAGGACAGAAGGAAATGCGCGTGTTCCCCAAGTTTGGCCACGAGCGCATCAATCAGTTTGAGAACGAGCAAATCAACTATCTCTGCGAGGTTATATCAGGGCTTTGTCATAACTAAGCGGACTATAATTACGTAGGTTCTTTGAAGTTGCTTTTGATCAATGCTTTGGTCGGCTACTTCAGTACATTGTTGTATGAAACCAGTTGGATTTTCCAACGTGTGAAAGGATAAAGCATGTCCAGTAACGTACCATTTAGCGGTGTTGTTCCACCAGTTGTAACCCCAGATACCCCAGACCATCAGCTTGATGTTGTGTCATTTGAGCGCTCCATTAACCGCCTCATTGAGGCTGGCGTAGATGGCCTGTTCTTCCTTGGCTCTTCCGGTGAGGTTGTTTTTGCAACTGATGAGCGTCGCGATCAGATTGTGCGCGAGGCTGTTCGCATTGTTGACCACCGTGTTCCGGTCCTTGTGGGCATCATTGATACCGAGACCGAGCGCGTCCTGGAGCATGGTCGTCGCGCCCTCGCACTAGGTGCAGATGCTCTTGTAGCAACCGCTCCTTTCTACGCACTTGGTGGCCCAGCTGATGTTGAGGAGCACTTCCGCATCCTTCACCAGGAGCTGGATGCACCTCTGTTTGCGTATGACATTCCTGTCTGCGTTCACACTAAACTTCCTTGGAAGATGCTTGCTCGTCTGGGTGCAGAGGGCGTTCTTGCAGGCGTTAAGGACTCTTCTGGCGATGACGTTTCCTTCAGGTATCTTGTTCAGGAAAACGAGAAGAACGGTCACCCTCTAACCCTTCTGACTGGTCACGAGATTGTTGTTGACGGCGCCCTTCTTTCTGGTGCAGACGGTTCTGTTCCTGGCCTTGCTAATGTTGAGCCAGAGGGCTACGTCCGCATGTGGAAGGCAGCTCAGGAAGGTAACTGGGCAGAGGTCAAGCGTGAGCAGGACCGACTTAACGAGATTTCCCACATCTTTGATGTAACCACAGGCGTTCAGGGCTATGGCGCTGGCGTTGGAGCATTCAAGTGCGCACTTAACCTCATGGGCATTTTTGATTCTGACCAGATGCCTCGCCCTGTTAAGCCACTTGATGGCCAGAACCGTGAGGCAATCAAGCAGGTTCTTATTGCAAACGGCCTTCTCTAAACAAGAGGGGACACCATGGACTCTAAGTTTGTTTCTCCAACACATGTTTGCGCCGTTGATATTGGCGGCACAAAAATTGCCTGTGGCATAGTCACCCTTAACGGCACTGACGCTCCAAACGTCCAGTCCGTAAAGAAGGTCCCAACTAACGCAAAAGAGGGTGGCAAGCAGGTTCTTGCCACCGTTCTCCAGGCAATTAGAGAGGCACTTGCTCGTGCAGAAGAGCTGAGCCTTACTATCTCTGGCGTGGGTATTTCTTCTGCTGGCGTTGTTGACCCTCGTACGGGCGACATCACCTACGCAAACGAGCTTATGCCAGGCTGGGGCGGAACTGCCCTTGGCTCAGCAGTTACCAGCGAGTTTGGCCTTCCGTGCAGCGTCCTTAATGACGTTCATGCTCACGCTCTGGGCGAGGCTCGTCACGGTGCTGGTCACAGCAAAGATAGCGTTCTTACCGTAGCTGTTGGCACGGGCATTGGTGGCGCTTTTGTGAACCACGGCATCTTGATGTTGGGCGCTCACGACGAGGCTGGTCACATTGGTCACGTTGCAACTCCAGCAGCTGCAGGCGTTGATTGCCCCTGTGGTGGAACTTCTCACCTTGAGCCTGTTTCCGCAGGTCCTGGCATTATTCGCGAGTACGTCCGCCTTGGCGGCTCCGATACGCTTGAAGACGGTTCTGCTCTTGATGGCGCTGAGATTGACCGCAGGGCTCTTGCTGGCGAGAAGATCGCGCAGGCTGCAGAGGAGCGCTCAGGCCGCGCGCTTGGTGAGGTCTTGGGCAGCATGTGCAACATGCTTGACCCTTCTGTCATCATTCTGTCTGGCTCCGTTGCAGAGTGCGGCAAGTACTGGCACGAGGCACTTGAAGCTGCATTTAAGCTGCAGGCAATGCCTCCCGTTCAGGCAACGCCCATTGTGAAGGGCACGCTTGGTGGAGAAGCTCCTCTTATTGGAGCTGCAGAAAACCTTGTTCTACCTGGCTATTTAGAGACACGTCTTTAGGAAAAAGAACGTCAGCAGGCAAATTGCTTGCTGATCCAGCACGCCGCAAAGACACGCACCTTTAACGTACGTACATTCTGGTAAGGAGAATACCGTGGCACATTCAGAGCTTGTTGAGTCACTTAAAGGAAAACTCATCGTTAGCGTCCAGGCGTATCCTGGTGAGCCTATGAGGCATCCAGAGACCATGGCTCAGATTGCACGCGCTTGTGAGCTTGGCGGTGCTGCAGCTATTAGGTGCCAGGGTTTGTCTGACATCTCTGCCATTAAGGGTAGGGTTGAAATTCCTGTTATTGGCCTCTGGAAAGAGGGTCATGAAGGCGTCTACATTACTCCTACACTTCGCCATGCACGTGCTTGTATTCACGCAGGTGCAGACGTTGTTGCTTTGGATGCAACAGACCGCCCAAGGCCAGATGGTAGAACCTTTGAAGAGACTGTTGCAACTCTGCGCTCAGAGTCTGACGTGCTGATTATGGCTGACTGCATGACTATGGATGACATCCGTCGCGCTGTTGCCGCTGGTTGTGACCTTGTTTCAACCACACTTTCTCACAACAAGGCCGCTATTGATACAACGCTTGATGATGGCCCTGACATTGCCCTTCTTAAGGAAGCAACTACCGAGTTCCCAGGTATTGCCATTATTTGCGAAGGTCATGTCCATACGCCACAAGACGCAAAAGATGCTCTTGATGCAGGCGCTTGGGCAGTTGTTT
>CAUTIE010000058.1:0-4642 GCA_963538475.1 uncultured Atopobiaceae bacterium
AGGAGATACCTTGGGCGTCTCAGATCTTTTCTCGCTAAATAAAGCTTCAAAGCAACCTCAGGGTTCTACCCTAGAGAAGATTTTGCTGCGCTCAAATAATGTCATTGCCGCTCTTAAAGACCTTGTTGCAAACAATCAGATTGCAGAGGCTGGTCTTCAAGAGATGCTGATGCGCTCTAAAAATCTTGAGAATACCAATCTGCCCAAGGGCGATGTTCATAAGCTGGACAGAACGGGTCGCTGGTGGTTCAACGCTAATACACTGGAGTGCGCACCAGAAGAGTACGATGCTTTCATTGCAACAGAAGCAATCCTCAACATTTCACAAGATGTTGAAGCCCTAAAGAATACACATGCTTCTGAGACAGATCTTCAGCTTGTTCGTACTACCCTCTCGCAGGTAGCAAGCCTCATGCCCAAATCAGCTTCTCTTTCTGAGCAAGTTGCTCCTTTTAGCGGTAACGCTGATGGCAGCTCAGACTGGATGAAGCGTCTCTGGTTTGCCAACTATGTTGAGAACACGCCATTCCCTTTTAGGATGGTGTACAACTTCTCCTACAATCCACAACTTGATATTTTGGTATTTGAGTTCTTTGTAGCTCGTCCTCGCTGCTTTAGCTTCTTATCTGCAGAAAAGGCAGAGCAAATTGCAGCGGCACGCGCTTACGCACTGCGTACGTCTCTTTGCGTGGCTCGCATGGCACTTCAAAGCTGCAAAATCTCTCGCGTCTGCATCAATGGCAGTCTGCGTGGAGAAGAGCGCATTGTCCTATCTATGGACTTAAACGAGGCTGCCCTTGCTCGCCTCCTGCCTACTGCAACAAACACTCAAATTGACGGAAACAGCTTCCCGCAAGATCCAGCACTCAGGGTTTCTTTTGACCCTGAAGGTTGGTTTAGCGAAGTTGAGCCTTTTATGAAGCCAACAGATGAGTGGGTTTCTCCTCGTAGCTTCTTTGAAATGCCAGACTTGTCTGATCGTCCTTGTTCACCAGCAGTTACTGCTGTTTGTGGAGCCCAAAAAGTAAGCGATCTTGGATACTCTGAGGCATCTCACCGCATTAGACTTTGGAACACCACTCTCAACAACATTCCAAAAGATTCTTCTACTGCAGATGCAGTTGGTAAATTTGAGGAAGCAAAAGTTTCAACTTCTGATATTTTCGCCATTGAAGGCTTTGATAGAGTCATCCATGGCTTGGTTGAGGGTACCATCGATTTCTCGGACAGAAGGTCTATGGCTGAGAAATTCCTCTTTGGTTCGCCTTTGCAAAAAACGCTTCAATCCATAAATAACATCATGGATGGAGAGCCAGATGCAGACGCTCTAGAAAAGGTGCTTACAGAGCTTGAGTCTCAGGTTTCACCAACCCTTGATATGGGTCTATATCTGGATGACTCTGATTCTATCTACAGATATTTTGATTCCCTCTCAGAGCGCGTCGCTTATAACCTTGCATTCCCCAATGAGCCAAGAAAACTGGTGCTTATTCCAGACACCTATTTTATGTCTTTAGCAAGAATGGCTCGCGCCTACAACCTGCTTGAACAGCCAGAAAAAGCAGAACGCTATGCACAAGAAGCCCACAGAATCTCTCCTTTGGGAATTGATGCAACGCTGCTATTGGTAAGAACATTAGAAGATCAGTCAAAAGTTTTTGAGGCTGCAAAGCTGCTCAAAGACCTTATCGCACATATTTTCTCCAGCTCAGATGTTGCTCTGGTGTACTATCGCCTGGCCTATATGGAGTGGAAGCTAGGACGCTCTGATCTTTGTGCCGCTTGCTATCAAATGGCAATAATCATCGGTGGAAGTGTTGCTCAGCCCGCAAAAGAAGAGCTTGAAGACCTTCTCAAGGCAGACGCTTCTGTTAAGAAACTAGATACCCCTCAAGAGGTCTTCTCGTTCCTTAAGCAAAATGGTGTTCCTGTCTTTGACCAGAAGGCTGTGTTTAACAAGGCAGTTGCTATTGGCAGTGCATGTGTTAACGATGGCATTTATTGTGTTGGCCAAAACATGCTCAAGAATTGCCTTGAAATTACCTTTGACGATGCAGCTGCCAAGGTAGAGAGTTCACTGAGGACACCCTTCTAGAAGCCGCGCACGTAAGCTATAACTTATTGCTCTGAATGCTGGTTAAACCGAGCGTTTAACCAAAGCTCTACCTGTGCTTTAAGATCATCAAGGCCTTCAGAGTTTACAAACACCGTATCTGCCTGATTACGCAAATACGTATCGGAAGGCTGATGCGCTATACGCTGCTCAAACTCTTGACGAGAAGAACCTCGCTGTTCAGCGCGTTCTGCTCTCAATTCCAAAGGCGCTACAACAACGACAACCTCATCAACGAGCTCAAGCAAGTCTTCAACGCGGTCAAGCAGCGGAACCTCTACAAAGCAGAACTGAGCATCTGCAGCAGAAGCCTCTTTTGTAAGAAATTGACGCATATATTCTCTGATAAAAGGCATCTCAAGCTCTTCTAAGAGCTCAGCAGATTCTCTAGTGGCAAAAGCCCTACGACCAAGCTCTCGCCTATTAATCTCATGAGTAACGGGGTCCAACAAATCGTTACCAAAAGCCTCTGCCACACGATACGTACACTCGCATCCAGGTCTCAGAAGTCTACGAGAAACCTCATCAAGGTCAAAGCGCAGACCACCTGCTGCTTCAAACATTTTAGAAACAGTTGATTTACCAGACGCCATTCCGCCGGCGAGAATTACCTTGTACATGTAGTTCACTCCTATAACTGCAGTGCTGTATAAGAGCCTAGCAGTTTTACTTCTTCAGGAGTATGAGTTACCCAAATTACAACTTTTGATTCAATGAACGGTTTGACAGAGGCAATAACCTGCTGCTTAAGCACTTCATCTAATCCCTTGAGCGGCTCATCAAAGAGCAAGATATCTGCATCTGCAAAGAGGGTGCGTAAAAGAGCAATGCGTCTCTTTTGACCACCGGAAAGCTCAGAGATAGGCTTGTTTTCTGTTCCTTCCAGCCCAACTCCACAAAGCGCCTCTTTAATACGCTTTTGGGCGCTTAGTTTTTGCTCCTTTGAATGCAACGGTATAGCAAGCATGATATTTGCCATAACACTCAAGTTTTCTAGCAGTCTATCTTCTTGAAACATCATGACCGTTTTGGCATCAGGCGATTTAAGCACTGTGCCTGAATCAGCCACTTCAAGACCACAAAGAATACGAAGAAGTGTTGTTTTACCTGCTCCAGAGGGCTCAGAGAGTACGTACACTCCCCTCTCAAACTTGTAGGAAAAATCATCAAGCACAACCGTATTACCAAACGATTTAGTGATGTTTTTTACCTCAAGCAACTGCTCGGTTGCGTAGGCACAATTAGTTGTATTCATACTCATGAGCAGCTCTTTTCTAACCTTGCAGCAGCCCATGAAACTAACCGCATCACGATCTTCTCGCCAAGTGCGCTCATCACAATAACCACAAGCGTCCACGCAAAAAGGGCTGGCGTATCCAAATACACTTTAGCGTTATAGAGGTGCTCGCCAATGGAGAATGCGGGAAGGCCAATGACCTCGGCAGCAATTCCCGACTTCCAACAAAATCCCATGGCAAGTGAGGTAGCTGTCTTAAGCGAAGGCATAAGCTGCGACAAATAAATTGCTTTAATGCGATGCCAACCGTGAATTTGATATACATCAGCCATCTCAATAAGCTGCTGGTCAGTGCTGAGGAGTCCTTCAAGTACTGCAATGTAGATGATGGGAAGTGCCATCAGAAATGAAATTGAAATTGAGAGGTAGGGCGTGCGAACCCAGATAAGTAGCAAGATGACAAAGGATGCCACGGGAATTGATTTAATCGTAGAAATAAGCGGTTCAAAAAGAATCTTGATCAACTTGTACTTAAAACTCAAAAACGCCAGCAAGGAGCCAACTGTAAAAGCAAGTGCTCCACCAGCAAAAATACGTAAAAGAGAAAGACCAATAGAAACCCAAAACTCGCGTAGTTGAGCTAGCGAGAAAAGCGTCTGAATGGTCTGAATAGGTGAAGTTAAAACAATATCCTGATTGATGACAACTGCAGCTATCTGCCACATGACAAGCCAAAATACCAGTGCGCCTAAACGTGCCCCCCAGCTAGAAGCAACTTTGCGCACAGTCGGCTTACCTTGCATGCGGCCCGCACCTTGGGTCTGACCTGCGCTTTGGGTCTGATCGTTTTTCTCGACAGAAAAATCTGCCGAGGCGGCGCCTTTCTCGGCGCCACCTCGGGCAGAAATACTATCTTTTATGTGCGGGTTATGCGCCAAAGTAGAAATCGTCTCCAGGAACCTGTCCGCCTACTGCCTGAGGATTAGCCTCAGCCAGAATGCCTAAATAACTTGAAAGCGCGCTCTTCATATCTGCGCCATCAATATACGTAATATTACACTTAGGCAGCGCAACCTTGGCAATAGGCTCTGGAACAATGCCGTATTTACCTACAAGCGTAGCAGCATCATCTGGATGATCAACCGCAAATGCAACAGAGTCTTTGTAGTGAGAAAGCAGTGCCGTTACCGCATCCGGAGAATCTGAGATGAGCTTAGAAGAAATAATAGTTACACCGGCAATCAGCTTGCTCTGAGGATTAACTGCCTCCCACTCAGCGCCAAGGTCAATTG
>CAUTIE010000059.1:0-4627 GCA_963538475.1 uncultured Atopobiaceae bacterium
AGATTTCCGGTGATCTTGCACGTCAGATGGCGCAGCGCGCCGTTCGCGCGGGAGTCTCCGTGCTTGTTGGACCTTCTCGCCAGGAGCTTATTGACCTGCTGGCAACGGCTGACGTGGTGCTTGATTGCATGCTGGGAACAGGCTTTCACGGCAAAGTTCGTGCTCCGTTTGATATTTGGATTGAGTGCCTCAATCAGTCCGGCGCTCGCGTACTTTCCGTTGACGTCCCCAGTGGCCTTTCTGCGCAGAAAGGCCAGGTAGAAAGCGCATGCGTTGTTGCTGACGTTACGGTTACCATGATTGCGCTGAAGCCCGGCCTTATTGCTGACGCAGGTCGCGATGTTTGCGGCTCCATTGTTGTAGCTCCTTTGGCTGAGCAGACAGAGCGCCTGGTTGTTGAGGCAGATCCTGTTGCATGGCGCGTTGACCTGGAAGATTATCTAGCTTGCGTTCCCGCTCAGCTCAACGACTGCGATAAGTACTCGCGCGGCTCCGTACTGGTGGTTGGCGGCTCAAGCCGCTTCCCAGGAGCTGCTGTTCTTGCTGCTAAAGCGGCTGCTCGTGCAGGCGCTGGCTACGTTACCCTGGCAGTTCCTGAGGCCATTGTGAGCAGCGTTCAGATGATGCTGCCGGAGGTTCCCGTTATTGGCCTCCCATGCGATGCTGAGGGCGTGTTTACCGAGGAAGCAGCTCCACTGGTACTGCAGCTTGCTGCCATGCGCACCGTTACCTTGGTTGGTCCTGGTATGCGCGTTTCCGGCGGAACCGTCAAGGTTACTTCTGCACTGCTTGACTCTGAACTGCCCGTTATCGTTGACGCCGACGCGCTCAACTGCATTGCTCGCCTCACTAATAACAACCTCCCAGATTTCCCCGAGCTCACTCGTCGTACCGCTCCTCTTATCATGACGCCGCATCGTCGTGAGCTTGGTCGCCTGGTTAACCAGGTAGATAATCCTCCTGCAAGCCTGGTGGCTCAGCTTGAGGCTGCTCGCAAGATTGTCTGGGCAGATGGTGGCTCTGAACTGGTCATTGTTGCTAAGGGCACCGCTACCGGTTGCGTTGGCGTTCAGAAAGCCGTGCTGCCAAAGCCAGGCCCCGTCACGCTGGCAACCGCTGGCTCTGGCGATGTTCTTGCTGGTACCATTGCTGGTCGCTTGGCTCAGGTTGCTGGTCAAGTTGATGACCTGCCAACCTTCTGCTCACTTGCCTGTGAGGTTCACGCTTACGCAGGTCAGCTAGCTGCCGAGAAGTTCGGTGTGCGCGGAGCTATGGCGGGCGACATCTGTGACGTTATTGGCCTTGCCTCCGATGCACTTGAAGAGCAGATTGCATTTCCTATGGCGGACTTTGAAGAAGCTGCGGAGTAGGTGAGCCTGATGTCGGCATATCCACAGGATAGATGGGCTTGGATAGAGATTGATCTTTCTGCCGTCCGCCACAACGTAAAGGCGTTTAAGGCTGAGCTCAGCCGCGGCGTTAAGATGATGTGCGTGGTCAAGGCCGACGCCTATGGTCACGGAGCAGCTCAGTGTGCTAAGGCCATGCAGTCTGTGGGTGCCGATCAGTTTGCCGTCGCAACAGTTGATGAGGGCGTTGAGCTGCGTTGTGCGGGTATTGATAACCCCATCCTGGTGCTTTCTGAGCCGCCGGTCACCTCCATTCCAGACCTTGTCCGCTTTGATATCATGCCTTCTGTCTACACGGTTGACTTTGCTCTTGCGTATGGCGAGGCTTCCGCTGCAGCTAACAAGGTAGGCCGCTATCACCTGGCTATTGATACCGGCATGACCCGTATTGGTGTCAGGCGAGAAGATCTTCTTGAGGTTCGTGGTTCTATTGATTTCCACAGGGGTCTTGAATGTGCTGGCACGTTTACGCATTTTGCTACGGCCGACGTGCTCGACAACTGGGACTTTGACCTGCAGGTTAATCGCTTTATTGAAGCGGTTACCGCGCTTAAAAACGCAGGCTATGAGCTGGGCTTGGTTCACGCCGACAACACTCCTGGCACCGTCTTGCACAAAGACATTCAGTTTGATATGGTCCGCGTGGGCATTGGTTTGTACGGACTTCATCCTAGCAAGCTCACTATTCCCCGCATTGACCTGCAGCCCGTTATGAGCGTGCGCGGTCGTGTGACGCGCGTGGTGTATCCAGCTGTTGGCGATGGCGTTGGCTATGGTATGACATGGCGCGTTCCTCGCAATAACATCCAGGTAGCTACCGTGCCTATTGGTTACGCTGACGGACTTGCACGCAGTCTTTCTAACCGCATGGATGTTTTGACGCGCGGAGACCGTGTCCGTCAGGTGGGCAATATCTGCATGGATCAGTTTATGATTGCTGTTGATACCGCAGGTACACATGCCAATAAGCCTGCGCATGAGATTCGCTACGGTGACGTGGTTACTCTCATTGGCAAAGATGGCGATCAAGAAATCACCGCAGATGAGATGGCTGATCTTCGCGAGACCATTAACTACGAGGTAGTTTGCAATTTTGGTGCGCGCCTCGATAAGGTGTACATCTAATGGCAGTCACGCTTGACGAGATTCGTGAGCAGATAGCTGATTGCAAGAAGTGTCCGCTTTGGGAAACGCGCACCAACATTGTGTTTGGTGGTCCAAATCCCACGGCTCGCATCATGATTGTGGGAGAAGCTCCTGGTAAAAATGAGGATCTAAGTGGTCAACCTTTCGTGGGCGTATCGGGCAAAAAGCTTGACGCACTGTTAGAAGAAGTTGGCCTTTCTCGCCAGGATGTTTTTATCTCTAATGTGGTCAAATGCCGACCGCCTTCAAACAGAAATCCCAAGGTAGCCGAGGTGGAGGAGTGCTCTTCGTACCTTCGCGATCAGATTCGCGCTATTAAGCCGGACGTTATTGTCTGCCTGGGAAATTTTGCGACGCAGTTTGTCATGCATACCGATAAGGGCGTGACGGAGCTGCGCGGCAAGTTTTACCAGATAGGCGCCTTTAGCGTGCTGCCTACCATGCATCCCGCATCAACTATTTACCGCAAGGAGTGGGCGCAGTTCCTCAAAGATGACCTGCGACTTCTTGCTGATTGGCTTGAGAAACACCCTCGAGGAGGCTCTTGTGACTAACCTTTCTACCAGCGCAAACGACGCAGCAAGCAACGACACCGCCGCGAACGACTCCACTGCAAACAACCTGCCAGAGAAAACCGCAGCTGGCACGTATATCTCTACCACCACCGAGCAGACCATTGCTCTTGGTCAGATTCTGGGCAAACTCCTGCAAGCTGGAGACGTGCTGGTGCTCACGGGAGACCTAGGTGCAGGAAAGACGCAGCTCACCAAAGGTATTGCTGCTGGTATGGGTGTCACGGACGACGTGACCAGCCCAACCTTTACCATTGAGATGGTCTACGAGGGCACAACCATGCCGCTCTACCACTTTGACCTGTATCGCTTAAACGATCCCGACCAGCTTGAAGATACCGGCCTGTACGATGCACTTGAGTCTGATGGTCCAACTATCATCGAGTGGGGAGAGCAATTTGCAGAGCAAATTGGCGAGAGAACCCTTGATGTGTATGTGTCTAGGTTATCTGAGGAAGAGCTGGGATCCGACGACGCTGAGCCTCGTCGTGAGGTTTGCTTTATCCCACAGAATGCTCGTGGAGAAGAGATTATTCAGTCGCTGTAATTGCTGAATAAAAGTGGTTTCACCACCCAGTTATAGATATTTTAAGAATATCTACAACTGGGTGTTTTGGCAGTATACCTGCAATTTCTTTTCATATATACTTACTAATCCGTTGAAACATGTTCAAAAAATAATTGTTTTTCTTGATACATACGAGTTAAGGAATATGAAATGTCAAAGTATTTGCGTAACAACGTAAAACTACTCGCAATTGCAGGCATTATGGCAAGCGTGCTGGTTTTCTCGCCAGTACTTTCTTCTCTTGCCCTTGCTGAAGGTACTGAGGTAGCTGAGGTAAGCTCCACAACTGAGGGCACTGCTACAACCGAGGTAACTACAACAACTGAAGCAACTGCTGTTGCTACAGCTACAGATGACGACAGTGATGCAGAGGCTGTTGGATCTTATATGGGTTCCGATGGCATAATGCGTGAAATCCACGTTTCAGTCTCAACAGATGGCGGAACTTATAACGGAAAAGATTATATTCCACCAACTATTTCAGATGATTTTAAGAGTGTTTCTTTTAGTAGCAATGTTCAGCGTGAGGGATACACACTGGTAGGTTTTTCAACAGGTTATTTTTCGCAAGAGGAAGTGAACAATGCAACACCTGATATGTCGAAACCATATACTATCGATGAGAGTGGCAATGTTCATATGAATTTGGATGATATTGTTGCCTGGAGCATTACCGACAATATTGATACAAACACTATTACGAGTCTCTATCATCTAACTACCTTATGGGCACCAAATCCTGAGCCAGAGCCAGAACCAGAACCTCAGCCGGAACCAGAACCAGCGCCTACACCAGTTGCACCTGCGTCCGATTCAGTCCAGCAGTCACTACCAAGGCGCGAGAAAAGCGTTCTGCCTAACACCGGTGACGCAAGCTCTGTAGCAGGCGTTGTTGCAGCAGCTGGCACTACTCTTGTTGCACTTGGTCTCCG
>CAUTIE010000060.1:0-4341 GCA_963538475.1 uncultured Atopobiaceae bacterium
GCAGCTGCAAGCTGAGCGTTTGCGTTTGCAACAACCTGAGCTGTATAGGTTGGATCAACAGAAGCAACGGCTGCAGGAGTGGTTGTTGCGGTGCCTGCAATAGTTGCACTAGCAAGGCTTGCCTTACCAGAGCCGCCAAGAAGACGCTCAACAAGCATGGTAAGAATACCCGTGATGATGCAAAGTACTGCTAAGAGAATGCCTGATGGACCACCAGTAATAAGGTTCTCAACACTCATGCCGCAACCAAGAGCAAAACCAACAACAGCAATGCAAGGGTTAATACCAGGAACCAAAAGTCCCTTGATAAAAGGGCTGAGGTTACCAAGAACAACGCCAAGAACCAGAGGAAGCAACGTACCAATAAGTGCGGTTGGAGAAATTGCTGCAACGCCTGCTGCACCAAGAGCAATCATGGTAACTGCTGGACCCGCAACAAGAGACAAAACTGCAGCTGCACCCTGCTCATCAGGAGTTCCGTACTCAGCAGTAATACCAATGTACAAAGCAACATTGCAGAAGGTAATGCCCCCAATGATGGAAAGTGCATTAAGACCAAAGAAGTTATCGCCCATGAATTTAGCAACAAAGAGACCAAAGGCAATAGCAATGGCAAGCTTTGGAATAAGAATGGTCAGGCCAGTCTTCAGAACCTTGGGAACTGTCTTAAGGTCAATAGAGGCACCGACAAACAGCAAAACAATACCAACAATCGCAGGAGCACCCTTAGCAACAGCAGTGGTGAAGCTACCAATTTCTAGAACCTGAGGAACAAATGAGTGCAGAAGTAGACCTACAGAAAGCGGATACAGCATAATATCGCCAGGGAACCTGGGGACGCCAATTTTACGAGTTGTCTTTTGCTGTTCAGCTGCCATTATCAGCTCCTTTGCCCTAATTGGTCAAAAAATATTTGACCTACTTTATCAGCACAAAGAAACATTTTTAAAAAGTACTGTACAAATTAACAATTTGGCTACAAAACAAAAGAAGACCTTACAAGCTGCAAGGTCTTCTCGCGAAATGGGTGTAATTGAGCTGTAAAGACGGACTAAGCCCAGAACTTAGAGCTTGCCACCCTCGACAACAATGTTGTTTGGATCTACCTCGTCACCGTAGATTGGAGCAAGCGTCTCTTCATAAGCCTTGTGGAAGAAGTTCTCCTCTGCGAGTGGGCCAGTGATCTCGTTGTTAATAAACTCTAACAGCGAGGAGTTACCCTTATGAACTGCGGCAGCGATAGTATCGGAGTCGCCCAGGTCATCAATGCCAACAACAAAGCCTGGGTTAGACTTAATCCATGCAAGTACCTCGGTATTATCGGTTGAGAAAGCATCGCCGCGGCCGTCGAGCAGTGCGTTATACGCATCGGCATAGCTATCAAATTTGACCAGCTCAACCTTAGGCGCGTTCTTAGCAAACCAAACCTCAGCTGTGGTTCCCTTAGAAACAATGAGCTTCTTTCCATCAAGCTGAGAAACATCAGTAATTGGCGCAGAAGCGGGAGAAACAACGCCCAGCTTAATCTTCATGTATGGCAGAGAGAAATCAACCTTTTCTTTACGGTCATCGGTTACCGTAAAGTTTGCCAGCATGATATCAGCCTTATTTGACTGCAAGAAAGGCACACGATTCTGTCCATCCGTGGAAATGTAGTTGATCTTAACGCCCATATCCTTTGCAAGACGCTCAGCAAAAACAATGTCGTAACCAGCGTAATTACCGTTTGCATCAACGTAACCAAAAGGAGCTTTATCGCTGAAGACACCGATATTTACCGTGCCTGCTTTCTTGATGTCATCAAGGGTTCTAAACTTTGAGTCTGTATCAGAAGATCCACTCTGAGCTCCGTCTGAATCCTTTTTCTTGCAAGCAGCCAAAAGAGCTGCAGCAGAAAGTGCGCTTGCACCAAGGAAAGCACGGCGAGAAAGAGAAGCGGAAGTATTTTCAAAGAAGTTCATTTCAAATCCTAACAAGTTAAATCAATTACTACATCATCTACGTGCAAAAACACGTTGTTTACTTATGTACACGTTCAAATTCAAAGGTACGCAAAAACTCTTGTGCCCTCTCTGTTTTAGGTGCCGAGAAAAACTCTTGTGCATCGGACGATTCTTCTACGATGTGTCCCTGATCAATCAAGATGACTCGATCAGCAACTGCTTGAGCAAAGCGCATCTCGTGAGTTACCACCAGCATGGTCATTCCCTGCTCTGCTAGCTCCATAACTACCTGCAAAACCTCGTGAACCATCTCGGGGTCAAGAGCTGCAGTAATCTCGTCCAGCAAAAGAACTTCAGGGTTAGTCATAAGCGCACGAACAATTGCCACGCGCTGCTTTTGACCGCCGGAAAGAGCTGATGGATAGGCATCTTTCTTCTCCCACAGTCCCACACGACGCAGCAGTTCTTCTGCCTGTACCAAAACCTCATCCTCTGAGCGCTTCTGCACTACCTGAGGAGCCAGAGTTACATTTTTCAAAACCGTCATGTTGGGGAACAAGTCATAGCTTTGAAAAACCATACCAATGCCTGCTGCGGCGCTTTCCCTCTTCTGACCAGAAATAACCTGATCGTGGAGAAGCACTTCTCCCCCTTGGATATCTTCCAAGCCAACAATGGCGCGAAGTAGCGTAGACTTACCGCAACCGGAAGGTCCCAACACCACGACTACCTCGCCTTTATTGATGGAGAGCGAGATCTTGTCAAGCACGGGTTTCTCGCTTGAGGGATATACCTTAGTGAGGTCCTTAACTGCTAAAACGGTGTTACTCATGTGAGGCGCTCCTCTCAAGCCTGCGCGAAAGATACGAAAGTGGGAAGCAGGCAGCAAAATACAGGAAGAAAATAGCTCCGTAAATCCAAAGTGCTCCGTCGGTTGGGAACTTGAAGCGATAAAAATCGGTGATCTGACTTCCAACTCTAAGCAACTCAACTACGCCAATCAGATTACAAAGTGACGTTGTCTTAATCATGCGTGTAATCAGGTTGATGGCTGGTGGCAAAAGGCGTTTGAAAGCCTGGGGCAGAATGACCTTAAAGAACGTTTGCTGGCGAGAAAGGCCAAGTACAAACGCACCGTCATACTGAGATGCTGGAATTGACTCCAACGCTCCCCTTACTAGGTCTCCAAGCTCAGCTGCTCCCCAGAAGGTAAAGACCACAATTGAAGCTTCAATACCATCAAAGTTGACATCAAACCATTCAGAAGTACCAAAAAACACCACAAAGAGCAGCACTAGCTGAGGCATAACACGAACAATCTCAAGGTAAACACGAAGAATTGCGCGAACAACCTTGTTGTTGGATGTCATAAAAAGTCCAACGAGGACACCAAGAGGAATAGAAAGCGCCACGGAGATAAGGCCGATGTGCACCGTTGTTGCAAGGCCTCCAAGAAGGCGCGTTATCACTCCGTCCTGCAGCAAAATGTTATCGACGGGCATAGTCAAGCCTCCTCTCCAGCCAGCTGCCAAGCAAAGAAATAGGAACAAGGATAATCACATAGGCAACTACCAGCATAAAGAGAGCTTCTGTAGTGTCGTATTGCATGCCAATAATGTCCTTGGTTACATACATCAAATCTGCAAGGGCAATACCGGAAACAACGGAAGATTCCTTAATCAAGAAAATGACGTTAGCAACAAGCCCTGGAATTGCCACAGAAAGTGCCTGTGGAAGAATTACATGCTGGAGTGCTTGAAACTTTGAGAGGCCCAAAACCTGTGCAGATTCAAACTGAATAGCTGCAACTGATTCAAAACCTGCGCGAAACACTTCTGCCATATAGGAGCCACCAAGAAACGTTAGACCCACAACAGCAGCTACTTCTGCATCCATTTTGAGACCAACTTTAGTCAGACCAAAGTAGATAAGAAACAGCTGAATAAGCAGGGGAGTTCCTCTGGAAAGCTCAACGTAAACGGCATTAAGCTGACTCAAAACAGGAATTTTTGTCAGCGAAATCTGAGCACTTATCAAACCAACAATAAGCGAGAAGAGAACTCCAAAAAAAGAGATGGTAAGTGTTATTTTTGCAGCTTCTGCATACAGTGGGAGGTGTTCCCCTATGAAGCTCCAGTCCATGCGAATAAATCCTCTCGGGATGTGCGAATAATCACACAAGAGTTACAAAATAGCTTTACGCCCGAGTCTGTTCCAGGAAAATTTTGCTCAGCGACAATTACACCCTGGTCGTATGTGACCCGGGCACCAGACACATCGCGGTGCATGCACAAAGTGCAGTGTATGTCGTAGCCATAATTCGCATGCGTATAATCCTAGTCGCAACTAGGATATTGTCAACTCACAATTGGTAAATTTTTTGATAATGGAAAATTCT
>CAUTIE010000061.1:0-4333 GCA_963538475.1 uncultured Atopobiaceae bacterium
ATCTTGATTAAGAACATGTCGATTCTTCGGCAGAACCTACCAAAGCTGCGCTATTATGTGCGCCAGGCCTAAAAGCCAACGCTAACACGCTGCAGAATCATAATCACCCGCATATGAACTGCCTCCCATTTCTTATGTCCAAGAAATGGGAGGCAGTTCACTTTGACTTAGATGGCAGTTCTCAATTGTTTTGGTATGAATTTAGATTCTGCAAATAATTTATAATTCAGCGCATGCAAGCATGCAATGAGGGTATAGTATGCCTTAGCTAACAAATTGAGGAGTGTCTGTATGAGTCCTATTGATATTTTGGTTGTCCTTATTGTCGCTGCTCTTGTCGCTCTTTGTGTGCGTTCTCAACTTAAGAGTGCAAAAAAGGGCTCTTGTTCTGGTTGCTCTTCATCCAGCAGCTGTGGCACTCATCACGGCGGAGATGGACACTGCGGCGTTGCTCAGAAAATGATTTCTGACGTCGATAAGGCTTTTGACGCTCAATAGGTCAATTGTCACAATTTCATTAACAATTTTTGCCATTCACCCGGTTTCAGGGAAGTGGAAACATAGCCGTAACAAGAATGTGTCATGGTAGTTACGATTCCAGTTTTCTGACCCGGGAGGGCCACATGAGTACAGATAAGAAAATTGATTATATTCTTCGCACGGTAGAGGAGCGAGACGTCCGCTACCTGCGCCTTTGTTTTACCGATGTACTCGGCGGATTAAAGGCTCTTTCTATTTCCCCCGAGGAGCTAGAAGAGGCTTTTGTTGAGGGCATTGGTTTTGATGGCTCTAACGTTGATGGCTTTGCCTCTCAGGAGCAGTCAGATCTTCTCGCGTTCCCCGATGCAGACACGTTCCAGATTCTTCCCTGGAAGACAGATGACGGTGTAGTTGCTAACGTATTCTGCGACATTCAGACTCCACGTCGCGAGGCCTTTACGGGCGACCCACGTCTTGTACTGAGAAATGCTTTTATCAAGGCAGAAGACCTTGGCTACGTTGCAAATGTTGGTCCTAAGCTTGAGTATTTTTATTTTGTGAGTGGCTCTGAGCCAAAGCCTATTGACCAGGCGGGATATCTTGATTTGAATTCTGCCGATCTGAGTCATAGTCTTCGTTACTCCACGTCTCGTGCGCTTGAGAATCTTTCTATTCCTGTACAGTATTCTTTCCATGCAGCTGGCCCTGCACAAAATGGCGTTGAGCTCCGTTATGCGGAAGCGCTAACCTGCGCGGATAACATTGTTACTGCTCGTCTAGTTATCAGACATATTGCAACACTTCACGGCGTATTTGCATCGTTTATGCCAAAGCCTCTTCAGGGAGTTCCTGGCTCAGCCATGCTTTTGAATCAGTCGCTTCTTGACCACGATGGTGAGTCTCTGTTCTGGGCTCCAAAGACTGAGAGCGAAGCCCACCTTTCTGAGCTTGCTCAACACTACATTGCAGGTCTTATTAAGTACGCTCCCGAGTACATGCTTATTACTAACCCAACGGTTAATTCCTATAAGCGTTTTGATCGTGATGCTATTCCTGCCTATGCAACCTGGGGTCGTAAAAACCGTTCTGCTATGGTTCGTATTCCTACGCATAAGCCAGGAAAGCATGTTGCCACCCGTGCTGAACTGCGTATTCCTGATCCAACCGCAAATCCTTATTTGGCTAATGCTGTCACGCTTATGGCTGGACTTAAGGGTATTGAAGAAGGTCTCTCGCTTCCTGAAGAGTTTGTGGGTGGAAATCCTGCTGATTATGGCGAGAAGCTCCCAACTAATCTTGGAGAGGCGCTTGAGCGCTTTAAGCAATCTGAGCTTCTTAAGGATGTTCTTGGTGAGCATATCTTCTCGTATCTGTGCGAGCGCAAGGCAGAGGAGTGGCGTGAGTTCTGCCTTACCGTCACTGAGTGGGATACTCAGAAGTACTACGCAGGTTGCTAAGCAACTATTCCGGTTGCATTTATATGTTTCTTTGAACCCTGCTTTGATTTATTCAGAGCAGGGTTTTTGACGAGAAACCCTTGTTACGCGCGAAGATTTCTGCTTTCTTTTTCAAATTGTTACCGTTTTATGAACTGAAAAAATTACTTTTACCTGGTCTTTATTGGATAGAATGACTAAATAATAGTCATTTATGCAAAGATATATTTCTTCTCGCCATTTTTATGCAATAAAGATGAGAAATACGATAAAAATTATAAGTAGATTCTTCATATTTGCTTCCTATAATTCATCCCAATGAATTTCAGCTCAGATTTATTCAGGAAGAGGCAAATATGAAATCGTCACTGGTTACTACCGTTAAAAAGAATGCCCTAAAGGGCGTAGCTGCTGTTTTTATGGTATGTGCACTTGTTGGTCTTATGGCTTGCTCGTCATCTAAGCAAGAAAATGCGCAACAGGGTACTACTTCATCCTCTGATTCAAGCTATACGCTGGTAACTAAGGGTCATCTGACTGTTGTTGCAGAGCTTGGTTTCCAGCCTTTTGAGTATTTTGAAGGCAACTCAACTACTCCTGTTGGTTTTGACGTTGATCTTATTACCGAGATTGCAAAGAGACTCAATCTTGAGGTTACGTACCTGCCAAACCAGAAGTTTGACACTCTTGTTCCAACTATTAAGCAGGGTGGCAAAGCAGATGTTGCTATCGCAGGCATTACCATCACTGACGAGCGCTCTCAGGAGGTAGACTTCACTACTTCTTACCTCGACTCCAATCAGTCCCTGGTTGTTAAGTCTGGCAGCACCGAGACCGAGCAGACGCTCAACGACGCCACTAAGAAGGTTGTTGTTCAGACAGGTACTTCCGGCGAGGATTGGGCCAAGGAGAACCTTCCAAAGGCAACTATTGTTTCTGTAGACGATGTTGCTGCCGCAATGGCAGGAGTCCAGACTGGTTTGTACGATGCTATGGTCATTGACCTGCCTGTTGCTTCTAACCTCATTAGCACTTCGTATTCTGATCTTACTATTGCAAAAGAGATTCCAACAGGTGAGCAGTATGGCATTGCTGTTTCCAAGGACAATCCTCAATTGACCGAAGCAATTAATAAGGTTCTTGCAGACATGGAAAAAGATGGCACTATGGCAACTCTCAAGTCCAAGTGGTTTGGTTCTAACATCTAAGTTTTATCAGCTCAGCAGAAAGTGCTTGAAGTCAAGTTTGGCTTCGAGCACTCCATTGTTTTTAAGCGTCAGAATGCAGAGCACCTCCAGCACTAAAGGAGTATTACGTGATTGCGCTACTACACAAAATCATGTCGGGGCAGCAACTGTCCTTGTGCATGTCATCTACGAGTTTTAACGACAAGCTTACAGCTCAGGTTCCAATCGAGTCTAAGCGCTCGCATATTCGCGCGTACTCCTCTCTGCTTGTAGTGTTTCTCGCCACACTTCTTTTAGGTGGATTGTTCTTTACGTCCCTGAGCACATTTTCTGTTCAGAGTGCGTTTGCTCTTACCACAAACAAAGCAACAGCTAAGTCAAATCAGACAGAAGGTAATGGCGTTATCGGCGGCAAAGAAACTCGTTTGACCTGGGAAGGAACAGTTGAGGACGAACAGGTATCTCAGCTGATTTTGGAGCTTCCAGAGGGATCTGATTTGCAGAACGCAACTACTAAAGTGACCGTTCTTTCAGGTCTTACGCGCGAGAAGATCGAGGCAACTGTAAGCGTTCAAGGAACGCAGGTTGTGATTTCTTTTGCAACACCCGTGGAAGCTCAGAAGCTTATTCGCATAGAGATTTCTGGCATGAAGTTCCCCGCTAACGGTGGATCGTATATTGTTGAAGGAACCTATACCACTGAGCAGGGGATTCAAAAACTTGCCTCTTCTCCTGAAATCATCATTATTTCTAATACTCCCGTTCAGGCTCTGGTGAATTGGCTTGATGCTCAGCCTTGGGTTGAGGCATGGAACTCCAATCACTTTTTGGGTATGTTCTTAAAGCCTCAGTTGATTGTTTCTTCGGTTGTAATGCTGTTCCCCGGATGGCTGGTTTGTCTGGCAATTGTGATTTGTGCCTATCCTGTGGCTATTGTGCTGGGAATGGGCTTTGCGTTGCTTAAGATTTCCAAGAATCCGCTCTTGCGTGCTCTGGCGGTGGTATATATCAATCTGTTACGTGGAACCCCATTCTTCCTGCAGATTTATATTCTATTCTTTGGTCTTCCCATGTTAAATATCAATCTGGATACCAATCTACTTGGCTTTATTGTGGTTGCTATCAATTCTTCTGCGTATCTTTCAGAAATCTTCCGTGCTGGCATTCAATCAATCCCGCAGGGTCAGTATGAGGCAGCAAGCTCTCTTGGTATGAATCGTTTCCAGACCA
>CAUTIE010000062.1:0-4292 GCA_963538475.1 uncultured Atopobiaceae bacterium
CCTTTATGCATCAGATAACGGCGAATAACGTCAAACGAGAGGAAGGTACGGGCGTTTCCGATGTGAATCTGATCGTAAACCGTAGGTCCGCACACGTACATGCGGATTTTGCCCTCGTCGATTGGCTTGAACTCTTCTTTTTTATGCGTCTGAGTGTTATAGACAAGCATGCATACTCCTCGCAACCATTGTGTATTGGTGTAAGTATAAACGGTTTGTGGAAAACCTTTAAGTTCCATACCCTACTAATCAAGATTCAATTTTGTAACCGTTTGCGGATTAGTACTGGATTGTTTTTTTTGTTTTATTAAACTTGATGAACAAAAATTTAAAGAATTTATATTTGAATCAAAACTGCAAAGAACTAGAAGACAAGAAATCTTACTCTTAACAACTTCAGAAGGTGATTCGAATGAGTAAGTTTTTTAACATTATCCGCTACTGTATATCTACCATTCTGGATAAGGGCAGTCTTGCGATTTTTCTCTTTCTGTCATTCTTTGTCACAGCGCTTATGGTGATCCAGCCGCTTCTTGTTGGATTTGTAATTAATCTTTTTATTGCAGGAACAACTTGGAATGAAATACTTTTCTATTGCGCCGTGGTTGCCGCACTAGGAATCCTTATTGCCGGCTGTTCCTATCTTGCTAAAACGCGCTATTGTCAATTGCAGATTGACTCCGCGTTTACCATTGAGCGACAGCTGATTGACAAGATTCAACATGCAGATTCATCGTTTTTCTCGTCATATGATTCTGGACATTACCGCCAGACAGTAAATAACGACGCTAATGACGTTTCAATGTTTATACTTACACAATGTGTGAGCTTTGCAACGACTTTGGTCTCCGTCATAGGAACGCTTGCGATTATTTTATATTTGAACCCATTAACCGCTCTTGTAACAGCTGTTTTGCTGTTAGTGAGTTTTATTATCTATAAGCAAATCCAAGCTTCGGCCTATAAAAGATACAAAGAATCTAAAGAGCTGCGGTCCCAGTATGGATCGATTGAACTTTCGCAGTTCACTGATGTAGATTTCATCAGGCGTCATTCCCTCTTTGAGCGTTTCTTTAATCAGCACTATGCCGTCAATCAAAAGCTTCGTAGTGCCATTCATGAGCAGTACAAGCTTGAGTTTGGCGTACAGGAATTAAACAATGCTGTGATTGCCGTATTCCAAGCCATTGTGTTTATTACCTGTGCATATCAAATTTTCCTTGGAGCGCTGCAGCCTGGCTATATTGCAACTATTTCCAGCTATTTTGTATCGCTCTTAGGTTCTATTACGCTTCTCATGGAATTTGGTATGGCTTATCAGAGCATTACGGTAAGCCTTGATCGAATTGAGCAGATTCTAGATTTACCTCAAGAATCCGTTGGAAACATCGTTCCATCAGACGATGTTAATCAAATTACCTGCACAAATGTGTCTTTCTCTTATCCACATACAAATAAAGTACTGATGAACAACTTGTCTTGTAGTTTTGCAAAAGGAAATATATACGCCATTACCGGTGGAAACGGTACAGGCAAATCAACATTTCTGAAGCTCATTAACGGAGAGTGGTCTTCTCACCTATCAGGCACTATTGCCATTAATGAGGACTTACTAACTCAAATTAATCAGTATGAGCTCCGAAAAAATACGCTTGGATTTACCGAGCAAGAGCCAAGCATTGTTGACGATACGGTAAGAAATAATCTGACACTGCTGTGCAAAAACCAACCAACAGATGAAGAGATAATCAGCTATATCAAGCTGTTCAATTTGGAGAAATTGCTGCTTGGTGATGATCAAAATCTTGACGTTCGCCTAGCTGAACGAAGCTCTGCTATCTCTGGTGGAGAAAAGCAAAAGATTGCAATTATTCGCATGATGCTTATGAATCCAAGTGTTATGTTGCTTGACGAGCCAACTTCTGCGTTAGATCAAAAAAGTGTTGATGTCCTTCTTAATCTTCTCAAGAAGGTCAAGCAAGACCACATAATACTGCTCATATCTCATGACCCTAAAGTGGTGGAGGCGGCCGACCATATCGTAGAGCTGTAACTTATTGCGCGACACGTCCCAGCTTACGCGCTACGTCCCAGCTTACGCGCTGCGTCCCAGCAGAACAACTGCCCAGGCAGCAATGCCTTCTTGAGTGCCCACAAAGCCAAGGCCTTCGGTAGTGGTTGCTTTAACGCCAACTTTATCTGGCGAAACACCCATGGCCTCTGCCATGCGGTTTCTCATAGCATCGCGATGAGGAAGCAACTTAGGAGCCTGAGCTGCAACGGTGCAATCACAATCCAGAAGCTCAAAGCCCTCATTACGAACAAGCTGCATAACATGGGATAGAAGCACCATAGAATCAGCACCCTCATAAGCAGGGTCTGTATCAGGAAAAAGCTGACCAATGTCGCCTGCTCGCATAGCTCCTAGCAGGGCATCCATAAGCGCATGAGCTAAAACATCGGCATCAGAGTGGCCGAGAAGACCTTTGGTGTGCTCAATTTTGATGCCACCTAAGATAAGATCTCTACCCTCTACTAGGCGATGAACATCGTATCCGTGGCCAATTTTAAGCTCTGGCATGCTCACTCTACAGCCCCACTTCCGGTTGCGCCTTCTACCAGGCGGCGGCTGAGCGTAGCCTCAACAATTGCAAGGTCAGACGGGTACGTGACCTTCACGTTTTCTCGTTGCGACTCAACGCACAGCACCGTAAGACCAAGTCGCTCAACTAACGACGAGTCATCGGTTCCCTGGTAGCCTTCCTGGCGAGCTACTTCGTGGGCTTCAAGAAGTGTGCGTGTCTTGAACACCTGAGGGGTCTGAGCAGCCCAGAACGTTGAGCGGTCAGGTGTATCTACAATGGTTGCACCATCTACGCGCTTCAGCGTATCAGTTGCGCGATGAGCCAAAATTGCTCCCGCAATCTTAGGAGACTTACGAACCGTGCCAATGACCTGCTCAATAGTCTCTACCTCAATGAGCGGGCGAACCGCATCATGAACAGAAACAAAATCATATCCACCAGGCACTACCTGGAGCGCGTTGTAAACCGATTCCTGTCTGGTAGCACCAGACGTTGCAAAGTGAACAGGCTTGTGGAGTACAAGCTTGCCCACAACACCCTCTTGAACTGCAGCGCGTTTCTCGTCAGAGCAAGCAATCACAATGTGAGCCACGCTTGGGGCATGATCAAACGCAAGGATTGACCAGCTCATCAACGGAAGACCGCAGACAGATATAAACTGCTTGCCGTCAGGATATCCAAAACGCTCGCCAATGCCGCCGGCCACAATGACGGCAACGGTATCGGCTTTTGCTCCATGTGTTACAAGGCGAGAAGGACGTGGCTTTGACACAACCTTTGCGCAGGTGCTGCTTGCAGCCATTATTCTGACTTACCCCACATTCTGCGGAGACTGTTTGCAAGTGCACCGGGGTTCTCGACACCCAGAGATTTAAGGCTTGATGTATCGTTTTCTGCAACGTGAAGCAGCTGCTGCAGATTATCGTAAGCGTCAACAATTCTGGCCGCAATCTCATCGTTGACCACGTGAACACGGGAAAGCGTGCGCAGGCCCAGAGGCTCCATAGACGCATCTTCTCCGCGGCCATCGGAGTAGCCCAGAATCTGGCCGACACTTTCTGCGGAGCGAAGCTCAGTATTAGCCGTCTCGTGGAAGCGACGACGGATGGCGCGCGCCTCTTCAGCAGAAGAATCTACAGCGTAATCGCGAATCATCAGGTTATAAGCCTCGTCGATGCCACCCAAATATTCCTCACGCTGCATAGCGGTGGTTTTTCCTTCGCTACCCAGCTCCAAAAGGCAAGCATCAAGCTGGTCGGCGGCGCTGAAAAGAACCTCAAAGAGGTAGAAAATGCCTGCTACATCACCAAGAGTGACGTAATTATCAAGCTCAAGAGCAGTCAGGCGCAAAAGCGCGCGATCAAGCTGCTGACGTGTATTTTGCATGGCCACCGAAAGTTGGTTGACGGTAGACATAATGGCTGGTACCGACTTCAGTGGAATAACGTGACCATCAACGTAGACCGTAATCAACGAACGGCGAGAAGACACTGCAATCACAATTGCCTTAGTAAGCAAACTCATGCGCGCAGCAGTACGATGACGAGTGCCTGTCTCTGCAGTTGGAAGCGTTGCATCAGGGTTGAGGTGGAAGTTGGCACGCAGAATTCTAGTGAGGTCTTTATCCACCACCACGGCGCCGTCCATCTTGCAGAGCTCAAACAGTCGGTTTGCCGTGAAGGAAACATCAAGTTTGAAACCATCTCC
>CAUTIE010000063.1:0-4232 GCA_963538475.1 uncultured Atopobiaceae bacterium
TCATATTAAAACGCACAACCCCATTCCGTGGGATCAAATTGTCGATGATATTACTTCAATCCGCAGGTCAGTGGGCTATTACGGACCCATCGCAAACATTGCTGCAACAACAAACCACCGCTCACGTATTGCCGTTGCCCTTCACGAGCTTAAACTGGCAGCGCAACGCATCATCGACGGCGAAATCAGACACCTAGAAGACGCAGACCAGTCCTACTACCAGGCGTGTTTATACGCGCTTGAGATGGAGTACGCGGAGCTCGATGACCTGGAGCGCATTGCAAACGGCGACGATGAAGAGCTGGCGGTCATCGCATCTAACCTGATGATTGACCACGAGTCGGCAATCGAGTCAATTTGGAGCCGCATCAACATCAACGATGAGCACGGCTCCAGCACTACACAGCTCTCCTACCTGCTGCCTTACAACCTGAGTTCGCACAAGATGTCGCCTCACTTTAGACAGCAGATTGCGGACGCTCGAAAGTATGCCGATGACGTGGCAGAAAACGCCCTGCGCATTGAGTTGGACCAGATTTCGCGCCTGCAGTTTGAGGGTGTCATCGACCGCGAGGTTGCCTCTCACCTGCGCGAAAACGTCTACTATCTGCAAATGACATTGAGTGAGTAGCATGGGCGCTACACCAGATACACACCCCACCGCCGATGCGGATACACGTCCCATCGCCGACGCAACCACACGCCCCGCCAACCCCGTGGCGAGAAAAACAATCATCTCCGGACTTTCTATCCACACGCAGATGTCTTCTGTAGCCGGAGCTCCCGTTATCTACCTCTTGGGAGACGTGGCCGACGACTCCCCCGTTCAGGTACCTGAGGGCGTCAGCCTAGTGAACGTTGGTGTTGACCTGTGGGAAGAGAACTTCTCGCCCTGGTGTGCTCCACGCGTTTTTGCTAAGGGCCCCGACTTTGGCGACGGCGCTCAGAGGACGCTTGATGCCCTTATCAACCAGGTCATCCCCTGGGCAGAGTCGGAACTCACCGAGTCACCGGCGTATAGGGTGCTTGTGGGTTATTCGCTCGCTGGCCTGTTTAGCCTGTGGGTCGGCATGTCGCAGTCCGGCACACCGCAGCAGGTCGCACGCGGCTGCCAGCCCGACGACACCCCTGCCCCAACCTTCCAGCGCATCGGGGCGATATCGGGATCGTTCTGGTTCCCAGGCCTTCTGGACTACGTAGATCAGCAGCTCAGTGGTGGAGTGGTCGGCCTCACACACGCCTATCTTTCACTAGGTGACCGAGAAGCACGAACTCCCAATCCGCAAATAATGCACGTGCGAGAAAACGCAGAACTTCTCGCCAGCAAGCTAGAGAACGCGGGAATAACCTCGATGTTTGAGCTGAACCGTGGTAATCACTTCCAAAACGTTGAAGGAAGAGTGCAGAAAGCCCTGGACTGGCTAGTTAAATAGGGTAAGATTCTTCAGAACGCACGCGTCCAGAGAGGTTTTATGCCCAACCCAAAGCAATTTGACAGCAAAACTGAATCGCCCGGTACATCCTCCGGTAAGCAATCTGACTACTTATTTGTGCTCATTCTTTCCCTGGTATTTGGCATTTTTGGTATTCCGCAGTTTTATCTTAAAGGCTGGAAATCGGGACTTACTCGGCTTGCTGTAAACACAACGCTGATTGTTGGCGCATTTGCCCTGGCGCAAACACTTGCCTCGCCGTCGATGCTTTCTTACCTTCTACCAGCAATTTTTTCGCTTCCGGTTATCGAGAGTGCCCTGAACCTCATCTACGAGGATGCCAGTGCTCCCAAAAACCTCATAAAAGGCAAGTTCAAACCCCATAAACAATACGCCGGAAAACAGAAAGCTGGAATCGCGCTCGCCACGCTGACGATAGCGCTCTACTTTAGCGCCGCACTCACACAACCGCTTCCAACCACCCTATCTACCGCGGGGTTCTCGGGCCAACGAACCGCACTTCAAACGCCTGGCGGGTCCTCCCAACCAGACTCCGGCTCATCGTCCACAACCGCTCAGGCCAGCACAAACGTAACTATCAAGTTCATCGACGTGGGCCAGGGAGAAGCTATCCTCATTGCACTTCCCGAGAAAACCATGCTCATCGATGCCGGCCCCACAGGGTCTGCCCAAAAAATTACCCAGGTGCTCAACGAACTTGGTCGCAAGAAAATTGATTACCTGGTAGCTACCCATCCTGACGAAGATCACATCGGCGGTATGGCAGACATCATTTCCAGCACCCAAATCGGGACCATTTACGCACCAAATAAGACAAACAATACGGCTACATACAAAAAGTTTCTAACCGCCATCCAGAATAATAATCTGCAGATAACTCTTGCTGAGGCAGGCACCGTTATTGACCAAACCGACGACTACAAGTTAGAGATCCTCTGGCCTACCAAAGATGCAAATTTCCCCGACACCAACGATTACTCGGTAATCATCAAGCTGACCGTGGGCACCAAAACGTTCCTCTTCACGGGAGACGCACCCACAAGCGCCATCCTGGACGCTAATCCAGGCCACATTGACGTGCTTAAGCTCTCCCATCACGGCTCCCGAACAGGCACAAACGAGCAGCTGGTCCGCAGGCTCTCGCCTACCTACGCTGTCGTCTCGTACGCCCTAGACAACTCCTACGGCCACCCTATGCAGTCGGTTCTGAACGCTCTCCACAAGCATTCCGTTGAGGTCTGGGGAACAGGAGCCAACGGAACTATTACCATTACCTGCGATGGTACAACCATTGATATATCTGGCGAGAAAAACGGTGCAGTTGTAGCTCCAACCTCACAAGAAAAATCCAGCACGTCGTCGACATCGAGGTCCAAGTAATGAAAGCAATCATTGATCGATTTGAAGACAACAATCTTGCTGTTCTTGAACTGGATGATCAACCAGGCAATATGATGACCGTTTCTGTAAACGAGCTACCAAGCAACGCTTGCCAGGGTGACGTTCTTTACTACCAAGATGGTACTTGGATGCTAGCCGAGGAAGAAACCGCCCAGCGTCAAAGTGAGATTGACGAGCTGTTCAACTCCCTACTTGCGCATGACGATGACGCGCCAACCGAATAATCCCAGATAAAAGTAAAAATATGCGATTTTAGAATATTTGTAAAACTGCACGTCAATCCATAAATATGCGATTTTCGCATATTTTGTAATACACTCATCTACCTGCATAAATAAAAAAGACGCCTTGTCGAGAAAGACGTCTGTGTAAGGCACTTTTATTCAAGAAAAAATATGATATATTACATATGCCGATGGCGCGCATCCTCGCTCTACAGAGAGAGGGCACGCCATCCGCTTTATAGAGCCACAATAGCTGCGGCCATTCTCTTCTCATCTTCAGCTAGAAGTACTCGCATTACTCAACCCTATCGAATCCAGCCATTTTTGCACTTCACTAAAAGTATACGTGCCTTTTACCGCCAGTCCAGGCATTATACGAGAAGCACCGCACTCCCTCTGATACTCCTCAATCATGTTTCCAAATCCTCCACCGCCATGCGTGCAGAACGGAATGACTGTCTTATCGCTCAAATCCGTTGCTCTTAAGAACGAAAGCACCGGAGGAGCAAATGTTTTAAGCCAGTTGGGCGATCCTATAAAAACAGTATCAAAGTCACCAACATGTATATCGCTTGGCATAAGTGCAGGACAAACGCCCTTTTCTATTTGAGCCCTAACCTCTTTTACCGCCGTGTTATACGAGAATGAATAGGGATCTTGAGGCTTAAGCTCCAGCAACTCACCATCGGTAATCAGCGCAATATCCTCTGCAAGCCTTCTTGTGATGCCGGAATATGAATAGTACACAATCAAAGACTTCATGTAAGAATCTCCACTACCAGCCGAGAAGAACGTGCCGTTGAGACATTACGTCAAAATTATTCGCCACAAGTATAGTTGATAGGATTGCGCAGCCGACCGTTTTCTTACAGCAAGCATATGCTACAGTGAAACAAAAACATCCCGGCTATCCCCCTTGTGGGATGACTGAGGTGCTTTTTTGTTTGTACTTGCGCAGTCGACCGGTTTCTCACAGCATGCATATGCTACAGTGAAACAAAAGCACCCTCGCTATCACAACTTATGGGATGACCGGGGTGCTTTTTTGTTTGTGCACATGTAAATCAAATCCATGCTAAACAAAAAACCGCTCTGAAGTGAACTGCGTCCCAAAACTTGGACGAATTTAATAAAGACCTAGGCCACTAAGGAC
>CAUTIE010000064.1:0-3851 GCA_963538475.1 uncultured Atopobiaceae bacterium
ATTTTGATTCTGCAGCGTGTTAGCGTCGGCTTTTAGGCCTGGCGCACAAAATAGCGCAGCTTTGGTAGGTTCTGCCGAAGAATCGACATGTTCCTAATCAAGATAGCTAGGCAGCTAGGCGGTCGTACTACCTGATATGCATCTCTATGCATAAACTTTATCTAATATGCTTAAACATGAATAGAGAAATATAAAAAATCTAACTATAGGTAAATTCCGCTTCTAAGGAACACACCTAAGTCAGATATTCTGCTCAATTGCGGGCATTTTACACACCTAATGAAGATAATCTGCACGTTTTAGCTATTTTCAGCGTCATGTATACGTCTTTTTGACAGATTATCTGACTTAGGTGTGTTTTGAACTGACTCCTATTTCTCGTGTCCAAGAAATGGGAGGCAGTTCAATTTCTGTGCGGGGGATTATCTTGTACGAGGTCATTTTTAGCAAGATATTGTCTGGGCAGCTACACGCGTTGCAAAATCACATACCGATTAAGATTGTTTTCTTTACCGTCCGCGCTAAACTGCGCGCAAACATGCACGTCAGAACCAAGACTTGCAAGAAGCTCATCAAGTTCCTCTTGCGAGAAGTGATGACAGTAGCGCCAGGTATCCGCCTTATCTTGCCAACCAATCAGATAGTCATGCTCCTCAAGTTCTGAGGCATCCATACCCAGCGCACGCAACCCTTGAGCAGTGGTTTCTTGAGCCTTGGCAGCAAGTTTTTGGCTGTTCATAAACTGCCAGAAAGAAACGCACACAAAGCCACCAGGTTTGGCTTTCTCTAACAGAGTGCGCAGAAGCTGGAGCCTCTTCTCTGCACCTGGTACGTGATGCAAAAATCCAAACGCAACCACTAAATCACAAGGCGGAGTGATCAGCCGCGAAGAAAGCGTGCCGTCAAGCAGACTCTTTATCACATCTAGCTCAATAAATGCCAGCTCAGAGACATGAGCGTCTGTGTTACCACTCTCCACAAGAGGTTTGCAATTATCTACAGCAAAATACTTTGCAGGGACAATCACCGCTTCATCGCAAAGAAAGCGAGCAAAGCGCAGGTTTCCGCAGCCAATATCAAGTACAAAGGGTTTCTCGCCAGCTAAAAGCTGAGGCATGGCATCTAGGCACTGCTGCCACCCCTGCCAAGGCATCTGTCGTGTGGCCGAGAAACTCTGCGTCTGCTGAGAGTAAAACTCAGAGGTTACGTAGCTCAGCTGCTCAGCGGTAGATGCACTGATAGATTGCGTATATGTTTTGTTTGAAGAAGTTTCCATACAGAGATTTTACGTCATCGCCTTGCTCCCAAAGGTCAGAAGCTCACCTTATTGCCTATACTGTTTGTATGGATGAACTCATTTTGGACATATTGAAGCAGCTCAGAGATGGCTCACAAGGTGCTCTTGATACGCATCAGCTTGAGATGCTCATTAACTCGTATAACAGCGGAATTGACTCCAGCGCCCATAGCACAGAGCGCGAGAAACTCATTCCTAAACGAGCAATTCTCCCCTATTTTTTGCAGGCAAAGCAGAACAATGATGAGCTGTGGCAATCGTGGAATGTAACGCCTGAGCTGGAAGAAAGGTTTGTCCACTCCGTGCGCATGAAGCCTCGTCGCACCGCTTCTGGCGTGGCTACCATTACCGTAATCACCAGACCTCACGTCTGCTCAAGCAATTGTATCTATTGCCCGTGTGACCTGCGTATGCCTAAAAGCTACCTTGCTAACGAGCCTGCTTGTCAGCGCGCTGAACTCACGTTTTTTGATCCATACGTGCAGGTTGCAGCCCGTCTTCAAGCGCTCCATCAGATGGGCCACTCAACCGACAAAGTAGAGCTCATAGTGCTCGGTGGCACCTGGAGCGATTATCCAGAGAGCTACCAGTACTGGTTTATCAAGGAGCTTTTCCGTGCGCTCAACGAGTGGCCCAACGCTCCTAGCCACATTCAGGAGCGCCTTGATTGGTACACCTCGTTTGGCTTACAAAACTCTGATGAAGCTCTTTCTTCTTTTGTTGCCAAACAGCAAGCGGCAGTCTTTGAAGATGCTGCCACATATAACCAGGCTTTTCATAAGCTCTACGACACCAGTCAGCCTCACCAAAGCGCATGGTCTAAGATGCAGAGCACGTATGATGAACTGGTAGAGCAGCAACACGTTAATGAGACAGCCGCTGCACGTGTGGTTGGCCTTGTAATTGAGACCAGACCCGATACCATCACGCCAGATAACCTGCGCATGTTTAGGCAGCTTGGATGCACCAAAATTCAAATTGGTATTCAAAGTACGCGTCAAGAAATACTTGATGCAAACAAACGCCAGATGTCGGCCGCGCAGATTAAGCGAGCTTTCTCGCTCATCCGTTTGTACGGATTTAAAATCCATTCTCATCTGATGGTTAATCTTCTTGGGGCAACACCAGAGGCAGATAAACAGGACTTCAAGACGTTTGTTACAGATCCAGGTTTTCTCCCTGACGAGATCAAGCTCTACCCCTGTGCGCTGGTGGCCGGAACACAGCTGGTGCAGAAGTATCGCGAAGGTGCGTGGCAACCATATGCCAAAGATGAGCTAGTAGACGTACTTGTTCAAGACGTACTTACCACGCCTCCATACGTGCGCATTTCTCGCATGATCAGAGACATTAGTGCCACCGATATTCTGGTGGGAAACAAACATACCAACCTTCGTCAGATGGTTGAGCAGGAACTTACCTCTGAAGATGTTGCAAGCCGCGTGCAGGAGATTCGCTTTAGAGAGATTAACCAGCAGCAGGTGCGCGCCGCAGAACTTACGCTGCAAGACTTTGTGTACACTACCGCAGTCAGTGACGAGCACTTCCTGCAGTGGGTAACTACTGACAATAAAATCGCAGGTTTCTGTAGGCTTTCACTTCCCCACTGGGATAAACTGACCGCAAGCGCATGTGATGTTACCGCCAATGAGCTGCTGGTACAGCCAGGTCAGGCCATGATCAGAGAGCTCCATGTGTACGGACAGGCGCTTTCGCTGGGATCAGAAGGAATGTCTGCTCAACACCAGGGCTTGGGCCAAAAGCTTCTCGCTAAAGCATCTTCTATTGCAGCAGAGGCAGGTTATACCAGCCTCAACGTCATTAGCTCAATTGGAACGCGAGCCTACTATCGCGCACAGGGCTTTACCGATGCTGGACTCTACCAGCAAAAAGCCCTGTAAAAAGGTAGCCTTACACTTCCAAACCAGCTTTACGTGCTCATATTAAAAGTCACAAAAAATGCCGAGAAGACCGTTGATCTTCTCGGCATATTCATAAGCGTCACCCTCTCCTGGACGCGAATGGATCTTAAGGAATCAGTGACAAAATCTGAGAAAGATTCTTCTTGCCAAAGTCAACTTTCTGACCGTCGTTAATAACCAAGCAAGGAACGCTCATGACGTCATAGGAATCTTTGAGCTCCTTGAAGTGGTTGATGTCGTAGACATCACAGGTGACCTGAGGATTGTCCGCAGCAATACGCTGAGCAGCCACAACAACATCTGGACACATGGTGCAAGACAGTCCTACCAAGACCTGCAGATGCGTCTTTGACTCAATAGCAGCGATGGCTGCCTTATCCTCGTCACTAATAGGTTGACCAGGGCCTGCAGCATTGTAGAGGCCAAGTACAAACGAAGTGAACTCGTGACCGCCAGGAACACCATGGAACGCAAGACCTGTTGGAGTGCCACCCTGTGCGCAAACACGAACAACAGGAAGGTTCTTCTCGCCCGTGTCTGAAACCGTCTGAACGCTCAGCTTATCGGTCATGGAAGAAAGCTCTTCCATGTAAGCTACGAGCTCCTCAGAGACAGGCCTCTGGTCCAGCTAG
>CAUTIE010000065.1:0-3772 GCA_963538475.1 uncultured Atopobiaceae bacterium
GCGCTTGCTGATGAGACTCGCACTGACGAGGCAAAACGGGTTTCTCGCCTCAGAGATCAGCTACAGGAGCTGCTTTGCGCAGAGTTCCCGCAGATGATTGTCTCGGGTCCAAAGAACACCAAGCTGAGGCTTCCTAATTTGCTGCACGTTTCTTTCCCGGGACTTGAAGCTCGCCGCCTGGTTATTCTTCTTGAGCGTCTAGGCGTGTCGGTGGGAACGGGCTCTGCCTGCGCCGCATCAAAGATGCAAATATCTCACGTGCTCGAGGCAATCGGGGTACCGCGAGAAGTAGCAGCGGGAAGCCTCAGGTTAACGCTTGGAAGAACTACCACAGAAGACGACATCTTGTACGCAGCTTGGGCAATCGCCGAGGCCGTCAAGCAGGAATCTGCTCGCGTAGGAGTGACATGGGAGAACTAGTTTACCTTGGCATGAGTGGCGGCGTTGATTCGGCGCTGTCCGCGGCCTTGCTCCTTGAGGCGGGTTATAACGTCAAAGCTATCTATATGCGTAACTGGTCAAAGGACTTGCCAGGCTTTAAGTGCCCTTGGGCAGATGACTTGGCTGATGCCGAGCGCGTCTGCGTAACGCTGGGCATTGATTTGGACGTGTGGGACTGTGAGGCCGAGTATAAGGCTACCGTTGTGGATTACCTGCTTGATGCCTATGAGCATGGTCGCACTCCCAACCCAGATGTTATGTGCAACCAGACGGTCAAGTTTGGCACCTTTGCAGAGCGTGCTTTTGCTGAGGGTGCCGATTTTGTTGCAACGGGTCACTATGCACAAAACGTCCCGGGCACCAAAAAACTTTTGCGTGCCGCAGATGATCACAAGGATCAGACCTATTTCCTATGGCGTGTACCAGGTCATTTGTTTGAACGAACGCTTTTTCCTATTGGACATATTGCCACCAAGGCTGAGGTACGCGCCATGTGCGCAGAGCGAGGTCTGGGCATAGAAACTAAACCAGATTCCGACGGCATTTGTTTTATTGGCCCCGTTGGTTTGCGCACGTTTTTGTTGGATACTTTTCAGAAAAAGCAGGGCGACGTCATTGAGTGGGAGACAGGCAAGGTTCTTGGCACCCATGACGGAGCATTCCTCTTTACCGTTGGCCAAAGAAAAGGCCTGAACATCGGTGGAGGACCTGCTCGCTATGTTGTGGCAACCGATACGCTTAAGAATGTGGTGTATGTAACCTCTGACCTCAACTGTCCTGCGCTCTGGACTCGTCGCATGGAGCTCTCGGACATGCACTGGATTTCTGGAGAACCTGCAGCTAACGGTAGGTATGTGGTCAGAACTCGTCACACAGGCGCGCTGGTTCCCGTAACGTTTACGCTCACAGATAATCAATGTGGATTTATTGAATTTGACCAGCCGGTAAAAACTGTTGCAGCAGGTCAATCGGCGGTTTTGTACGATGGCCAGGAAGTTTGTGGCGGTGGCATTATTGAGGCCGACAAGAGTATACTTGAGCGGTTCATGTAAAATGAAAAGCAGGTAGGTGGCAAGAAACCCTCTGAGGTTGCATCGTTTGCCTGCAAAGAGTGTTGTTTCTGTACACGTATTGTGATCCAGAGTCCAAGGAGGTGCCCATGGATCGCCCAGATGGCGCGTCTGAAACCGAGCACCCCTCATCTACACCGAAGGTAACGGTGAAGATTGGATCTACAACCGTTAAGGGTGTTTCAACCAAAAAGCCTAAGATTAGTGTTGCTCCAACTTCTTCATCTGAGCAGGTAGAAGAGGCAAAAGAGAGTTTTGGTCAAGTTAGAAAGAGCATTCTCTTCCTCTTTGCGGTTGTAATACTGTACGCACTCTATATCGTTTTCTCTGGGCAGTTTGATGAGTTTGTTGTTGCTCTGGCGGATGTAGATACAGGCTGGCTCATTGCTGGCGCACTTTGCTACTTTGTCTACTATTTCCTAGGTATTCTCGCTTACGTGATTTCGGTCATTACAGATCCCGAGAGCCCCGTTGGCGTTCGTGACCTGATGAGCGTTGAGGCGTCGGGCATCTTCTTCATGAATCTTACGCCAAACGGCGCGGGTGCTGCTCCCGCTCAGATTTATCGCCTGACTCGTGCGGGTATTTCTGTTGGTCAGGCTGGAGCCTTGCAGTTCACGCGCTTTGTTATGTACGAGGCGGGCGAGGGCATCTTTGCAGCTCTTATGCTTATCTTCAGGGCTAATTACTTCTACGAGCAATTTGGCGACGTAACGGTCATTGGCGTTATTTTGTTTGGCGCAAAGATAGTAATGGTTGCAGTAATCTTGGCCATTTGCCTGCTTCCTAAAATGGTAAAGACAGTGGGCAATTGGGGCTTAAGGTTGCTTTCGCGCTTGCGCATTGTAAAGCGCTACGATCACTGGCATGGCATCATTAACACGCAGGTAGATGAGTTCTCAAACGGCTTCAAGACCGCCGCTAAGAACATTCCAGAGATGTGTGTTGTCTTGCTGGTCACTTTGGTTCAGCTGGGTTGCCTCTATGCGCTTCCGTACTTTGTCTTGCGTGCACTTGGCCAACCTGCAGACCTTCTGACCTGCCTTGCATCTGGTTCAATGCTTGAGCTCTTGACCTCGGCCATTCCGCTTCCTGGTGGTACTGGTGGCGCAGAGGGTGGCTTTGCCTTCCTGTTTGGCCATATGTTTGGCGAGGAAATTGCCGCAGGCTTTGTTCTTTGGCGCGCTATTGAGTATCTGCTTCCAACTCTGGCAGCAAGCATGCTTTTGGGTCTTAGATCTCATGATCACGAGCCCATCTACCACAAGTGGAATCGTTTCCGTCAGCGTTTCTCTGCCTTTGTAAATGGCGAGAAACCCGCTGTTGCTTCAACATCGTCTCGTCCAGAGACCTCTGGCATTCAAATTAAGGTTAAGCGTAAGAAGTAGGGAAGAAGTAAGGAAGAAAAGCCAGAATGTGGCTTGATACGTATCTTTGCTCTATTGGACCGCTGCGTGTGCAGTACTTGTAAAAGAAAGCATCCTTATGCGTAAACCACCAAATCCTATTTTGATTATTCTGGCACCTATTCTTATTGCCGTTGCCGTTGGTCTTGTCTATGATCTGCAGAATTTCTTACAGGACATTCCGGAAGTACGTGACAATCCAATGCTTTTAGCAGGCGTGGCTGTGTTTATACCAATGCTTGTTGCACTGGTTAAGGACACGTTTGACGCACACGGTCTCTAGGCGAAGGTTATTTTTGTTGAGTTGGCTTTGAGAAAAAGAACAGGTATATTCCAAAGCCAAGTTTAATTGCCGCATCAATATAGGCAGTTATTGTCAGTGGGATGTCTGGAAAAATATAACCTATACCAATATTAACAGCGCAGAGTATAGCCAAATAGATCATCGATTTTCCGTGTACAAAGTAATAGAGGAAAAAGTGCAGTGCCGTGGCCATTAACGCACCCAACCAAATAAGTCTCCAGTTTTCAGTTGCAAAAAATGGTCCACCTAATAAAAACATCAAAATGAACAAGAAAATTACAGCGTATAGAGACATTTTGTTCTGGAACTTACTTGAAGGACCATCGGAAAACTTATTGAGAACTTTCTTATTTGTGTTTATAGATAAGAAGGCTGCAACATATCCAAAACTAAATACGGACATATTGATAATCTGCTTTCCACCTATTACGGTAGCTGCAAAAATGATGAGAGCTACCACAATTAACCAGAGACCGCATGATTTCTTATAGTTAAAGCTTAGCTTCTCGTCTTTGTTATATTCCAGAAAGTTCATAAGTTTCTCCCTCAAT
>CAUTIE010000066.1:0-3641 GCA_963538475.1 uncultured Atopobiaceae bacterium
GCGCCTACGATGGTATGAAGCTCGTCGATGAAGAGGATAATCTGGCCGTTAGACTTGGCCACCTCTTTTACCACGCTCTTCAAGCGGTCCTCAAACTCACCACGATATTTTGCGCCTGCTACCAGGGCAGACATGTCAAGCTCAACAAGCTCTTTGTCGCGCAAGGTACTTGGAACGTCGCCAGAAACAATGCGCTCTGCCAGGCCTTCCACAATTGCGGTCTTACCAACACCAGGCTCGCCGATAAGAACAGGGTTGTTCTTGGTGCGGCGGCTCAGAACCTGAATGGTGCGACGAATCTCTTCGACGCGGCCAATAACTGGATCAAGTTTTCCTTGGCGAGCAAGGTCGGTCACGTTGCGACCGTACTGCTCCAAGGCCTCAAACTGCGGCTTTGCATCCTGAGAAGTTACGCGCTCATCGCCACGAAGCTCGTTGTAGACCTCTTCCACGCGCTTAGCAGTAACGCCAGCGTCGCGAAGAATCCTACCTGCGTCAGTGTTGTCGTTTGCAAGCGCAGTGAGCAGGTGCTCAGAGGTAACGTAGGAATCTCCCAGCTTAGTGGCAAGTTTCTCGGCCTCATTGATAACCTTGAGAAGGTCGTTGCCAATGCCAATCTGCGCTCCGCTTACTTTTGGAGCCTTGGAAATTGCCTGGTCTACCTGCGTGGCAATGGTGTCAGGATCTGCGCCAATCTTCTCCAAGATAGAACGCAGGTTGCGCTCATTGCTGTCCAGTAGCGCCTTGAGCAGGTGTGTTGGTGCAACCTCGGAAGCCTCTACATCACCAGCAATACCAAGAGCTGCCTGCAGTGCTTCCTGGGCGGTTACGGCCCATTTATCTAGTCTCATAAAATCACCCTCCTACCCCAAACAATAATCGTGCCGGGGACTGAATCTTCATCGGATTCTATATACCCCCAAGCACGACTTTTAATACATATCTAAGTGTGTTTGTAGTAGATTTTCTTATCGCACTATGCTGAGCTTTTTGCGTTACCCAGCTTTAAGCTTTTGCGCCACCCAAATTTGCGCTATTGCAGCACTATCCCACACCTTACTACCTCTAAAATTCAGCCTCTTCATAAACAAGATTTTGTTCAGCTTCTATTGTCGAGAAAAACTTGGCAGGTGTAAGCACTGGTATATCCGAGCGAACAAAATCTGCCGTATTTCTTGTGACGATATAGTCTGCCTTTATCTTCTTAGCTGCGCGCCAAATAAGACAGTCTTCAAAGTCTTCCCACCGCTCAGACAGCGCGTTTGAAATATCCGCTCCATCAATAGAACATACGTTAAGCAGCGGGGATACTTCTTTTAGTATTTCCTGCATACGAGCAGAGCCATGAGCTTTAGCGCCCACATAGTAGAGATCTGTGTATGACTGAGCTGCTATCCACAGCTCGGCATCTCTGAACTGCTTCATTATGAAAAGCTTTTTTGCGTCTGCAACAAACTGTTCCCTACACAAAAAGATGTCCAGCAAGACATTAGTGTCAATCAAGAGCTTCATAGTCACGTGACCTCCACTCGCTGATTGCCTCTTTGTAGGTGCTGTTGCCTAAATCATTCCAAAACGACGCCGGCGCGGGAACAGATATCTTTCCAAAAAGCGCCGAGAGCTGCTCTTTGTCCTTCTCGCTCAATTGGCGAGAAGACCCTTTAGCAGAAGATTCCAACGAAGCGCTTTCATGAGCATCAGGAAGCTTGCCTGTTACCAGCACATATTCAAAAGCTGCATTAATCAGCTTGGTGGTGTTTGATCCAAGCGATTCAAGAACCTCGGAAACCTGATTTTTAACTTCAACAGGAATACGAGCAGTTACAATGCTGTCCATAGCCACTCCTTTACCTAGTTATATCATTGTATTCACGTATTACAACTAGGTCAAGGAGCACTGATTAAATAATTTCTGACTGAATGTTTCCATCTTTTAGAACAAGAGACTGGAAGCGCTCTCTTATTTCAGGGGTCACTTGATGAGACGTCATAATAACGGTTCTTTCCTTATCTTTTAAGATCAAATCAATGAGGCTCTGAACTGAGTCGGCATCCAAATGAGCAAAGCTCTCGTCATAAATCACAATTTGTGGCTTAAACAAAAAGATTCGTGCAAGAGCAAGCCTCTGTCGTTCTCCACCAGAAAGACTGCTTCCGGCTTGATCAATCACATGATCAATTCCGTCTGGATATCTGGTGAGAATCTCAGAAAAGCCCGATTTCGTAATAGCGTCAATAATTTCTTCATCAGTAAAGTCATGGCAAAACAATGTTACGTTATCCCTGATAGTTGCATTAAAAATAAACGTTTGCTGAGAGCAAGGGATTATGAATCGAGCATATTGCTCACTTTTAAATTGCTTGATTGGAACGCCATCCAAACAAATGTCTCCGTTATCTGGACTCAGAGCATCTGTTAGCAGCTTGATTAGTGTTGTCTTTCCGCTTCCCGAGCTTCCTTCAAGAAGATACTTTCTGCCACGTTCCAAAGTAAAACAAATATCTGACAAAACTAATTTGTCCTCGTCATAACCATACGAAACATGATTAACCATTAGATTTGTAAAGTGCTCAGGGGTATTTTCTGTCCCACTTTCTGTAGTTGGAGCTTCATTAAGAAGCGTTTGTATTTTAGTAATAATCTCTTTTGCGCTTCTCATATCAGTAATTGAATCACTTATGTTTTGAATAGGGTTTGCTATGTAAACAACAAGCTGAGATGCCGCGACCATCATTCCTACTGTCATCAATCCATTAAGAGTAAGAATGGCGCCAATAAAATAAATTCCAATATAAATAATTTGACCCACAGTAAATGAAAGTAAACGAGCTAAAGAACTAAAGTACCGAGCTCCAAATTTCTGCTTCTCCCAAGCCTGATTCGCGCTGCTCATGGCAACCCGTGAAGCCTCTGTTAAATGAAAGCTTCTAAGCAGATCAAACCCTTCAAGATGCTCATTTGCTGTAGCAATAAAATGCTCAGCTGACTCAGATTGTGCTTTTCGTTTATTAGAAATAATTCCAGACATTGTATTAGGAACAAACATCTGAACAGCAATCATGCACAAGATGAACAGAACAAGCCATGGTGAAATAAACAGCAAGATTATTAGGCTTACTACACCAGAAAAGACATCTATCAAAAGATCAATAAAGACGCGAAAGTATGTTTCCTCAAGTAAATCAAGGTCGTTAGTAAGGATTGAGAGCCAATGACTGGTGTTGAACGAGTGGAACTCAGGAATAGAGCGACTGAAGATCTTTTGTATCAGCTCATCACGCAAATGCATTTGACAGCCCTGTATTACTGACCAGCGCAAACGCCTGCAAATCAAGTCGACGATAAAATAGCAGAGTATGTAAAGACCAAACCAGAGGCCGTCATTCAGTGCGTCCGACAGATTGCCGTCCATGGCAAGGTTAACGGATTGAAGCATTACAAATGAAAGGGCAATTTCAAACAAGCTGCTCAAAAGAGAGAAGACTACAAAGAAAAATAGTTTGCTTTTTTGCTGAGCGTAAAGGTATTTAAGCATGCCATCTCCCTTAAAAGAGATTTCGTTTTAAAAAGGTTATGACTGCAGGTGGTATTCGGTATTCGGTATTCGGTATTCGGTATTCGGTATTCGGTATTCGGTATT
>CAUTIE010000067.1:0-3624 GCA_963538475.1 uncultured Atopobiaceae bacterium
AGCTTCCAGCCAATCATCCAACCAACTGCAAGAACGTAATTCTCGATAGCTCCTACCAAATTTACCGACTCGTGCGCGCTCAAGAAATGGATGAAGTGGTTGGTTCCAATTCCAATGCCGCCCAGAATCAGCGCGAGCAAAATCGCACGTAGATAGACCCAATCGTAGTGGAAGCAAGTGGTGACCAAAATGATGAGCACCGCGAGATTCCAAAAACCAATCTCTCGCTGCCATCCGGTCGAAATGCCATAAGCGGCGTTGCTTCCCATGTACTCGGGGGCGACAATCTGCAGAATTGCCGCGCCGGTCATTGCAACGATAACCAGCGCAAACATCACTTTCAAAAACTTGTTCATCGGTGTCTTCAAAACAAACTCTTTTCGTTCAATTTGCGGGTCCTGCGCAGGACACGCACGCTACTCGATAAAACTTTTAATCTCTTCGAGGCGCTCAAGTGCAACTTGGCGACCTGTCAGGTATAGAGACAGCAGGGCCTCACCGGACTTCTCGTTAACTTTGACTTCAACTGGCTCAGGAGGCTCAAGCACCAGCACTCTACCCTCTTCCTCCAGCTCAAAGAGCTGTTTGCGCTGATCCATGTAACGCTCGGCGCGAGAAGCCAGCGCAGCTTCAAAGTACGGATACGCGGAGTAAAGCTTCGAGCGAATGGCAACCTGCTCGTTGACGTCGGTTTTTACGAAGTTTCTGTCCTGCGTGACAATGACCAGCGCTTTCTTTGCCGGCGTGTGGTCGGGAACGTCAACCGCGTACTCAGCTTTTCCGTCGGGCAGACCAAGCGCCACCGCAAACGGAATTGAATCGGTTGTTCCGCCGTCCAAATAACGATGTCCGTCCAGCTCAACCATGCGAGAAACCGTTGGCATCGACGCGGACGCTCGGACCATAGTCACGTCTTCCGGGAACTTTTTTACGTGCAGATATGCCGACGTACCAAACGTAACATCGGACGCAACCACATACATCTGCATGGGATTTTGATTGAACGCCTCGTTATCGCAAGGGTCCAGGTGGTTTTGGATTTCGTCAAACATAAAATCCGCGCCTGCGATGTCGCCAGTAGTGATCAACGAGCGAATCGAAAGAAAGCGAGGATCGTCCCTAAAGGCCAGCATGATGCGCATGGCGCGACCCATCTGCTTGGACCTGAAGCTCACGGCGTTGATGGCACCTGCGGAAACTCCCCACACGCTCTCAAAGTTGGTGACGCCCTTCTCACGAAGCACATCAAGAATTCCAGCGGTAAAAATGCCTCGATAACTGCCGCCTTCTAGAACAAGCGCAGTTGAAGATGGATGCGTCGACTCCTGCCCCACACCGCCATTCTGCGAGAACTTCTGCTGCTGATCTTCCATAACAACCTCCGAATTTCGTTATTCAGAGTGTACCCAATTTCCGTCTGGCTGCCCGCCCGGTTTCCGCACAAAAAAGTGCCCGAATCTCGGGCACTTTACATGCACGTTATATTCTTCTGGCGAGAAACCCGTCGGCTTTGCAACGCGGTCAGCGCCGCAATCGCCGAAGATGAGGCCGCAGTCCGATTGCGTGATTCCCCTACTGGCGAACCTTACGAGAAGCAGCAACAAAACCAAGGCCGCTTACTGCAAGAACAGAAGCTGGCACTACGACATCTGCGATACCAGTTGCAGGAAGTGTGGACTTCTTCTTTGGTGTTGGTGCAGGAGCTGGAGCAGGCTCTGGTGCTGGAGCTGGCTCTGGATCAGGGGTTGGAGCTGGAGTTGGATCTGGATCAGGTGTAGGAGTTGGATCTGGATCAGGAGTTGTGCCAGGAATGCGAACAAACTGAACTTCAATGACCTCGTCAAAATCAAGCGCAGGAGTCCAGTGACCCTTAACGGTAACAGTGCCATCGCCGTTGTCGACAATGACTACGCCGTCAGCGTTGCCAACCATAAATCCGTCTGGAATTGGGTTAGTAACATCAGGAAGGAAGTATGCGTCCTCAGGAGCGTATGGATTAACCGTTGGATCCATGAGCTGCTCTCTAGTTGGTGCAGGAATAGGAGTTACGCCAGTAGTAGCAGTAGCACCGGTAGTGCTTGTAGGAGCAGGCGCTGTGCCCTCTGCCAGCGCAAATGCTGGAGCAAGTGCCAATGCGGCTACAAGAGCAGATGAAGCGATGCAGACCTTTAAATTCTTCATGTGACTTTTACGCCAAAATTTATGCGCCGGGCCCAACGCCGAGAAGCACAAAATTTTTAGCGCATTCCTTTCTGATATGGATTATTTAATTTCTCCGTGAGCAGATACTATCATATACATACTGAACAAATGTCGCCTCCGGTCGACATATTCCGCGAACGTACAAAAATTTTAAATGACTTTTAAAACTATTTTTCCAAAATTTGATAACATTTCTGCAGGTAAACTATTACGCAACTCAGAGTTGACAAATTTCCAACTCAACTTGGTGGTGTGCAATCAAGGCAATTTTTAGAGTAATAGCCATCACATGTGAATCCCACCACATCACCAACAGAAAGGAATAGCCGTGTTACTGAGCGAGAAAATCATGAGCCTCAGAAAGCGTAATGGTTGGTCACAAGAAGAGCTTGCACAACAGCTTGGCGTTTCGAGGCAGTCAGTTTCTAAATGGGAGTCTATGGCTTCCATGCCTGATATTCAAAAGATTATGGCTATGAGCGAGCTCTTTGGCGTTTCCACAGACTACCTGCTCAAAGACGAGCTTGAAGAGCTTCCAGCCACTGCCATCGCTGTTGATTATGCGGCCTCTTCGGGGCAGGTTGACTCTTCGGATCCCGCTGCCGCAAGCACCGTAGGCAGCACCACGGACAGCACTGACGGCGGCACCGTTGGCGAATCTTCCACTGACAACGCATCTACCAGCAAAACTGTGGCACCGAAGCTCAGCGTTTCTCTCGACACAGCCACCGAATACCTGGATGCAATCGCACGAACTTCTCGCCCCACGGCAGGTGCAATTACCCTCTTTATCCTGGGGCCCGCGCTTCTTGTCTCGCTTGCAACATACAGCGAAGACGCGCTTTACTTTGATCCGATGCACATTTCTCCAGATGCGATGGGTATCGCAGGCATTTGCATCATGATGCTCTTCATTGCTGCGGGCGTTGGCCTGTTGATTCTCCAGGACATGAAGCTCGCGAAGTTTAAGCAGCTCAAGGAAGCCTCTCTCGAGCTCCAGTATGGTGTCGAGGCTGCCGTTCGTAGGCGCGCCGAGTCCACCGAATCGTTGCGATACGTGCAACAGGCTGCCGGCGTCTGCCTTACCATCCTAAGCGCAATCCCCTTCCTTATTGTCTCGTACTACGGGACTGGTCTCACCTTTGCTCTTGGTTTCTTTGTGGCAGCAATTCTCGTCTCTCTTGGCGTTTACCTGCTGGTTTACTCGGGAATCCTCAGGGATGGCTACAGGGTTCTCCTTCAGGAAGGCGATTTCTCTCACGACGAGAAAAGCAACAAGAGAGACTCCAAATCCGCAGCATTAAAGTACAGGCCAATTGCCAAGGCGTACTTTGGCACCATTGCCTTGCTGTACGTGGGCTATAGCTTCATCACCAAGGACTGGAAAAGTTCCTGGATTATCTGGCCTGTTTCCGCGCTCCT
>CAUTIE010000068.1:0-3300 GCA_963538475.1 uncultured Atopobiaceae bacterium
GCCTTCACGCGCGGGACTCCCCTCACGTCAAGGTCAGTATTGACTGAAACAACTGCTATGTTTGGCTGCGTATACATACGTTTCTTGTTCCCGCGCTGCAACAAGAATTTCAGATATCTGCATTTTTTAGCGAGAAAATCGTCTCGTTGACGAGAAGACCGTCTAGTTGCTCTTCTCGCCAGAGTCAGCGCCGCCAAGCGCACTAGAGTCGCCGCTGCCGAGCGCGCCCGAATCGGCGCTGCCGAGCTCGTCAAAGCGCAGGGCAACCATGGCAACGTCATCGTCAAGTCTTCGGCCGGTATAGCGATCAAGCGTGCTCAAGAACCTATTGAGCAGGCCATCAAAGCCACGAGGAATCTCGTTCATAATCATGTCTCGCAGGCCAGTTTCGCCAAAGAAAGCGCCTTCAGGGCTACGAGCTTCCGTGGTTCCGTCGGTGTAAAGCAGCAGGATATCACCCTCGTGCAAGCGAATCGTACCGTTTTTATACTCCATGTCGTGAAACGCACCCACAACGCCCGACTGTACATCCAAAAGCTCAGCGTCGCCCGATTGAGCAGACACCAAAATCGCAGGTGGATGACCAGCGGAGCAGTAGGTCAGCGATGAAGTTGCAAGGTCAACAATACCCACAAAGAGCGTTGCAAACGTCTCAACCCTGGAAAATCCAAGCAGAAACTCGTTCAGTGTAGCCACCATACGAGCGGGAGTTCTTCCCTCCCACGCATAGGCAGAAAGTGCCGTTTTAACTGCAGATGAAATAGATGCTGCCTCAATACCCTTGCCAGAAACGTCGCCCATAATAATGCACGCGCGACGGCCTGGCAGCTTAATCATGCTGTAAAAATCGCCACCAACAAACGCGTCGGCGGTTGCGGACGAATAAATTCCCTCGGCAGAAATTCCTTCTACCTTCTGCAGGTCATTTTTCATGCCCGACTGCAGCGCCTGTGAGATATGCTTATTTTGCTGGCTCTCTTCGGCACCAACAGCCAACGAGTGAACCAGAAGCATCACGCGGTCCAAGAAATCAAGCTCAATGTCGCTTAAGGGCTCAGCGTTTTCTTCTCGCAAGAAAAGCCAGGTATGCTGCTCGCCGGCAAACTTGCCCAAGAAAAGCACAGCTCCCTTGCAGGGCAACCCTTGTGCAGCAAGCGCACGACTTAGCTCAGATTCAAGCTCAACCTCTTTGACTGACGCCTCGCCCTCTCCTGTCTTGAGTCCCTCAACCGTCGATGGAAGCACTATATGGTTGCCGCCATCCTGTGCGCCGCCGGCCTCCACTACGGCCTGCGCGCCGCCGGCCTCCACTACGGCCTGCGCGCTGTCTTGCGCACCGTCCTGAGCGTCGCCAAACGCTTGCTCAGCGCCAAGCGCATGGAGCGTAATGTTGCCTGTGACCTCACAGCAATCTACCGAGAAAACCTGTGCGTTCAGATCGGTGCCCACCGACCTCATAACCTGCTGTAATCGCTCACCAGAGATCTTCTCGCCCTCTGCGGCGCTATGAAGCAATCCTTGGCGCACGCGCGCTAATGCCTCGCGAAGCGTGTCTCTACGCTGCGTTCTCATGGCCGACAACGCGCCTACAAGCTGCACCGAGAGGTAATTTGCAATGGAGTCCAGAAGTCTTGCGTCTTCAACCAAAAGCGCGCGCTTGCGCTCCCAGCCCACCTCAATCAGAGCAACAATGTGGCCGCCAAACCATACGGGCACCACAAGAAAGCTGGTAAACGGAGGCAAATGACTTGCGTCAACGGTTATAACCTCACGTGTTTCCTCGTTAACAAGGTTGCGCTTTTTAACTCTTCCCTGCTTGAGCGCGCTTGAGTTCAAAGGCATGGTATGCAAGCGAAGTGCGTGCTCGGAATAAAACGTCAAACGCTCCAGAGAGCTGTTAAATGCAAAGTAGCGAGGAATTCTATCCAATGACGCACTTCTCAAAGACTTTGTTGCACCATGAAGGTGATACCCGTCTTGCTCAGCAAGATAGATAAGTGCACCATCAGCCTCGACAGTCTCTGAGAGCTCTTCTAACACGCGCTCGATAAGCTGACCCATATCTTCCGAGTCAAGCGTGTCCAAAACAATCTGAAGCGCTCCTGAGAGCCTCCTGTTGGCTCGGCGAAGGTCCAACACCATTCGTTCATCATCGTGCATAGGGCTAGCCATATCACGAAGCTTAGAGGCAGTCAAAACAATAGCCTGTGTAGGAGCACCCACATAATCTGCACGTACACTCAAAACCTGCGACGTGCCATCTTGTGCAGGAGCGGCCACCATGGAAGTGGAGCCATCAATCGCAAACGGCAACGACTCTACAAAGAACGGCTTCTGCAAGTTTTCTTGATTTGCAGGGGTAAACAAAAAACGCACATCCAGGCCGGCAATGGTGCCGTCTTCTTTAGCAAATAGGCTTTCAGCCTCCTCATTGGCGAGAAGAACCATGCCCTCCATATTAAAAACAATGACTGCATCGCTGGTCAGCCGTAGCAACTGAGACAGAGTTGCAGCAACGGTCCCGTCGACAACTCCCTCAACACGCCTTACGCTCAGCTTGTTATCTGCCACGGTCACTCCTTACCAGCAAGGAAAAACAAATCACATTGCCTAAGTATACGAAAAAGGCGGACCTCCGAAGAGATCCGCCGAAATTTCGTGGTGTCGGAGGCGGGACTTGAACCCGCACAACCGTTAGTAGGTCACTAGCACCTCAAGCTAGCGCGTCTGCCAATTCCGCCACTCCGACTTGCTTTGCAGCGAGGGATATACTAACACATCTTCAAGCAACTTTACTGAGAAAATTTGAAAACTTTTTCTAACAAGAACTTGTAAGAAGATTGTTTTATCCCTTACTTACTTCTGCCAGCCAACAATGGTTGCAGGTACGCTCTGGAAGAGTGCAGGACCAAAGTTAGCAAGACCCTTCTTAACAACGTAGCAGTCTGGACCAGTGTAGACAGGAAGATATGCATAAGTCTGCATCATCTTCTTCTCAGCATCATTCATAAGCTTCATACGCTCATCAAAGTCCTTGGTAGAGACAACCTTTGCAAACATCTCATCGGTCTCTGCGGAGCCCTGCTGACCAAAGTTAGATCCAGACTCAGAACCATAGAGCTGGCCACCGTTGTTGTAAGAAGTTGAGCTACCAACCCAGCCAAAGAGGCAGACATCCCAAGAGCCAGAGGTAAGAACATCAGAGAACTCAGAAGATGGGTGAGAATCAAGAGTGAGGTTAATACCAGCATCCTTGCACATCTTCTGGATTGCAGCAGCACGGTTCTTAACAGTAGTACC
>CAUTIE010000069.1:0-3222 GCA_963538475.1 uncultured Atopobiaceae bacterium
GTCTGCCAATAAAGCCAGAAGTTAGTGTTCCAGAAAGAATCAGGGAGCACGTCGCTAATCTTCTTGCCCTCAAGGTCCTTTTCGGGAGTCATAAACAGCTTAGCAAGCGCAAGAGAAGACTCTTTATCAAGATTGAACTTCTTGTCTGTGTGAGCGTCTTTGCCGCACTTCTCGGAAGCTCTGCAGAGCGAGTAGTTTGGATCGTGCTTGTTGAGCCAGTAGTACTCATCAAGTACCGAGACACCAGGTGTTTCAATAGATGGAACGTCTCTAAACATATCCCACATGCACTCAAAGTGGTTGTCCATCTCTCGGCCACCGCGCATGTAGAAGCCCTTGCTTACGTCCTTGCGGCCATCGCAGCTACCACCTGCAAGTTCAAGTTTCTCTAGTAGGTGAATCCTGGAACCCTTTACCTGACCATCGCGGACAAGATAAAACGCAGCAGCTAGACCTGCAAGACCTGTTCCAATAATATAGGCTGATTTTTTGTCGGCATCTTTGGGCTTTTCTGGCTTAGCGAACGATTCATACGTTCCAGCAGAGTAATACATAACTTCCTCCTTAGTATTCCGCATCAATTACCTGCGGAAATTAGTAAGTCGCCCTTACCTTGCGTCCACTATAAACTTATAAACTGCTAAAGAAAATGCACAAAAAGAACGATTGGACATATAGGTTATTTTTTGTCGCAATCTACCTGCTAAATTGTTTCAAAAATAGCAATTAATTTGGCTTTTTTCGCAGGTAATGATGTGCTTAACTTGTATCAGTTAGATAAAGCTAACTTTATTCTTTCATAGTATGAAGGGGGTCTTAGTATGGAAGCTGGTCACGAGTTTTTACTCCGCATGGGCAAGACAAGACTGCGCCCCGGAGGTATTGAAGCAACCAATTGGCTACTTAATTCCGTAGAGATTACGCCAGAAACTCAGATTCTTGAGGTGGCTTGCAATATTGGAACTACTACGGTTGAGCTGGTAAAACGTTTCCACTGCCATGTAACCGCAATTGACCTTAATGCAGATGTGCTCCCTAAAACAAAAGAAAATATCGCGAGAAACAACGTGGAGCAGTACGTTACGGTGGAACAAGGAGACGCTACAAACCTCTCCTACCCTGATAACAGCTTTGATGTTGTTATCAACGAAGCAATGCTCACTATGCTCTCTGACCAGCAGAAGGCATCTGCGGTAAAAGAGTATGCACGCGTACTCAAGCTAGGTGGCGTGCTGCTTACCCATGACGTTCTTCTACTCAAAGAAGACGATGAACTGGTCCACGAACTCTCAAGAACCATCAACGTCAACGTAAAGCCGCTAACCCTTACAGGTTGGAAAGACCTTTTTGAGTCAGCAGGTTTCTGCCCAGAAACTAAGAACGGCAAGATGACGCTTATGAATCCGGCGGGACTTATTGCTGACGAGGGCGCTGACGGCGCCCTGAGGGTTATCAGAAACGGCCTCAAACCCGAGAACACCAAGATGTTTACCAGCATGTTTACGTTCTTCAACGATCACGCTGACGACCTCAACTACATTGCCGTAGTGAGCAGAAAGCCAAGATAGCTGGCGTTTCAAACAAGGCGCCGTTTCAAGATAGGCGTCGTTACAAGCAAGGTAACGTCTCAAGATTGGCGCACAGGCGCTCAAAACAGGCATCAATCGAGCTAGGCTCGGGCTTGATAGCAAAGAAGGAAGCTGGCAGAAATACCAGCTTCCTTCTCTTTTATTGCGCGTTATGTGCGGAGCTTACTTGGCCTTTGCGCAGGCAGCCATAGCAACGGAGCCAATGTAGTTGACTGGGTTGGTAAAGTTTGGCTGGAATAGAAGGTCAACTGCTGCAAGGTTGTCGATGGTCATACCAGCGGCAATTGCAACAGAAACAACGTTTGCTGCCTGAGCAACATCGTCATGTGTCGAGAAGAACTGTGCACCCTTGATTAGGCGAGTCTCTGGATCCCAGACCAGTGTTGCGGTAACTGGCTCGGTGGTCAGCATGAACTCAGGACGGTAGTTCTCGGTGATGGAGACGGAATCGTACTCGTAGCCACGAACCTTGCCACCCTCAACGGTGAGGCCTGCTGCAGCCATGGAGTAGTTGTAGAGCTGAACTGCGCTGGAAGCCTGAGTACCTGCATAAGCAGCGGTTGGCTCAAGCATGTTAGGGCCAACGTGCAGACCCTGGCGGACAGCGTTGGTTGCCAGAGGAATGTAGTCCTCTTTACCAGTGACGTTGAAGATAATGGAAGCGGAGTCACCAGCTGCGAAGACACCAGGTTCGCTGGTGCGCATGTACTCGTCAACCTTGATAGCACCGTTAGGCAGCATATCAAGCTGACCGTCAAAGAGGTCAGTGCGAGGCAGGAAGCCAATGCCCAGAATTGCGTAATCTGCGGTGTAGGAGCCCTTATCGGTAACAACGGTGACGGAATCGCCATTGTCTTCAAAGCTCATGACCTTCTCGCCAAGTGCGAGGGTGACGCCGTGCTCCTTGTATGCAGCCTCAACCTGATCGGTGATTGCCTTGTCAAAGTTCTTTGCCAGAACGCGAGGAAGCATGTCGATGAGGGTGACTGCCTTCTGGCGCTCGGAAAGCTGCTCTGCAAGCTCGGCACCAATGTAGCCAGCACCAATGACAATAGCGGACTTGGATTCTGCCATGGTGTCGTGAATACGACGGCCATCAGCCCAGTTCTTGCACTGAAGAACGCGAGGTCCGTCGATGCCAGGCAGCGGAGGAACAATTGGCTTAGAGCCAGTAGTGACTACGAGGTAGTCGAAGTCATCCTCAAAGGTCTCGCCCGTCTTGAAATCCTCCCAAGCAACATGCTTGGTCTTAACATCTGCGGAAGTGACGTTGGTGGTCATGTGAACGTGAGCGCCAGCCTCTGCAAGGGCTTCTGGAGAGCTGTAGAACATCTTGTTAGGATCGCTTACGTGGTCACCTACCCAAAGAGCAATACCGCAAGACAGGAAGGAAACCGTGTCATTGCGCTCAAAGACGTGAACCTCCCAATCTGGGTGCGCACCCAGGATTGAAGAAGTGGCAAAAACGCCTGCGTGGGTACAACCGATAACTGCAACTTTAGCCATAGAAACCCCTCTGTTAAATGCTACTAATGACTAACATTAATTGTTACTTTGACAGTGGCATTATGCCACATTCTGTTATCGAGAAGAGCGTCATTCTTGAACGTTCTTTAATAAATCGAATATTTGG
>CAUTIE010000070.1:0-3107 GCA_963538475.1 uncultured Atopobiaceae bacterium
CCTTTAGAGGATTCCCATGCGCTAATCTTTCTGCCTGCTACTACAATGCTCATGGCGTCAGAGAGTTTGTTCCTGTTCCGGAGCTTGAGGGCATGGTCGATATGCTTGAACGCTTGGTTGAGCTCTACACTCATCCACAAAACTAGGAGATTTTCATGACTCATTTTGAGACTGATACACAGTATTTGATTGATACTACAAAGAAGCTTGTTGAGTGCGATAGCCCTGTTGGCTACTATGAGCGCATTCACGAGCTGCTGCGTGAGCTTGTTGCTGAGGCAGGCTATGACCTTCAAATTGACAATAAGGCTACTGCATATGTCCTGGTAGAAGGCAAGGATACTAGCAAGACTGTTGGCGTTAATGCCCATCTTGATACCATTGGCCTGATTGTCCGTGGCTTCAACACAGACGGTACGCTACGCGTTCGTCAGCTGGGCGGCATCAACTACCACAGCATTGAGGGCGAGACCTGCCACGTTGTCTGTAGAGATGGCTCCGTTGTTGATGGCCAGGTAATCTGCAACCACCACTCCGTTCACGTTTTTGAAGACGCTAGAACCATGGAGCGCAACGAGGACAATATGTCCATCTCGCTTATCGCTGACGTTTCTTCTGCTGAAGAGGCTCGTGCGCTGGGCGTTTCCGAGGGTGCGGTTGTTGCCATTGACCCTCACTTTGAGATGTATGACAACGGCTATATGGTTTCTCGCTTTATCGACGATAAGGCTTGTGTTGCAGCGCAGCTTCATACGCTCCGTTGGCTTGCACAGTCTGGCGAGAAACCCCTCTATAACACCCTGTTTGCATTCCCCATGTACGAGGAGATTGGTCACGGCGGCGCATTCTTGCCTGTTGAGGTAGATGAGTACGTATCGCTGGACATCACCCTTATTGGTCCAGACTACAACTCAAACGAGCACCACGTAGGCATCATTGTTTCTGATATTCGTTCGCCTTACGATTGGGAAGTCTCCAATAAGCTTATTGCCTGTGCGCAGGAGGTTGTCGAGCCAGAAAAGTGGAACCAGCAGGTTGCCTTCCACTTCTCAACTGATGCAAACGCTGCGTATTTCTCTGGCAATGATCTGAAGAGCGGCGCATTTGGTCCAGCTTGCCTCAACACTCACGGTCGCGAGCGTTGCCACATCGATGCAATCATCGGTACCGAGAATCTGTGCCGCGCGTACGTCCTTGGATATGGCGAGAAGAACTAGTTCTTCTCGCTAAGGGTGCAGCTTGCTTTTATGGATATATCAAAGAGTTTTCAAGATATGCTGTATATCGTATGAATTTTGCTGTAGACGTGATAAGGTAGCCATAGTTAACTTTTCGAGTCAGGAGTGATTCATGGATAGACGTTCGTTCCTTAAGCTTGCAGGTCTTATTCCAGCTACAGCATTGTTTGGCTGCAAGGGAACAGACCAAGAGAAGTCTCAGGACACCACAAAAGATGAGGCTAAGAAATCTGATCCTGTTGCGATAAAAGTTGCAACGCTTAAAGGACCTACTGCCATGGGCTTGGTCAAGTTCATGAGCGAGGTTGAGGCGCAAAACATCACCGATAACAACTACTCGTTTGAGATTTTGGATGCTCCTGATCAGGTAGTTGCTAAGGTTGCTCAGGGTGACGTTGACGTCGCATCTATTCCTGCAAACCTTGCAGCTACGCTCTTTAACAAGACCAAAGGTGCCTATAAGGTAGCTTGTCTTAACGTATTGAACGTCCTTTACATTGTTGAGACGGGTAGCGCTATCTCTAAGCTTACTGACCTCAAGGGAAAGACGCTCTACGCCTCTGGTAAGGGTGCTGTTCCAGAGTACACACTGTCCTACCTATTGAGCAAAAATGGTATGACACTTGGTGAGGACGTCCAGGTAGAGTGGAAGAGCGAACATACCGAGTGTGTTGCTGCTCTAGCTCAAGACCCAGAGGGAATTGCGCTGCTCCCACAGCCTTTTGTTACGGTGGCACAAAGCAAGAACAGCCAGATTCGCATTGCAATTGACCTTGGCGCTGAGTGGGAGGCAGTTAATCCTCAGAGCAAGCTGATTGCTGGCGTAACTATTATTTCGTCTAAGCTTATTTCAGATTCTCCAGATGCGGTAACGGCGCTGCTTTCCCACTACAAAGACTCTGTTGCATTTGCGGTTGATCATCCAGATGATGCCGCTACGCTTGTAGGTAAATACGGTATTGTTCCAGAGCCTATTGCTAAGGTTGCGCTGCCTAAGTGTAATATTACGTATATTGATGGCGCAGATATGAAGAGCGCGCTTTCAAGTTATTTAGGCATTCTGGCTGAGGCTAATCCTCAGGCAGTAGGCGGACAGGTTCCTGGAGACGATTTCTACTTTGGCGCATAACCCGCACATAAAAGATAGTATCTCTGCCCGAGGTGGCGCCGAGAAAGGCGCTGCCTCGGCAGTTCGTTTAGGAGCTCTGGCATTCTGGCTTGCCGTATGGCAGGTAGCTGCAGTAGTCATCAACCAAGATATCGTTTTAACTTCACCCATTCAGACCATCCAGATGCTTTTCTCGCTAGCTCAACTACGAGAGTTTTGGGTTTCTATTGGTCTTTCTCTTTTGCGCATTTTTGCTGGTGGAGCGCTTGCTTTTACCGTTGGCTCCTTGCTGGCATTTTTAAGTTTTAAGAACAAACTAATCAAGATTCTTTTTGAGCCGCTGATTTCTACGATTAAATCAATCCCTGTGGCCTCGTTTGTCATCTTGCTGCTTATCTGGGTTCGCACACCCTACCTCTCAATTTCAATTTCATTTTTGATGGCGCTTCCCATCATCTACATTGCGGTACTTGAGGGACTTCTTAGCACTGACCAGCAGCTTATTGAGATGGCTGATGTGTACCAAATTCACGGTTGGCAACGCATTAAAGCAATTTATTTGTCGCAACTTATGCCCTCGCTTAAGACAGCAACCTCACTTGCTATGGGATTTTGCTGGAAATCGGGAATTGCTGCCGAGGTCATTGGTCTTCCCACATTTTCTATTGGCGAACATCTCTACAACGCTAAGGTGTACCTGGATACACCAGCCCTTTTTGCGTGGACGCTTGTGGTTATTGTGATGAGCGCACTTGGCGAGA
>CAUTIE010000071.1:0-3022 GCA_963538475.1 uncultured Atopobiaceae bacterium
TAAAGTATCCATGCAGCTATTTTACCCCGTCTCAAACATAAAAGCTTGGCGAGAAACCCGCTTAACACAAATGCTCTTTAAGCGCCCGTTTGCCGTACCGTAACCGACTGACAAACCTTACGCACGTACTCCTTCTGCAAAGTAGCTCCTCTTTGGAAAGAGCTCCTGAGCTTCTGGGAAGAGTGCTTCGCAGGTAGCCACAAAGTAGTCATCAGTCATTGCAGAAATAAAATCAACAACAGTGCGATGCAAGTCACTCTTCCAGTCATACGTATGACCGTACCTAGAAAGATGCCTACTCACAGGCTCAATATGATGCTTAAAGATTGCAAGGCTCTGATCACCCGATTTAAGTGAAGACAGCTCGTACTCGTACAACTTTTCAAACAGATGCTTAATGTCTTCAGAGAAATCACCATTGGCTTCTGATGCGCCATAAATCTTCTGGTAATTCTCGCGCTTTGCTCGCTTCATCTCTTTAAATGCCTCTTCTGAAAGAGAAATCTGAGGCTTGCCAAAGCTGTTCTGAACAATATCTGCAACAAAAGCAGAGGTAGCCCATGCGTTATAAGCGCCACCAAGACCATCATCAAACGTTTCTTCTGTTGCAGCGCCTGCACGAAGAGCATCCTGTCTATCTTTTCCTACGTACGCAATTATGTCCGAGATGCGCATAACGCAACCCTCGAGCGTCATAGGACGCAGATGAGCAATAGCCTGAGGACCTCTCTCCCAGCAATCTTCCACCACCCCGTCAAACTCATCAAAAGTTGAAAGATCACTCATTTGAAGCACCTGCTGTTCAAACTCGCCGTTGTGACAAATTACCCCATCAAGCGTCTGTAGAGAAAGGTTTCTTGCATAAAGACCATCAAGCACGCGCACACTCTGTACGTTGTGGAAAAACCAGCGCCCTGTTTGCTCATGATAAATATCATTAAGGAAATACTCCCCTGCATGACCAAAAGGAGTATGTCCCACGTCATGACCAAGAGCAATTGCCTCAATCAAATCAAGGTTGAGGCCAAGTGCACGTCCGATATCTTTAGCTACTCTACAAACAAGCTGCTCATGAAGGCCACGGCGCGTAATATCATCATGTGCACGGAACGAGAAGACCTGTGTTTTACCGTTTAGCCTGTTATACGCAGGGGTATGCATGATTTTCTCGACATCTCGCATAAAAGCAGGACGCAAAAGCGATGCCTGATCATGGGCAGAATCTCGACGAATGATGTCTTCATTTTTACACGCATAAGGACTTAAGGCGCCCTTAGCTATTTGTTCAGCTACAAGAGCCTGAGTTTCTTCTGAAAGTTGCCCGGTCATATGAGGTGCAAAAGGATTAGTGATGTTCATGTGTATCCTCTCTAGATGTTTTTCACCTCTAGTGTAGAAGTTTCACCGGACAAAAAGTCGTGTTGAATTTTGAGAGAGCTTTTGGGAGAACTTAGCGTCTAAAAAAGACTATCTTGAGCTGGTTGTTTTAAAGCTTCAAACAAATTTTTTGCCAAAAGTGCTGCTCCCTTAGAATTTGGATGCACATCGTCAGCAAAATATTTCTTATCCTGCGGCAACAGCTTTTCTCCAGAGATGCACTGCAAACCAAATCTACCAGCAACTTCTTCAATTATTTGAGAAACCTCAGCATAGCAAGAATAAGGGTGTGTGGGATATGCATCCACAAAATAAGGAGTAGGCGTCAAAACCACCACACGCGTACCTGCATACATCTGAGAAATCTGCCAGAGCGAATTTTGAATGTCGTATGTTACCTGTGACTTTGAGCATTTCTCATATCGATAATTTGCTCCAAGTGCAACAACAACTAACGAAGCATCCTCAATAAACGTATACGAACCTGGCTGATAAACTTGCCCACCAATTCCCTGGTTAACCACATCAAGCTTCATGCGTTTAGCAAGGCTGCGCGGCCAAGTTTTATCTGGTCGCTCCACAACAAAACCCTGCGCAATAGAATCGCCAAACACCACTAGTTTTTTCTTAGGCTCATCGGGCGAGAAAAACGTGCCATTGCCACGGAGATTTTTAACGGAGTCGCTTTGCAAACAGGGCAAGTAAACACTCACGTGATGCGTGTCATTAAAGCCTGGAAGCCTAGCAAGGTCATCTTCAGAGGTTTCTGTTTCTAGATGAATAGAAAGTGTCTGTTCACCTGCATCATCCAGCGAGAAGTTCTTGTAAGGTTTACCGTCAACCGTCACAAATACAGAGCTGAGCTTTTTAAGATACCCAGCTTTAAGTAACTGTAAAACAGACAAGGACCCCTTAGGAAGTTCATCAATTTTTAAATCAAGAGCCACTTCTGAGCTGTCCGTGGTAAAAGCAACTTGAATATCTGAAGTGCACGCTGCCATCTGTTTAAAAAGACCGGGGTGCCAAGAAGAGCAAGAGCCAATAACTCTAAGCTGATTGGGAGAGATGCGCAGCGGATGAACCCATCCGTGAGCAAGCTTTTCTGACCATGGTGCACCAAGTAAAAACTTGGATGCTGGAGAACTAATGCTCCACTCCCCAACTTCCATACGCACCTCCAATCACAAGTTAAATTACTATAGTTATATACTACGAGGTTAATAGACAGTATTACAATCTTTAGCAACAAATAAACTGCTCTTGTTGTCCATAGGGAGGCAACAGATATGTTTGGTGAGAAGATTTTTAATTTTTCAGAACCGATTTCTAGAAAAACAGTTCGTATTGTAATATTGGTCAGTTTTCTGGCTTATCAGGGAATGCGGCTACTGTGGAAACAGGGACTTATTCCACCATTACTATTTTTTCTAGTATTAATTCTGACTGAGGTTATCGATTTTTATGTCTTTTTTAAAAGCGGTATCAAAAAAGGGGTAAGAATTTTGTTCTTAGTTTTCCTCATACTTGCGCTTATATTCGAGATAAGCCACATCATTTATTTTCTTTAACCGGTGAATAAAACCCTCTTCTGTGAACTGCCTCCCATTTCTTAGACACGAGAAATAGGAGGCAGTTCAAAACACAC
>CAUTIE010000072.1:0-2935 GCA_963538475.1 uncultured Atopobiaceae bacterium
CCATATTGGCGAGGAGGGCGAGAATAACTGGGTGGTTGCATCCGAGACGTGCGCGTTGGATATTGTGGGCGCCACGTATGTGCGTGAGGTTGCTCCTGGCGAGATTATCCGTATTTCAGACAACGGCCTGTCTTCCGAGATGGGACTTGCTCCTCGTCAGCAGGCAGACTGCATCTTTGAGCAGGTGTATTTCTCGCGCCCCGACTCAATTATCAGCGGCCGCTCGGTATATTCTGTCCGTCACCAGATGGGCCGTCAGCTGGCTAAAGAGACACCAGCCGACATTGACCTGGTAATTGGTGTACCAGATTCCGGTGTTCCTGCAGCTGAGGGCTTTGCACAAGAGCTGGACGTGCCATTTGGTACCGGCCTCATCAAGAATCGCTACGTTGCCAGGACATTCATTCAGCCTACACAACAGCTTCGTGAGCTGGGTGTTCGCCTGAAGCTTAACGCGCTTTCAGACGTTGTCGCAGATAAACGCATTGTGATGGTGGACGATTCTGTTGTTCGCGGCACCACTTCAAAGCAGATTGTTCAGCTGCTCAGAGACGCGGGAGCTACGGAAGTGCACGTCAGAAGCGCTTCTCCTAAGGTTGCATGGCCCTGCTTCTACGGCATTGATACTGCTGACCAGCACCAGCTTGTGGCAGCAAAAATGAGTACAGAAGAAATTTGCGAGTATATTGGTGCGGATTCTTTGGGCTTCTTGAGCCTGGAAGGCCTGCTTGCCTGTGTTCCTTCTCGCGGTTATTGCGAGTCCTGCTTTAGCGGCAAATATCCCGTGGAAATTCCCGAGGACTTCCATCAGAGATTCTTGCCAGAGAACAAGCCCGATAACTTGCACCCATCGTATGCACTAAAGTTTGACCAGGTAGAACAGCAGTTAATTGACGAGGGCCTTATGCCCTCAGAGCAGTAAGGGGAGAAACAATGACCACTTCCGCTGATCCAACCAAGCAGATTACCTACGCCGACGCAGGTGTTGACGTTGATGAGGGCGCTCGCGCGGTTGACGCCATCAAGGCTGCTGTTGCTACAACTACTCGCCCCGAGGTCATTGGCGGCCTGGGCGGCTTTGGCTCTTGCTTCTCGGCTGCAGCTCTGAAGGACATGGAAGAGCCCGTGCTGGTCAGCGGCACCGACGGTGTTGGCACCAAGCTTGCCATCGCGCAGCTGCTCAACCGCCACAACACAGTGGGCGAGGACCTGGTTGCAATGTGCGTTGATGACATTGTTCCTATGGGCGCTGAGCCTCTGTTCTTCCTGGATTACGTTGCCGTGGGCAAGCTCAAGGCTGAGGCTGTTGCCGAGGTTGTTGGCGGTATCGCAGAGGGTTGCCGCAAGAGTGGTTGTGCGCTGGTTGGTGGCGAGATGGCCGAGCATCCAGGCGTTATGAACCCAGACGACTACGATCTGGCTGGCTTTGTTGTAGGCGTTGTGGACAAACCAAAGATCTTAGGTCCCGAGAAGGTCAGTGAAGGTGATGTCATTCTGGGACTTCCTTCTTCTGGCATTCACTCCAACGGATATTCGCTGGTACGTAAGGTAGCCATTGAGGGTAAGACTGTCGAGGAGCTTAACCAGCCACTAGAGGAACTCGGTGGAGAGTCACTCGCAGACGCTGTTTTGCGTCCAACTACTATTTACGCAGGTGGATTGCTTGCCGCACTCCGCGCAGGAGCTCCTATCAAGGCTATGGCACACATTACCGGTGGTGGAATCACCGAGAACCTTAACCGTGCACTGCCAGCTTACCTTGACGCAGAGGTTGATCGTGGTGGAGAGGCTGGTCCTGCATGGGATATTCCACCAGTTATTTCATACGTGTCTAACGCTGCAAATCTGTCTCTTGATGAGCAGTATCGCACCTTCAACATGGGCGTTGGCATGGCTCTTATCGTGGACATGGACGACGTTGACGATGTTGCAGAAGCTCTCTCTGACCAGGGATTTGAGCCATTTGTCATGGGTCAGATTATCCCAGGCGCCGGAAAGGTGGTCTACAACGATGCCAATTAAGCTTGGCGTTCTTCTTTCTGGTTCGGGTACCAACCTCCAGGCTATTATCGATGCCATCCAGGCTGGTACGTTGGATGCAACTATTGAACTGGTTGTTTCTTCTCGCCCTAGTGCATACGGCTTGAAAAGGGCAGAGGCGGCTGGCCTGCAAACGCTGACGCTCTCAAAAGAGACATACGAGGATTCGTTTGTTGCGGATATGGTGATTGCTACCGAGCTCAAGCGCTATAACGTTGATTACGTTGTTATGGCTGGTTACATGCGTAAAGTGGGCGTTCCTATTCTGAACACCTTCCCTGATCGCGTGCTCAACCTGCACCCGGCGCTGTTGCCAAGCTTCCGCGGCGCGCACGCCATTCAGGATGCGTATGAGTATGGTGTCAAGGTAACGGGCGTTACCGTTCATCTGGCAAACGCTGATTACGACCGCGGCCCCATTATTGCCCAGCGACCTGTTGTGGTTGAGGAGGACTGGACCGTTGACCAGCTTGAAGAGGCAATTCACCAGGTAGAGCATCAGCTGTATCCTGAGGTGTTGCAGCTCTTCGCCCAGGATAGAGTTCACGTTGAGGGTCAAAAGGTTCGTATAGAGTTAGGCGAGTAAATGGCGAGAAGTGCCCAGATCAAACTGAGCGACGTAGCAACATCGTGCGATTATTTTGCCAGACCCACTAAATAGAGTGCAGTTTGCATATACGCAAACGATGTAATGCCCCAGATAAGAGGCACAGTTATGTCCCTAATAGTCTGCAGAGCCTCATGAGTGGAGTGTTTGGCTATTTGCGTGAAGACACCACAGACAATAATAAGGACGCCAATGCCCATAAAGGCTGGAACAAGAAATTGCTGTTTCAGCGTAGCTTCTGTCGTAAGAAACATTATGGCGATAAAAAATGCGATGCCCACAAAGATA
>CAUTIE010000073.1:0-2927 GCA_963538475.1 uncultured Atopobiaceae bacterium
CTTCTTTGCAGCTCTTTAGTCAAGTCATCAGTAACCTGATTAATCTTGGACGAAAGCTCCTGCAGACGACGAGGAACACGTACTGACCAGCCTTTATCACGGAAGTGACGCTTAATTTCTCCCATGATGGTTGGCGTAGCATACGTTGTAAATTCAAGACCACGATCAGGCTCAAACCTATCGATTGCTTTGATAAGTCCAATGGTTCCCACCTGAATCAAATCATCAAGGGGTTCTCCACGGTTTTTGAACTTAGAAGCCAAAAAGCGCACGAGGTTTAAGTGACTCACAATGAGCTGGTCTCTTACCTCAGGATCTTTTGTTTCTTTATATTGGGCAAAGAGCTGGCGTGTTCTATCTTTATCCCAAGCCGGGGTACCTTTAGAAGCACGACGAGCAGCTCTTCTTGCGGCTTTCTGTTCTTCTGCAGATGCCTGTACTGCCTCGTTTGCTTCAGGTTTAGGCATGTGCACCGCCAGAAATCTTTACAAGATGAAGTGTGTAACCGTCGTCACTGAGCTCAAACTGGTCACAAATAGCAGAGAGCAGTAGCTCTACAAGCTCAAGTGGCTGAGAATTATCCATCTCAGACTCAACTGGATCTTCATCACCCAAATCAAAATCAATAGACATAGTGTTGTCTTCGAGGGTGAACGTAATATCTACAGAGTCTTTCTGAGTGCCACAAGCAAAGACAAAGCCTTCTTCTGCGGCCATTTTGACATCTTCAAGCTCATCAACGTTCATCTTGCACAAAACAGCAAGGTTTGCAGCCATCATTCTGACTGAACGAGCAAATGTTGGATCTGCTGGAGCGGAAAGCTCAACAATTTTTTGTGTCATTACAATCTACTCCTCAGACTTCTGAGAAGACTCAGAACCGTACTCAATATAGAACTGCTCAGTGCGAGCTGGTTTAGAATGTTTTGTCTTGTCCTGAGAGAGCAGAGGAAGCTCCTCAAGATACTCTTGAGCACGCTGTGCACTCTGTTGTGCGGAAGCAGTCGCACCGCTCAGGCGAGCCTGAGCTACCTCAGCAAGCTTGGAAGGATTCAAAGATCCGCCAAGACCAGTTCCTAGCTTTGAAACAGACTCAACAACGCCTGTCACCGCATCGCTTGCAGCCTTGCTGACTGTTGCAGTTACTGCAGAAGCAGCACCTGAAACAGTTGCTACATCACCAAGAACCACATTGAGGCTCTCAAGAGAAGTGTTAGCATTCTCTGCAGCCTCATCAACCTTCTGCATAAGTGCAGGTAGCTGCTTGATAGTTGGATCAAGCTCATCAACCATGCCATCAATCTTTGAAATAACAGGCTGAATCTGCTCAATGGTATTGTTAGCTGAGAGTGTAATCTCAGTAATTGACTTTCTTGTTGTTCTTAGGGTCAGAGCAACCTCGACAATAGCCCAAACACCAACTACGGCTAAGACTACAAGGGCAATCTGTAGGTAATCCATCTATGCCATCCCTCAAAGCTAACGGTTACAGTTCTCTCTATTTTACCCGAGGAGCGCCTTCTTAATGCTCCCACTTAGGTAATTCAAAATCCTAGACTTCCTCGTGACGATCACGCTCTGTAGCTGCAATTCTCCACGCTTCCCAACCTCTTGGAGATGGCGAGAAGAACGCACCACGTTCAAGTCCTTCTGGAAGATAACGCTGTTCAATCCACCCGCCAGGATAGTTATGCGGGTAGAGGTAGTTGCCGTACTCCTCAGAACCAGGGCGCGTGCGATCCCTTAAGTAACTTGGAACTTCTCGCCTTGGACCTGTTCTTACCTCATGGAGAGCGGCATCAATACCTGCTTCTGCAGCATTAGATTTTGGTGCCAGTGCCATATAAATAACCGCTTGCGCAAGATTAATTCTGCACTCGGGATATCCAATGACCTCGGCTGACCTAAATGCTGCATGTGCAATGAGCAGCGCTTGAGGATCGGCATTGCCAATATCCTCTGAGGCCAAAATCATAATGCGTCGAGCAATAAATTTAGGGTCCTCACCTGCATCAATCATGCGCGCAAGCCAATAGAGTGCGGCATCTGGGTCTGAGCCACGCATGGACTTAATAAACGCAGAGATAATGTCATAGTGCATATCTCCTGCTTTATCGTAGGGAAGTCCGCGACGAGGATTTGCCTCAAGAACGTTTTGCTTGGTAATAACAAGCGGCTCAGATGCTTTGTCGTCAGCAGATTCTGGAACATCTACCATCTGAGAGGCAAGCTCGAGTGAAGTTAGGGCTGCGCGGCCATCTCCGCCTGCAAGCGTCACAATCTCTTTACGAGCATCTTCTTCCAGGACAAATGTGCCAGCTAGGCCATCCTCTGATTCAAGTGCTCGCTGAATGAGCTCATCGATAGCCTCATCTGACAATGCATGCAGCTCCACTACACGAGAACGAGAAATCAGAGCGCTATTAACCTCAAAGTAAGGGTTTTCTGTAGTAGCCCCAATAAGTACAACTATTCTGTCTTCCACTGCATGAAGCAAGGCATCTTGCTGAGAGCGTGTAAAACGATGAATCTCATCAATGAACAGAATAGTTCTTCTACCTGCTGTTAAAAGCCTTGATTCTGCAGCTTCAATCTCTCTACGAAGATCTTTTACAGTGCCCGTAATTGCAGATACTTCTACAAATTCTGCGTGCGTTGTGTGAGCAATGATGCGTGCAAGCGTAGTCTTACCAGTGCCAGCTGGGCCATACAGCAAGACAGACGAAAGTGTATCATGCTCAATTGCCTTGCGCAGCCAAGAGCCAGGACCAACCGCATCTTCCTGACCCACGTATCCATCAAGCGTGGTAGGACGCATGCGAGCAGCAAGTGGTGCATTAGCTTTTTTAGCGGCACGTTCCATGCCAGAAAATAAAGTATCCATGCAGCTATTTTACCCCGTCTCAAACATAAAAGCTTGGCGAGAA
>CAUTIE010000074.1:0-2916 GCA_963538475.1 uncultured Atopobiaceae bacterium
CCTCTTCTGCAGTAAGAATGCCGTCGATAAGAGTGCTCTTCTCGACAAGCTCTGGGTATTCTGCGCCAAGCAGAACGGCAACCTCATGTGCGTACTCTGCCATGAAGGTTCCCTGGATGCCCAGCAAGCGGCCGTGGTAGACAGCGCGACGGAGCAGACGGCGAAGAATATAGCTTCTACCTTCATTACCAGGGAGAATACCGTCGCCAATCATAAAGGTAACTGCACGGGAGTGATCTGCAAGAATGCGCAAGCTGCGGTCAATCTCGTCAGTTGAGTGATATTTCTTACCAGAGAGTTTCTCGCCCAAAGAGATGAGGGAACGCATGATGTCACCCTCGTAGTTGGTGCCCTCATGCTGCATGATAGCTGCAATGCGCTCAAGGCCCATGCCAGTATCGATGTTGCGGTGAGGAAGCTCAGGCAGAGAACCATCTTCCTGGCGATCAAACTGAGTAAAGACGAGGTTCCAGAACTCAAGGTAACGGTCGCCATCGTCTCCAGGGGCCTCTCCCTCAAACTCAGGACCCTGGTCAAAGTAAATCTCGGAGCAAGGACCGCAAGGACCAGTTGGACCAGCTGCCCAGAAGTTGTCCTCCTCGCCCAGACGGGTGATGTGGTCTTCTGCTACGCCAAGAGACTTCCAGATCTCAATTGCCTCGTCATCGTCAGTAAAGACAGTAAAGTACAGTCGATCAAGAGGCAGACCCAAATGCTCTGGAGAAGAAATGAACTCCATTGCCCAGGTACATGCGTCGCGCTTGGTGTACCCACCAAAGGAGAAGTTACCCAGCATCTCAAAGAATGAGAGGTGGCGAGAGTCACCAATGTTGTCAATATCGTTAGTACGAAGGCACTTCTGGCAGGAAGTAGCGCCAATCTCCTTCATAGTCTTGATGCCCTGGTAATACTCCTTAAACTGGTTCATGCCAGCATTAGCAAGAAGCAGTGAAGGGTCAGAAGGCACCAGAGATGAAGAAGGATAGCGCTTGCAATCCTTGCTCTCAAAGAAGCTTAGGAAGTCATCACGAATCTCTGCTGTTGTCATTGTTTTATAGTCAGCCATAAAGTACTTCTCCATATTCAAATAACTACTCTTTTGTACTGTCTGAGTCTACCGCATCTGACGACGGTTTATCTGGTTCCTTAGTAACTTCTTGAGTATTCCTAAAAAGTAACTGAGAAAAATCATGACCAAGAATCTTTGGTGCGGGAGCTGAAGACTTGCTGCGCACATGAGCTGTAGTGTCTTGATCAACAAGACGCGACTCCTCAAAGAACTTCGGATCGTCCAGAGCGTCATATTCTGGAAGGATGGCGCCTGTCTCATCCACATACTGGGTAGAGTTAAAAAGCGCGCCATTTGGCGAGACAATCTGTCTGTCTGAATACTTCTCAAAGAAGTACACAAAGATGCCCCTCAGTGCTGCTGTCAAAGGTATGGCAAGAATAGTTCCAACTACTCCGCCAAGAGCGCTGCCAATGACAATACCAACGAGCGAAAGACCCGGGTGAACTTTAACGCTCGTTGCCATAACCAAAGGTGAAAGCACGTTATCAACAACGTTTTGTGCAACCATCAAGATAACGATAGTCCATACGGTCATGACAGGGTCTACCAAGATGCTCAAAATAAGAGCAATACCTGCCGAGAAAACCGGTCCAACTACAGGAATAATATGGAAAATTCCTGTAACCATGCCAATAAGAGCGGCATAAGGGTTGCCTAAAATCAGACACCCAAAGTACACAAGAATGCCATTAACCGCAGAGGTAATGATAGTGCCTCGCATATATCCACTGGTAGATCTACTTAAGATTGCAAGAATAAGTCTGAATTCATTCTCTTTTTGAGGACCAGCAATAATAGCCATCTCACGGACAATAACTGGATAATCTTTAGCCAACCAATAGGCAAGCACTAGGCCTAAGAAAAAGACCATGAGTTGGTTTGCCATAGAAGAGATGTTGCCTAAAGCAGATGTGGAAATCCAACTCAAAATACCAGAAGCAACTGATATTCCAATACTTGATGCCTGTTCAATTGCAAGTTCTACTGTCTGTCTAACAGCAGGGTTACTTTGAGTGTCAAAATTCTGCCAAAACTCCCTTGCCATTGCTCCTATTTGACTTGCATACGAAGGAGCGTTTCTGAGTAGCGTAGTAAGCTCAAATACCAATGGCTGCGCAATCAAAATCAAAAATACTACCAGCACAATGAGCGTAAGAACAAGCGCAATAAGAGCGGAGAGGCCACGAGGCACTCCCCTGTCTTCAAGCCAGTTGGTAACAGGGCTACAGACAAACGCAACAATAGCGCCAATGGCTAGCAGCTCAACAGCTTGTCCCAGGATACCAAGAACATGCAGTGCAAGTGCAAACAACGCAGCCAGACCAATGACTGTCCACACCATTAAGCCACGCTGTTTCCATCTCTGAACTGGATCGGAAAAATTTTGATGCTTTTGATCCATTAACGGTTCACGCTTTCTGGGTCAATCTTTTCTTGAATACGCTTTAAGGTGCGACGAAGCAGCCTTGAAACCTGCACCTGAGAGATGTTGAGTTTCTCTGCAATCTCTACCTGGGTAAGACCTTCAACAAAACGCATACGAATAATCTCTTGTTCTCGTGGAGAGAAATCCCTGATAGCCTCTTCAAGAACAATACGGTCATCTGAACCAGCAAGATCTTCATCTTCGGTTACATACTGATCAATGATTGAAGGAGTCTCGTCTCCATCAGCGCCAGAGCCGCCTCCCTCAAGAGGAACAGAGCTATAAGCACTGGAAGACTCCATAGCCTCAAGGACCTCTTCAACATTAGTATCAAGACGCTGAGCAATCTCTTCAATTGAAGGGCTTCTTTGCAGCTCTTTAGTCAAGTCATCAGTAACCTGATTAATCTTGGACGAAA
>CAUTIE010000075.1:0-2907 GCA_963538475.1 uncultured Atopobiaceae bacterium
GCTCAGCCAGAAGCTCGGCAACTGCAGCTCCAAGGCCTGTTGCCACGTTGTGCTCCTCAACGTATTGAGCTCCTACTATTGTTTTATCTCTACAAACCCGCTTGGAGTCATTTCAAATACGGCATCATACTTTGATTGTTGTGCAACATTGAGATGATGAGTTACCTCAATCATCGTAACTCCGCTTAGACTAAGCAGGTTATTCTCGACCTCAGTAGCCATGCGTGTGTCCAATGCAGACGTAGCTTCATCAACAAGCAGTAACTTCTTTCCATACAGTAAGGCTCGCGCAATAGCAATCCTCTGTCTTTCACCTCCGGAGAAGCGCTTTCCGTTCTCTTCCACTGGAGTGTCAAGTCCTTTTGGAAGAGCCGCAACTACCTCTGAGAGACCAGACTTTTTAATAACTTCACCGATTTGCTCACTCGAATACGAACTTCCCAGCGTAATGTTATTTTTTAGCGTATCGTCAAACAAATACACATTTTGGTGAATCATTGCCGGATCACATAAAATATCTTTTGAACCGTCAATCAGAATATCTCCACTCTGAGGTTTTATCTGGCCTGAAATCAGTTTTAAAAGCGTGCTCTTTCCACTCCCGCTTTTTCCGATAATCGCATACTTCCTCCCAGCCTTAAAGCACGCAGATATTTTAGACACTCCGGAAATTGAATCAGGATACTTATAGGTAACATTTTTTAACTCAATTTCATGCTCTACATCATAGTGCCGTTCCTTATTGTCAAACGGAGTTTCTTCATCGTCGCATATAACCGCCTTCAAAACCGGATAGGCCGCTTTAACTTTGCCAAGCAATGAAGCAAATGTTGAAGCGGGCGCGATTACCTGACCGGACAGCTGGGTCACAGCCACAACGCTACCAAGAGAAACAAATCCTTGCACTGCAAAAATACCCGTTATACCCATAATGATGAATTGAGATGAAACTGAGATTGCTGTAACAAACCCAGATATAAGAGATGTAACTTCAGATAAATGTGCCTTCTTACCTTCCAACTGCTGCGCAACCAGTAAGTGACGATTTGTAAAGTTGTTTTCTTTATGAAATGACCTGATGACATCAAATCCAAGCGATATATCACGAATCTGTCCGTTATACGACACCGTATTTTTTACGATCTCTTCTTGGCAATGAGTAAGTTGTTTTGTAAATACTCCGGGAATGATTGTTGGAATTGCCATAACAAGTATCGAAATAACTGCCACTATTGGATTTATATACAAAAGTAAGAGGCTTGCAATAGTAATTTCGCAGCACGAAGCAAATGCATCAAGCAGTCCGCCAAGCCAATCTTTTTCAATAGTATCCATATTCTGACTTAAAAGAGAAAAAAACTCAGCACTGTTTTCATTCATATTTACAGCATCTTTTCTCCGCAAATAAGCCTTCACGGCAGAGTTTCTCATCTTAATTACGGTGTCGCGAACCAGGCGGGCGCGCACATATCCCTGTAGTATAAGAAGGATACCGGTTGCTATAGCATATATACAGCACAAGCCTATAAATGCAAGTAACCGAGCAATATCTCCTGAAATAATGACTTCAGAAACCGTATTGAGAAGTGAGCTCAGTAAAAGAGCCACGCCGGCAACGACACAAGAACTTACAATTTGTACTAGTACAAAAATAATCACGTTTCGTTTGCCGACATTCTTTAAAAGATGCTTTATATTTTTCATTCCATTCCAATCGCAGAAAATCATCTAAATGACCATCACAAAATGATAGATACCTCTTTTAATAAATCTAAAAGAGGTATCTATCCCGCACTTTTAGTGCTTAACTACAATAACAATGATGGTCATATGTATCGCCTTCCCCTCTCTTTGATGAATACATCATCTCGAAAGAAGAGGAGGCTATCCATAACATCTCGTGACAATTCTTGTATTACCTCAAATGTTAAGTATCCATGCAAAGTATCAAAATAATAAGCATGGCACGTAAAAATTTTAACTTTTGGTAATGAAAAATGTAGGCTGCCTTGCTCACTGTCTCTGAGCGCTTAGACTTGGTTTTAAGCCCTAGGTTCAATTTTGAGTGCTTAGATTCTCTTCAACAAAAGCGCGCACCATTTCCGCATTATCATGTTGGCCAATAAGTTCCATATACGGAATAATCGTCTGCATTATTGAAAGCGCCTTGTCAGTATTTCCACTCCGGAATTCAGACCGACCAATCAAATAAAAAATCACCGGTAAAAGTATCTGCTCATGGCTTTCAATACTCAAATCTCTTGCCAGATACGCATGCTGAGCAGCTTCTTCAAACCTTCCCTCAAGATCCAAGCAGGAAGATATATTAACTTCAAGGTTGATGCGGACAATCGTAAAGTCATTGCTGCTCGATTGCTGATCGGAAAGGTTTTTTTCAAGTTCTTCTCCCACTCGAATAGCCTCAATACGAGCTTCCTTTTGCTGAAGTGCCACAACCATCAAACCGATTATTTCAGCTTCAATAGGAGATAAAAGTTCATGTCGAAAATCAGATAGGTCAATATGAGGCTTTGTAAGCTCCAAAGCCTCACGTAACTTGACGTATGAATCTTCAGGATTCTTGTTCTGCTTGAGTTGTGCGGCTGCCTGTATAAGTAAAACTGACTGCCGCTCCAATGCATGAGATGTATCATTTTCACTCAAGCCCTCCAGCAAGGATAGGCCTTGTTGGATTTTACCTGCTTCTATAAGCAGACTTGCTCGTCTTGTAATCTCATTAAAGCTACGTTGGCAATCACTTTGATAAAAAACGTCACAAAGTTGATAGGTACTCGCCCCAAGTCTGCTCAACAATGCGTCGAGAATTACCTTGGAGGGCATCTGGCGGCCATTTTCAATTCTTGAAAGAGAAACCGGGGAGCAAATACCCTCTGCAAGCTGCTCCTG
>CAUTIE010000076.1:0-2859 GCA_963538475.1 uncultured Atopobiaceae bacterium
ATCCAACCTATACAGCTCAGGTTGTTGCAAACGCAAACGCTCAGCTTGCAGCTGCTGTAGTTATTACTGCACTAGTTGCCCCAGCATTTACTGGTTGGCTTGATAAGAAGCTTGCAAAGAAAAATGATGCCGGTGAGGTACAGGCTTCAGAAGAAGTATCTGCTACTGAGTAATTAAGTAGGCTACATAAAACGAATAAAACCCTCTTCTACATTGGTGGAAGAGGGTTTTCTTACTGGCTAAAGATTGTAATACTGTCTGATAACCTCGTAATATATAACTATAGTAATTTAACTTGTGATTGGAGGTGCCTATGGGAGTGGGAGAGTGGAGCATTAGTTCGCCAGCATATAAGTTTTTACTTGGTGCACTATGGTCAGAAAAGCTTGCTCATGGATGGGTCCATCCGCTGCGTTTCTCTTCCAATCAACTTAGAGTCATTGGCTCTTGCTCTTCCTGGCACCCCGGTCTTTTTAAACAGATGGTAGCGTGTACTTCAGATATTCAAGTTGCCTTTACCACGGACAGCTCAGAAGTGGTACTTGATCTAAAAATTGACAAAGTTCCTAAGGGAGCCTCTTCTGTTTTACAGTTACTTAAAGCTACGTATCTTAAAAAGCTCAGCTCTGTCTTTGTGACGGTTGATGGTAAACCTTACAAGAGCTTTTCACTAGATGATGCAGGTGAACATACACTTTCTATTCATCTAGAAACAGAAACCTCTGAAGATGACCTTGCTAGACTTCCAGGTTTTAATGACACGCATCACGTGAGTGTTTACTTGCCCTGTTTACAGAGCGCTTCCGTAAAAAATCTCCGTGGCAACGGCACGTTTTTCTCGCCCGATGAACCTAAGAAAAAACTGGTGGTGTTTGGCGATTCTATTGCGCAGGGTTTTGTTGTGGAGCGCCCAGATAAAACTTGGCCGCGCAGCCTTGCTAAGCGCATGAAGCTTGAGGTGGTTAACCAGGGAATTGGTGGACAAGTTTATCAGCCTGGTTCGTATACGTTCATTGAGGATGCTTCTTTAGTTGTTGTTGCACTAGGAGCAAATTATCGATACGAAAAATGCGCAAAGTCGCAGGTAATGTACGATATTCAAAATTCGCTCTGGCAGATTTCTCAGATGTATGCAGATACGCGCGTGGTGGTTCTGACACCTACGCCTTATTTTGAGGATGCGTATCCCACACACCCTTATTCTTGTTTCTCCGAGATTCCTCAAATTATTGAAGAGGTTGCTGGTAAGTTTGGTTTGCAGTGCATCTCTGGAGAAAAGCTGTTGCCGCAGGAGAAGAAATATTTTGCTGACGATGTGCATCCAAATTCAAAGGGAGCCGCACTGTTGGCAAAAAATCTGTTTGAAGCCTTAAAGCAACCAGCTCAAGATAGCCTTTTTTAGACGTCAAGCCTCCCTAGAAGCTCTCTCAAAATTCAACACGAGTTTTTGTCCGGTGAAACTTCTACACTAGAGGTGAAAAACATCTAGAGAGGATACACATGAATACTATTAATCCTTTTGCACCTCATTTGACCGGGCAACTTACAGAAGAAACTCAAGCCTTTGTGGCTGAGCAAATTGCTAAGGGCACCTTAAGTCCTTACGCGTGCAAAAATGAAGATATCATTCGCCGAGATTCCACCCATGATCAGGCATCACTTTTGCGTCCAGCTTTCATGCGAGATGTCGAGAAGATCATGCATACTCCTGCATATAACAGACTAAACGGCAAAACACAGGTCTTCTCGTTCCGCGCGCATGATGACATTACGCGTCGTGGCCTTCATGAGCAGCTTGTTTGTAGAGTTGCTAAAGACATTGGACGTGCTCTTGGCCTCAACCTTGATTTGATCGAGGCAATTGCTCTTGGTCATGACGTGGGCCATACCCCTTTTGGTCATGCAGGGGAGTATTTCCTCAATGATATTTACCATGAACAAACAGGACGCTGGTTTTTCCACAACGTACAGAGCGTGCGCGTGCTTGACGGCCTCTATGCAAGAAACCTTTCTTTGCAGACGCTTGATGGAGTAATTTGCCACAACGGCGAGTTTGAACAACAGATACTTCAAATGAGTAATCTTTCAACTTTTGATGAGTTTGATAAGGTGGTAGAAGATTGCTGGGAGAGAGGTCCTCAGGCTATTGCACACCTGCGTCCTATGACGCTTGAAGGTTGCGTCATGCGCATCTCTGACATTATTGCGTATGTTGGAAAAGATAGGCAGGACGCGCTTCGTGCTGGCGCTGCAACAGAAGAAACGTTTGATGATGGCCTTGGTGGCGCCTATAACGCATGGGCTACCTTTGCTTTTGTTGCAGATATTGTTCAGAACAGCTTTGGTAAGCCTCAGATTTCTCTCTCTGAAGAGGCATTTAAAGAGATGAAACGAGCAAAGCGCGAGAATTACCAGAAGATTTATGGTGCATCAGAAGCCAATGGTGATTTCTCTGAAGACATTAAGCATCTGTTTGAGAAGTTGTACGAGTACGAGCTGTCCTCGCTTAAATCTGGTGATCAGAGCCTTGCAATCTTTAAGCATCATATTGAGCCAGTAAGCAGACATCTTTCTAGATACGGTCATACGTATGACTGGAAGAGTGACGTGCATCGCACTGTTGTTGATTTTATTTCCGCAATGACTGATGACTACTTTGTGGCTACCTGTGAAGCACTTTTCCCAGAAGCTCAGGAGCTCTTTCCAAAGAGAAGCTACTTTGCAGAAGGGGTACGTGCGTAAGGTTTACCGCTCAGTCACGGTGTGGCAAACGGACACGTAAAGAGCATTTGTGTTGAGCGGGCTTCTCGCCAAGCTTTTATGTTTGAGACGGGGTAAAATAGCTGCATGGATACTTTA
>CAUTIE010000077.1:0-2755 GCA_963538475.1 uncultured Atopobiaceae bacterium
TCTTTAGGTCCAGCGGTCTTGCGTGGGCAACTGAAGACGAGGGCAGAATGTACCCGCTTACCAGGCAAGCAAGCTCCATCCAGTCACTTTTGCTCAGACGTGCCCAAAAAGCAGGTATCCAATTTGCCCTGGGACGAGAAGTCACATCGGTAAAGCCCCAGCACATTGGCTTCACCGTTACCTTCCAAGAATGCTTTGGTGGCGAGAAAACCTACAAGGTCCACGCTTCATCAGTAGTTCTAGCTACTGGTGGACTCACAACCACACAACTTGCTGAAAGCCTTCAGTTGCAGACCACCTCACTGCGACCGGGACTTTGTGCACTCACCTGCAAGCCTGAGCCCCCAACAAGCCTTGATGGAAAGCGCGTACGAGCACACGCAGCTCTTGTAAGAGACGGCGCGGTGCTCAAACAGGAATCTGGAGAACTGCTTTTTAGGTCATTTGGACTCTCGGGTATCATGATTTTCAACTTGTCTCGCACAGCCCTGCCTGGCGACGTGCTTGAGATTGATCTTCTCCCCCAGCTTACGGAAGAGGAAGTTGCGGCAGCTGTGGCAGCTCACACCACTGACGGTCTTCTCGACCCACAGATTGCTGCCTACCTGGGCGTCAGCAATTCAGTTGAAGCCACGGTTGCCAAAGCTCACAAAATCACTTTTACCGTTACCGGTACATCCTCCAAAGTTGTTCCACAGGTCTGTATTGGTGGAATTTCCATCGATCAAGTGGACACAAACACCCTTGAAGCGCATGGCGTTCCTGGTCTGTTTATTGTGGGAGAAGCTCTTGATATTGACGCTCAATGTGGAGGCTTTAACCTCTCGTGGGCATGGAAGAGCGGGATGGTTGCTGGTCTGGCTGCCGCAAAAAGCGCTGGTCAGAATTGTGAATCTTTGAAAGAGGACAACTAACATGCTGGAAGTATCAAACATTAAAGTTCATGTTGCGCCTCTTCGTAAGCATCCCGCTAAAGAATCAAAGGTGGGATTTGACGCACTCCTTCGTACTCTCCGAGTCTCTGCGGATGAAGTTACCTCCTATGAGCTGCATAAACGCTCAATTGATGCACGTAAAAGAAACGATATTGTTCTTATCCTCACCTACCACGTAAATCTTAAAGGTGGGTCTGCAGCGGAACAAAAACTTCTGAGCAAAATTCAAGGTAAACCCGCAGCAAAGCATATCAAGCTTGCAGAGCCAAATACTTTTGTGCTCCCCAAAGCAACGCAACCTGCTCCTTCAGAGAACCGTCCCGTTGTTGTAGGAGCTGGATGTGCAGGCCTGTTTTGTGCGCTGACGCTTGCCAAAGCTGGGCTTAATCCCCTGCTAATCGAACGCGGAGATGACGCAACGAGAAGAACTGCTGCAGTGGAGCATCACAACCAAACTGGTCAGCTAGATATTGAGAGCAACATCCAATTTGGTCTTGGTGGTGCTGGTACATTCTCTGACGGCAAGCTCAACACGGGTACCAAAAGTGCTTCTCATCGCTTTATTCTTGAGACTTTTGTTAAAGCAGGCGCACAGAAAAATATTTTGTGGGACGCAAAACCCCACGTAGGAAGTGATGTTCTTCCCGCCGTGGTGACCAACATTGTCAAAATGATTGAAGACGCTGGCGGAACTGTTGCGTTTAGGACAAAACTCGCCTCCCTAGAGCGAGCCTCAGACGATTCTCTTTCTACAATTCAGGTTGAGAAGACCAATCCAGATGGCTCAACTCAAACTGAAACCATACAGACTCGCACGGTGATTCTTGCAACTGGGCACTCAAGTAGAGACACGTATGTGATGCTCAAAGACAAAGGTATTTCTATGGAGAGAAAAACCTTTGCCATGGGTGTGCGAATTGAGCATCTTCAGTCTCAAATCAACAAATCACTCTACGGCCCTGAAGCAACCAATCCTGTACTAGGAGCGGCTCCCTACAAGCTTTCTGTTCATCTTCCCTCTGGTAGAAGCGCCTTCTCGTTCTGTATGTGTCCTGGTGGCTATGTTGTTTCTGCAGCTAGCGAGAAGGGCGGCGTAGTCACAAATGGCATGAGCTTGTCTGACCGCGCAGGCAAAAATGCCAACTCCGGCCTATTAGCTAACGTCTATCCAGAGGATCTTTCAGGAGATGACGTACTTGCTGGAATTGAGCTGCAACGCTGCTGCGAGCAAGCGGCCTTTAAAGCAGGCGGTGGAGCCTATGTTGCCCCTGCTCAGCTGGTTGGTGACTTCCTACACAAGAAAGCTTCTACTGGACCGCGTTCGGTAAAACCAACGTATCCGCGTGGTGTTACCTGGACCTCACTTGAAGACTGTCTTCCACCCTACGTCTTAAATACCTTGCGAGAAGCCCTTCCGGTCATGGACAAAAAACTTCATGGCTTTGCTCATCCCGATGCTGTGCTTACGGGTGTTGAAACAAGATCAAGCTCTCCTGTAAGAATTACTCGTGATGAAACAGGACAAAGTATTAACACTCCAGGTGTATGGCCTGTAGGTGAAGGTGCTGGCTACGCAGGTGGCATTATGAGCGCGGCTGCTGATGGTATTAGGATGGCCGAGCTTGTAGTAGAGCACTACAACAACGCTTAGTGCTTGCCTCTATATCGTCTGCGAGTTGCGTGAGCACTGCCCTTTCTAGCGCCAGTTTTAAGCCTCTTGATAACATCATCTGAGGTAGTGCCTTCAAGCTGACTTCTAATGGCAACAATCTGATCTCTGAGCTCTGCTGCATGTTCATAATCCATTGACGCAGAAGCCT
>CAUTIE010000078.1:0-2743 GCA_963538475.1 uncultured Atopobiaceae bacterium
TTCACCGCTTCTTGGAGCGAGAAGCCAAACAGCAACGGCGTTGCTCTCAAGGGCTTCAAGGGCATCGGAACCACCGGCCTGTCCTTCATTGATGTCAACACAGTTACTGCTAGCTAATTTGTTGTCGTCACGCGCTTAGCATCTCATACATTGGGGCCCGAGCGTTTTACTTATAACGCTCGGGCTCTTGTTCGCAAAATTCAGTCCTGAGATGTGCAAAGTCTCATCAAATTTTATTTGTACGGTTTGTTTTAAAGAGAGAGGGGGAGATAGTGAACAACCTATTACGTCTTATCGGGCGCCGTCTTATTGCGCTGCCGATTATGGCTTTAGGCGTCACCTTTCTCGTATTCTTCCTAATGTCTTTCTCGCATGTTGATCCTGCATACAACGCCTTGGGAGAGTCTGCTTCTGAAGAAGCTATCCAGCAGTATCACATTGAGAATGGCCTTGATGATCCATGGCCTGTGAGATATGTACGCTATATCGGTGATGTTGCTCATGGAAACTTGGGTACCTACGGCACTTCTCACTATTCAGTTGCTGAACGAATTGCTAAGGCTCTGCCAGTAACTATGCAGTTGACCTTTATGGGTCTCTTTATTGGCGCAATAGTTTCGTTTACGTTGGGCGTTATTGCGGCTCTCTATAGAGATCAATGGCCCGATCAAATCATCCGCGTATTCTCAATTGCCGGTCTTGCAACGCCATCATTCTGGTTGGCAGTTCTTCTGATTCTGGTCTTTGCGTCTACGCTCAAACTCTTGCCTGCATCAGGAGCTCTTCCTGACCCTCTGGTTAATCCGGGCGGCTACTTTGCTCGTATGATTATGCCGGCATTTGCACTTGCGGTTCCAATGTCTGGTCAGATGACCCGTATTGTTCGTACCGCAATGGTCGAGGAGCTGGATAAGGACTACGTCCGCACTGCTCGCGGCGCTGGTATTCCAGAGAGAATCGTTATTGCAAGAAACGTACTTCGCAACGCTCTTATTACCCCTGTAACCACGCTTGGTCTGAAGATTGGTTACCTCATGGGTGGCGCCGTTGTTATCGAGGTTATTTTTAACCTTCCTGGCATGGGTACTGCTATTCTCGAGGGCATCCAGGGTAACGAGGCAATGCTTGTTCAGGGCGTTGTTGTTGTCGTTGCACTGTCCTTCATCATCATCAACATTGTTGTTGATATGTTGTACATCTTGATTAACCCACGCATTAGGACGGTGTAGTGCGATGGTACAAATTAGAAAAAAACAAGTCGAGAAGCTCGAAGAAGCTGCAGCAAAGGGTTCTACCTTTGGTGGCTTTAAGAAGATGAAGACAGCTTCCAAGATTGCTCTTGTCATTCTTGTCTTTGTTGTCCTTGCTTCTGTCTTTGCAAACTTTATTGCTCCACATAACCCACTTGAGATTTTTAATGCTCGTCAGGCTCCAGGCAATGGATTTATTTTTGGTACTGACGATAAGGGCCGCGACATTCTTTCTCGTATGCTTTATGGTGGTCAGTATTCACTGGTCATTGGCTTTGGTGCTACGGGTATGGCACTGCTGTGTGGCTCAATTATTGGTGCAATTGCAGCTGTTTCTAGAAAGGCTGTCTCTGAGGTCATCATGCGTGTGCTCGACATCATCATGTCGTTCCCAGGCATTGCTCTTGCAGCAGTCTTTGTTTCTATTCTGGGTAATAGCGTTCCTTCAATCATCTTTGCCATTGGCTTTATGTACACGCCACAGATTGCTCGCATTGTTCGTGCAAACATCGTAAGCGAGTACGGCGAAGATTACGTAAGGGCAACCATTGTTTCTGGTGCTCGTGCACCATGGATTCTATGGAGGCATGTTCTTCGTAACTGCATTGCTCCCATCATGGTCTTTACCGTTACGCTTGTTGCAGACGCAATCATCTTTGAGGCATCCCTGACCTTCATTGGTGCAGGTATTGCAGAGCCAACTCCAACATGGGGTAACATCCTGGCTGATGCTCGTGCTGGCGTTCTTGCTGGTCGTTGGTGGCAGGCATTCTTCCCAGGCCTGGCTATTATGATGACCTGCCTAGCACTGAATATCCTCTCCGAGGGTCTTACTGACGCTATGGCAGCAGCACCTGGCGCTCCTGTTGATACAGAGAACTCTGACTCCAGGCGTGCAGATGACATTCTTGCATCTGATCCAGTTCGTGCCTATGCAGAGCAGGCAGAGTCCCTGGAGCGCAGACTTAATGCACTTAAAGAGGTTGAGCTTTCCAGAACTGATAGGCGTAAGCCAGACTTTGATGTAAAGCCACTGCTCAGTGTTAAGGATCTTTGCATCAGCTTTGAGTCTCACGGAGACGTTAAGGTTGTTGACCACGTAAGCTTTGATGTTCGCCCTGGTCAGTGCATGGCACTGGTTGGAGAGTCTGGCTGTGGCAAGTCTATTACTACCAAGGTCATCATGGGTCTGACTGATCCAAAAGAGACCATTACTGGTGAGGTTCTCTACAAAGACCAAGACCTCTTGAAGCTTTCCAAAGAAGAGCACCGTAAGTTGCTTGGACACGAGCTTGCAATGGTCTATCAGGACGCTTTGTCTTCCTTGAACCCTTCTATGCTTATTTCTTCTCAGATGAAGCAGCTTACTAGCAGGGGAGGCACCCGTTCTGCAGAGGAGCTTCTGGAGCTTGTAGGCCTGGATCCAAAGCGTACGCTTGAGTCTTATCCACATGAGCTTTCTGGTGGTCAGCGTCAGCGTGTTCTGATTGCTA
>CAUTIE010000079.1:0-2681 GCA_963538475.1 uncultured Atopobiaceae bacterium
AGGAGATACCTTGGGCGTCTCAGATCTTTTCTCGCTAAATAAAGCTTCAAAGCAATCTCAGGGCTCTACCCTAGAGAACATTTTGCTGCGCTCAAATAATGTCATCGCCTCTCTTAAAGACCTTGTTGCAAACAATCAGATTACAGAGACAGGTCTTCAAGAGATGCTTACGCGCTCTAAAAATCTCGAGAATACCAATCTGCCCAAAGGTGATGTCCATAAGCTCGATAGAACAGGCCGCTGGTGGTTCAACGCCAACACTCTTGAGTGTGAACCAGAAGAGTACGACGCATTTATTGCAACTGAGGCAATCCTCAACATTTCACAAGATGTTGAAGCTCTAAAGAATACGCATGCATCTGAGACAGATCTTCAGCTTGTTCGTACTACCCTCTCGCAGGTAGCAAGCCTCATGCCCAAATCAGCTTCTCTTTCTGAGCAAGTTGCTCCTTTTAGCGGTAACGCTGATGGCAGCTCAGACTGGATGAAGCGTCTCTGGTTTGCCAACTATGTTGAGAACACGCCATTCCCTTTTAGGATGGTGTACAACTTCTCCTACAATCCACAACTTGATATTTTGGTATTTGAGTTCTTTGTAGCTCGTCCTCGCTGCTTTAGCTTCTTATCTGCAGAAAAGGCAGAGCAAATTGCAGCGGCACGCGCTTACGCACTGCGTACGTCTCTTTGCGTGGCTCGCATGGCACTTCAAAGCTGCAAAATCTCTCGCGTCTGCATCAATGGCAGTCTGCGTGGAGAAGAGCGCATTGTCCTATCTATGGACTTAAACGAGGCTGCCCTTGCTCGCCTCCTGCCTACTGCAGCAAACACTCAAATTGACGGCAATAGCTTCCCACAAGATCCAGCGCTCAGGGTTTCTTTTGACTCTGAAGGTTGGTTTAGTGAAGTTGCGCCATTTATGAAGCAAACGGACGAGTGGGTTTCTCCTCGTAGTTTCTTTGAGATGCCAGATTTGTCTGATCGTCCTTGTTCACCAGCAGTTACTGCAGTTTGTGGAGCTCAAAAGGTAAGCGATCTTGGATACTCTGAGGCATCCCGCCGCATTAGGCTTTGGAATACTACTCTCAACAACATTCCAAAAGATTCTTCTACCGCGGATGCAGTTGGAAAATTTGAGGAAGCAAAAGCTTCAACTTCTGATATTTTCGCCATTGAAGGCTTTGACAGAGTTATCCATGGCCTGGTCGAAGGTACCATTGATTTCTCGGATAGAAGGTCTATGGCCGAGAAATTCCTCTTTGGTTCGCCTTTGCAGAAAACGCTTCAATCCATAAATAACATCATGGACGGAGAGCCAGACCCAGACGCTCTAGAAAAGACACTTGCAGACCTTGAGTCTCAGGTTTCACCAACCCTTGATATGGGCCTGTACCTGGACGATTCGGATTCTATCTACAGGTATTTTGATTCCCTCTCAGAGCGCGTAGCTTATAACCTAGCATTCCCCAATGAGCCAAGAAAACTGGTGCTTATTCCAGACACGTATTTTATGTCTTTAGCAAGAATGGCTCGCGCCTACAACCTGCTTGAGCAGCCAGAAAAAGCAGAACGCTATGCACAAGAAGCCCACAGGATTTCTCCTTTGGGAGTTGATGCAACGCTGCTATTGGTAAGAACATTAGAAGACCAGTCAAAGGTCTTTGAAGCTGCAAAGCTGCTCAAAGACCTTATCGAGCACCTTTTCTCCGCATCAGATGTTGCGCTAGTGTACTATCGCCTAGCCTATATGGAGTGGAAGCTGGGACGCTCTGATCTTTGTGCAGCTTGCTATCAAATGGCTATGATCATCGGCGGTAGTGTTGCTCAACCTGCAAAAGAAGAGCTTGAAGACCTTCTCAAGGCAGACTCTTCTGTTAAGAAACTAGATACTCCTCAAGAGGTTTTCTCGTTCCTTAAGCAAAATGGTGTTCCTGTCTTTGACCAGAAAGCTGTGTTTAACAAGGCAGTTGCTATTGGCAGCGCTTGTGTAAACGATGGCATTTATTGTGTTGGTCAAAACATGCTCAAGAACTGCCTAGAGATTACCTTTGATGATGCAGCTGCCAAGGTAGAGAGTTCGTTGAGAACACCCTTCTAAAGACCGCGCACAAAAGCTATGCCCTATTACTCAGAGCTTTGGTTGAACCGAGCGTTTAACCAAAGCTCTACCTGTGCTTTAAGGTCATCTAGTCCCTCAGAGTTCACAAATACCGTATCCGCCTGATTACGCAAATACGTATCGGAAGGCTGATGCGCTATACGCTGCTCAAACTCCTGGCGAGAAGATCCTCGCTGTTCAGCGCGCTCTGCTCTGAGCTCTAATGGTGCTACAACAACGACAACTTCATCAACCAGCTCAAGTAAGTCTTCAACGCGGTCAAGCAGCGGAACCTCTACAAAACAGAACTGAGCATCTGCACTAGGAGCTTCTTTTGTCAGGAATTGACGCATATATTCCCTGATAAAAGGCATTTCTAGATCTTCTAAGAGCTCAGCTGATTCACTGGTAGCAAAAGCTCTACGGCCAAGCTCTCGCCTATTAATCTCGTGAGTAACAGGATCCAGTAAATCGTTTCCAAAAGCCTCCGCCACGCGATACGTACATTCGCATCCAGGGCGTAAAAGCTTTCGAGAAACCTCATCAAGGTCAAAGCGCAGACCACCTGCTGCTTCAAACATTTTAG
>CAUTIE010000080.1:0-2589 GCA_963538475.1 uncultured Atopobiaceae bacterium
TTTCCAGCTTCTCTACTGTGGAGTCCCCGCAATATTTCATTAGAATGGACTATGTGAATATTTCATCTGACAGCCCCTTAAGGAGGAGCACATGGCAGAGTTTGTCTATCAGATGTACAAAGCCCGCAAAGCTGTCGGCGAGAAGGTAATCCTTGATGACGTCACCGTCGGCGTATACCCTGGCGCAAAAATCGGCGTCGTGGGTCCAAACGGCATGGGAAAGTCCACCCTGCTCAAGGTCATTGCTGGCATAGAGGACGTCTCTAACGGCGAGGCTAAGCTAACCCCAGGTTACACCGTTGGCCTGCTCCAGCAGGAGCCGCCACTGGATGAGACCAAAACGGTCAAGGAGAACATCGAGCTTGCCTTCGGTGATCTGCTTGCCAAGATTGCTCGCTTCAACGAGATTGGCGTTGAGATGGGCAATCCTGACGCCGATTTTGACGCACTCATGGCAGAGATGGGCCAGCTCCAGACCGAGATCGACGCAGCTAACGGCTGGGATTTGGACAGCCAGCTCTCTCAGGCAATGGATGCGCTCCAGTGCCCAGACCCAGACTCTCCCGTCACCCACCTTTCGGGTGGCGAGAAACGCCGTGTAGCCCTGTGTCGTCTGCTTCTTGAGGCACCTGACCTGCTGCTTCTTGACGAGCCCACCAACCACCTTGATGCGGAGTCGGTGCTCTGGCTTGAGAAGTTCCTGCACGATTACCCCGGCGCTGTCATGGCCGTCACGCACGATCGCTACTTCCTCGACGACGTCGCCGAGTGGATCTGCGAGGTTGACCGCGGACAGCTCTATCCTTACGAGGGTAACTACTCAACTTACCTGGAGAACAAGGCAGCTCGCCTTGAGGCTCAGAATCAGCAGGACGCCAAGCGCGCAAAGAAAATGCGTGCTGAGCTGGAGTGGGTTCGTTCGTCTCCTAAGGCTCGCCAGGCAAAGAACCGCGCGCGTCTTGATCGCTATGAGCAGATGGAAGCAGAAGCTCGTGCATCCAAGAAGCTCGACTTCACCGAAATCCAGATTCCTGTGGGTCCGCGTCTGGGCCAGAAGGTCCTGGAGGCCGATCACATCCACAAGGCCTACGGCGACCGCGTTCTTATCGACGACCTCTCGTTTAGCCTGCCAAGAAACGGCATTGTTGGCGTGATTGGCCCTAACGGTGTTGGTAAGTCTACGCTGTTCAAGGCCATTGTTGGCCAGGAGGAGCTCACCTCTGGCACGCTTGAGATTGGCGAGACGGTTCAAATTTCTTACGTTGACCAGCTCAGGCAGGGAATCGACCCAGACAAAACTATCTGGGAGGTTGTCTCTGACGGCAATGATTTCATCAAGGTAGGAGACACCGAGATTCCAAGCCGCGCCTATGTGGCTAGCTTCGGCTTTAAAGGACCTGACCAGCAAAAACGTGCTGGCGTCCTTTCTGGCGGCGAGAGGAACCGTCTAAACCTTGCCCTTACGCTTAAGCAGGGTGGAAACCTCCTGCTTCTGGACGAGCCTACCAACGACCTCGATATTGAGACGCTGGAAAGCCTTGAGGATGCACTTGAGCGCTTCCCAGGATGCTCGGTGGTAACCAGCCACGACCGTTGGTTCTTGGACCGCATTGCTACGCATATCCTTGCGTGGGAGGGCGACGACGAGAACCCAGGTAAGTGGTTCTGGTTTGAGGGTAACTTTGAGGCTTATCAGGCCAATCGTATCGAAAGACTTGGTCAGGAGGCTGCTCGTCCTCATCGCATTCACCGCAAGCTCACCCGCGACTAACGTATAGGTGGCACAAATGCAGCGCATTCAAATAGAAGATAAAAATAGTAACTATTTTTATCGTTAAGATTTTGTGCAATCTGTTTAAGAGAATAACAATTGGGTATCAAAAATGAGAAGCCAAAGAGCTTCTCATTTTTTGAGAAAAAGTTACGAGGAAAGAGAAGAACATGGCACTTGACACAAACGTTGGTAACATCCTTAATCAGCAGATTAACAAAGAGTTCTATTCCGCTTATCTGTATCTGACCTTTGCAGATTTTTATGAGGAGCAGGGCCTGAAGGGCTTTGCAAACTGGTATGTTATTCAGTCTCAGGAAGAGCTTGCTCACGCACGTATTCTTCGTCGTTACCTGCTTGATAACGATTGGACTCCAACTATGGAGGCAATCGCAAAGCCTGACCTTACCTTTACCAAGGTAGTTGAGCCAATCAAGGCAGCATACGAGCACGAGCAGTTCATCACTGCAAGCATCAATGAGTGCTATGCCGTTGCTCAGAAGGCAAATGATTTCCGCACTATGCAGCTGCTTGACTGGTACGTTAAGGAGCAGGGCGAGGAAGAGGCAAATGCTTCCGATCTTCTCAAGGCAGTAGAGCTCTTTGGTGGAGATCCAAAGAACCTGTTTGACCTTGATCGCGAGAACGCTGCTCGTGTCTTTGTGGCACCTACTATGCCAATGTAAGCGCGCTAAGCTTCTGCGTTATTGCTTACAGTGGAGTTTCAATAGCCTCTGATTTGTTCGAAGAGGCGCCTGAAAGTTCAGCAAAGATGGCACCGCCTATGATGCAGGCGGTGCCTATTATTTTGAGAAGAC
>CAUTIE010000081.1:0-2586 GCA_963538475.1 uncultured Atopobiaceae bacterium
TTGCAGCCTTCTTGTAGAGCTTAGGGAACATGACAATAGTGACGCTACCCTCCATGTCTTCGAGCGTAACAATTGCCATTGGGTCGCCATTTTTAGTAGTGCGCTTCATAACATTAGTAACCATGCCCGCAAAGCGAATAGGCTTACCTTCTGGAACTTTAAACTGCTGAGACATAGCACCGTTAGGAAGCTGAACCTCTACATTCTCTTCAATTTCTGCAAGGGCATAATCTCTGCTCTTAGCAAGGGCGTACTCATACGGACGAAGCGGATGGTCAGAGACATAAATGCCTAAGACTTCGTACTCTTTGGTAAGCTTGAATCGCCTATCCCACTCAACGCCGTCTGGCTCTGGGACAATATCGCTAAAGCCAGAACCTTCTACCTCAGCGAACATATCAAACATTGAGAACTGACCAACGGCCTTATCTTTTTGACGCTTAGTAGCAGCGTCGATAATGTTTTGTGGATTGTTCTTATCCACAAAACTCATCATCTGCATACGGGTATAGCCTGTTGAGTCAAAAGCTCCTGCCTTGATAAGAGCTTCAACAACGTTGCGCTTTGCCTGGCTTGCATCAACACGATCAACAAAATCATGAATGTTGGCAAATGGTCCGCCCTTTTGACGCTCAAGCATAATAGCTTCACCAACACCGGCTCCTACGCCACGGATTCCTGCAAAGCCAAAACGAATACCCTCTTTAGTAGCCGTAAAGTCTTTACCGGACTCGTTAATATCTGGCGGAAGAATCTTGATGCCCTCATGACGGCATGCGCTTACGTAGTGAACAATCTTATCTGTCTTACCCATGTATGAGGTAAGAACTGCTGCCATAAACTCATGTGGATAATGCGCTTTAATCCATGCGGTCTGCATAACAAGAATTGCATAGCCAGCAGAGTGAGACTTGTTGAATGCATAAGATGCGAACTCAAGAACATCGTCCCAAATGCTTTCTGCAACCGAACGATCAAATCCATTACGAACTGCGCCGTTTTTCCAGTGAGCCTCCATGGTCTCATCAGTACCGTCATCCCAGTGCTGGACAACTTCCTGCATGAGTTTGATCTTCTTTTTTGCTACTGCTTTTCTGACCTTGTCAGACTCGCCTGCGGTAAAACCAGACATCTTCATAGAAATCTGCATAACCTGCTCTTGGTAGACCATGGTTCCGTAGGTTTCTTCCAAGATGTCGTGAAGACGTGGATCGTAGTCTTTGACTTCTTCTCTACCGTTCATACGGTTGATATAGCTGGTAACCATACCTGCGTTAAGAGGACCAGGACGATACAAGGCGATAAGTGCGACGATGTGCTTATATTCTGTTGGCCTCATGCCCTTAATGGTTGCAGTCATACCTGCAGACTCAACCTGGAAAACACCAGCAGTTCGACCTTCTCTAAGAAGTCTATAAATTTCTGGATCAGTAAACGGAATGTTATCTACATCGATATCAATACCGTAGTTATCCTTCACGTTTTTGATTGCACGAGAAATAACCGTTAGAGTTCTTAGTCCCAAGAAGTCCATCTTAAGAAGGCCCATGTCTGCGACAGAGTGACCCTCATACTGCGTAATCTCTACGCCACCCTTGGTATCTACCTTGGTAGGAACGTGGTCATTTACAGGCGTAGGAGCAATCAAAACTGCACAAGCATGCACGCCCTCACCACGGTGCAAGCCTTCAATAGATAGAGCAGCATCAATGATTCTTCTCGCATCAGGGTCATTCTCGTACGCATCTTCAAAATCAGCAGAATACTGATCAGCGCCTTTTTGGCCTTCTTGAGCCTTATGAAGAACAAACTTAAGGTGAGCGTTAGGATCCCCTGGAATCATCTTAGAGAGGCGCTGACCCATATAAACGGGGTAACCCAGAACGCGGCACGCGTCATTTATTGCCTGTTTTGCCTTGATGGTCGAGTACGTAATAACATGAGAAACACGCTCAGATCCATAAATCTGACGGACGTGCTCAACAACCTCAAGACGACGCTCATCGTCGAAGTCCATATCAATATCTGGCATCTCTGAACGCTGTGGAGACAAGAACCTCTCAAACATGAGGCCATTCTCAAGAGGGTCAAACGAGGTAATATCCATAGCGTATGCAACAATAGCGCCTGCTGCAGAACCACGACCGGGACCTACGCCAATACCATTCTCTTTTGCCCAGCGAACATACTCCTGAACAATCAGGAAGTAATCTGCAAAGCCCTTTTTGCAGATGATGTCATATTCATACTCAAAACGGTCTTTAACGTTAATCTCGTTGATGACAACGTTTTGCCAGTCATCACCGTACCGCCTAGCAAGACCAAGCTCACACTCTTTTCTAAAGCGCTCCTCTGAGGTCTCCCCCTCTGCCAAGTCTGGGAACTTTGGCAGGTACATATGGGTCCAATCCAGCTCATAGTTGCACTTATTAGCAACCTCAATGGTGTTCTCGATAGCTTCTGGACACCACGAGAAGATCTGACGCATTTCTTGCTCACTCTTAAGGTAGAACTCGCTGCCTGTCATGCGCTTGCGGTTCTCATCATCAACGCGAGCGCCCGAACCAATGCAGGAAGCAATATCTT
>CAUTIE010000082.1:0-2520 GCA_963538475.1 uncultured Atopobiaceae bacterium
GCTTGACTGCTGTTGGTGAAGACAATTGCCATACTGTCAGCTGTTGGAAATACACTGATGAGTGGAGTGAGTAGTCATGGCAGAAGAGAAAAATACAGACGTCAAGGACCTTTCTGGCGAGAAAACCATCTTGTCCGTAAAGAACTTGGTTAAGCGATTCCCCATTAAAAACGGTGTTTTTGGTCGTTCAAACGCTTCAGTTCATGCGGTTGAGGATGTTTCGTTTGACCTTAGGCGCAAAGAGACTCTGGCTATTGTTGGCGAGTCTGGCTGCGGAAAGTCTACAACTGGCAAGTGCGTGCTGCGCCTCACCGAGCCAACCTCTGGTACGGTTGAGCTTGATGGGGAAGACTTCACCTCGCTTAAGGGAGAAGACCTCAAGCGTGCACGTCAGAAGATGAAGCTTATTTTCCAGGATCCTTACAGCTCACTAAACCCTCGTATGACGGTCATGGATATCATTGGCGAGCCAATTGATATCGCGGGTACGTATAAGACAAAGGCAGAGCGCGACGCTCGTATTGAAGAGGTTATGGAGGAAGTTGGTCTTAACCTTGAGTTTAAGTACCGCTACCCTCATGAGTTCTCGGGTGGTCAGCGTCAGCGTATTGGTATCGCGCGCGCTATTGTGCTTGAGCCAGAGATTGTTGTCTGCGATGAGCCTGTTTCTGCACTGGACGTTTCTGTTCAGGCCAAGGTAATCAACCTGCTTGAAGAGCTTCAGAAAGATCACGGTCTGGCATACATCTTTATTAGCCACGACCTCTCTGTTGTCCGCCACATTGCAGATACTGTTATGGTCATGTACCTGGGCCACCAGATGGAGTTTGCTACTAAAGACGCCCTCTTTGAGCATCCTCTGCACCCCTATACTCAGGCACTTCTTGACGTTATTCCTCGTATTCGTCACGAGCGCATCCAGGAGAAGCGTATTCTCCAAGGCGATGTTCCAAGCCCTGCAAATCCACCTTCAGGCTGCGTATTCCACACGCGCTGCCCTAAGGCTATGAAAGTTTGCTCCGAGCGCATTCCCGAGCGCATCGAGGCTGAGCTAGGTCACTTCTGCGCCTGCCACTTGTACGACACTTCACTCTCTGATGCTGACCGCACACCTCAGGTTGCACATGCTATTGAGGCGGCTCAGAAGGCCGTAGAAGAAGCGCGCCTTGAGGAGAAGATTTCCGAGTAGTGCATTTTGTTGTCGTGTCTTAAAACGGCTTACAAACACAAAAGGGCGAGAAGACCAATCGATCTTCTCGCCCTTGTTTTGTATGAAAGAAACGCTTACTTCTTCTTAACCTTATCGAAGTGAGGGTTAACCAAAACGGTGAGGCCGGTAAACTCTGGCTTCAAGACGTAAGGCATCTGAGGCCAGTCGATAGGCAGGCAAGCATAGTCTGTGTGAGTCATAAGACTGTCTGCCTGACGGGTAAGCTCCAGGACCTTATCGTTGTCATTAACGGTTGAACGAGCCTGATCAACCAGGCTGTCAAACTCGGTGCTGTTGTAGAAGGAAGACTTCTTTGCAGCGCGGTCAGAGCGGAAGTAAGAGCCCATGTGCTCAACACCCTGGAAGGAGAGGGTAGACCATGTGACGAGGGTAACCTCAAGTTCTCCGTTGGTACGTGCGTCGCTCCAAACGCCAGAGTCAATAACACTTACGTTACAGGTAACGCCAATCTTGGACCAAGCATCCTGAAGGGCAACCATGAGGTTCTGATCCTGGCTTCTGACCTGTGCGTTAAGAGTGAGGTTAGAAACACCTGCCTGTGCAAGAAGCTGCTTTGCCTTGTCTACGTTGTACTCAAACTCTGGAGCGGACTCATTGTAGCCAGTCTCAGAAGATGGAATAAACGACTTTGCAGGTTTGGCAACACCAGAAAGAATGGTGCTGCAAATAGTATCTCTGTCAATTGCCATAGAGAGCGCCTGACGGACGCGAACATCTTTGAGATTCTCGCTCTTAAGGTTCAAGTTTACAAACTGCGTAGATGCAGGGGTGTAGTTGACAATCTCTTTGGAGATAGACTCATCATTTTGGTACTGCTGGATAAGAGACTGAGAAATAAAGACCAGGTCAACATCGTTGTTCTTGTAGTTAAGAATACGGGTGTTGGCATCGTCAATGTAGACAAATCTGAGCTCATCCAGGCCAGGCTTACCCTCATGGTAATCAGCAAATCCCTCAAGAACAACTTCTGTGGTGCTGTCATTAGAGACAAGCTTGAAAGCACCAGTACCAATAAAGTTGGTCTCAGTGCCCCATGCCTCACCAGACTCTTTACAGGCTTTCTCTGGGTAGATAACTGCGTAGAACTGAGCCATGATTGCGTTGAAGGTTGAATAAGGCTGTGTCAGTTTGATGTCAAAGTGACGGTCGTCCTTAATAACAATGCCAGAAAGCTCTTCAGTTTTACCAGCAATAATGTCTTTAGCGCCCTCAATGTACGCATAGGAGTCAATTGAGGTTGCCTTGGTAGCAGGCAAGAACATACGCGTGAAGGTGTACTTAACGTCAGA
>CAUTIE010000083.1:0-2519 GCA_963538475.1 uncultured Atopobiaceae bacterium
TACCGCTCACGTCGAGCGGCGACTTCTACCTCTCGTCCCGCACGAGGCTGGACGCCGGTTCGAGGTGGCGCTGCAGGTCCCAAGGCGCAGAGCTTCCCCGAGGATGACGCCCCCTATCAGGGTGCCTGATCTATGCTGATGTGATCTGGGGCCTGTATGTGCTGACCTGCGCATACAGGCCCCAGCATTTGAAACGAATGGCGGCTAGTCGTTGCCTGTGCACTAGAATGTCAACCAAGTCCCTCAAGACAAGGAGTAGCTGTGACTAACGGCGAGGTGAAAGCCGGTCGATTCTCCTTTCTGATATAAAAACCCCAGGAGGTATTACATGTCTAAACAAAAAATTAATCGCTTTGTCGGATCTATTGGAGCTTTTATTGGGATCCTTGTCTTTATTGCATATATTCCACAAATTATCGCTAACTTACAAGGAGAAAAAGCTCAACCATTCCAACCACTATTCGCAGCATTTTCTTGTTTAATTTGGGTAATCTATGGTTGGACAAAAGAACCTAAAAAAGACTGGATCCTCATCATTCCCAATGCAGCGGGAGTGATATTAGGCGGTTTAACTTTTATTACTTCTTTATAAAAATTAAATAAACAAAACCAGCAGCTTCATAAAATAGTTGCCGGTTATTTCTGCCGATTGCAAGCATTCTATTTGTTCGGGCGAACTATATTCAACAATATATATACCGAATTTAAATCTAAATTAACTAAATTAGATTTCATATACAAATAGACTAAAGTTCAATTTGGTACAAATGTGGCACAAATAAGACTTTTCGTAAAACCTGGTTTGACAAGAATAGCTTTCAATTAAAGTGAAAACAATGCAATATCTTCTGTTTTCGGAACTATATATACATATTGATTTTATAAAATATGAATCAATTTATTTTAAACAGGGGAATAGTTTAGTTCTGTAGAAATGTAATTTATACACTTACAAAGCTTATTCTGACAAACTTTATGACTGTTTATGGAAAAGGGGTAGAGATTGAACGGCATCGAATACATGATCACCCAGTTGGCGACCGCATCCCCGGCGCAGCGTAAGGTTCTGCACACCCTTACCGATATTGGTCGCGAAGCAACCGTTGTTGAAATCGCAGATCGTTTGGGAATCCATAAGAACTCGGTTCGTGAGACTCTTGTTCCTTTGGTCGAACAGGGCTTAGTTGTGCGTCGAACTCACAATCCCGAAGGGCGAGGCCGCCCCGCGATGTACTACGAGATCGCGGTCATCGGGGATGCAGCGCGTCTTCAACGTCAGTCTTCGGAACTTCTTCTTGCCGCGGCCTCGGCAATGGCTCAAACTTCGGACGGCGGCGAACAGCTCGCTGACATCATGGGGCGGAATTGGGGGCAACAGTACGTTGATCTCATCCGCTCTTCCGGTGCGCTTGATGCCGCCCGTGACGATGAGGAAGCCCTGCTTTCTCTTCTTCGAGTTTTCCTTTCAACGCGCGGTTTCCGTGCGATAAATGCAGAAGATGGTGGTCTGTCCATCCAATCCTGCCCCTACCTCAATATCGGCAACGATAAGATCCAAAGCATTGTGTGCAAGATGCATGGTGCTGCTATTCGTCAGATCGTTGAAGAGCTCAGTGATGGTGGTATGAGCATGACTCTGGTGCCCTTCGGCAATAGCTGCGGCTGCCAGGTTTTCTTTGAGGATATCCCGGTGCGAAAGGCATCGGGAGAATAATCCATTTCAGGTATCGCCGAATGGGCGGAGAAATTTGCATATTTTTGTCGATTAATTACAAAAAACGGCAAAATCCGTTAAAATTAATTCATGCCTCATTACAAAGTTTCGACTCTTGCAACTCTGCTTGGCGTGAGTGATGACACCGTTCGTCGCTGGCTTGATGATGGGCTTGTGACTCGTGCAGATAACGGTCAAAACTCAGGACCGCTTCGTATCGATGGTGCATCGGTCGCGGCTTTGATTAACAGCCAACCTGATGTTCATCAGCTTGCTCTTGGGCAGGGCACTCAGTCTGTTCGTAACCACCTCCAAGGTCTGGTTATTGCCGTTCACTCTGATCCGGTGATGAGCCAGGTTGATCTGCAGTGTGGCCCCTACCGTGTTGTTTCTTTGGTTTCGACCGAAAGCGTTCGCGAGCTGGGAATCGAAGTGGGTTCCATCGCTATGGCACAAATTAAGGCAACAAATGTCTCTCTTCAGGTACCAAATGGAGGAAACCTGTGAAGCACTACAAGGGAATCGTCGCGGTAGCCGCGGCTAGCCTTCTCGCGCTCACCGCTTGCTCAGGCGGGAACAGCGCATCTGCAGATAAGTCTGCAAGCGCCTCGGCATCTGCTTCGACAGAAGCCGCAGCGCCGGTCGAACTCAACGTTTTCGCGGCTGCCTCGCTGAACAAGGCATTCCCCGAGATCGCTGATACGGTCCTCAAGGAAAGCGATCCGAACATCAAGGTGACCTTCAACTTCCAGGGCTCATCCACCCTGGTTGACCAGATGAAGGAAGGCGCACCCGCTGACGTTTT